>DAIDJM010000067.1 GCA_027451405.1 Acetobacteraceae bacterium | reverse complement strand
CTCTGCCGCGCGAGAAGGTCGAGCGGCTGCCCTACTCGCTGAAGATCCTGCTCGAGAACCTGCTGCGCTTCGGAGCCGGATTGGCCGACGCAGCTTTGTTTGATGGGCGAAACCGAGCGGGGGGCGTTGGGCGAGGGGGTGGCCGCGGGGGTGGTGCGGGCGGGCGTGGGGTCGCTCGAGGCGGCGCTGGGGCCGGGGGTGTTTTTGAAGCTGCGCAGCCATTGCAATGCGGCGCCGGAATTCCTGGTGGGTTCGGTGGCGGGGGCGCGGGCGGTGGTTTTGTTGCGGCGGGCGCAGGAATGGGCGTTGTCGCGGCACCGGGCGTTCGGGGAGCCGGCGGACATGGTGGCGCAGATATTGCGCGATGCGCTGGTGGGGGTGGACCGGCTGCGGCGGGCGGGGATGGCGCCGGCGATCGTTTGGTTCGAGGAACTGGTGGGGGCGCCGGAGGCTGTGGTGTCGCGGCTGCTGGGGCGCGCGGTGGGGCGGGAGGTTCTGGCGGGGGTGATGGGGGAGGATTCGCAGGCGGGGACGGGGATCGAGCGCGCCGTGGTGCGGGAGCGGGCGGTGGAGGCGGGATTTCTGGCGGCGTTTGCGGCGGAGTGGGCGGAGCGGCGGCCGAGCGGGAGATTGGGGGAGCGGCTGGCGGATCTTCTCGATGTTCTCTGAGAGGATGCGCCAGCGCGCCGGGGCCCGCGTTTATCGGCGGAGCGTCAGGGCGGGGGGGACGTAGCTTTCGTTCTCTCCGGGGGTTGGGCCGTAGATGCGCATCCAGGCGGTGAATGGGGAGGTGCCGATCGGAAGCCAGTTCGCTATCGGAACACCGGGCGGGAGGGTGCGCGTCACGTAGATCGAAAGCGATCCGTCGGGGTTTTTCCGCAGGCCGGGGGTGCAGTTGGCGACGTGATATTTGTTGATCGGGTTGCGGATGACGTTTTCGACCTCTCGCGTGTAGACGCTGATCGACCAGAAGCGCTTGGCTTCGGGAATCTGTTGCGGCTGGAACTTGATCACGTAGCCGTCGAGATTGGCGCCGTTGAGCGGCTGGCCTTTCGCGTCGGTGAAGGCGTTGTAGTAGAGTGCGGTGTCGGTGGTGTTGGAGACCTGGGCGAATTCGGCGCCCGCGGCGCGCTCGAGCAGATGGTTATTGAAGTCGCCCTGGTTGATATAGTGAATCCAGTTGTTGGCGTCCGTGTGGGTCATGTATTCGTTGACCAGAAGGGCGAAGGCCTTGCGGGCGCCTGCGCTGAACTGGTCGGTCTGGGATGTTCCGTCCCCGAACAGGGCATCGAAGCGGGCGGAGAGTTTCTGATCGTCGGGGGACAGCGGCGGGGTTTGCGGCCCGTTCACGGCGGCCTGCAATTGTTTGAGAAAGAGAATGGGGGTTTGCGTGATCAGCGCATCGCCGATGGCTTTGACCGACAGGGAATAGAGGATGACCGGCCGGATCTGGGTCGCGCCACCGGAAGGGTTTTTCATGTAGTTGCTGAGGGTCTGCATCTTGAGGGACGCGCGGAAGGTGGCGGCGGCGACGGTTTGATCGACGCAGGCGGAGGAGAACGTGTCGATCCGGATTGCCATGATCGGGTAGTTCACGGGAAGCGGAATCGGCGTTACTCCGTCGGGGAGCTTGCCGGAATAGCCCGGGCCGGTGAGGCCGTAGACGCCAGGGGTGAGGGGCGGGATGCCGCTTTGGATCACCTCTTCATAAGGGTCGACCACGACGACCGAGTAGCTGACGCCGGTAGGCGGGATCGTGAGGATCACCGGCTCGGTGCTGAGATTGAGGAAGCTCGCGGCGTAGAGCGTGTCTGAACTCGGGCCGAGGAGCAGCTTGAATGCGGGGGTGATCCGGTCAGGGGCGCTCAGGAGATTTTGCAGGCCGGACAGCGCCGCGAAGCCGCTGAACGTGGCGGTGGACCATAGCGGGAAGAAATGGATGACGTAGGAGACCGTGGTGGCGAAGGCTCCCGTTGCATCCTGCGGATTCAGCTGGGACGCGGTGTTGCCGGGTGTTTCTGCCGGCTGCGCGAGGACCGGGCCGGTGCCGGCGAGAAGGCCCATGCCGGCGAGCATCCATGCCAACCGATGCCGTGACCTGCCGAGGGTCATGATCTTCCTCCCACGGAATAAGTCCGTTGCGGGTTCGCAGTGTCGCGTGGTGGCCGTGTATGTCGCATTGATATGCGTCAAGACATGATGCCGGCGGCGCTCCCGCGCGATTTCTTGATGGCAACGGGTTCTGGTGCTTTTGGCCTAAAGCAGAGCGTGTTTTTTGTTCAGGCGTGGCGCCGGCGGCCCCGGCTCTGCCCAGGTGATGGGGTCTGGGGCCTTTCGGCCCCAGCGGAGGGTCCAGGAAGGCAGGGCCTCCGCCCGGTCAGACGGCGGCTTCGATGAGATGAGGCCCGGGTGTCTGCATGGCATGGGCGAGTTGTTGCGAGAACGCATCTGCGGTCTCGGCGCGGGTGGCGTGCACACCCATGCCGCGGGCAATGTCGGTGAAGGATAGGGTTGGATTGGCAATGTCGAGCATGGCGCGGGCGTGGGAGCCGCCAACGCCTGCGCCGACGCGGGCGAGTTCGAGGTTAAGGATGGCGTAACTTCTGTTTGCGAAGATGATGTTGACGATGTCGAGGTTTTCGCGGGCTTGGGTCCAGAGGGCGGCGGGGGCGTACATGGCGCCGCCGTCGCCGTGGAGGCAGAGGATTTTGCGGTCCGGGCAGGCGACGGCAGCGCCCGTGGCGGCGGAGAGGCCCCAGCCGATCGAGCCGCCGGTGAGGCCGAGATAGTCGTGCGGCGCGGCGTTGGCCGTGAAGGCGTAGGGGGCGAGGCCGTTGGTGGCGGCTTCGTCGATGAGAATGGCCTGGTCGGGGAGCAGGGCGGCGATGGCCATGCCGGCGGTGGCCTGGTTCAGCGGGCCGCTGGGGAGGGCGGGTTTTTGCAGCGGCGCGCGCCTCTGCGGAGATTTGGGAGCGTGCAGAGCATCGGCGAGGGCGTCGAGCGCGGCGGGCGCGTTTTCGTGCGGATGCGCGAGCGTGTGGATGCGGGCGTCGTGCGGGGTGCAGTCGCTCGGTTTGCCGGGGTAGGCGAAAAAGGCGACCGGGGGGTTGGCGGCGACCAGGATGAGCAAATCGGTGCCGGCGAGGAAATCGGTGATCTGTTCGGCGAAATAAGGGAGGCGCTCGACGGGGACGCAGCCGGCGCCGCGGGCGAGGCGCGGGACGAAAGTGTCGCAGAGGAGTTTGGCGCCGGTCGCCTCGGCGATGCGGCCGGCGGCGTCGAGGCCGGGCTCGAGCAAGGCGGCGCCGCGCAGCAGGAGAGCCGGGGATTTGGCTGCGCGGAGCAGTTGCGCGGCCGTGTCGATGGCGGCGTTGCTGGGGGGCGCAGCGGGCGCGGGTGGGAGTGGCGGACTCGGGGCGGCGGCTTCGTTCCAGGCACAATCCGCGGGCAGGATCAGGGTCGCGATCTGGCCGGGGGCGCTGCCGGCGGCGGCCGCGGCGCGGGCGGCGTCGGATGCCGCGTTGCAGGAACTTGTTACGGTATGCGACCAGTGGGATATGGTGCGGGCGAGCGCGGGCAGGTCGGCGGTGAGCGGGGCGTCATACTGCAGATGGTGGCGGGCATGGTCGCCGATGATGTTGAGGATCGGCGTGTCGGCGCGGCGGGCATTGTGGAGGTTGGACCAGGCATTGCCCAAGCCCGGGGCGAGGTGGAGCAGCGTGGCGGCGGACTTGCCGGCCATGCGGCCATAGCCGTCGGCGGCGCCGGCGACGACGGATTCGTCGAGGCAGAGAATGGCGCGCAGGCCGGGGACGCGGTCGAGGGCGGCCACGAAATGCATTTCGCTCGTGCCGGGATTGCCGAAGCAGGTGTCGATGCCGGCGGCAACGAGCGTGCGGAGCAGGGATTCGGCGCCGTTCATGCGAGCACCTTGCCGCGGTTGAGGATGTTTTGGGGGTCCAGCGCGGATTTCATGGCGCGCATCACCGCAAGTTCGGGTGCGCTGCGCGAGAGGGGGAGCCATTCGCGCTTGAGCAGACCGATGCCGTGTTCGGCGGAAACCGAGCCGTTCGGCAGAGCTTCGTAGATGATTTGTTCGACCGCATGACGGGCGGATTCGTCGCCGACGCCGACGATGACGTGGAGGTTGCCGTCGCCGAGATGGCCAAAGACGACGAGCGTGTGATCGGGCCAGCGCGCGGTGAGCCGGGCGCGAATCGTTGCGAGATAGGATTCCATGCCGGCAATGGGGAGGCTGACATCGAAATGGACGACGGGCGCGTTGCGGGCGAGCTGGGCGACGTCGTCGCGGAGCGCCCATAGGCGGCGGGTTTCGGCCTGGGATTTGGCGATGACAGCGTCTTGGGCGAGCCCGTCCTCGAGACAGGCGGCAAGGACGGATTCGAAGCGGGCGCGGTCGGGGTCGGGATGGGCGCCCATGGCTTCGGTGAGCACGTAGAAATTGGCGCCATGGGGAAGGATTGGCGTGCCGAGGGCCGGGGGCGTGGTGACCAGATGGTAGAATTCGGGCCACATGACTTCGAAGGCCGAGAGCGTGCCGGCGAATTCGGCTTCGAGGCGGCGGAGAAGTTTTGGTAGTTTTTGGAACGAATCTACCGCGAGCAGCGCGGTGAGCTGGCTGGCGGGGAGGGGACGCAGGCGGAGCACGGCGCGGGTGACGATGCCGAGCGTGCCTTCGGAGCCGATGAAGAGCTGTTTGAGATCGTAGCCGGTGTTGTTCTTGATGAGCGGTTTCATGGCCGACACGATCGTGCCGTCTGCGAGCACGGTCTCGAGGCCGAGCACCATGTCGCGCATCATGCCGAAGCGCAGCACGCGGTTGCCGCCGGCATTGGTGGAGATGAGGCCGCCGATCGTGGCGGAGCCGCGGGCGCCGAGATCGAGCGGGAGCAGCAGGTTCCGCGCTTCGGCGGCGGCGCAGGCGGTGGCGAGGATGCAGCCGGCCTCGGCTGTGAGGGTGGCGGCGTCGGGGTCGATGGATTCGATGGCGTTCATGCGCTCGAGGGAGAGGGCGACGATGCCGTCGGCGTAGGTGCCGGCGACGAGGCCGGTTTTGCCGCCCCAGGGGGTGATGGGGAGCGCGTGGGCGCTGGCGATGCGGAGGCAGGCGGCGACCTGGTCGGTGGTGGCGGGGCGCAGGATCGCGAGCGGGGCGCCGAGCGTGCCCCAGGGGGTGTAGGCCTGGGCTTTGGCCGCCTCGCCCGTGAGGATGGCGTTTTCGGGGAGGGTGGCGGCGAGGGCGCGTAGGGCTGGGTGCATGCGTCGGGGGCTTTTTGGTTGAGGTGCGCCTCCGGCGGGCAGAGGCGCCGCCTCTGCACTCCGCTGGGGCCGGCGGCCCCAGCGGGCCCAGGGTGGAGCCCTGGCCGCCGGAGGCGCGCCGACGACACGCTAAGCGTCCCCGCTTGGCGTGGCTACGGGCGGCAGGGCAGACTCGCCCCTGCACCTAACCCAGTCCGAGGCCAGTGGATATTTCGCGGGACCTGCCGCTCGATCAGATCCTCCGGGGCGACTGCATCGACATGATGCGGATGCTGCCGGCGGCGTCGTTTCACTGCGTGTTCGCGGACCCGCCCTATAATCTGCAGCTGCGCGGCGAGCTGCGGCGCCCGGACGACAGCCTGGTGGACGGGGTCGATGAGGAGTGGGACCGGTTCACCGATTTCGCGGAATATGATGCGTTCACGCGGGGGTGGCTTACGGAGGCGCGGCGGCTGCTGCGCAAAGATGGCACGATCTGGGTGATCGGCAGCTATCACAATATATTCCGTATCGGCAGCATTCTGCAGGATCTTGGATTCTGGATCCTGAACGACGTGATATGGCGGAAATCGAATCCGATGCCGAATTTCCGGGGGCGGCGGTTCACGAACGCTCATGAGACGCTGATCTGGGCGGCGCGGGGGCAGGATAGCCGCTACCGGTTCAATTACGCGGCGATGAAGGCGCTCAACGACGATCTGCAGATGCGGAGCGACTGGCTCATTCCGCTCTGCACCGGCGAGGAACGGCTACGCAACGAACATGGGCTGAAACTGCACCCCACACAGAAGCCGGAAGCTTTGCTTCATCGCGTGCTGCTCGCGAGCACGGGGCCGGGGGACGTGGTGCTCGATCCGTTTCTGGGGAGCGGAACGACCGCGGCGGTCGCGAAACATCTCGGGCGGCATTTCGTGGGGATCGAGCGGCACCCGGCCTATGTGGAGGCGGCGCTGGCACGAATCCGGCGGCAGCGGGTGGCGGCTTCGGAGGTCGTGGCACCGACGCCGAGCCGGCGGACGGCGACGCGGGTGCCGTTCGGGAGTTTGGTGGAGCAGGGGATTTTGCCGCCAGGCACGGTGCTTGCGGACAAGATGCGGCGGGTGGCGGCGACGGTGGCGGCGGACGGGACGCTGATCTGCGGGCCGCATCGGGGGTCGATCCACCAGGTCGGGGCGGCGGTGACGAACGCGCCGAGCTGCAACGGGTGGATGTTTTGGTTTTTTGAGCGGAATGGGGAGTGGGTGGCGATTGATGTTTTGCGGGGGTGAGGTTGGGGAAGTGCCTCCGGCGGGCAGGGGGCTTTGCCCCCTGCACCCCCACTGGGGCCGAAAGGCCCCAGACCCCTTCGCGGGGAGAGCTTCGAAGGCGGGGAGAGCGGGCTTATTCGCGGTTTTGTTGGCGGTAAATTGCAGCGCTTTTGGCAAGCGTCTGACTTTGCAACAGCCCGTCGCGGATTTTGGACCCACTGCCCTCGGGGGGATCACCCGAATTGTGCGGTTTCGCGTGCCGGCGCCCGACCGGACCGATGACACGGTGCTGTTGCTCTTATCCGGTGGTGACCCGAAGGCCTTACCGCAGGAAGTTCAGGTAATCGGAAGGTCCGGTGAGATAAAATTACGCGATGTGGAGGGGGCGGATTGCTGGCTTCAGCGGGTTGCCATTTTTCAGAACGGCGACCGCGTCAGATTGGCCGTTGCCTGGAAGACGGGATTGGTTCAGTCGGAGCCAGCCGCTGTTCAGGTTGACAAATATGTTCTGACCAAAGGGGATGGGGAGTCACCGTTGATGTTTCGGGACGATGGGTTTTGGATCAGCCCCGCGAAAGCGTGCTCGAAGGCGGATTTCGATCGAGTTTTGGACTGGGTTGGCGATCACTGGAACTAAGGGGACTTTGGCGAGAGAACGTTCCGACATAGGGAAGATGATGGCATCTTTGAGGGCGATGTGGTCGATGCTGCCGCGTTCAAGGCACTGGTACGGTGGCCCGTGGCGTTGAATGTCTGGAGAAGAAGTAGCGGGGTCTGGGGCCGTTGGCCCCAGCGGAGTGCAGAGGCGGAGCCTCTGCCCGCCGGAGGCACCTCTCAATATACTCAGACGTGGAAGCTTTCACCGCAGCCGCAGCGGCCTTTTTCGTTGGGGTTTACGAAGGTGAAGCCCGAGGTCAGTTGTTTCTGTTCGTAATCCATCGTGCTGCCGATCAGGAACAGGGTGGCTTTGCGGTCGATCAGGATGGTGACGCCTTTGTCTTTGATGATTTCGTCGCCGGGGCCGGGTTCGGGGACGAAGTTCAGGTCGTAGGAGAGGCCGCTGCAGCCTTTGGTGCTGAGGCTGACGCGCAGGAGCTGGCCGGCGTTGGCGCCTTCGTAGAGGTGGCGCAGGCGGTCGGCGGCGGCGTCGCTCAGTTGGATCAGCGGCGGGAGGGGGCGGCGGGTTCTGGTTTCGGACATGGTGCGGGCTCAGAACATGTTGAGAGAGAGGCGCGCTTCTTCGCTCATTCGGCCCGGGTTCCAGGGCGGATCCCAGACGGTTTCGACGTCGCAAGAGGTGACACCCTGGACTGCGAGAATGGCGTCGCGGACTTGCTCGGGAAGTTCCTGGGCGCTTGGGCAGCCGGGCGCGGTGAGGGTCATTTGCACGCGGACGGCGCCGTCGTCTTCGATATCGACCGTGTAGATGAGGCCGAGTTCGTAGATGTTGACGGGGATTTCCGGGTCATAGACGGACGATATGGCGTCGAGGACCGCGGCTTCCGAGACGCGCGGCGGGACTTCGCCTTCGGGCGTCCAGGCGGAGACCGTGGGCTCGGGGGCGGCGGGGGAATCATTCACTGGTCGCCTCCGTTTTTCCTTCGAGTGCGGCGAGCAGCGCGGCCCAGGGGAGGGTCGCGCATTTCACGCGGGATGGGTAATCGGCGAGGCCGCGGAACGGGCTCAGCGTGTCGAGGCCGGGCTGGGGTTCGCCGGTGCGGGCGAGGGTTTCGAATTTCTCGGCGAGCTCTTCGAGCTCGGGCTTTGCGCGGCCGCGTGCGAGGGCGGCCATCAGGTCGGCGCTGGCGAGTGTGATGGCGCAGCCGCGGCCTTCGAAGGCGATGTCGGCGATTTTACCGTCGTTGCCGTAACGCAAGGTGATTTCACAATCGTCGCCGCAGAGCGGATTTTCGCCGCGGGCAAGGGCGTCGGCGGGGTCGAGGCGGCCGCGATGCAGCGGATGGCGCGCGTGCGTCAGGATGGTTTGCTGGTAGAGATCGGCGGCGATGTCGACGCTCATCCGAAGAGGCTCCGGATGCGCTCGAGTGTGGTGGCGAGCGCGTCGATTTCCTCGTGGGTGCTGTAGATCGCAAAGCTGGCGCGCGCGGTGCCGGAGAGATTGAGGCGGCGCATCAGCGGTTCGGCGCAATGGTGGCCGGCGCGGACGGCGATGCCGGCGCGATCGAGCAGGGTCGCGATGTCGTGCGGATGCGCGTTCTGCATGGTGAAGGAGATGACGCCGCCGCGGTCTTGCGCGCGGCCGATGATGGTGAGGCCGGGGATGGTGGAAAGCGTTGCGATCGCGTGGTCGGTGAGCGCGGCTTCGTGCGCGGCGATGGCGTCGAAGCCGATGGATTGGACGAAATCGATGGCGGCGCCGAGGCCGATCGCTTCGAGGATGGGCGGCGTGCCGGCTTCGAATTTGTGGGGGATTTCGGCCCAGGTGGCGCGCTCGTAGGTGACGGTGCCGATCATTTCGCCGCCGCCCAAGAAGGGCGGCATCGCTTCGAGCAGGTCGCGCTTGGCGTAGAGCACGCCGATGCCGGTGGGGCCGTAGAGTTTGTGGCCGGTGAAGACGTAGAAATCGGCGCCGATCGCTTGCACGTCGACGGCGCGGTGGACGGCGGCCTGGCTGCCGTCGAAGAGCACGCGGGCGCCGTGCTCGTGCGCGAGGCGCGCGATGCGCTCGGCCGGCGTGTAAGTGCCGAGCACGTTCGACATGTGGGTGATGGCGACGAGGCCGATATCGCCGGATTGGAGGTGCGATTCGAGCGAGTTCATGTCGAGCTCGCCCGCGTCGGTGATTTTCGCGATGCGGAGCGGCACGCCGGCGCGGTCGCGCAGCATTTGCCATGGGATCAGGTTGGCGTGGTGCTCCATTTCACTGATCAGCACGGCCTGGCCGGGTTTGAGCAGCGCGGAGAAGGCGTGCGCGACGAGGTTGATCGCCTCGGTGGTGTTTTTGGTGAAGACGATCTGCTCGGGGGAGGGCGCGTTAAGAAGGTTGGCCACTTTCGCGCGCGCGGCTTCGTAGGCGTCGGTGGTGCGCTCGCTCATCCAGTGCAGGCCGCGATGGACGTTGGCGTATTGGGTTTCCATCGCGCTTTTCATCGCGTCGATGACGGCGCGGGGCTTTTGCGCGGAGGCGGCGCTGTCGAGGAATACGAGTTTCTTGCCGCGCACGGTTTGCGCGAGAATTGGGAATTCGGCGCGGATCGCGCTCACATCGAGCGCGGGCGCGCGGGTGAGGGTGATTGTGTCGTTCATGGGCGGGATTCGATCAGGCCCGTGAGGTGGGTGCGGATGGCATCGTTGTCGATGGCGGCGAGCGCGTCTTCGAGGAAGGCGTGAATCAGGATGGCGCGAGCCTCGGGACGGGGAATGCCGCGGCTCACGAGATAGAAGAGCTGGTCTTCGTCGAGTGCGCCGACGGTGGCGCCGTGGCTGCACTTGACGTCGTCCGCGAAGATCTCGAGCTCGGGCTTGCTGTCGATTTCGGCGCGGTCGGAGAGCAGCAGCGCCTGGTTCATCTGATAGCCGTCGGTGCGCTGGGCGATCTGGGCAACTTCGATGCGGCCCTGGAATACCGCGCGGGCATGGTCATCCAGCACGTTTTTGACGGTCTGGCGCGAGGTGCCGTCCGGGGCGGCGTGGCGGACGATGGTGGTGAAATCGGCGTGCTGCTGGCCGGCGAGGCGTTGCGCGGCATTGAGCGCGGCGTGCGCGTGCGGGCCGGCGAGGCTGGCATGCATCGTGGTGCGGGCGAGGGCGGCGCCGATCGTCAGCGTGAAACTGTCGTAGGTGGCGCGCTCGGCGATGTCGGCCGTGACGGTCGAGAGATGGTAGGCCGTTTCGCTTTCGGTTTGCAGGCGGGCGTGCAGCAGATGGGCCTCTTCGGCCAGCGCGATCTGGGTGACGGCGTTGTGGAGATAGGCACCCGTGCCGGCCGCGATTTCGAGAAGGGTCAGGCGGGCGCGGGCACCGAGGGAGATCGTGTGGCGCGGGAAGGCGCTCGCATGGGGCGTGCCGAGATGGATCAGCAGCAGCAGGCCGGCATCGGTTCCGGGGTCGATCGCGATACGGGCGCCATCCTCGGTGAGCAGCGTGTTGAGCGCGGTGACGGCGTCGGCAGCGGGGCCGGGGGTGGCAGGAAGTGAGGCGCGGATGGACGATGAAAGGCGGGAATGTTCCGGCGAAAGCACGCCGTTGACGAAGACGAGGCGGGGTGTATCCGCGAGGGCGCCGAGATCGGGAAGGCTGGGCTCGGCGGGCGCCACATCGGCGGGTGCGAAATCGGCGAGCGGGCGCAGGCTCGTATATTTCCAGGCTTCGTCGCGCGGGCCGGGCAGGCCGTGCGCGCGCAAATACGACGCCGCTGCATCGCGCGCCGCGGGATCGCCCGGGAGCGCGGCGCGGCGTTGCTCATAGTGAGCGAGGAAGTTTTCGGCGGAAAGCGCGGGGGTGAGCGCGTTCATGCGGCCTCCGCGATGACCTGCGCATAGCCGCGGGCTTCGAGTGCTTCGGCGAGTTCGGGGCCGCCGGTTTTGACGATACGGCCGCCGGCGAGCACATGCACGCGGTCGGGCACGATGTGTTGCAGCAGGCGCTGATGATGCGTGATCACGAGCGCGGAGAAGGTGGGGCCGCGCAGCGCATTGACGCCCTCGCCCACGATACGCAACGCGTCGATGTCCAGACCGCTATCCGTCTCGTCGAGAATCGCGAGGCGCGGACGCAGGAGCGTCATCTGCAGGATCTCGTTGCGCTTCTTCTCGCCGCCGGAAAACCCGACATTGACCTGACGCTTGAGCAGATCGTCCGGCATGTGCAAGCGTTTGGCGGCGGCGCGGGCCTCGCGCAGGAATTGCGCGGCGTCGAGTTCAGGCTCGCCGCGGGCGCGGCGCTGGGCGTTGACCGCCGTGCGCAGGAAATTCGCATTGCCGACGCCGGGCAGTTCCACCGGCGATTGGAAAGCCAGGAAAATGCCGGCCTGAGCCCGCTGCTCGGGCTCGAGCGCCAGCATTTCGGCGCCATCGAACGTCACGCTGCCCTGGGTTACCGCGAAATCCTCGCGGCCGGCGAGCACGAGGGCCAGCGTGGATTTGCCGCTGCCGTTCGGGCCCATGATGGCGTGAATTTCGCCGTCCGGGATCGCCAGCGTGATGCCTTTCAGGATCGGCTTGCTGGGGATCGTGGTATGGCAGTTGCCCTGGCTGTCTCGGCGCCGGCCTTTGCCCAGCAGCCCGCCCCCGAGGGCTCCGTCCCGGATCGCCGCGTGGATCAGCAGCAGCGCATCGCCAACGGCGTCCAGTCCGGCCAGCTCACCGCCGGAGAAACCAAGCGCCTCGAATCGCGCGAAGCCAACGTCAACCGCGAAATCCGCGCTGACCGCACAGCAAACGGTGGCGCGCTCACCCCGCAGGAGCGCCAACGCATCAACCGCCAGCAGAACAACATCAGCCACTCCATTTATAACGACAGGCACAACGCCGCCCAGGCGCACTACGGCAACAATCCCGTCGGGCAGCGCCGCGCCAATCAACAGGCCCGCATCGCCAACGGCATCCGCAACGGCTCCATGACGCCCGGCGAAGCAGCCCGCGCTGAAAATCACCAGCAGAACATCAACCGCCAGGTTGCCGCCGACCGCGCCGCCAACGGCGGCCGCCTCACCCCGCAGGAGCGCCGGCAGGTCAATCGCCAGCAGAATCGCGCCAGCCGACAAATCTATCGCGAAAAGCACAACGCCGCCCACGGGCCTCGCTAATCTAATCCGCACACAGCCCTCACCGCACCCGGAGCCGGTTATGCTGAACGCATGACCGGCTCTCGCATTTCGCGGCTCGCGCTTGTCCTGTTCTTTGCGGCGGTCGCGGCTGTGTCCCAGCCGCCCGCCGCTTCTTCCATCAGCATCACGCCCGCCGTCGTCGAGGCCGGTTCTCCTGAGCTGATCCGCCTCAACGTCACGGATGATTCCGCTCACGTAACCGGCGAATGGCTCGGCCGCAAGCTCGAATTCTTCCCCAGCCGAGACGGTCACGCATGGCTCGCGCTTGCCGGCGTCGATGTCGAAGCGCCCGCGGGGCCCTCGCAACTCACAATC
>DAIDJM010000066.1 GCA_027451405.1 Acetobacteraceae bacterium | reverse complement strand
GCGCGCTCTACGTGGCGATGCTCCTGCACGACATCTGCAAGGGCCGCGGCGGCGACCATTCCGAACTCGGGGCCGAACTGGCGCTGGAGATCGGCCCGCAGATCGGCCTGACCGCCGAGGAGACCGAGACGGTGTCCTGGCTGGTGCTGCACCATCTGCTGCTGAGCCAGACCGCGTTCAAGCGCGATATCGACGATCCCAAGACCATCCTCGACCTCGCCGACACGATCCAGTCACCGGAGCGGCTGCGCCTGCTGCTGGTGGTCACCGTGGCCGACATGCGTGCGGTCTCGACCAAGGTGTGGAACGGCTGGAAGGCCACGCTGCTGCGCGAACTGTTCGCCCGGGTGGGCGAGGTGCTGGCCGGCGGCCTGGGCACCACCGAGCGCGACGTGCGCGTGGCCCACGCCAAGCAGGCCGCCGCCGAATTGCTGGCCGACTGGACCGCAGCCGACATCGCGCGGTTCGCCGATCTCGGCTATCCCGGCTACTGGTTGTCCTTCGATCCGGAGACCCACGCCCGCCACGCCAGGCTGGTGCGTGAGGCCGAATGCCGACAGGCGCCGCTGACCATCGACACTCAGCCCCTGCCCGCCCGCTCGGTCACCGAAGTGACGGTCTACGCCGCCGATCATGCCGGACTGTTCAGCCGCATCGCCGGCGCGCTGGCGATCGCCGGCGGATCGATCGTGGATGCCCGCATCCATACCCTGACCAATGGCATGGCGCTGGATACGTTCTGGATCCAAGATGCGGCCGGCGGCGCCTTCGACGCGCCGCACCGGCTGGCGCGGCTGGCGGCGGTGACCGAGCAGGCGCTGTCCGGCAAGCTGCGTCTGAGCACCGAAATCCGCCGCATCGCGCGCGCCGCGGCGGGGAGCCGCATGCGCGCCATCCATGTGCCGCCCCGCGTCGTGCTCGACAATCACGCCTCCAACACGCACACTGTGCTGGAAGTGAACGGACGGGACCGTCCCGGCCTGCTGCACGACGTCACCGCCGCGATCAGCGAGCAGGGGCTGCAGATCGCTTCCGCTCACGTAACAACCTACGGCGTGCGCGCGGTAGATGTGTTCTACGTCAAGGACGTGTTCGGGCTGAAGATCGAGAACGAGCGCAAACTCGCGGGGATTCGCGAGGCGCTGCTCAAGGCTCTCAGCCCGCCTGGAGAAATCGACCCGCCGGCCCTGATTTCGCCGGCCCGTCCGCGCCGGGTGGACGCGGCTTAGGAACGGCTCGCCTCCGGCGGCCCCCAGACCCCGTCACTTTCGAACCAGCCCTGTCGAGCAGCGGCTTTTACGGATGGAGGTCTGGGGCCTTCCGGCCCCAGAGCAAAATCCGATCGGATGGAATCATCAGATCGGCTGTTGTTCTAGAGCCCGGGTCGCCGGAGGCGCGTTCCCTAACCCCCAGGCGGCACCGTGATGCACGCCGCTGCCCGCGCGCTCAGCGTCCGGCAAGCGCTCGCCGCCTCCTGCTCCGTCAATCCGGTCAGCCGCGCCCGGTAGAGCACATGGCCGCCGAACGGCGCCGTCACGCCGACCATGGTCCGTGCCGCGGCGAGCTGCGGCGCGAGGCGACGGCTCGATTCCGCGATCGCCCGCGCCAGTTGCGGCGAGTCGAAGGCGCCGACCTGCACGCCCCAGTTCGCGCCGAAATAGTGCGGTCGCGGTTCGGCCGCGACGGCGGAGGCGACGAAGGGCAGGCGCAAAGGCGCCGGATGGCTCGGCGGGGTGCGGGCCGCAAGCAACGCCGACCAGGACTGGCCGGCCACCGGCGAGGCGGGCGCGCGGGTGGCCCCCGTCTGGATGACCATCCGCGTCACCGTCCGCGTCACCATGGGCGGCGGCGCGGCGGCGCCGCTGCCCCAGAGCGCGGTGCCGGCGCGCGTCGCGCCGCCCGGCATGGGCGCTTCGGCGATCTCCACCGGGGCGCGCCGCGCGGGCGGCGTGCCGCAGGGCGCGTCATAGGCCGCGTCCGGGTCGCGCCAGCAATCGCGCCGGGCCTCCGCCACCTGAACCGGGGCCGGCGAGGCAGGCGGGGGCGGCGTGCCGCAGGGCGCGCTCGGATCATAGGCCGCGTTCGGATCATGCCAGCACCCGGCGGTCGCGGCGACGATCACGGCGGGCGCCGCTTGGGGGATCGGCGCGCGCGCCGGCGGCGTGCCGCAGGGCGCGGTCGGGTCGTAGGCGGCGTTCGGATCGCGCCAGCATCCGGCTTGCGCCACCACCACCGGCGCCGGGGCTGGCGCGGGCAGCGGCGCCGGCGGCAGAGCGGGCGCGTGGCAGGGATGGTTCGGGTCGAAAGCCGCGTCCGGGTCGCAGCCATTGGCGGCGAGCTGGACCGGCGCCGCCGCGCCGCCGCCGGTCGCGTAGACGGCAAGCGGCCCGGAGAGCGGCCGCTCGTTGCCGAGGCTCGGTCCGACGGAGGCCAGATAGCCGATCGTCTCGTTCGGCAGGCTCGCGCGGCCGGCGTTGAAATCCTCGAGCCGCTGCGGGCCCGCATTGTAGGCCGCGAGGAAGCCCGGCGCCCCGTAGCGGTCGTAGAGCTCGCGGATATAGGCCGTCCCGGCGAGGATATTGTCGTGCGGGTTGTAGGGGTTGTCGCCCAGCCCGTAGCGCGCCCGCAGCTCCTCGTAGGTCGCGGGCATGATCTGCATCAGCCCCATCGCCCCCGCATCCGAGGTGGTGGGCCGGCCGTTGAGGAATTCGTGGCCGCCGCTTTCCTGCCGGATGACCGCCCGGATCCAGCGCTCGGGCACATCGAACCGTGCCGAGGCCTCGCGGATATAGGGACCCCACGGATCCTGCGCGGGCCCCGGCGGCGCGTAATTCGGCACTCCGCTTTGCGATAGGCGCGACCCGCCCCCGCACGCGGCCAGCGTGCAGAGCAGCAGCAAGGGCACGGCCCGGAGCCACGCGCGCGTCACGCGCGGAGGTTGCCGCGAACCGCCTTAACGCTTCAAGAAAATTCTGTAACCCGTTGCCGCGGCATCGCTCCGCCCCGACCTTTCACCCGAACGCCGTCTCGAGCGCATACAGAACCACCGAGGCCGACGCGGCCAGAGCGACCGCCGCGGCTGCGAACACGATCCGGCTTTCGGCCGCCGCCGTGAGGGAAGGGCGAACCCGCGCGCTCGCCGCCGCCATGGACGCGGGAAAGGTGAGGGTGAAGCTCATGGGGGCCACTCCGGTTGCTCGGCAGGCCCCGATATACGTTACCAGCGTTCAGTTAACAAGGTTTATGTTAACGAGACTCCCTTAGGGACGCTTTGCCAGCCCCCCGATGGTCAGGTCGATCACCGTCTCGATCAGCGCCTCGCGCGACGTCGAGATCTGGTCGGGCATATCGATCAGGGCCGAAGTGAGCCCGTGCAGCGCGCACCAGATCGCCTCGGCACCCAGCAGCGGGTCGACCGGCCGGAAGATTCCCTGCTCGGCGAGCTCGCCCACCGCGCCCTGCAGGATGGCGAAGGACCGGTCGGCGACGGCGATCTCGTGGCAAGGCGGACGCGGGCCGGGGGACAGCCGGCGCTGGAAGGTCAGCCGGTATTCGTCAGGCCGCTCGACCGCGAATTCCACATAGGCCCGCACCCCGGCCCGATAGCGCGCGAGCGGCGGCAGATCGCATTCCTGCGACGCTTCCAGCTCGAGCAGCAGCGCCGAGAAGAAATGCTCGGCGATCGCATCGAGGATCGCCTCCTTATCGGCGAAATGGAGATAAATCGCCGTGGGCGAGACGCCGACTTCGGCGGCGATCCGCCGCATCGTGGCATGTTCGAAACCCTCGGTCAGAAAGAGACGCTTGGCCGCATCCAAAATTTCGCCGCGCCGCGATCCGCCCTGGCCCCGGGGCTTGCGCGTGCGGGCCGATCCGGCTTCCGTGACGGTCTCCATTGTGTATCTGTGTTCAGGCATGATCCAAAAATCAACCAACCTCCGGGCGATCGCCGCGCTCGGGCTGCTCTGGCTCGCATGCGCCCCGGCGCGCGCCGAGGATTGTTTCGCCGATCTCGCCCGCACCCGGGGCAACACGCTCGGCCTGCCCGAGCGAGCCGTGCCGACGCCCGACGGCAAGCTCGTTCTCTATCTGCGCAGCGGCCCGCGCGACACGCGGCTGCGCCTGTTCGCCTACGATGTGCAACTGGGGACCGAGCGCGAACTGCTCAAGCCCGAAAAGGGCCCCGAACATCTGAGCGTCGAGGAGAAGGCGCGGCGCGAGCGTTCGCGCATGACGCTCTCCGGCATCACCTGGTTCGCGCTCTCGCGCGACGGCGCGACGCTGGTCGCGGCCCAGGCCGACCGGCTCTACCGGATCGCGCTGCCCGACGGCACCGTCACGCCGATTCCCGGCACCGGCTGGATCGCGCCCCGCCTTTCGCCCGACGGCAGATACATCGCCGCCGTGCGCGACAACGATCTGCACGTCATCGACCTCGCCAGCGGCACCGACAAGGCGATCACCCAGGGCGGCACCGCGACGCTGACCCACGGACTGCCTGAATTCGTCGCCGCCGAGGAGTTCGACCGCGAGGACGGCACCTGGTGGTCGCCCGACAGCGCGCGTCTCGTGGTCGAGACCGCCGACAGTTCCAAGGTCGAAAAACACTATATCAGCGATCCCGCGCATCCCTCCGACCCGCCCGCCGAGTTCCGCTACCCGCGCGCCGGCCAGGCCAACGCGGACACGAGTCTCGCGATCCTGCCGCGCGACGGCGGCGTGCCGGTGCCGATCCAATGGGACCACAGCGAGTTCCCTTATATCGCGCGCGTGATCTGGCCCGAGCACGGCAAGCTCTCGCTCGTGCTGCTCAACCGCGCGCAGACCGAGGAGGCGGTGTTCGCGGTCGATCCGGCGAGCGGTGCGACCAGCAAACTGCTCACCGAATACGATCCCGCCTGGATCGATCTCACGCCGCAACTGGTGCGCAACCCGCCGCCCGAGACCGCGATGCCGCGCTGGCTGCCCGACGGCTCCGGCTTCTTCTGGGCCACCGAGCGCGACGGCCAATGGCGGCTCGAACTGCATCATGCCGACGGCAGCTTCGACCATTCCATCACGCCCGAAGGTTTCCCCTATCTCGCCTTCGACGATTACGATCCGGATTCGGGGAAGGTCATCGTCACCGCCAACCCGGACCGGATCAGCATGGGTCTGTTCCGTGTCGACATCAAAGGCGGCGAGGCCCAGGAATTGCCGGTGCTGCCGGGCCTGCACGAAGTCCGGTTCGGCGCCGGTCACACCATCTTCACCGACCGCTACTCGGAGCCGGACAGCAGCGCCGGCACCGCGATCCGCGACGGTTCCGGCCATCTCCTCGCGCAGTTGCCGAGCCAGGCCGCGCCGGTCGGCGCGAAGCCCAGGATCGAATTCACCCAGGCCGGCCCGCTCGGCTTCGACGCGGTCGTGATCCGGCCGCATTATTTCAATCCGATGCGGCGCTATCCGGTGGTGCTGTCCGTCTATGCCGGCCCCACCTTCAAGATGGTGATGCGCGCCCCGCGCGACTATCTCGAGGATCAGTGCCTCGCCGATCACGGTTTCATCGTCGTCAGCCTCGACGGGCGCGGCACGCCGGGCCGCGACCGCGAATTCGAGCGGGTCACCAAGGGCGACCTGATCGACATTCCGCTGCAGGACCAGATGGACGGGCTGCGCGCGCTCGCCGCCCGCTATCCGGAACTCGATCTGCGCCGCGTCGGCGTCACCGGCTGGTCGTTCGGCGGTTATTTCACCGTCATGGCGACGCTGCGTCATCCCGAACTGTTCCGCGCCGGCGTCGCCGGGGCGCCGGTGGTCGACTGGACCGATTACGACACCGCCTATACCGAGCGCTATCTCGGCATGCCGCAGACCCAGCCGGATTCCTACCGTATCAGCAACGTCCTCACCTATGCGGCCGGGCTCTCCCGCCCGCTGCTGATCATGCACGGCGTGACCGACGACAATGTCTATTTCGAACACACCATGAAGCTCACGCAGGCGCTGATCACCGCCGGCCGCGCCTACAGCCTGCTGCTGCTGCCCGGCACGCACCTGCTCGAGGATCCGGTGATGCGCGAACGCGTCGACGAAGCCCGGGCCGCGTTTCTGTCCGCCAATCTGCGGTGAGTTTCCGGCCATGGCGAGCGGCGAGGCTGCGTAAGCAGGCCTGGCCGCTCGTGGCCGCGCTTGCCCTCGCCGCGCCGCACGCAAGCGCGCAAGGCACGGAGGATATCGAGGTCACGGCGACGCGCCTGCCGGAAGCCGTCTCGGAAGTGCCGGCCGACATCACCATCATACCGGGCGCGGAACTGCGCGCCCGGCACGTCACCGACCTCGCCGGCGCGCTCGCCCTCGTCGCCGGCGTGCAGGCCCCGCCCGGCGGCGATGCGGGGCCGGCGAGCGCGGTGCCGGCCTTCTGGGGCCTGCACGAATTCGACGCGTTTCTCCTCGTGGTCGACGGCGTGCCCTGGGGCGGTGCGTTCAACCCGGCGATCCCGACCCTCGATCTCGCCAATGTCGAGCGGATCGAGGTGCTGAAAGGCGCGGCGCCAGTCCTCTACGGCGCGACGTCATTCGTCGGAGTCGTGCAGGTGATCCATTACCCGGCGGGGCAGGCGCCGGACGCCGCCACGATCGGCACCGGCAGCCATGGCTCCTGGCGCGGCCAGGCCGCGCTGAACCTGCCGCCGCTCGGCGATTTCGCCGAATCCCTCTCGCTCGATGGCGAGCATCTCGGTTTCGACGACCGGCGCGAAAGCCTCACCGACGGGCACGCGCTCTACCGCGCGAGCGGCGAACTCGGCCCGGGCACGCTGCGCCTCGATCTCGCCCTGGCTTTCGTCCGCACGGTGCCGAACAGCCCCGTGGTGCGCGTCGGCGACGCGCTCAACTCGATCACGCCGCTCGACGCGAATTACAATCCCGCCAACGCCCGCATCGATCAGAACGAATATCAGGGCGTCCTCGGCTACGACCTGCCGACCCGCTTCGGCGCCTGGCAGAGCACCGCCTCGCTCGATTATTCCGGCATCACCGACATACGCGGCTTCCTCCGCCCCGCGCTCACCGACAACGGCTCGCAGAACGCCGATTCCCAGCAGCAGCAGAGGCAGATTCTCAACCTCTACGCCGACACCCATCTCGCGCTTACCCCCGCCGCCGGGCTCGATGTCGCGATCGGCGCCGATCTGCTCTACGGCGTCGCCCGCCAGGGCAGCCTCAACGGCGCCTATGACGTGCCGCTGAGCGGCGCCTTCATCCCGCCGCCCACGACCGCGCTCCATGTCGACGAAATCAACAGCGTGTACGACGACCGGCGCTTCCTCGGCCAATACATCCAGACCGACTGGAAGCCGCTCGCCTGGCTCGATATCGAAGCCGGCGCGCGCCTCAACGAAACCGACGAGGATCGCACCTCCCGCCATGTCGACGGTTTCACCGCACCGGCCGATCTCGCCGCCATCGATCACCGTTCGACCGTGCGGCCCACCGAGACGTTCGGCGCCGGCGTGCGGCTCTGGGAGAACGGCGCCGACCGCGCCGTGCTCTACGGCGATGTGCGCGAGGCCTTCAAACCGGCGGCGATCGATTTCGGCCCCGACTACACGCCGGCGATCCTGCAGCCCGAGCGCGCCTTCAGCGCCGAGGCGGGCCTGAAAGGCACGCTCGACGATGCACGCCTCGCCTGGCAGGCCGAGATATTCCGCCTCGATTTCACCAATCTCGTCGTGCAGACCACCAATGCCCAGGGCAATCCGCTGCAGCAGAACGCCGGCGGCGAGCGCCTCCAGGGCATCGAAACCGAGTTCACCTGGCACCCGGTCTCGGCGCTCGCGGTCCGCGGCACGCTGAGCTACCACGATGCGCGTTTCACGCATTATATCGCGGCCGAATCGGGCCTGAACGTGAACGCCGCCGGCAAGCAACTGCCGCTTTCGCCCTATTGGCTCGCCGCGATCGGCGCCCTCTACACACCCGGTCACGGCTGGCAGGCCACGGCCGTCGCCAATTATGTGGGCGACCAGTATCTCGACATCGCCAACACCGCGCCGGTGCGGTCCTACGTCACGCTCGACGCGAGCCTCGGCTACCGTTTCGACCGCTACAGCGTGACGCTCTCGGGGACCAACCTCACCGACCAGCGTCCGCCCGTCGCCGCCAGCGAATTCGGCGATTCTTCCTTCTATCTGTTGCCCGGCCGGACCGTCTTCCTCGATCTCGGCATCCCGCTCTGACGCATGAACCCGTTTTCAGCCCCGCGCACCTGTCGGGAAAAGCCGCCCGGCGCTAGATCGGGGCGCATGAACCGCCGAACGCTCCTGCTCGCGTCCCTCGCCGCCCTGGCGCCCATCGCCGCGAGTGCCCAGCCCCGCGCGGCCGTCCTCTCCGACGCGGACCGCGCCACGGTGGCCCAGGTCCAGGCCTATCTCAACGGCGTCCGGAGCCTCAAAGCCCGCTTCCTGCAGATCGCCGGCAACGGCCAGACCGCGACCGGCACCGCCTGGCTCGAACGGCCCGGCCGTATGCGCTTCGAATACGACCCGCCAAGCCCGCTGCTGCTCGTCGCCGGTCACGGACTCGTGACCTTCCACGACGCCAAGCTCGGCCAGACCTCCAACATCCCGGTGGGCCAGACCCCGCTCGGCCTGCTGCTCGCCGACACCATCACGCTGACCGGCCCGGTCACCATCACCGATTTCGCCCGGCCGCCCGGTCAGATCGCGATGACCCTGGTACGCACCGCCTCGCCGGGCGACGGCACGCTCACCCTGCTGCTGAACGCCTCGCCGCTGGCGCTCACCGGCTGGAGCGTGGTCGACGCCCAGGGCCGCGAAACCCGCATCCGGTTGTCGGATGTGCAGCTGGGAGGGGACTTTCCGGCGCGGTTGTTCCGGTATGTCGATCCCAGTCTTCTCGGGGCGCCGCCGCCGTAGGAGGAAGGATTCTTCTTTTTCTGAAGAAAAAGAAGCAAAAAGACTTCACTCGTATGGGAGGTGCTGGTCCAACCGCCTGTCCAATGCGAGAAAGTTTTTTTGGTTCTTTTTTTTCAAAAAAAGAACAACCTCCCCTGCGACAATTCGTCGCGTTCCAGCAACACGGCGGAAACGTCGCTCGGAGAAGAGGCCGCCATGAAGCGCATCATCCTCGTCGCGGCCGCGCTTGGCGCGGTCGGGCTGTCGCATCCGGCCCGGGCCTGGTGGCGCGGCGGCGTCTGGGTGGGTGTGTCCCCTGGCCCGATCGTCGTGGCGCCCCCGATCGTGGCGCCGCCGCCAGCCTATTACCCGTACTACCCCTATTATCCGCCGGCCTACCCGCCTGCCTATGCGCCGCCTCCCGCGCCGCCCTATCCGCCGCCGCCGCCGGCGCCGCAGTCCCAGCCGGCGCCGCCGCCCGGACCGTATGGCGCGACCTGCTATGCCGGGGTCTATACCTGCCCGGCCCCGCCCTACACGCCGGTAGGGCAGACCTGCGCCTGTTCGGGGATCGGCGCCCCCTCCTACGGCACGGCCCACTGACCACGAAGGCGGCGGCGCGGCCTGCCTCCGCCCCGCCTTCCCCAGCCGGTTTGACACCCGCGGAAGCCGCCCCTTATCTCTCGCGCCCTCCGCTCGCCTGCCTCCAAGGGTGGTCAATCCCATGAAGCTGCTCGTGCCGGTCAAACGCGTTGTCGATTACAACGTGAAGGTCCGGGTCAAATCCGATCAGACCGGTGTCGAACTGACCGGCGTGAAGATGTCGATGAACCCGTTCGACGAGATCGCCGTCGAGGAGGCCGTGCGCCTCAAGGAAAAGGGCATCGCCGCCGAGATCGTCGCGATCTCCATCGGGCCGGCCGCGTGCGGCGAAACGATCCGCACGGCGCTGGCCATGGGCGCCGATCGCGGCATCCTGGTCGAGACCGAGGCCTCGCCCGAGCCGCTGGCGGTCGCCAAGATGCTCCGCGCCATTGCGGAGCGGGAACAGCCGGGCCTCGTGATCATGGGCAAGCAGGCGATCGACGACGACATGAACGCGACCGGACAGATGCTCGCCGCCCTGCTCGGCTGGCCGCAGGGCACCTTCGCGAGCAAGGTCGAGATCGCCGGCGATACCGCGACCGTGACGCGCGAGGTGGATGGCGGGCTCGAGACGGTGGCCCTCACGCTGCCGGCGGTGGTGACCGCCGATCTGCGGCTCAACGAGCCGCGCTACGCCTCGCTGCCGAACATCATGAAGGCGCGCAAGAAGCCGATCGAGACGATCAAGCCGGCCGATCTCGGCGTCGATCCGGCGCCGCGCCTGACGGTCCTGAAAGTGACGGAGCCGCCCAAGCGCCAGGCCGGCCGGAAGGTCGGATCGGTCGCGGAACTGGTCGACAAGCTCCGCAACGAAGCGAAGGTGATCTGAACCATGACGGCGCTGGTCCTGCTCGATCATGAGAACGGGCGCATCAAGCAGCCCTCGCGGAGCGCCGTCGCCGCCGCCGCGAAGCTCGGCGAGGTGCATGTTCTGGTCGCCGGCACCGATGCGGGCGCAGCGGACGCCGCCGCCAGGCTGCCCGGCGTCGCCCGCGTGCTCCGCGCGGCGGACGTGGCCTACGACCATGCGCTGGCGGAGCCGCTGGCCGCGCTGCTCGTTTCGCTTGCCGGCGATTACAGCCATCTGCTGGCCGCCGCGACCGCGATCGGCAAGAACGTGATGCCGCGTGTCGCGGCATTGCTCGACGTGCAGCCGATCAGCGACATCGCCGGCGTGGAAAGCGAGGATGTCTTCGTCCGCCCGATCTATGCCGGAAACGCGCTCGCGACCGTGCGCTCGGCGGACCCGAAGAAGGTCATCACGGTGCGGGCCGCGAGTTTCGATCCGGTGGCGGAAGAAGGCGGCAGCGCGCCGGTCGCCGATATCCCGCCGGCCGGCGGCGGTGAGCGGTCGCGTTTCGTCTCGGCCGAGCTTTCCAAGAGCGAGCGGCCGGAACTGACCGCGGCGCGCGTGGTGGTCTCGGGCGGCCGCGGCATGCAGAGCGGCGATAATTTCCATCTGCTCGATCCGATCGCGGACAAGCTTGGCGCCGCGGTCGGCGCCTCGCGCGCGGCGGTGGATGCCGGGTTCGTGCCGAACGATTACCAGGTCGGGCAGACCGGCAAGATCGTGGCGCCCGAGCTTTATGTCGCGGTCGGCATCTCCGGCGCGATCCAGCATCTCGCCGGCATGAAGGACAGCAAGGTGATCGTCGCCATCAACAAGGATGAGGATGCGCCGATCTTCCAGGTGGCCGATTACGGGCTGGTCGCCGATCTGTTCACGGCGCTGCCGGAACTGAAGGCCGAGCTGGAAAAGGCCTGATGGGCGATCCCGCCGACGCGGCGCATATCCGCGAGGTCGGCGTCATCGGCGCCGGCCAGATGGGCAACGGCATCGCCCATGTGCTGGCCCTCGCCGGCATCGAAGTGCCTCTGTACGACGCGAAGCCCGAGGCGCTGACACGCGCGCTCGAGACGATCGGCCGGAACGTCGATCGTCAGGTCGCCAAGGGCCTGGTCAGCGCCGAGGCGCGCGAGGCCGCGCTGCGGCGCATTCGCCCGGCCGCCGGCTTGGCCGATTTTTCCCGGTGCGACGCGGTGATCGAGGCGGCGACCGAGAAGGAGGACATCAAGCGCGCCATCTTCGCGGGCCTGCAGCCGCATCTGCGCGAGGATTGCCTGCTCGCCACCAATACCTCCTCGCTTTCGGTGACGCGGCTGGCCGCCGCGACCGACCGGCCCGCGCGCTTCATCGGCATGCATTTCTTCAATCCGGTGCCGGTGATGAAGCTGGTCGAGATCATCCGCGGCATCGCGACCGACGATGCGACCTATCGCACGGTCGCCGGGCTCGCCGCGCGGCTCGGCAAGGAAACCGCGCTCGCCGAGGATTTTCCCGGCTTCATGGCGAACCGCATTTTGATGCCGATGATCAACGAAGCGGTCTACACGCTCTATGAGGGTGTCGGCACGATCGAGGCGATCGACACCACGATGAAGCTCGGCTGCAACCATCCGATGGGGCCGCTGGAACTGGCCGATTTCATCGGGCTGGATACGTGCCTCTCGATCATGCAGGTGCTGCTCGACGGTCTTTCGGACACGAAATACCGGCCCTGTCCGCTGCTGGTGAAATATGTCGAGGCCGGCTGGCTCGGCCGCAAAACCGGCCGCGGCTTTTACGACTACAGCGTCACCCCGCCGCGCCCCACCCGCTGAGAGCGTGTTTGAGAACCGGTTCTGGCGGCCGTCTGACGGCGATTTCCTGCGCTCCGGTGCTCACGGGCATCAAGCCCGCTCCGCTCCGGTGCTCGCAAATCACCGCCAGCCGACTCACCATAACCGGCTCTCAAACACGCTCTAAGCAACTGGTTCTGGCGGCCGTCTGATTGCGATTTCCTGCGCTCCGGTGCTCACGGGCATCAAGCCCGCTCCGCTCCGGTGCTCGCAAATCACCGCCAGCCGGCCAACCATAACCGGTTCTCAGATACGCTCTAAGGAACCGAGTCTGGCGTGCCTCAAACAAACTGTCCCCGCAGAAACCCCAAAGCCGGCAAAGGCCGCCAGGCCTTGGGCAGATCTCCCCGCCGGATCGGCGCCACGCTGTAGCGCGGCACCGGCTGGCGCGTGGTGCGCAGGAACCCCGCATAGGCGCTCACCTGCTGCTCCCGCCATTGCCGGTCGGCCAGCGCCGCGTGGCGGTTCGGGTAGATCTCGGCGATCCGGTTGGTCTTGCCGAGCGAGGCGACGACGGCCCAGAGCGTGTCCTCCCGGCCCGCGGGCAGGCGGATGATTTCCGTCATGCGGGGCCGCGGCTCAGGCGGTTTCCCTCTCGGGCAGGTCCGCCTTTTCCCGCAGCTGGTGGCAGACCGTGTCGCGCATCTGCTTGAGCGCCTCGGCCACCAGGGACTGGGTCTGCGCATCGAGCTTCGCGCAGGTCGCCTGCGACAGCGCGTCGAGCTGCCAGTTCACCTCGCCCATCAGCGGCTTGGCCGCCT
This sequence comes from Acetobacteraceae bacterium, assembly GCA_027451405.1. Lineage (GTDB taxonomy): Bacteria > Pseudomonadota > Alphaproteobacteria > Acetobacterales > Acetobacteraceae > DAIDJM01. Next base: position 9,822 of record DAIDJM010000066.1, on the reverse strand, counting down.
CCGTGAGATGCAGGCGCCAGCAGCGGCGGTCGGCCGGATCGTCGCGGCGCTCGACCATGCCGCGCGCCTCGAGCCGGTCGACGAGCCGCGCGACCGTGATGGGCTCGACCTCGAGCAGGTCGGCGAGTTCCTTCTGCAGGAGGCCAGGGGTCTTCTCGAGATGGAGCAGGATGCTCCATTGCGCCCGGGTCATGCCGTGGGCGCGGGCGCGCTTGTCGGCCTCGGTGCGGATCAGCCTCGCGAGGGTGACGACGGTGGTCACCAGATCCCGGCTGGGGTGCATCAAGAGCATATAGGAAGCCGGGGGCGCGCCCCGCAACCGATTTGAGCCCCGCCGGGCGCCTCGGCTACACCCGTCCCCGATGGAACGGATTCTCGTCACGGGTGCCACCGGGTTCGTGGGCTCGGCGGTGGCCCGCGTATTGCTCGCGCGGGGCCACGCGCTGCGGCTGCTGGTGCGGCCCGGCAGCGACCGCCGCAACGTGGCGGGGCTTGCCGCCGATCTCGTGGAAGGGGATCTGCGCGACCCGGCGACCCTCGCGCCGGCGGTCGCGGGGGCGAGCGCGCTGATGCATGTCGCGGCCGATTACCGTCTCTGGGTCCCCGATCCCGAGGCGATGATGCAGGCCAATGTCGAGGGCACGCGCGCGCTGCTGCGCGCCGCGCGGGACGCGGGCGTCGGGCGGATCGTCTATTGCTCCAGTGTCGCCGCTCTCGGCCTCCGGTCCGACGGCACGCCCGCCGACGAGGAGACCCCGGTTTCCGAGAGCGGCGTGATCGGCACCTACAAGCGCTCGAAATACCTGGCCGAGCAGGAAGTGCTGCGGCTGGTGCGCGAGGAAAACGTTCCGGCGGTCATCGTCAATCCCTCGACGCCGATCGGGCCGCGCGACATCAAGCCGACGCCCACCGGCAAGATGATCCGCGACGTGGCGCTCGGCCGCATGCCGGCCTTCGTCGATACCGGGCTCAACATCGTGCATGTGGACGATGTCGCCGAGGGGCACGCGCTCGCGCTCGAGCGCGGCCGGGTCGGCGAGCGCTATATCCTGGGCGGCGAGAACTTTTCGCTCGGCGAACTGTTCGCCGCGGTGGCGCGCGAGGCGGGACGGCGGCCGCCCAGGCTGCGGCTGCCGATCGGGCCGCTGCATCCGCTCGCGGTCGCCTGCGAGGCGCTGGCGCGGGTCGGCATCGAGCCGGTGGTGACCCGCGAGACGCTGGCCATGGCGCGCAAGAAGATGTTCTTCACGAGCGTCAAGGCCGGGGACGAGCTCGGCTACAGCCCGCGCCCGGCGGCGCTCGCGATCCGCGATGCGGTGGGCTGGTTCCTGCGCGGCGAAGCGGAGGCCGCATGACCGCGCTCGCTGCTCTCGCGCTCGGCATCTGGGTTTATCTGCTGCTCGGGCATGGCAAGTTCTGGCAGGCGGGGCCGACGCTCGCGCCGGCGCGGCCGCGTGCGGTGCCGGCGGTGACCATCATCGTGCCGGCGCGCGACGAGGCCGATGTGGTGGGGCCGGCGCTCGCCTCGCTCGTGGCGCAGGATTACCAGGGCGATTTCCGCGTGCTGCTGGTCGATGATTCGAGCACCGACGGGACCGGCAATGTCGCGCGGGCCATCACGGACCCGAAATTGTTCGTGATCGAGGCGGCGCCGCGTCCGCAGGGCTGGAGCGGCAAGCTCTGGGCGCTCGAGCAGGGGCTCGCGGCCGCCGATACCGACTGGGTGCTGTTCACGGACGCGGATATCGTGCACGAGCCGCAGCATCTCTCGACGCTGATGGCGAAGGCCGAGGCCGGCGCCTACGATCTCGTCAGCGAAATGGTGGCGCTGAATTGCGAGAGCCAGGCGGAGCGGGCGCTGGTGCCGGCCTTCGTGTTCTTCTTCGCCATGCTCTACCCGTTCGCGTGGGCCAACGATCCGGAAAGCCGCATCGCGGCGGCGGCCGGAGGCGTGATGCTCGTGCGCCGCGCGGCGCTGGCGCGGGCGGGCGGGCTCGCGGCGATCCGCGGCGCGCTGATCGACGATGTGACGCTGTCGCAAGCGCTGAAGAAAAACGGCCGCATCTGGCTTGGGCATAGCCAGCTCGCGACCAGCCGGCGTCCTTATCCGACCGCGGCCGATATCTGGCGCATGGTCGCGCGCACCGCCTATGTGCAGTTGCGCTTCTCGCCCTCGTGGCTGGCCGGGACCGTGCTCGGCATGCTGCTCGTCTATGCGGTGCCGCCGCTGGCGCTGGCGGTCGGGCCGGCGCCGGCGCGGATCGCCGGCGGGCTGGCCTGGGCCGGGATGAGCGCCGCGTTCGTGCCGACCTTGTTGCGGTTCCGGCTCTTGCCGCTGCGGGCGCCGCTCCTGCCGCTCGTGGCACTCTTCTACACCGCGGCCACGATCGGTTCGGCGGTCAACCATTATCGCGGCCGCGGGGTGATGTGGAAACAGCGAGCCTACAGCTAGAGCCGGAAGCGTCGGTCGAAACCTGGTCGGGCAAGACGCGCCACCAGGAGAATTTTCCCGTGGGCTCGTTGCTGATCCGGCGCGAGCTCCGGCCGCACGTGCACGCTTTCTATGATTTCGCGCGCAATGCCGACGATATCGGCGACAGCGAAGTGCTGTCTTCCGACGAGAAATTGCGGCGGCTCGGGACCATGGAGGCTGTGCTGCTCGGACGGCAGGAGGCCGGCAGCCCGGCTTCGAGCCGGCTCCGCGCGAGCCTGGGCGAGACCGGCGTGACGCCCGATCACGCGCTCGAACTGCTCCATGCCTTCAAGCAGGACGCGGTGAAATCCCGTTACGTGAGCTGGGCGGAATTGCTCGATTATTGCCGCTATTCGGCGATGCCGGTGGGACGGCACGTGCTCGATCTGCATGGCGAGGGGCGCGACACCTGGGAGCCCTCGGATGCGCTGTGCGCCTCGTTGCAAGTTCTCAACCATCTCCAGGATGGCGCGAAGGATCTGCGCGCGCTCGACCGGTGTTACCTGCCGCTCGACTGGATGGAGCAGGCGCAGGCGGCGCCGCTTGATCTGCTGGGGCGGGCGGAGACGGCTGGGCTGCGGCAGGTGTTCGGGCAGCTTCTCGGGGAATGCGACCGGCTGAACCTGGCGGCGGCGGAATTGCCGCGCCGCGTGCGGGACCGGCGGTTGCGGCTCGAGACGGCGGTGATCGCCGGGCTCGCGCGGCGGCTCGCGCGGCGCTTGCGCGACGGCGATCCGGTCGCGACCCGGGTCAAGCTGAAGCCCGCGGATGTCGCGCGGAGCCTTGCCGGGGCGCTGCGGCATTGGGCGTGAACCCGGATATCGCCGAGGTCGAGCGGCTGGTCCGCGCGTCGGGCACCTCGTTCTATCGCGGCATGCGCATCCTGCCGCCGGCGCGGCGATATGCGATGTATGGCATTTATGCGTTCTGCCGGCTGGTGGACGACATCGCGGACGGGCCGGCGCCGCTCGAGGAAAAGCACGCAGCGCTCGATGCCTGGCGGGCCCGCATCGCGGCCCTCGAACGCGGCGAGGCGAACGAGCCGGTCACGCGGGTGCTGCGCGAGGCGCGCGCCGCTTTCGGGCTGCGGGCGCAGGATTTTCTCGACGTGATCGACGGGATGGCGATGGATGCGGAGGCGCCGATCATTGCCCCCGCGCGCGCGGAACTCGATCTTTATTGCGATCGCGTGGCCTCCGCGGTGGGCCGGCTCTCGGTGCGGGCGTTCGGGGATGGTTCGGCGGACGCGGATGAGGTGGCGCATCATCTCGGGCGCGCGTTGCAACTGACGAACATCCTGCGCGACCTGGCCGAGGATGCCGGGCGCGGCCGGCTCTATCTGCCGCTCGAATGGCTCGAGGCCGAGGGGGTGCCGCCCGATCCCGGGCTGGCGCTCGGGCATCCGGGCCTGGCCGCGGTATGTAACCGAATGATGGTGGACGCGGAACAGCATTTCGCGGCCGCTGATGCGGCGATGCGGCGTTGCGATCCGGCGGCCATGCGGCCGGCGCGGCTGATGGGGGCGACCTATGCCGCGCTGCTCGCGCGGTTGCGGCGGCGGCGCGACCCGCGGGACAGCGTGGCGTTGCCGAAGTGGCAGAAACTCTGGATCGCTTTGCGGTTCGGCCTGAACAAAGGAGCGGAAGCCGGATGGACCAGCTTGTTGCCGAGAGCACCCGCGCCCTCGCGCTGAGCGCGAAACCCGCGCCGCCCTGCACGCTCGTGATTTTCGGGGCGAACGGGGATCTCACGAAGCGGCTGCTGATGCCGTCGCTCTACAACCTGGCGGGCACCAAGCTGCTCGATGCCCGGTTCAGCGTGATCGGGGTCGATCGCGATCCCGGCAGCGACGCGGATTTCCAGGGGCGGCAGACCGCCAGCATGCGGAGTTTCACTCCCGACAAGGGCGGGGAGTTCGCCGAGGCTTCGCTCGATGGCAGCGCCTGGGGGTGGCTGAGCCAGCGGCTGCATTACATGGTCGGCGACTTCACGCAGAACCAGGTTTTCGACGATCTGGCGCGCCGGCTCGGGGACGAGAACGTCATTTTTTATCTCGCCGTGCCGGACCGGTTTTTCGGCGGCATCATCGAGAGGCTGCATGAAGCGGGGCTGACCGAGAAGCGCAACGGCCGCTTCCGGCGCGTGGTGATCGAGAAGCCGTTCGGGCACGACATCGCGTCGGCGCGGGCGCTCAACAAGCAGATCCTGTCGTTGCTGGATGAGGATCAGATCTATCGCATCGATCATTTCCTGGGCAAGGAAACGGTGCAGAACATCATGGCGCTGCGTTTCTCGAACGGCATTTTCGAGCCGCTCTGGACGCGGGACCATATTGATTACGTCGAGATCACGGCCGCCGAGACGGTCGGCGTCGAGAAGCGCGGCAAGTTCTACGAGGTGACCGGGGCGCTGCGGGACATGGTGCCGAACCATATGTTCCAGCTGCTGGCGATGGTGACCATGGAGCCGCCGAATTCGTTCGCGGCGGACGCGGTGCGGGCGGAGAAGGCGAAGGCGATCGACGCGCTGCATATGATGAGCGCCCGCGAGGTGATGCAGAACGTGGTGCGCGGGCAATATGCCGCGGGGCAGGTGCTCGGGGAGAACGTGGCCGGGTATCGCAACGAGCCGGATGTGGCGCCGGACTCCAACGTCGAGACCTATGTGGCGCTGCGGCTGTTTCTCGACAATTGGCGCTGGGCGGGGGTGCCTTTCTATCTGCGCACCGGCAAGCGGCTGATGAAGCGCAAGACCGAGGTGGCGATTCATTTCAAGCCGGCGCCCATTCGCATGTTCCGCGACGTGGGGATGGAACGGCTGGGCGCGAACGCCATGATCCTGCATGTGCAGCCCGAGGAAGGCATCTCGATTTATTTCAGCGCCAAGCATCCCGGGCAGGTGATGGATATCGATCCGGTGCGGATGGATTTCAAATATGCGGATTTCTTCGATCTGAAGCCGAGCACGGGCTACGAGACGCTGCTCTACGACGTGCTGACCGGGGATCAGACGCTGTTCAACCGGGCCGACAATATCGAGAATGGCTGGTGCGCGGTCGATCCGATCTTGCGGGAATGGGCCTCGCATCCGGGGATCGTGCATCCGTATTTCGCCGGCGGGCAGGGGCCGAACGAGGCGGATTCGCTGCCGGAACGGCATGGCCATAGCTGGCGGAAGCTCTGAGCCTTGCCGGCGCAGGGCATCAAGCTGCTGCTCGCGGATGTGGACGGCACGCTCGTCACCCGCGAAAAAGTGCTGACCGAGCGGGCGCAGGCGGCCGTGCGGGCGCTCGGCGAGCGGGGCATCGGGTTCGCGATCACGAGCGGGCGGCCGCCGCTCGGCATGGCGATGCTGATCGAGCCGCTCGCGATCTCGACGCCGATCGCGGGGTTCAATGGCGGGGCCTTCGTGCGTCCCGATCTGACGCCGATCGAGGGGCGCCAGCTCTCGCGCGCGGCGGCGGCGCACGCGATCGGGGCGATCGGGCAGCACGGGCTCGATGCGTGGGTCTATACGAGCCGGGAATGGCTGGTGCGGGACGGGAAGGCGCCGCATGTGGCGCGCGAGGCCTGGACCGTGAAGTTCGCGCCGCGCGTGGTCGAGGATTTCACGGACGGGATGCTGTCGGAGGCCGTGAAGATCGTGGGCGTCAGCGACGATCTCGAACGGGTGGCGACATGCGAGGCGGATGTGCGGGCCGCACTCGGGGGCGAGGCGTCGGCCGCGCGGTCGCAGCCCTATTATCTCGACATCACGAACCCGGAGGCGAACAAGGGCGCGGTGGTGCTGTATCTCGCGCAGCATCTCGGCATACCGGCGGCGGCGATCGCGACCATCGGGGATATGCCGAACGACGTGCTGATGTTCCGCAAAAGCGGGTTTTCGATCGCGATGGGGAACGCCTCGGCCGAGGTTCAGGCGCAGGCCGACGCGGTCACGACCGATTACGAGAACGAGGGTTTCGCGCACGCGGTCGAGCAGTTTCTGCTGGGTTAGTCATTTTGTTATCGTAACAAAATGGGCGTGCGGAAGGGGCGGGCTCTCTCAGGCGATTTTTGGGGAGAGGGCGTCGAACTCGGGGTCGCCGCGGCGGGGTAGGGACGCGGAGGGGACGAGCCAGTCGTCGGGGGCCGGGGGCGCCGGGGGCTTGGGTACGGCGGGTTCGGCCGGCGCGGCGGCGGCCGGGGGTTGGTGGAGCGGCTCGGGCGGGGTGAGGCCCAAGGCGCGGCAGATGGGGCGGAGCAGGCGGGCGAAGCGGGCGGGCTCGGCCTCGAGCAGGGGGCGGAATTCGGGAGCGGCCAGCCTCGCCTCGAATTCGGCGATCACCGCCGCGCACTCAGGGATCTCGCGGGGGAACCAGCCGAAACCGTAACGCAAAGGCGGAAGACGCTCCTCGTCGCGCTGGGCCGGCCTGCGGGGCCCGGTCTGGTTCCGGGGGCGAAGCGGACGAAGCCTGCCAGCCTCGGCGCGATGGGTGAATTCGAGAAATCGGTGGAGCCGGGTGTCGAGCCAGAACCAGGCAGCCGCCATGCGGGCGAACCGGGCCTTGGTGTCGGAAGGACGAGCGGCCTCGGAGATGGCATCGGACAGCCGCCGGATGACGGCGAGGAAGGAAGCGACCAGGCTTGTGAGGTGCTTGGGGGGCACGGGTGGGAGTGTAGAACAAAAGGGGAACTTAGTCAAGGGGGCGTTTGGGTTGGGGCGTGCCTCCGGCGGGCAGAGGCTCTGCCTCTGCACTCCGCTGGGGCCGGAAGGCCCCAGACCCCGGCAGTTTGGGGAAGGGCCAGGCCCAGTTACTTTGGGGTATCGATTTGCTCGCGGGGTCAGGGGCGCCGCGGCGCGGGCACGAAGTTCAGTGCCCGGTCCGCCGTGAAACTATGCCAGATGGCTGCAAACTTGCTCATCGTGGGCGTTGCCGCTGCCTCCGGCTATTCCGGAAGCGAACTGCCTCACACCGGCTCTTTCGACGGCGGCGCGCTCAGTTTTTTTGTCGTTGCTGGGCCGCCAAGCTAACCTTTCAATCGGACATTGACCATGGTGAAACATTCCAGGATGTTGCCCTAAAACCAGGGTGCTGAAAAGATTGCGCTTTTCTCTTGCGTATTTCCGGTGCGGAATAGGAGCCTGATCCAGGGCTATACCCGAGTCTCGACGGACGGTCTGAGCTTAGGCGTCCAGGTGCACCAGCTCGACAAGGCTGGGTGCGCCAGAGTGTTCCGTCAAACGGCGAGCGGAGCCAAGACCGGTCGCACCCAGCTGCGCCGCGCCTTCAGCAGGCTTGCCGCCGACCTTTAGAGCAACATCACCCAGACCGGAATCGGTCTGGGTGATAAAGTTGCTCGCCAAATCAAAGAGCCTAGAGCGGGTTCACTCTGACCACAGTCAGAGTGAACCCGCTCTAGCGTCTATGCAGACCTGGCACGAAACGATATCGTCCCAGTCCGAAGCGATTAGGAGTTCCAGTGGGATGCGTTTCCTGAAAACGTTGGCGGTCTTTGCTGTGATCTCTGCTGCGGGCTGCACGCACCTACGGTTCACTTGGTCTAAGCCGGGTGGAACCTATGACCAATATTTGAGTGACCGCTTTGAATGCTTCAAGCAGTCCCCTTCGCGAAGCGAACCTGACAAAATCAACCCCCTTCTGTTCAAAGCCTGCATGACTGCGAGAGGATGGAGGCAAGACCCCAACGGTTATGGTCCGCCGGGCTGAACTGACTCATAACTGTTGCGCCACATCAACGTGTGACAATATCCTTCGTTCCCGGCCGTAAGCTGAATGTCTGACCTTGAGTTGGGATACCCGAAGCCACACAGACCGCTAACCCCCCCATCTCAGTCATTCCCGGTGTGGAGGACGGGCGGCGGCTGTGGTCGTGCGAGAGCGGATTGGCGGCGTCTGCGCGGAGGCGGTTCGCAGAGTGTTGGGGGATGGATCGGCCAGGTTGCCTGAAGGGCTTGCTGGTCGATGAGCTAAAGACGGCGCCGAGTAGGGCGGACTTCATAAGCGCATTCAGGCGCCAAATTCATGGGGTCTGGGGCCTTTCGGCCCCAGCGGGTCCCGGGCAGAGCCCGGGCCGCCGGAGGCACGTCTGGAGTCTGTTTCGATTTCGTTTGCAGCGGCTTTTGGTTTTTAGGCCCTGGATTGCCGCGGCGCTTCGCGCCTCGCAATGACGGATGCAGCCACCGCCTCCAAAGAGAGAAAGTCTTTTTGCTTCTTTTTCTTCAGAAAAAGAAGGCCTTTCCTTATGCTTTTCCGAACTTGCCGTAGAGCGTGGCGGCGGCTGAGCGCAGGGCGGCGTCGGCTTGTTTGTGGGCGACGTTGGTGGCGAGGACCAGGGCGAAGTCTTGTTTTGGTTGCAGCATGATGAGGGCGAGGTTGAGTGTGTTGGAGCCGGTGTGGGTGAGGAAGGGTTCGCGCGCGTAGGGCAATTTCATGAGGCCCCAGCCGAGGCAGTATTGGCCGTGGGAGGGGGTTCCTGGGGCGGGGTTGGGGACTGAGAAGGCGATGATCGGGGCTTGGAGTTTGCGGATCGTTTCGGGGCGGACGAGGTTGGGGGCTCGGGTGCCTTGGGCGGTTTGCCAGGCGCCCCAGCGGGCGAAATCGAGGATCGAGAGGTGGATGGTGCCGGCGGGGCCGATGATCAGCGGGTTGTCGCCGTTGGGGCCGGCGAGCATGGGTTCGAGCGTGCCGTCGGGGCGGGCGCGGTGGCCGAGCGGGGCGTCGGTGCGGCCGAGGGTGGATTGGGGTCCGAAGCCGGCGGAGGTCAGGCCGAGCGGGTCGAAGATGCGGGTGGCGACGAGCTCTTCCCAGGTTTGTTTCGTGATGCGTTCGAGCATGGCGCCGGCGAACGTGTAGCCCATGTTGGAATAGGCGAAGTGGGTGCCGGGTTTGGTGGCGAGCGGCTGGCGGCTCCATTGCTGGACCAGCCAGTAGCGCATTTCGTCGAGATTGCCGTCCTGGCCGTAGGATTCGGCGAGCAGTTTGCCGAAGGTTTCGTTGTCGTTGGGCAGGCCGCCGGTGTGGGAGAGCAGTTGCTCGATCGTGACGGCGCGCAGGCCCGGGTTCATCGTGGGGCTGAGTTCGGGGAAGATGTCGGCGGTCGTGCTGGTCCAGCGGAGTTTGCCTTCCTCGACGAGCATGCCGGCGAGCAGCGCGGTGAAGGCTTTGCTGTCGGAGCCGATGTGGAAACGGTCATCGAGGGTGACGGGGATTTGGGTGCCGGCGCGGCGGGTGCCGACGGCGCCGGCGGCGATGATCTGGCCGTTTCGGGTGACGGCGGCGGCCAGGGCGGGGAGGTTGTGGGATTTGAGGTAGGGGGTGAGGGTTTCGTCGAGTGAGGCGGGGGTGG
>DAIDJM010000065.1 GCA_027451405.1 Acetobacteraceae bacterium | reverse complement strand
CCTCCGCCCCCTCTGCCACGCCCTCGCCCTCGACCCGCCCGAGCCCGCTCTCGAGGCCGCCACCGAGCCTGCGCCGCCCTCCCCGCCCGATGCCGGCGAATATCCCCGCCCTTGCGGCCCCGCCCCTCGCGAAATCCCGGCCTCCCGCAACCCGATCTCCCCAAAATTCGCCTGACCGCACCCACCCCTTCGCACGTCCATTTTGTTCCGTGGTCGTAACAAAAAGGCGCCGCGCATCAAATCACCCCACGGTGCGCCCCGGAACCCCACCCCCCGAACCCCGTTCCTGCCGACCAAAACGAAAGGCAGGCACGCATGATCGACGTCAAAGGCTGGGCCGCGCAGGACGCCAAATCCCCCCTCAAGCCGATCCGTTTCCAGCGCCAGGACCCCGGCCCCAAGGAAGTGCACATTCAGGTGCTCTTCTGCGGCGTCTGCCATTCCGACATCCACCAGGTGAAGGACGAGTGGGGCAACACAATCTACCCCTGCCTCCCCGGCCACGAAATCGTCGGCCGCGTCATCCGCACCGGCGCCCAGGTCACGAAAGCCAGGCCAGGCGATCTCGTCGGCGTCGGCTGCATGATCGACAGTTGCCGCCAATGCGAACCCTGCCGCGCCGGCGAGGAAAATTACTGCGAGGGCCCCAATTCCTGGCTCGCCACCTATAACGGCCCGATGGTCCCCGCCGCCAAGGCCGGCAAAAACACCTACGGCCGCGACAACACCTACGGCGGCTATTCCACCGACCTCGTCGTCACCGAGGATTTCCTGCTCCGCATCCCCGCCGGAATCGAACCCGCGAAAGCCGCCCCCATCCTCTGCGCCGGCGTCACCACGTTTTCGCCCCTGAAACATTGGCGCGTCAAAGCGGGCGACCATATCGCCATCATCGGCTTCGGCGGCTTGGGCGACATGGCCCTCAAACTCGCCAAGGCCCTGGGCGCCCACGTCACGGTCTTCACCACCAGCCAGGACAAGATCGACAGCGCCCGCGCGATCGGCGCCGACGACGCGGTGCTCGAGACCGACAAGGACGCCCTCGCGCGGTTCACCGCCCGCTTCGACTTCATGCTGAGCACCGTGCCGCAGAAGCACGATCTCAACCCGTTCGTCCCCATGCTGAAACGCGACGCCACCCTCGTCGCCGTCGGCGCCCTCGAGCCCATGGCCGAGATCAACCACATGCAGGTCGCCGCCCACCGCCGCCGCATCGCCGGCTCGCTGATCGGCAGCCTCGCCGAAACCCAGGAAGTCCTCGATTTCTGCGCCGCCCACCAGATCACACCCGACATCGAGCTGATCCCGATCGCCCGCATCAACGAGGCCTACGAACACGTCGAGTCGGGCGACGTCCGCTACAGATACGTCATCGACATGGAATCCCTGCGCGCCGCCGCCTGAGTAATCCGCCCAATCCCGCGGGCGGCCGAGCCCCAACCCGCCTCAGCCGCCCGCCCTTCAACATCTCTCTCTTTCTTCAGTAAAAGTACTTACTCGGTCTTCGTATCGTTCTGCAGATACTTCTCGAACCACCCCACCAGCCGGTGCTCGAAATCCGCGACATGCGCCGGATCGTGCATCCAGTGCCCTTCGCCTGGATAAACCACCGCCTCGGTCGTCACGCCGAGCGTCTTCAGCGCGTGCCAGAATTCCTCGGTCTGCGGCGCCGGACATTCGATATCGTCCGCCCCCACCACCATCAGCGTCGGCGTCTTTACGTTCTTCACGTAGTTGATCGGCGAGGATTTCGCGTACACGGCGGGGTCGTCATATACCGACGCGCCGAAATACGGGATCATCCATCCATCGATCCCGTTCTCGCCGTAATAGCTGAGCCAGTCGGAAAGCCCGGCACCCGCCACCGCCGCGCGGAAACGGTTCGTCTGCGTCACGGCCCACATGGTCATGTAGCCGCCATAGCTCCAGCCCATGATGCCGAGCCGGTGGGCATCGATCGGTGCTGCCGCGACTGCCGCGTTCACACCGGCGAGGATGTCCCGCAGATCGCCGCCGCCGAAATCCTTGATGTTGGCGCGGGTATAGGCTTCGCCCTGCCCGTAGCTGCCGCGCGGGTTGGGCAGGAAGATCGCAAACCCGGCCTGCAACAGTTTGCGGCCGGCGCCCTCGCCCACGAAGTGCGGCATGTTGGCCCAGGCCGGCCCACCATGCACCTGCGTGATCATCGGCAATTGGCCCGACGCCTTCGCGGGCAGCAGCAGCCAGCCCTGCTCGCCGAACCCATCCTTGGTCCAGGTCAGCGAGCGTGCCGAAAGCGGCGCGGTCAGACCGTCATTGGCATGCGTGATGGCGGCCCATCGCCCGATCGGTCCCACCGCGATTTCGGGCGGCGCCGTGAAGCTCTGGCGAATGACCGCGGTCGCATCCGTGCCACAGACCGGCGCCACGCCGACGCCGCCAAAGCCGCCCAGCGTTTCCTGCCCGGAATAGAGTGGTTGCGGCTTGCCGTCGCCCGCGGGGCGCGCAAGCACACGCATCGTATCGCCCTTGAGCTCGGTCGCAATCAGCCCGCTTCCGGGCTTGCAGGCCCAGGCCAGCCCCATCGTCGTCGCGTGTTCGCCGCTCGTGATGTCGCGCGCCTCGCCGCCACCTGCCGGCACCAGATAAATATCCCCGCCGGTCGCGCCGAAATCGCTCATGATCCCGCCGATGAAGGCGATCTGCTGCCCATCCGGCGAAATCCGCGGAGAGGCGATCTGCAACTGCGGCGAAGACGGCGCGTAGAGCAGCCGCGCCGCCCCGCTCGCCTTGTCAAAGCCGTAGAGTTTGGCGATCCACCAATGATCGTCGCCATCCCCAGGCGCCGCTGTGCCGACGAAGCCGCTGCCGTCCGGCCGCCAGTCATATTCATAGACGAACAGATCCGCCGGCGACGCGAAATGCAGCGCATGGTCGCTGCCGACCACGGCGATCCGCTGTTCGTGCACGGCGCCGCCGAGCACGCCCGCGACCGGCGCACCGGCCTCGACCGCGCCCACTTCCTTCTGCGCGTCCGGGATGGCGAGCACCGCGAGCTCGCCGTGCGGCCCATAGCGTAGATCGCCGAGTGTCCCGTCGGAGGCGAGAATCTTCTCCGGCGCACCGCCCGACGCCGCCACGCGATAGATCGCGTGCGCATGGGTCCCCGGGCTGCGCAGCACGAAAGCGAGCGTCTTGCCGTCCGGCGACCAGGCCGGCGAGGAGGGCGCGCATTCCCGCACCGCGCCGCAAGGCAGCGCGATCTCGGTCGCCGCCCCGCCCGGCAGCGCGCGGATCACGAGATGGCGGATATCGACCGCGCCCGACGGCGTCTGGTCGCCCTCGATCGAGGCCACATGCGCGCCATCCGGCGCCAGCGCGACCTCGAGATATTCGTGGACCGGCCGCGCCGCGGCAGGGCCAGCCGCGACCAGCCCGGCCGCGGCAAAGAACAGGAAGCGCATCCGCCTCTCCTTGGGCATGCAGGTGTGTCTGCATCCCGCGGGACGGGGCCGCGCGCAAGGGGACCAGGCGGCGCCCGGCCCCCACCGACGCTCAGGGTGGACCGTTGCTCGAACTGCCACCGTTGGCGGTGCCGCCAGTATTGGCGGTGCCGGTCATGCCGCCGCCCACGTTTCGCGACGGCGTGCCAGCATGCTGCATCTGACCCATGCCGGCGGGATTGTTGGTCATCCCGCTCGAGCCTTCGCCGCTCGGGCCCGCGGGTGAGGACCCGGTCCCGGCAAGCCCGCCATTGGGCGTGAGGCCCGATCCGCCTGCGCCGCCGGAGGTCGGCGCGGTGCCGGTCGGCTGCGCAAGCGCGGGCGCCGCGACCAGCGACGCAGCGAAAGCCAGGATGGCTGCGCGGCTCATGGGGGGCCTCCCGCCGAGCCCGGCGTCGAGTTGCCCGCGCCGGAGCCCGTCCCGGTCATCCCCGTCGAAGTGCCCGCGCCCGGTCCGGCCTTGCCGCTGCCGGCGCCGGTCGCCGTACCCATGCCGCTCCCCGTGCCCGCACCCGCGGCGCCGTTGAGCGTGCCGGTCTGGCCGCCCGCGCCGCCTGCGGTTCCCATGGCGCCCGGGCTGCCGAGTGTCGAATTGCCAGTCCTGCCGGCGGCGCCCGGCATGTTGCTGCCTGTTCCGTTGCCGGTACTGCCCGGACCGGCCATACCGCCCATCCCGCCTGCGGCGCCGCCGCCGGCGCCCGCAGCACCCCCCGCAGCCTGCGCGAACGCGGGACCACCGGCGGCCATCATTATACAGCCGCAACCGATTGCCGCGACTCTCAAGACCCTATTCATCTGTTTCCTCCTGATTTTTTAACGACGTCGGCGCTTCAGCGGCTAGTCGCGCCCGGACCGTTCACGCCACTGCCACCGCCGCCTTGCGGCACCTGACCGCCATTGGCGCCAGGCATACCGCCCCCTGCGCCGGTGCTGCCGGCCGCGTTCGTGGCATTGCCGGCGCCATTCATGCCGGTCGCTGCATTGCTGCCGCCCGACGTCCCGGTGGTGGCCATACCCGTGTCGCTGCCGGCGCCACTCCCATTATCCGAACAGGCCGCGAGACCAGCGAGCAGAGCGACACCGGCCAGGCCGGCCAGTGGTTTGGCGAGCATGCGCATGGACGCGCCTCCTTGGAGTTGACCGCGCGGCTGCGCCGCGCGCCGTGTCCGGCCTCAACGCGAGGTCATGGGCGGGTTGGCCCACGCGCGATGACAAGGGCGCGACCGGGATCGCCCGGCACAAGCGATCCGGCAAAAAATGCCTGGCATGTCTCGAAGCCAGCCGAATGGCTGACCGCGCGCGCTGGCACGAAGCTTGCGAGACAGTCAGCGAAACAGCTCTGCGAGACGGCGCTGCGAGGCGGCACTTCGGCAAGGATCGAACGCCGCGCTACGCCGAAGCGGGCAGCGCAAACGACGCAAACGGCGGAACGATGGACAACAACACAGCGATCGCGCTTTCGAGTCTGGTCGTGAAGCAGCGCGCGATGGACATCGTCGCGGGCAATCTCGCGAACATGTCGACGCCGGGTTATCGCGCCGAGCGTCCGGTCTTCGCCGATTGGCTGCAATCCGAGGCGAACACCTCGTCGCCACGGGGCGAGCGCACGCTGGCTTTCGTGCAGGATCGCGCGACCTGGCGCGACCGCGCCGAAGGCACGCTCACCCACACCGGCAATCCGCTCGATCTCGCGCTCTCGGGCAACGGCTATTTCTCGGTGCAGACACCGGCCGGCGTGCGGCTGACACGCGCGGGCCGCTTCACGCTGCAGGCCAACGGCACGATCGCCGACGAGAGCGGCAACCCGCTGCTCGACGTCACCGGCCAGAAACTCACCGTTCCTGCCGGCGACACGAACCTCACGATCGCCGGCGACGGCACGCTGTCGACGCGCGAGAGTGGCCAGATCGGCAAGATCGGCGTGGTTGCGCCGAAAGACCTGAACCGCATGACGGCCGAGGGCAGCCGCTTGTTCCGCGCCGATGTCGCGACCGCGCCTGTCGCGACGCCGAAGCTGGTGCAGGGCGCCGTCGAGGACAGCAACGTGGCGCCGATCGCGGAACTCACCCGCATGCTGACAGTGCAGCGCGAATTCGAATTCACCACGCAATATGTCGAGGCGGAAGGCAGCCGGCACCAGACGGCGATCGACAAGATCGCGGCACCCCTCGCCTGATTGGAGGCAAAAGAAGATGCGTTCCCTGGACATCGCCGGCTCGGGCATGCAGGCCCAGCAGACCAACGTCGAAGTCATATCCAACAATATCGCCAATATGAGCACTACCGGCTTCAAGCGCCGCCGGGCCGAATTTCAGGATCTGATATATCAGAATTTGCGTCGTGTCGGCTCAAACAGTTCCGATAGCGGCTCGATCGTCCCCTCGGGCGCGCAGATCGGGCTCGGCGTCAAGACCGCCGCCATCTACCGCATCACCGAGCAGGGCAATCTGCAGCAGACCGGGAACAATCTCGATCTCGCCATCCAAGGCAACGGGTATTTCCAGGTGACGCTGCCCTCGGGTGAGATCGCCTACACGCGCGACGGCACCTTCGCGCTCGCGCCGGACGGCACCATCGTCACCGCCGACGGTTACTCCGTGGTGCCCGGCATCCAGGTGCCGACGAACGCGATCAGCGTGAGCATCAACGCGTCCGGCCAGGTGCAGGCCACGATCGCCGGCCAGACCGCGCCGCAGACCCTCGGCCAGCTTCAGCTCGCTTCCTTCCCCAACGAAGCCGGGCTCGATGCGCAGGGCGACAATCTTTTCCTGCAGACCGCGGCATCCGGCAACGCCGTCACGGGCACACCCGCCTCGCCCGGCTACGGCACGGTCATGCAGGGCTTCGTGGAAACCTCGAACGTCAACGTGGTGACCGAAATCACCGATCTCATCACCGCCCAGCGCGCTTATGAAATGAACAGCAAGGTCATCACCGCGTCCAACGAAATGCTGCAAACACTGACCAATCTTCGGTGACGAGCATGAAACGAAACACGAGATGGAGCCGCCACCCGCAGTGGCTTACGGCCCGCGCGCCCGGGGTTTGGGCGCCGGGGGTTTGGGCGCCGCACGCAAGCGGAGCAACCCATCTGGCAGCCGGCGGCAAAGCCGTTCTGCTGGCGGCCGCCCTTCTTCTCGTTTCGGGTCCGGCCTTCGCCGCGACGCTGCGTCCTTTCCGCACGGTTCAATCCGCGCAGGTGCGCCTCTCCGACCTGTTTGCCGATCTCGGCGCCACGCACGACATCGTGCTCGGCCCCGGCCCCGCGCCCGGCGATCACATCATCGTCGAGGCCCCGCAGCTCGCCGCGATCGCGCGCGATTTCGGCGTCGATTGGCGCCCTGTTTCCGGCGCAGAACGAGTCACCATCGAGCGGGCCGGGCAGCGCCTTCCGACCGAAACGGTCCTGGCAGCATTGCGGCCGGCGCTCAGGGCCGCCGGCGCGCCGAGCGACATCGAGATCACCATCGTCGGTTTCGAGCCGCCGATGGTACCGGCCGGCCCGTTGCCGCAAGCCTCGATCGACGCGGTGAGTTTCGATGCGGCCAGCGGCCATTTCACCGGCGAACTCATCCTGCGCATGGCGGGGGATGACCCGATCCGTGTTCCCCTCGCCGGTGCAGCCACGGCCACGATCGAGGCGGCGGTGCTGACCCGATCCCTTGCCGTGGGCGCCACGCTCGGCCCCGGTGACGTGCAGCCGCGCCGCGTGCCCTACACGTTCCTGCACGACCGTCCCGCTCTGACGACGGCAGCGGCGATCGGGCAGACGCTGCGCCGCCCCCGCGCGCCGGGACAGCCCCTGGTCGAGGGCGACCTCGCACCTCCGGTCCTGGTCGCGCGTGGGAATCTGGTGCGGCTCACCCTCGAGGCAGGCGGAATCGCGCTCGCCGCGCAAGCCGTGGCGCTCGACCCCGGCGGGCAGGGCGAGCGAATTCGCGTGGAAAACCCGAGTTCCCACGCCATCGTGCAGGCCATCGTCACCGGCGCCGGCGAAGCCCGTGTCCTGCCCGTCGTGCCGCTCCATGTCGCGGAGGCGCAATGACCGCCCCGCGCGCCACGCTTGCGCTTGCGCTTGCCCTTGCCCTCGCCCTTGGCGGCTGCGGCAATCTCGAGCGGCTGTCCGAAATCGGCCGTCCGCCGGCGATGACGCCGAGCAGCGACCCCACCGCCGATCCGCAATACCGTCCGCTGCAACTGCCGATGCCCCGCGCCGAACCCACCCCGTCCGAGCCCGCGAGCCTGTGGCGCACCGGCAGCCGCGCCTTCTTCAAGGACCAGCGCGCCGCCCAGGTGGGCGACATCGTCACGGTGCTCGTCAACACCACCGACACCGCCAACCTCTCGAACGTCACCGCCGAGACTCGCAATGGCCAGGAGACGCTCGGCATCCCCAACCTGTTCGGTCTGGAAGCGCAACTGCCGAAACTCTTCACCCGTGCGGTCAATCCGAGCCAGCTCGTGAGCGCCAGCAGCGCCGGCAAAGCCGGCGGCAACGGCTCGATCCAGCGCAACGAGACCGTAACGCTGCGTCTCGCCGGCGTGGTGACGCAGGTACTGCCGAACGGCAACCTCGTGATCTTCGCGCGCCAGGAAATGCGCGTGAACAGCGAATTGCGCGAATTACAAGTCTCGGGCGTGATCCGGCCGCAGGATATCGCGAGCGACAACACCGTGTCGCACGACCGGATGGCGGAGGCGCGCATTTCCTACGGCGGTCGGGGTCAACTCACCGACGTGCAGACGCCGCGATATGGGCAGCAGGCGATGGATATTTTGTTGCCGTTCTGAAGGGAAAGGGATTCTTTTTTCTGGAGAAAACAAAGCAAAAAGAACTTTCGCAGAAGATCGGGGCTCTACGAGCCCCGACCCCATGCGGAAAAGTTTTCGCGGAAAGCAGAGAGCCGAAAAACGCCTCAGTGGCAGCCCGGCGCATTCGGATGCGCCCCGCACCCGCCTGCCGTAGCGTTCAGCTTGCCATGCGCCTGGTCGACGACCGTCCCATCGTCGGTCATCCCGTGCGCCGTGCATTCGCAGAAGCCACCGACCGGCATTGTCGTCGCGCACATCAGCTTACCGGCCTGACACACATTCGCATGTGCCGGTGCCGCGCCCAAGGCCGCGAAGCCGCCGACCGCCACCATCGCCAATATCCTACGCATCGCCCGTCTCCCGTTTTGGCTGAACCGTATCCAAGCGCAATGACGCGTCAGGCGTAAGGGAGTTCGCACGCCCTTGCCTTACGCCGCCCGCTGCGCCACCCCGACGCTCCGTCATCGACGAGCCACGACGAGAGAGGCCGGCCATCTCCGACTCCCGCCTGCGCGCCAACCCTGCCGCGGCGACCACCACCTACAGGCCCGACATCGACGGGCTTCGCGCCGTCGCGGTCCTCGCGGTCGTGCTGTTCCACGCCTACCCGACTGTCTGCCGCGGCGGCTTCGCCGGGGTCGACGTGTTCTTCGTGATCTCCGGCTTCCTGATCACCGGCATCGTCGCCCGTGACCTCGATCGCGGGCAATTCAGCTTCCGCCGCTTCTATGCGGCGCGCGTGCGCCGTCTGTTTCCGGCTCTGTTGCTCGTGCTCGCCGCCGTCCTTGCCTATGGATGCGTTGTGCTGCTGCCGGCCGAGCTGGCCCGCCTCGGCGCCGATACGGCCGCCGGCGCCGGCTTCGTGGCCAATCTCTGGCTCTGGCACGAGGCCGATTATTTCGACCGGACCGCCACCGCCAAGCCGCTGCTGCATCTCTGGTCGCTCGGCGTCGAGGAGCAATTCTACGCAGCCTGGCCTCTGCTGCTCTGGAGTCTGGCCAAAGCCGGGCTCCGCCGGCCGCCGGTCCTGCTCGCAGCGGCGACGGCCTCGTTCGCGCTCAGCCTTGCCTGGCAAGCGGACCCCGCCGCCGACTTCTACGCGCCCCTGACGCGGATCTGGGAACTCGCGGCCGGCGGATGGCTGGCGCTGCGCGGCCCCGCCCCCGACTCTCGCCTCGGCTGGGCCGGCGCGCTGCTTTTGATCCTCGCCTTCGCCGGCCTCGACCGCTCGCTGCCCTATCCAAGCGGGCTTGCCGCCCTGCCGGTTCTCGCCACGCTCGCTCTGATCGCCGCCGGCGCCGGCCCCATCACCCGGACCCTGTCGCGCCCCGCTTTCGTCGGCCTCGGGCGCATCAGCTATCCGCTCTATCTCTGGCATTGGCCGCTCTTCTCCTACGCCTTCATCCTGCGCCGCGGCCGTCCGCCAACGCCGCTGATGGCCGCCGCCTTCATCGCCGCCTCCCTGGCCCTCGCTGCCCTCACCTACGCCTGGGTCGAAAAACCGCTGCGCTTCGGCCCTGCCCGCCGCCGCAACACCCGCGGGCTCGCCATCGCCATGGCCGCGATGCTCGCGACCGGCCTCGCCACCGCCCTCGCCGACGGCTTCCCCGGCCGCTTCCGCCCGCTGCCCCGGCTCGATGTCGCCGCCCTGAATGCGGCCCTCGGCGACGGTGTCTTCGCCCCCACTCGCTCGATGCGCATCACCCGCCAGGACGGGGTCGTCACGGCCCGGATCGGCAGCGGCCCGGTGCGTCTGCTGCTCACCGGCGACAGCCTCCTCTTCCAATACGGTCCGCGGGTCCAGGCATTGGCCGATGCGGGCCGGCTCAAGGGGGCCGTCGCCTTTGTCGCCGGTCCGAGCTGCCTCCCGGTGCCCGGTCTGCGGCGCCGGCTCGGCTTCGTCGACTGCGCCGCGATGCTCCCGGCCGTGGCGCGCCTGCTCGCGGCCGAGCCGGTGCACACCATCGTGATCGGCGGTTTCTGGCCCGGCTATCCGGGTCCGAGCCCGGTCGCGCGCGACGGGAAGATCCTCGGCCCCTCCCCGGCCGCCACCGACGCTTTCTGGCGCAACCTGCGCGACGAAATCTTCCGGCTCGAACACAGCGGCCACAAGTTGTTCCTGATCGGCTGCGCGCCGTTCGATGCCGCGTTCGATCCGGCGCACATGCTTGCCCGCTCTCCATTCGGCGTCCGCGTTCCCGCCTCGCTCGGCACACCCATCCTCCGGCCCCCCCTCGCCGCCAAATGCGCCGCGAGCGAGGCCCGCCTCGCCGCCATTGCCGCCGCCACCGGCGCCCGGCGGCTCGATCCTTTCGCGCAGATCTGCCCCCCGGCGCCCGGCTGCCCGCCGCTTGCCGACCGCACGCGACCCAAATACGCGGACGACAAGCATCTCCGTCCGTTCTATGTGCGGGAGCAGATCACCTTCCTCGATCCGCTGCTGACCGGCGCCGCCACGAAACCCCGCGACGCAACGAACGATTGAACCCTGTCCGGCTTCAGCCGAAACAGCCGAGCCCCGCTGATGTCCGAACTCCCCTCTTTGCGCATCCTCTACGGCGCCAGCGCCGACCTCGCCCTGCGCCCGGCGCGCGAGGCCGGGTTTTCGCACCTGCTGATCCGCCATCCCGGGGAGGGCGTGGCCGAAGGCGAACGCTGGCTTCCCCTCGCCGTCGGCGCCGACCTCGCCTCGCGCGCCGCCGCGGCCCGCGAAGCCGGGCTCGGCTTGCTGCTCGATCTGACCCTGGACCGCATCGCCGCCCGCGCACCGCTGGCGGGCGATGCGCCTTTCGCCGGACCCGATCCCGCAGTCGCGCTCGATCCGCGGCGCGAATACGATGCGAAGGCCGCGCTCGCGCGGCTCGGCACCATCGAGGATGCGGCGGCGCTCGGCGCCTGGTGGGCCGAGCGCCTGGCCCGCTGGCACGGCCAGGGGGTGAGCGGCTTCCGTCTCCTCGGACTGGAGGCCGTGCGCCCCGAGTGGCTGCCGTCTCTGCTCGCGCCCATGCGGAAGGCGACGCCGGGCGCGCTTCTCCTGGCCTGGGCCCCCGGCCTGTCCCCCGCTCAGATCGCGGCCCTTTCCGGCCTGGGTCTCGACGGCGTGTTCGGCTCACTCCCCTGGTGGGATTTTTCCGCGCTCTGGTTCTGGCAGGAATGGCAGCGGCTCGAAGCGATCGCCCCGGTGCTGCAAGCGGCCGAGACGGTGGCGGGTCCCGCGCCCGAGCCCGTCCGCTGGCGCCAGGCCGCGTCCCTCGCCGCTTTTGGCGCCGCCGGCTGGCTCTCTGCCCGTGCCGGCGCCGAGGCCGGGACGATCAACGAGCGCCTGGCCCCCTACGCCGCCCCGACCCGACCCGTGTTGCCGGCCGGACCCGGCGGCCGCCACCCTCTGGCCCTGCTGCGGGGCGAGAGCAGCGGTCCGGCTGATCTCCGCTTCGCCCGCCGCGCCGCGCTCCTCCTGATCAACCCGGACCAGGCCGCGCCCGCCGCCCCCGCGCTGCCGCTCGCCGCCCTGAGCGGCCGCTTTCGGCTCACCCCGGGGGAGGCCCCGCTGGCCCCCGGCGAGTGGCGCCTGCTCACCGCGGACGCCCTGCCCGACCGCGGCGCGCGCGGCGCCCCCGATGTCGCCTCCGCTGCCGAAGCCGCCGCCCAGCCCAGGCTGGCCATCGAGGCGATCACGCCCGCGGTCGATGGCGGCCTGTTCCCGGTCAAGGCGATCGCCGGCGAGGTGCTGCGCGTGGAGGCCGATATCGTGTTCGACGGCCATGAGCAGATCGCCGCGGCGCTTCGCCATCGCGGCCCTGGCAGCCTCGCCTGGCGCGAAGTGCGCATGCGCCCGCTCGGCAACGATCGCTGGACCGCGGAATTTCCGCTCGGCGCGCTGGGCCGGCACGAATTCACCGTGCTCGCCTGGCACGACCGCTTTGCCACCTGGCGTGACGAGGTGCAGAAAAAAGCGGCTGCCGGCGTCGATACGAGTCTCGAACTGCGCGAGGGCGAGGCGTTGCTGCGCGCCGCCGCCGCCCGCGACCGCGGCAAGGCGGGACGCGCCATCGCCGAGCATCTGAAAACGCTCGAGAAGCTCGAGACCGAGGCCCGGCGGGCGGCGATGCTCGACGAGCATTTGCGCGCTTTGATGGACGAAACCGACGACCGTCCGCATCGCGTCGAAAGTCATGCCGTGCCGGTCGAGGCCGAGCGCATCGGCGCCCGGTTCGCCAGCTGGTATGAGGTGTTTCCCCGCTCGCTGTCCGATGATCCCGCGCGCCACGGCAATTTCCGCGACGTGATCCGCCACCTTCCGCGCATCCGCGCGATGGGTTTCGACGTGCTCTATTTCCCGCCGATCCACCCGATCGGCCGGATCAACCGCAAGGGCCCGAACAACACGCTGAACCCCGCGCCCGGCGACCCCGGCAGCCCCTACGCGATCGGCGCCGCGGAAGGAGGCCACGACGCGCTCCATCCCGAACTCGGCAGCTTCGAGGATTTCGCCGAGCTCCGCCGCGAGGCCGCGCGCCACGGTCTCGAGATCGCGCTCGATTTCGCCGTGCAATGCTCGCCCGACCATCCCTGGCTGCGCGAGCACAAAGGCTGGTTCGACTGGCGTCCCGACGGCACCATCAAATATGCCGAGAACCCGCCGAAGAAATACCAGGACATCGTCAACGTCGATTTCTACGCCAAAGACGCCGTGCCCGGGCTATGGCGGGCGCTCTGCGACATCGTGCTGTTCTGGTGCGGCCACGGCGTGCGGCTGTTCCGCGTGGACAATCCCCACACCAAACCTTTCCCGTTCTGGGAATGGATGATCGCCGAAGTGCGCGCCCGCCACCCCGACGCGATCTTCCTCGCCGAGGCCTTCACCCGCCCGAAAATCATGTATCGGCTGGCGAAGATCGGCTTCTCGCAGAGCTACACCTACTTCACTTGGCGTAACAGCAAGTCCGAACTCACCGACTATCTCCAAGAACTCACCGAAGCCCCGGTGCGCGATTTTTTCCGCCCGCATTTCTTCGTCAACACGCCCGACATCAACCCGATCTTCCTGCAATATTCCGGCCGCAGCGGCTTCCTGATCCGCGCCGCCCTTGCCGCGACGCTCTCGGGCCTCTGGGGCGTCTATAACGGGTTCGAACTGTGCGAGGCGCAGGCGCTTGAGGGCCGCGAGGAATATCGCGACAGCGAGAAATTCCAGCTGCGTGCCTGGGACTGGGACAGGCCGGGCAATATCGTGCGCGAGGTCGCGGCGCTGAATGAGGCGCGCCGCCTCAACCCGGCGCTGCAGACCCATCTCGGCCTCACCTTCCTCAACGCCTACAACGACGCGGTGCTGGCCTATGAGAAGGCGACCCCCGACCGGTCCAATGTCGTGCTGGCCCTGGTCAGCGTCGATCCCCGTAACCCCCAGCCGGTGGATTTCGAAATCCCGCTCTGGCTCTGGCATCTGCCCGACGATGCAAGCGCCGTCGCCGAGGATCTGATGAGCGGCGAGCGGCTCGTCTGGCGCGGCAAGATGCAACGCACAACCCTCACCCCGGAGCGGCCCTTCGCGCTGTGGCGCGTGCGGCCGGAGATCTGATGGACACCGAGACTGACCCTCTCTCTCAGACCCTGGTGCTCGACCCGACCTGGTACAAGGATGCGGTGATCTATCAGCTGCATCCAAAATCCTTCTTCGATGCCAACGATGACGGCATCGGCGATTTCGCCGGCATGCTCGCCAAGCTCGACTACATCGCCGAACTCGGCGTCACCGCGATCTGGATGCTGCCCTTCTATCCCTCGCCGCGCCGCGACGACGGCTACGACATCGCCGATTACCGTGGCGTCCACCCCGATTACGGCACGCTCGCCGATATCCGCCGCTTCATCGAGGCCGCGCACGCCCGCAATCTGCGGGTGATCACCGAACTCGTCATCAACCACACCTCCGACCAGCATCCCTGGTTCCAGCGCGCCCGCCGCGCGCCCGCGGGTTCCCCCGAACGCGATTTTTATGTCTGGTCCGACGACGACAGGAAATATGCCGGCACCCGGATCATCTTCCTCGACACCGAGAAATCCAACTGGACCTGGGACGAAGAGGCAAAGGCCTATTACTGGCATCGCTTCTACGCGCACCAACCCGACCTCAATTTCGACAACCCGCAGGTGATCGAGGAAGTGCTCTCGATCATGCGCTTCTGGCTCGACATGGGCGTCGACGGGCTACGCCTCGACGCGGTCCCCTATCTCGTCGAGCGCGAAGGTACCAACAACGAAAACCTGCCCGAGACCCACGCGATCCTCAAGCGCATCCGCGCCGAGCTCGACCTCCACGCGCCCGGCCGCATGCTGCTCGCCGAGGCCAATCAATGGCCCGAGGACGCCCAGCAATATTTCGGCGAGGGCGACGAATGCCACATGTCGTTCCATTTCCCGCTGATGCCGCGCATGTACATGGCGATCGCGCGCGAGGATCGCTTCCCGATCACCGACATCATGCGCCAGACGCCGGCAATCCCGATCACCTGCCAATGGGCGATCTTTCTGCGCAACCATGATGAGCTCACGCTCGAGATGGTGACCAGCGCGGAGCGCGACTATCTCTGGCAGACCTACGCCGCCGACCGCCGCGCCCGCCTCAATCTCGGCATCCGGCGACGACTCGCGCCCCTGCTGGAGCGCGACCGGCGACGCATCGAGCTGATGAACTCGCTCCTGCTGTCGATGCCCGGCACGCCCGTCATCTATTACGGCGACGAAATCGGCATGGGCGACAACATCCACTTAGGCGACCGCGACGGCGTGCGCACACCCATGCAATGGTCGGTCGACCGCAATGGCGGCTTCTCCCGTGCCGACCCCGCGGCGCTCGTGCTGCCGCCGATCATGGACCCGATCTACGGCTACCAGGCGGTCAACGTCGAAGCCCAGGCACGCGACCCGCACTCGCTACTGAATTGGATGCGCACCATGCTCGCGGTGCGCCGCCGCCATCCCGCCTTCGGCCGCGGCACGCTGCGCTTCCTCTATCCCGGCAACCGCAAGGTGCTGATCTATCTCCGCGAATACAGCGACGGCACGGAAGAGACGCTGCTCTGCGTGCATAATCTTTCGCGCACCGCGCAGGCGGTCGAGCTCGACCTCTCGGCCTACGCGGGCCGCACGCCGGTCGACATCGTCGGCGGCTCGATCTTCCCGTCGATCGGCCAGATGACCTACCTGCTCACCATGCCCGCCTACGCGTTTTACTGGTTTGTTCTCGCAACAGAATCCGACATGCCCGCCTGGCATGTGCCGGCGCCCGCCCCGCTGCCCGATTACGCGACCATCGTCGTCCGGCAATATCTCGAGGAAGTGCTCGACCCCGCCGGCCGCAGCATTCTCGAGGGCGAAGCGCTCCCCGCCTATCTGCAGAAGCGCCGCTGGTTCGGCGCCAAGGGCGAACAGCTGCTCGGCACCCGCATCGCCTATGGCGTCAAATTCGGCAGCGGCATCACCGCCTCGCTGTTCGCCGAAGCCGAAGCCCGCTTCGCCGACCGCACCGAAAATTACGTGCTCCCGCTCGGCATCTTCCGCGAGGAGGACGTCACGGGCCCGCTGCCGATGGCGCTGGCACTCGCCCGCGTCCGCCGCGCCGCCCAGATCGCCTTCCTCACCGACGCGTTCGCGCTCGACGGTTTTGCCCGCGAAATGCTCGCGGCGCTGCGCGATGCCCGCACGGTCCTGTTCGCCGGCGGCCAGCTCGTCTTCCGCAAGACCCCGCGGCTCGACGCCCGCGACGTGCCGCCGGACGCCGAGATCCGCCGCCTCTCGGCCGAGCAATCCAACAGCTCGCTGATCATCGGCAATGCGATCGTGCTCAAGATCGTGCGCCGCGTGCTGGCCGGCGTGCATCCAGAAGCCGAAATGACCGGCTATCTGACCGAGGCCGGCTTCGCCAACATCGCCCGACTGCTCGGGGAAGTCGTGCGGCTCGACGATTCCGGCACGCCCCACACCGTGATGCTTGCCCAGGAATTCGTTCAGAATCAGGGCGACGCCTGGAGCTGGACGCTCGATTATCTCGAGCGCGCCGCCGCCGAGACCGCCGGCATGGAGGGCGGCGAGGGCGCACAGGACGAGCTCGCCGGCGCCTTCGGCTTCATGGCCGCGATCGGCCGCCGGCTCGCCGAGATGCACCTGGTTCTGGTGCGCGACACGCCGCGCCCTGAATTCGCTCCCGAAGCGGCGGATGCTGCCGTGCTCGAGGACTGGGCCGATGCTGCGTCGGAACAGATTGCGCTTGCCGCCGAGGCGATCGGTCGCATCACGGAGTGGCCCGACGAGACGGTGCGCCGCCGCGCCGAAAATTTCGTGGCCCAGGTGCCGGCGCTCCAGGCCCGCCTGCGCCCGCTCGCGCGCGCAGCCGGTGACGGCGTGCTGCAAACCCGGGTGCATGGTGATTTTCATTTGGGCCAGGTGCTGGTCACACAGGGCGACGCGACGCTGATTGATTTCGAAGGCGAACCGGCCAAGACCATGGCGCAGCGCCGCGCCAAATCCTGCGCGCTGCGCGACGTCGCCGGCCTGCTCCGCTCGATCGATTACGCCGGTGCTCACGCGCTTTCGGGCCGCACGCCCGGCTCCGAGCAAGCCGCCGAACGCCGCGCGGCACTCGTCGACAATTTCCGCACCGGCGCCGCCAACGCCTTCCTCGCCGCCTACCGCGAGGCCCTCGCCTCGGGCCACGAGCGCCCGTTCCCGGAAGGCGCGGAAGCCGCGTTGCTCACGCTTTTTTTGATCGAGAAGGCCGCTTATGAAATCCGCTACGAGGCCGCAAACCGGCCAAGCTGGATTGGTATTCCCCTGGCCGGCATCGAGCCGATCGCCGGCCATGTTCTTGCCTCACCCGCCGGGAGCTGAACGATGATGGACGCAACGCCTCCCGCCGATCCGCTCGACGCGGCCGCGATCGAAGCGATCGTGCAAGGCCGGCACGGCGACCCGTTCGGCATCCTCGGCCCTCATCAGATGGACGGCACTGCCGTGGTGCGCGCCTTCTTGCCCGAAGGCGCGGAACGGGTGGAGGTCGTTGCACGCGACACCGGGGCCGTGATCGGCAAACTCAGCCTGCGCCACCCGGCGGGATTCTGGTCCGGCACGGTCGAGCGTCTCACCCCCTACCGGCTGAAGATCCAAACCCAAGGCGGCGCCACGCGCGAAATCGAGGATCCCTACCGATTTCCGCCCGTACTCGGCGAACTCGATATCTATCTGCTCGCCGAAGGCCGTCATCGGGACTTCGCCCGCGTCATGGGCGCGCACGTCACCGAGATCGACGGTGTCACCGGCGTGCGCTTCGCCGTGTGGGCGCCGAATGCATCGCGCGTGTCGGTGGTCGGTGATTTCAACCAGTGGGATGGGCGGCGTCACCCGATGCGGCGCCGTTACGGCCCCGGCGTTTGGGATATCTTCCTGCCGGGAATCGGCGCCGGCACCATCTACAAATACGAGCTGCTCGGGCCGTGGGGCGAACTGCTGCCACTCAAGGCCGATCCGGTCGCCTGGCGCACCGAATGTCCGCCGTGCACGGCCTCGATCGTCGCCGATCCCGCAGAGCCTGTCTGGACCGATGCCGAATGGATGGCGGAGCGCGTCACCCGCCAGGCAGAGACCGCACCGATCTCGATCTACGAAGTGCACGCCATGTCCTGGCTCCCGCAGGAAGATCGCGGCGAACGCGGCTGGCGCGCACTGGCCGACAAACTCGTGCCCTACGTCAAGCAGATGGGCTTCACCCATGTCGAACTGCTGCCGATCATGGAACACCCGTTCGGCGGCAGCTGGGGCTATCAGCCGCTCGGTCAGTTCGCGCCCACCGCGCGGCTCGGACCACCCGGTGATTTCGCGCTGTTCGTCGATCGCTGCCATGCGGCCGGCATTGGCGTAATCCTCGACTGGGTGCCCGCCCACTTCCCGACCGACGCACACGGCCTCGCGCTTTTCGACGGCACCCCGCTCTACGAGCACCAGGATCCAAGAGAAGGTTTCCATCGTGATTGGAACACGCTGATCTACAATCATGGCCGTAACGAAGTGCGAGCCTACCTGATCGGCAGCGCACTGTTCTGGCTCGAACATTACCATGTCGATGGTCTGCGTGTGGATGCCGTCGCCTCCATGCTCTATCGCGATTACAGCCGCCCCGAAGGCGAATGGATTCCGAATATCTACGGTGGGCGCGAGAATCTCGAAGCAATCAGCTTTTTCCACGAACTTTCGCAGGCGGTGGCGCAGCGCGCACCGGGCGCCAAACTCATCGCCGAGGAGTCCACCGCCTTCCCGGGCGTCTCACGCCCGGTCGATCAGGGCGGACTCGGCTTCGACTACAAATGGAACATGGGCTGGATGCACGACACGCTGCATTACATGCACGAGAACCCCGTGCACCGGCGCTACCATCACCACAATCTCACCTTCGGCCTGATCTACGCCTTCAGCGAGCGCTTCGTCCTGCCGCTCAGCCATGACGAAGTCGTGTACGGCAAAGGCTCGCTAGTTTGCAAAATGCCGGGCGACGACTGGCAACGGCTGGCCAATCTGCGCGCTTATTTTGCCTTCATGTGGACGCATCCGGGCAAGAAGCTCCTCTTCATGGGCGGGGAGTTCGCCCAATGGCACGAATGGAATCACGACCACGGGCTCGATTGGTATCTGCTCGACTACGAGCGCCATCGCGGCGTGCAATCCGCCTTGCGTGACCTCAACCGCCTCTACCGGGAACTACCGGCGCTGCATCAGCGTGACGCTTCCTGGGAGGGATTCCGATGGGTCGTGCTCGATGATGAAATGCAGAGCGTCTACGCCTATCTCCGCTTCGGCAACGAGGGCGCACCCGTTCTCGCGGTGTGCAATTTCACGCCGGTGCCGCGCCAGGCATACCGCGTGGGTGTGCCCTGCGGCGGCACATGGGTCGAAGCCATGAACACCGACGCGGCGGTCTATGGCGGCTCGAACATGGGCAATGGCGGCTCCGTTCAGGCTGACGCGAACGGCGCCCATGGCCTGCCTTTCTCGCTCTCACTCACCCTGCCACCGCTCGCGACCCTGATCCTGACGCCCGGTTGATCGCGCATTGCACGATTTCCCGCTGACGCGCCGTTTCGGCCCGGAGCTGCGACCGGGCGGCCGGGTGCGCTTCGCACTCTGGGCACCCTCGGTCGAGGAGGTGTCGCTCGAGCTCGATGGGCAGCGCTATCCGATGCAGCGCCTCACCGACGGCTGGTTCGAAGCCGAACAGAGTGCCGGCCCGGGCGCGCGCTACCAGTTCGTTCTGCCCGACGGCTTGCGCGTGCCCGATCCCGCGTCGCGCGCGCAAAGCGGAGACGTCCACGGCCCCAGCCTGATCGTCGAGCCCAACGATTACGTCTGGAAAAACGTCGGGTGGTGTAACCGGCCCTGGCACGAGGCCGTGATTTACGAGGTGCATCCCGGCCTGTTCGGCGGCTTCGAGGGCGTGCAGGCCCAGCTGCCGTTTCTGCGCGACCTCGGCATCACCGCCATCGAGCTGATGCCGGTCGCGGATTTCCCCGGGCGCCGCAACTGGGGCTATGACGGTGTCCTGCCTTACGCGCCGGACGAAACGTACGGAACGCCTGCGCAACTGAAGGCGCTTGTCGATGCGGCTCACGGACTCGGCCTGATGGTGCTGCTCGACGTCGTCTACAACCATTTCGGCCCTGACGGGGCCTACATGCACGTCTACGCCAAGCCGTTTTTCGACCCTGAGATTCACACGCCCTGGGGCGCCGCCATCGATTTCACACGGCCGGAAGTGCAGCGCTTCTTCATCGACAATGCGCTGATGTGGCTTCGGGAGTACCGTTTCGACGGATTGCGTTTCGACGCTGTGCACGCCATCGCACCGCAGGACTTTCTGCCGATCCTCGCTGCCGAATTGCGCGCAGGCGCCGGCCGCGACGTGCATCTCGTGCTCGAGCACGAAGGCAACCGCGCCTCGCTGCTCCGCCCCTCGCCCGACCAGGCCGGCTTCGACGCGCAATGGAGCGACGATTTTCATCACTGCCTTCATGTCCTGCTCACCGGGGAATTCGAAGGCTACTATGCCGGCTTTCAAAACCCGGCCGAGCAGCTGGCCCGCGCGCTCGCCGAAGGTTTCGTCGATCAGGGTGAACGAGGCCGCGGCGAGCCCTCCGCCCACCTGCCCAGCACCGCTTTCGTGATTTGCCTCCAAAACCACGATCAGGTCGGCAACCGCGCCATGGGCGAGCGGCTGTCCTCGCTCGCCGATCCGGGCGCGCTGCGCGCCGCGATCGCACTCATGCTGCTCTCGCCGTTCATTCCGCTACTGTTCATGGGCGAGGAAACGGGGACGGAGCGGCCGTTCCTCTTCTTCACCGATCACAACGCGGAGCTCGCCCCCCTCGTGCGCGAGGGACGCCGGCGCGAATTCCGCCACTTCGCCGCCTTCCAGGACGAAGCGCGGCGCGAACGCATTCCCGACCCCAACGACCCGGCGACCTTCACCGCCTGCTCGATCGCCGGCGAAGCCGCAACCCCGGACGGCCGCGCCATGGTCGAGTATTACCGAACGCTGCTCGGGCTTCGCGCACGCGTGATCGTCCCTGGCATCGAGGGCTGCCGCAGTCTCGGCGCGACGCCGATCGGGCCGCGCGCGGTGCAAGCGGCGTGGCGACTCGGGGATGGCAGGCGCCTCACGCTGGCAGGAAATTTCGATCCCGCACCGGTTTCGTTTGAAGCCCCCACGGCTCCCATTTTTTGCACCGCCACGCTTGCCTCGGGCCGGTTACCCGGATACTGCACGGCAGCCTTTGTGGACGAAGCCAGCTGATCGCGCGATGGCACTGAACGACGACGAGGTTCGAGCGCTGTCCGAACGGGTCGGCATCGCAACCCGCTGGCACGATATTTTCGGCACCGAACACCAAGTGGGTATTCCCACGCTGCGCTCCGTGCTTGCCGCGCTCGGACCTGTCGAGACGCCATCGACCCTGCCCCCGCTGATCACCGCCGATACCGGCAAGCCCGTTTTTCTGCCCGCGCCGGCGACGTCTTTCGAATTGACCCTCGAAGATGGGCGGCGCTTCGACGGCCGCGCGACGCCCGTCGATGGCGGCTGCACAATCCGCGCCATCCTGGAGCCCGGCTACCATCGGCTCACGATCGGCAGCCAGGAATTGACCGTCGCGGTCGCGCCGCCACGCGCCTCGACGGGTGCCGATCTCGGCGCCGGCAATCGCGCCTGGGGCATCGCGGTGCAGCTCTACTCGCTGCGGCGCCCGGGCGATGCCGGAATTGGCGATTACGCGGCCCTCGCGGACTTCGCGCGCGAGGTTGCCGCAACCGGCGCGCAGGCGCTCGCGATCAGTCCGGTGCACGCGCAATTCAGTGCTGATCCAGACCGGTTCAGCCCCTACGCCCCGTCGAGCCGGGTTGCGCTCAATGTGCTGCATTGCCCGGTTGATCTGAATGCCGATGCGCGCTGGCAGGACCGCGCCGCCGCGCTCGAGGCCCTCCCGCTCATCGACTGGCCCGCCGCCGCGCGCGCCAGGCTGGAGCGCCTATGCTCGATTTTCGCCGAGCAGCGCGCCGATCCCGACCTCATGGAGGAGTTCTACCGGTTTCGCAGCGAGCGCGGCGAGACCATCGAACTTCATGCGCGCTTCGAAGCGCTGCACGCCCACCTGTTCGGCGAGCACCACAAATACTGGCACTGGCGCCACTGGCCGCCTGCTTTCCGCGATCATCGCCGGCCGGAGGTCGCGCATTTCGCGCGCGAGCATGCTCGCCAGGTCGAATTCCACGCTTTCCTGCAGTTCCTCGCCGATCGCGGCCTGCAACGCGCACAAGCCGCAGCGCGCGACTCCGGCATGGCCATCGGGCTGATCACCGATCTCGCGGTCGGCGTCGATTCCGGCGGCAGCCAGGCGTGGGCGCAGCCCGACCAGATCCTCTCCGGCCTGACGATCGGTGCGCCCCCGGATCTGTTCCAGCGCACCGGCCAGAACTGGGGCCTCGCCGCCTTCTCGCCGCAAGGGTTGCGCGCGCACGGCTTCTCGGCTTTCCGCGCCATGCTCGATACCGCGCTTGCCCATGCCGGCGGCGTGCGCATCGACCACGCCATGGGCCTGCGCCGCCTCTGGGTCATTCCCGAAGGCGCCGACGCGACCGAAGGCACCTATCTCGCCTTCCCTGAGGCCGACCTGCTGCGCCTGCTGACGCTCGAATCCCAGCGCCGCCGCGCGGTCATCCTTGCCGAGGATCTCGGCACCGTCCCGGAAGGTTTTGCCGAGACGCTCTCCGAGCGCGGCATTCACGGCATGCGGGTGCTCTGGTTCGAACGGGATCAGGCCCAGGCTTTCAAGCCTCCTGCCACGTGGTCGCCTGTGGCGGCCGCCATGACCAGCACCCACGATCTACCGACCGTCGCCGGCTGGTGGAGCGGCCGCGACCTCGAATGGCGCGCGCGGCTCGGCACGCTCGGCGAACAGGATGAAGCCGAGCGCGCGGCCGAGCGCACGCGTCTGTGGCAGGCCATGCAGGCGAGCGGCGCCGCCGAAGGCGATCCTCCCGCCGCGAGCGCGCCGGCCCAAGCCGCCGAAGCCGCCTGCGTGCATGTCGCCGGCAGCGCTTGCGCGCTCGCCATCCTGCCGATCGAGGATGTGCTCGGGCTCGAGGAACAGCCGAATCTTCCCAACACGATCGATGAGCACCCGAACTGGCGCCGGCGGCTGCCAGCCGATCTGGGCGCGCAACTACGGGATCGTGACGCGCTGATGCGCCGGATCGCGGCGCGGCGCGTTAAGAACGGATAACATCTTGCCTCCGGCGGGCAGGGGGCTTCGCCCCCTGCACCCCCACTGGGGCCGAAAGGCCCCAGACCCCAGTACCGGGGTCTGGGGCCCACCGGCCCCAGCGGGGTGCAGGGGCAGAGCCCCTGCCCGCCGGAGGCCCACTTGAAACCACTTCTCGCGACCGCCCGCCTGCAATTCCACAAAGACTTCCCGCTCGGCCGCGCCATCGAACTCGTTCCTTATCTGGAACGCTTAGGCATCACCCACCTCTACGCCTCCCCGCTTCTCACCTCCCGCCCCGGCTCCACCCACGGCTACGACGTCACCGACCCCGCCCGCATCGATCCCGAACTCGGCGGCGAGGAGGAGTTCCGCCGCCTCGTCGAAACGCTGCGCGCCCATGGCATGGGAATCATCCTCGACATCGTCCCCAACCACATGGGCGTCGGCGGCGCCGACAATGAATGGTGGCTCGACGTGCTCGAATGGGGCCGCGCCAGCCCCTATGCCGATTTCTTCGACATCGACTGGGACCCGCCCGACGCCACGCTGCGCGGCCGCATGCTTGCCCCGTTTTTAGGCAAAGCCTATGGCGATGCGCTTCAAGCCGGCGAACTGCGTCTCCGCTTCGATCCCGAAGACGGCCGCCTCTTCGTCGATTATTTCGGCAACCGCTTCCCGCTCAACCCGCGTGACTACGCGGCCGTTCTGTTGCGCGAAGGCGGCGCGCTCGAAGCCCCGGCCCGCGCCTTCACCGATCTCCCCACCGAGCGCGACGCCATGCGCCGCGCCGCCGCGGAAGCCCGCGCGGCACTTCGCGATCCCACCCTCGCCCCCGCCATCACCGAAGCCCTCGCCCTGTTCAACGAAGACTCCGACACCGGTCGCGACCGGCTGCACACGCTGCTGGAGCGCCAGAATTTCCGCCTCGCCTGGTGGCGCGCCGCCTCCGACGAAATCAACTGGCGCCGTTTCTTCGACGTCAACCAGCTCGCGGGGCTCCGCACCGAACTGCCCCGCGTGTTCGACGCGGTGCACGGCAAAGTGCTCGCGCTCTATGCCGAAGGCCTGATCGACGGGCTCCGCATCGACCATGTCGACGGCCTCGCCGACCCGCGCGGCTATTGCCGGAAATTACGCCGCCGGCTCGAAACCCTCCACGCCGAACGCCCCGAAGGCCTGCGCGACATGGCGCCGATCCTCTGGGTCGAGAAAATCCTCGCCCCGCACGAATCCCTCCCCGCCGACTGGCTCACCGACGGCACCACCGGCTACGATTTCATGAACCAGGCCGCCGCCGTCCTGCACGATCCGGACGGCGAAGCCGAAATCACCCGCATCTGGACCGAGCGCACCGGCCGTTCGGGCAATTTCGACGACGAAGCGATTCCCGCGCGCCGCCAGATCCTGCGCGAAAGCCTCTCCTCCGAACTGTTCAGCACCGCGGTGGCACTGCACCGCATCGCCCGGCGGGGGCTCGCCACGCGCGACTACACGCTCACCGGCATCAGCCGCACGCTCACCGAATTGCTCGCCCATTTCCGCGTCTATCGCATCTATGCCGGCCCCGGCGGCATCTCCGATGCCGATCGCCGCGCGCTCGACTGGGCGCTCGCCGGCGCCCGCCGCTCGGTCCGCGTCGCCGACCGCGACCTGCTCGAACTGCTCGGCGAATGGCTCGCCGGCACCGGCCTGCGCGACATCAAGCCCGGCCTGCGCCGCCAGGAGCGCGTGCGCGCCATGGTGCGCTTCCAGCAGCTCTCTGCCCCCACCGCCGCCAAATCCGTCGAGGACACCGCCTTCTACCGCTACGGCCGGTTGCTCTCTCGCAACGAAGTCGGCAGCGACCCCGAGCAGTTCGCCATCACCGACGCCGCCTTCCACGCGCTCGCGCTCGACCGAAACCGCCGCTTCCCCCGCGCCCTGCTCGCCACCGCCACGCATGACCACAAGCGCGGTGAGGACACCCGCGCCCGCCTCGCCGTGCTCAGCGAACTTCCCGATCTCTGGGACGCGGCGCTGGCCCGCTGGACCCGCCTCAACGCCCCGCTCAAGCGCGATCTCGGCGGCCCAGCCCCCGACGCCGCCGACGAGATCATGCTGTACGAAACCCTGATCGGCGCCTGGCCCCTCGATCTCGCGCCGCAGGACCGCGACGGCCTTCTGGCCTTCCGCGACCGCGTCGCCGCCTGGCAACAGAAGGCGCTGCGCGAAGCCAAACGTCGCTCCAGCTGGGCCGCGCCGAATGAAGCCTACGAGCAAGCCGCGCAGGATTTCCTCGCCGGCGTGCTCGACCCCGACCGCCCGGCCCAGATCGTCGCCGACCTCCACGCCTTCGTCGAACGGCTTGCCCCCGCCGGCACCATCAACGCGCTCGGCCAGACGCTGCTCCGCGCCACCGCCCCAGGCGTCCCGGATCTCTATCAGGGCACCGAGTTCTGGGATTTCTCGCTCGTCGATCCCGACAACCGCCGCCCGGTCGATTTCGCCGCCCGCCGCGCCGCACTCGAAGGCAACCAGGCTCCCGTCGAGCTCCTGCCCCACTGGCGCGACGGCCGAATCAAGCAGGCAATCCTCCGCCGCGCGCTCGCCTTGCGCGCGCGCCGCCCGAGCCTGTTTCTTGACGGCAGCTACACGAAACTTGCCATCGAAGGGAACCGTTGCCGGCATGCGCTGGCGTTTACAAGAGGACAGGGTCAGCAACATTCAATCACAATCATTTCAAGACATGCCGCACGACTCCTCAGTCAGAATCATCCACATACAGGCCCGAGCGCCTGGGAAGACACGGCCATCGTGCTCCCGCGCAGCCTGGCGTCCCTGCATTGGCGGGATGCGCTCGGCGGCGGCGAGGCAATCCGGCCAGGCGGAAGGCTGCGACTTGCCGATGCATTGGCGCGCTTGCCGGTGGCGCTGCTGGAGGCAGGATGAACCGCATAGTTGTCGTATCGAATCGAGTACAGGCGCCGCAGGAAGGCACAGTGCAGGCCGGCGGCCTCGCGGTGGCCCTCGACGGCGTCATGGCCAAGCGCGGCGGTCTCTGGTTCGGCTGGAGCGGCCAGATCGCCGACAGCGCCTCCCGCACCGTCCACACCACCCAGGTCGGCAGCATCCGCTACGCCACCATCGACCTCACGCGCGAGGAGCACGACCGCTACTACAACGATTTTTCCAACGGCACGCTCTGGCCGCTGCTCCATTCGATGCCCGATTCGATGGCCTTCGACCGCCGCGCCGCCCAGGTCTATCGCGACGTCAACCAGCGCATGACGGAAGCGCTGCTGCCCCTGCTGCGCCCGACCGACCTGATCTGGGTCCATGACTACCACCTGACCGCCATGCCGGCGATGCTGCGCGCCCGCGGCGTCACCGCGCCGATCGGCTTTTTCCTCCACATCCCCTTCCCCGCCCCCGACCTGCTCTGCAGCGTCCCCCAGGCGAGCGCGCTCATCCGCGACCTGCTCGGCGCCGACCTGATCGGCCTGCAGACCCCGAACGACGTCGAGAACTTCGTCGCCGCCGCGCAGCGCCTCACCGGCGCCACCCGCCTCCCCGGCAGCTCGGAAGTGCAATTCGCTGGAAGGCGAATCCGCGTCAGCGCCTTCCCGGTCGAGATCGACGCCGCCGAATTTGCCGCCGCGGCCGAAGCCGCCTGGCGCTCTCCCGCCACCGAGCGCCTGCGCCGCAGCCTCACCGGCCAGGCGCTGATCCTCGGCATCGACCGGCTCGACCCCACCAAAGGCCTGCCGCAGCGCCTCACCGGCTATCGCCGCCTGCTCGAGACCCGCTCCGACTACCGCCGCCGCGTCACCTTCCTGCAGATTGCCGCCGAATCCCGAAAGGAAGTCTCGGCCTACCGCGAATTGCGCGAGGCGCTGAATTTCGAGGCCGGCGCGATCAACAGCGAATGGGGCGAACCCGACTGGACGCCGCTGCGCATCGTCGCCCGCGGCGGCGCCCGCAACACCGTCGCGGGCTATATGCGCGAAGCCCGCGTGGGCCTCGTCACCCCGCTCCGCGACGGCATGAACCTGGTCGCCAAGGAATATGTCGCGGCCCAGGACCCGCAGGACCCCGGCGTCCTCGTGCTCAGCCGCTTCGCCGGCGCCTCCCACCAGCTGCCCGCCGCCCTGCTGGTCAACCCGCACGACCCGGACGACATCGCCGACGCGCTCGATCGCGCCCTCTCGATGTCGCTTGCCGAACGCCAGGGCCGCTGGCTCGAATGCTGGCGCACGCTCGAAAACGCCACCCCCGCCGCCTGGGGCAGGGCCTTCCTCTCCGCGCTCACCCGCGCCGATATCGCCGCACCTCTCGCGGAGACGCGTGAGCGGCTCTTCATTCCGCGGCCGGCACCGGAGCAGGGTATGAGATTGATTTGAAAAGGTTCCGTTTTTAAGCCGGATGCGTTTTGGTTGATGCGTGCCGGCGGGGTCTGGGGCCTTTCGGCCCCAGTGGCTTGCCGCCGGTGCGTCATCTGTCGAAGAACCGGACGCAAGAGAGGCGGAGCCTCTGCCCGTGGGAGGCAATCAGGGAAGCAATCAAAGGGAGGCCATCAAAGAACGCCTACCGCTTTCAGAACCCTGAATCCTCCCCCACACCCAGCCCCATCCACTCCGCCGCCCGCGCCAGCTGACCGTATTTTCCGAAGCGCGGCACCGCCTCCGGGTGCGGCTGCGCCAGATAGGCCTGCTCGAAGCGGTCATAAGCCGCGATCCGCGCGGCCAGCCGTTCCCGCGCAATGGTGCCCTGGGCCGCAAGCCTTGCGGCATCGCCCTCGAACAGACGCGTCTCGGCGCCCGGCTCCCGCCCGCCCGAGATTTTCCAGTAGGCGAGCTCCACCACGCTGCCCGCCGGCACCTCCCCGAACGCGCCCGCTTGCAGCATCGCGGCCTCGAGCGGCAATTGCGGGAACTCCCCCCGCTCGACCTGGGCCTCGCTCGGCACCTCGCCGGTCTTGTAGTCGATGACCGCCAAGCCGCCTTCCGGGCGCCGCTCGATCCGGTCGGCGCGACCTCTGAGGCTAAAGAGGCCGCCCGGCGCCTCGAAATCCCAGCGCCCGGGAATCTCGGCCCAGAGGGCAGCCGGCGGGTTCAGCACACGTCGCTTCACCTCGGTCTCAGCCACCCAATCCGCGATCCGCCGCAAGCGCGGGCGCCACCAGGCGCAGGACGAAGCCGGCATCGCCGCCGCTTCCAGCGCCTCGTCCATCGCCCGCCGCAGCCGCCCGGCCGCCCCCTCCGGCCACGCCGCCCCATGCTCCCGATAGAAGCGGGCGAGCCCGTCATGCACGATTTGCCCGAACTCGACCGCGCCCACCCCTGGTTCCAGCGGCTCGAGCGGCCGCAGCTGCAGCACATGCTTCGCGTAGATCGCATAAGGATCCCGCAGCCAGGTCTCGATCTCGGTCACCTTCAGCTTCCGCGGCCGCAGCGCCACAGGCGGCCGTGGCTGCGGGGGCGCCACCGGCCGCGCCGGTCCGGCCGGCAGATCGAGCGCCCGCGCCCAGGCCAGCGCGTCATGCACCGCCAGCCGGGCCCCCTGCCCGCGCAGCATCGCCTCGAGCCGCACCACCCAGCGCGACGGCACCGACGGCGCCCGCTCGCGCCGGGCCGGAACGGCCAGCACAACCTCCCCCGCCGCGCAGCAGACCGAGACGAAATCGTGCGCCGCCAGCCCGATCGCCTCCTCGGGCGAGGGCAGCCCGACCGCCTCGCGCATGCGCCGGCTGAGCCAGGGCCCCGGATCGGCCGCCTCGGGCCAGCTCCCCTCGGCAAGCCCGCCCAATACGGCAAGATCGACCGCTTGCAGCCGCGCCTCGAGCCGCCCCCAGATGAAGATGCGCGGATGCTCAGCCCCCTCGCGCCCCCGCACCGCGCGGCGTGTCCGCACCGCGATCCCGGCCAGCGCCGCCGCCAACAGATCGGGCAGCCGGGCCGGAGGCTCCGGCGGCAGATCGCCGAAAGCCTCCAGCAGCGCGGACAGATGCTCGGCGAGGGCCGCGCCCTCCTCGCCGGACCAAAGGCGCTCGGCCCCCGGCTGCTCATCGGTGGCCGCGAGCGCCTCGGCCGCTTCGATCAGCGCGAGCAATGTCGCGGCTGGCGCCACCGGTCGATCCGGCGCCAGCGCGAGCAGCGGGGCGAGGCAGCCCGCCAGCCGATCGAGAAACGCGCCATCCCCGCCCTGCCGGCGCATCGCCTGCAGCCCCGGCGCCGCCCGCGCGCCGCGCAGACAGTCGCGCTCGAGCCGCCGTGCCTCGGCCCGGCAACGCGCGGGCGCCAATCCCGCCGCGGCGAGCGGATGCTTCAGCAGCGCCAGCAGCGGCACCGGCGGCAGGCCGCGCATGACCGCATCGGCCAGCAGCCGCAGGAACAGGGCGGGCGGCGTCTCGGCCAGCGCCTCGCCCGCGCTGTCATCGGCGACGATGCCGAACCGGAGCAATTCCGCCGCCACCCGCGCCGCGAGCCCCCGATCGGGCGTGATCAGCGCGGCCTGCGCGCCGGGTTTTTCGATCGCGCTCCGCAGCGCGAGCGCGACCGCGAGCGCCTCTTCGGCCTCGTCGCGGCACGGCAGCAGCGCGATCCCATCCGTGTCCGGCGCCGCCCCGCTCTGCCATTGCGCGAGGCTCCCGGCCGGCAGCAGCGCCCGGCGGAACAGGGCCGCCCGGCCGGTCTCCGTCCCGCCCCAGCTTTCCACATCCCCGCGGCGCGCATCGAGCGCGCGCAGCAGCCGCCGCAGACTCGCCTGCGGATGCGTGTCGGTCAGCGCCTCCCAGCTCGCCTCGTCGAGCTCGAGATCGAGCCCGGGCAGCACGACCTGCCCGCGCGGCAACCGGCTCACCACGTGCAAAAGCCGCGCGACGGCCGGAATGGCGCCCGTGCTGCCGGCCGCGATCACGGGATGGGCGGGCGGCGCCTCCCGCCAGGCCCGTGCCTGCGCATCGAGGCTCGCGATCTGCGACGCGGCCAGATCGGCCAGCCCCTGCTCGGCGAGCCAGGCCGGCCATTGCCGCGTCACGATCGCCAGGAAATCCAGCGTCACCGCCCAATGCGTCGCGAGGTCGCCGGCGACCGCGAGCGGCAGCCCGTCCGCGAGATCGATCTCCGCCCGCGCCGCCTCGTCGAGCAGCGCCGCAAGCTCGGCGGCGAGACGCCAGGCCCGGTCCGCGGTCTCCGGCGCGCCATGGGCGCCGCGCATCGCCAGGATCCAGCGCGACAGCACCGCCAGGCGCCTGGCCGGATCGACCGGCGGCGGCGCCACCAGCCGCCCGGCGAGCGCCAGCGGCGTCTCGTCGATCGCGCCGAGCGCGGTGATGCGCGGCAACAGCAGGGCCCGCCCCTCGCTCGCCCGCAGCAAGGCCTCGCCAAGCCCGCGCGCCGCCCGCCGCGTCGGCAGCAGGAACAGCGCATCGGCGAAAGCCTCGCCCCCTTCCCTCAGCCACCATTGCGCGAGCCGCTCCAGGAACGGCGCATCCAGCGGGATCGTCGCGATGCGTGGGCGAACCGCGCTCACGTCGTCACCCCGGTGATCTGCGCGGCGAGCTGATGCTCGGCCTCTTCCAGATCCGGCGGCCGGCTCAGATGGAACCAGAGCCCGTCATGCACCACCGCCGCGAGCCGCCCCGCCGCGATCGCCCGGTCCCATACCGCGTTCATGGAGAAGGCCGGCCCGTTCAGCCCGGCGAAGCAGGCGGGGCGGGCCAGCGTGACGCCGGCGAACACGTAGGGCGCGATCTCGCGTTCGCCGCGCCGGCGCGGCCGGCCCCAGGAATCGAGAAAGAAATCACCGGCCCCGACATCGGCCCGCACCTGACAGGCTCGGGCGAGCAGAATGGCCACATCGTGCGCCTCGGTCAGCGCCTCGGCGAGCCGGGCGAGGGTCGGACGCGGCCCGTCGAGCAGCAGACTGTCGCCATTGGCGACGAAAACCGGCCCCTCGCCGAGCATCCCGTCGGCGAGCGCCGCCGCCACCGCGCCTCCCGTGTCGAGCAATTCCGGCTCGACCCGCAGCCGCGTCTCGGGCGGCCGCGCCCGCTCGGCCAGATGCGCGCGCAGCAGCTCCGCCCGCCAATGCGCATTGACCACCACGCGCGCGATGCCGGCCTCGGCGAACCGGTCGAGCGCATAATCGAGCAAGGTGCGCCCGCCGAGCATGAGCAAGGGTTTCGGCAGTTCCTCGGTGAGCGGGCGCATGCGCCGGCCCAGTCCGGCCGCGAGCACGATCGCGCTTGAATCGGTCATGGTCCGGCAGTGAAACACCGTTGGTCCGCGTTGGGCAGGGGCCCGAATCAGGCGCCCAGGAGGCGCACCTCACCGGTTGCAAGATCGTAATAGCCGGCCGAGATCCCGAGCTTGCCCGCACCCACGAGCCCGGCCAGCACCGGCGAGGAATCCCGCAGCAGCTTCGCCTGAATCCGGGCATTGGCCTCGATCGCGCGAACCAGGTCGCCGCCCGCCTCGTCGATCGCCGGCCGCAGCGAACGGTAGAGCGCGGTGATCTGCCCCGGCGCCGGCTTTCCCGCCATCGCGGCCGCCACCGCGCCGCAATTGCCGTGGCCGAGCACGAGGATCGTGCGCGTGCCGAGCACCGCGGCGCCATATTCCAGGCTGGCAATCACTTCCGCGCTCGCGACGTTGCCGGCCACCCGCGCCACGAAAATCCTGCCGATGGTCTGGTCGAAAATCATTTCGACCGGCACACGCGAATCCGAACAGGCGAGAACCGCAGCAAACGGTGCCTGGGACGCCTTCGTGGATTGCCGCAGCGTCGCGAGATCCTCGGTGCAGGCCCGCAGATCGTGGGCCATGAAGCGGCGGTTCCCCGCGAGCAGCGCGGCCTGCGCCTCCGCCGGCGTCTCGCGGCTCGGCACCGGCGCTGGCGCGCCGCGCGCCGGCAGAAACGCCACGGACGCGGCAGCCGCCAGGATCGACCGTCGCGACCAGCAGCCGCAAGCCGGATGATGCATGACGAACTCCTCTCAGCCGGACCGGACGGACGCCGCCGAAGACCTACCACGATCGCCTCCGGCGGGCCGAGGCATGGCTGAGCCGGACGCGCGTCGCCTCAGGAAACGATGATGCTCACCCCGCCGGCACCAGCAGCGTCCCCGAGCGACTGAAATCACCCGAAAGTTCCGCCTCCGTCAGCGTACGCCAGACGCCGCCGCTCAGGATCTCGCTCGGCCGGAAGCGCGCCTTGTAGGCCATCTTACGGCTCTCCGGCACCCAGTAGCCCAGATACACGTAAGGCAGGCCGAGCGATTTGGCCCGCGCGATCAGCCACAGGATCGCGAACGTGCCGAGCGAACGCCGCGCCAGCGCCGGCTCGAAAAAACTGTAGACCGCCGAGAGTCCGTCACCGAGCCGGTCGGCCAGGCACGCGCCGACCAGCCGGTCCTCGAGATCGCGGAATTCGACCATGATGGTCTCGATCGGCGTGTCCTCGACCATGGCGCGGAAATCGTAGAAACTCATGGTCGCCATGTCGCCTTCGCCATGGCGCGCATTCTGATAGCGCTGAAACAACGCGAATTGTTCCGCAGTCGCCCGTGCCGGCACTTCGAACCCTTCGGTGCCCGCGTTCGTCCGTGCCACGCGCTTGAGGCTGGCGCCCGGCTCGAAATGCCGGGCCGCGATGCGGATCGGCACGCAGGCGGAACAGGCCGGACAGACCGGCGCGTAGGCGATGTTGTGGCTGCGCCGGAAGCCGGCGCGAGAGAGCCGGTCGTGCAGCGCGTCGGCATCGGGGCCGGTGATTTCGGTCACCACCTTCCGCTCGATGCGGCCTTCCACATAGGGGCAGGGCAGCGGCGCCGTGGTGTAGAAGAATTGCGGCCGCCGCGGCGGCTTGTAGGTCATGGGTCGTCCGGTCCGCGCCGCCAGCTCCAATCCGCCGGCAGCGCCGGCACGCCACCCCGCCGCGCCACCAGCACGCCGGCCACGATGTCGTGGAGGCAGCGCTTGCGGCGGGAGAAGAACGCCAGAAGGAA
The DNA here is from genome assembly GCA_027451405.1 of Acetobacteraceae bacterium. GTDB lineage: Bacteria > Pseudomonadota > Alphaproteobacteria > Acetobacterales > Acetobacteraceae > DAIDJM01. Next base: position 42,935 of record DAIDJM010000065.1, on the reverse strand, counting down.
AAGCAGGGACGCGCTGAGCGCCAGCGTGATCCAGTAACCGGCGGCATAAACGAGCGCCTGCGCCGGCGTCGGCCGTTCCAGGTCGTCGTCGCGCACCACGACCAGCCCCGCCGCCGCCTGCCCGGGCGTGGCCTGCATCGTCGAGGACACGAACAGCGTCGTGTAGGCGATCGGAACCACCCAGAGGCCGCCCAGCAGCCACCAGCCCAGACCGAAGGTGAGGAAACCGAGCAGGACCAAACCCGTCCAGAGAAGACCGGAGATCAGCCCCATCAGGATCGCGTCGAACAGCCAGCCCGCGATCCGCCGCCCGATGACGCCCTGCGTCAGCGTGGATTCGTCGAGAAAATCGGTGCCGGCAAAGCCGCTCATAGAGGCATAGGATGGGAGCGTGAGGCGAGCCTTGTCCAGTTGCTTCGTGCTCGCTTTTACACGGCGTTACGGTGTCAGCGTCAGCGTCCACCGCGCCGGCCCCGGCAGCAGCGGCGCGGGCCGCCCGTCGACCCAATCCGCCTCGCCCGCCAGGTAATAGGGCGACAGCGGATTGTCCGACTGCCCTGCCGGCATCTCGAGAATCCCGCTCGCCTCATGCCCCGGGCTCACCACCATCCGCTCCGACGCGCCGAACCCGGGGATCGCCACCCGCGGCACGATCGAATCGCCCGCCACCGGCACATCGGGTGGATCGGTCAGCGCCCGCAGCCCCGGCACGAAAGCCGCCAGCGGATTGCCGATCCCGGTGCGATTGACCGCCCCCCAGGTGAAGCCCGCCAGTCCCCCCTTCGTGCTCTGCACCTCCGTCAGTACCCGGGCCAGCGCGCGCCCGGTCAGTTCATCCCAGCTGTGAAACGGCGCCGGCACCCATCCCGGCCGCGCCTCCAGCAGCCGCTCCGCCGGTCGCGGCGCACTCCCCGGCAGCCGGATCTCTTCCCCGAGCGGCTGCGTCAGCCCCGCGTAAATCAGCCGCACCGAGGCCAGCTCGAACCGCCGCACCAGCCGATACCCCACCGACTCCGGCAACGCGCGCCCGCCCCAGGCTTCCACCGCCGGCCGCAACGAACCGTATTGCGGATGCGCCGCGATCGCCTCCAGCATCAGCTTCTGCCATGGCACGAGCACCGCGGCCTCCGCGTCCGTCGCGATCGCCAGCAGATCGCGCTCCGAGAAGCTCGGCCGCGCCAGCAGATCGTTGCGGATCTTCTGCGCCCGCGCCCCCCAGGCGTAACCGCCGTCGCCGAGGAGCGCGAGCGCCGCTCCGCCCACCACCCGCGCATTGGCGCTCCATAGCCGACCCGAGCCCGGATCGCGCACCACCGGCACCTCCGCCGGCGCCAGATACCCGTCCCAGCCATGCTGCCCATCGGCCCAGGATTGCGGGATCCCCGCCTCGAGCCCGTGATGCCGCGGCACCTGCCCGATGATGGTCCAGGCGATATGCCCCGCGGCATCCGCCACCAGCAGATTCTCCGCCGGGATCCCCGCCTCGTGCGCCGCCGCCAGGGCCGAGGCCACGTCCTGCGCCTGCTCCAGCCCCAGCATTCCACCGATCCGGATGCTGTTCGGATCGTGCGCCACCCAGCGCCACGCCACCGGCCGCCCCTGCGCGTCCGTGCCCTCGATCGGCCCCCAGATGGTCTCGCGCACCGGAAAATCCTGGCAGCCGCCGCCCGCCGCGCACAGGCTTTCATGCTGGGTCTCGATCGGTTGCGGCCCCGACGGCGTCGCGTAGCGCGGCGGATCGCCCGGCAGCATCTGCAGCACCACCGCGTCCCCGGTCTCGGTGTAGCTGTCGGTGAACCCCCAGGCGACGCGGCCATTGCTCCCCGCCACCAGGAACGGCGTCCCGGGCAGCGTCACCCCGTTCAGATCGAGCTTCCCCGGGATGGTCATGCGCGCCCGGAACCAGATGTTCGGCACCCGCAGCGCGAGATGCATGTCGTTCTCGAGCATCGCCGCCCCGGTCCCGGTCAGCCGCCCGGCCACCGCGAAATTGTTGGAGCCATGCTCGGCCGGCGCCGGCGCCGGCGCCGGCGCCGGCCCCGCCGCGGGCCGTGCCCCGGTATCCGGGATCGGCGGCTCCGGGATCACGCTGCCATCGATCGGCGCGTCCTCGGCCGTGCTGCGCGGAAACAGGAAATCCGCCATCGCGGGTCCCAACGCCGCCTCCGCCGCCGCGCGCTGCAACTGCCCCGCCGGCCCGCTCGCCTGCAGATCGAAATACATCGCATCGACCACGAGCAGCGTATCGGCCGCGGTCCAGGGCGCCGGCGCCTGGCGCAGCAGCGTGTATTCCCAAGGCGCGTGCCCCAGCGCCGCCAGCCCCGCATTCACCCCGGCCACATACGCGTCCAGCAGCCCCCGGTCCGCCGCCGGCATGGCAGCCAGAATCGCCGCCGCCCGCGCCCGGAACCGGTGCACCCGGTGCAGCCGGTCCACCGGCAGCGCGCCCGGACCCACCAGCGCCGCAAGCTCCCCGGCCCCGTCCCGCCGCAGCAGATCCATCTGGAAAAACCGCTCCTGCCCGTGCAGGAACCCGAGCGCCCGCGCCAGATCGGTCCGGCTTCCTCCGGTGATCGCCGGCACACCGCCGGCATCCCGCGCGACCGTCACAGGGGCGCCAAGCCCCGTCAGCGCCCGCGTGCCCTTGAGCGCCGGCAGCGATGCCTGCAGCACATGATAGCCGTAAGCCGCGACCCCGCCCGCCACCACGAGCACGAGCAGCGCCAGCGCAAGCCCGAGCCCGAATACCCAGCGCAAAACCCGCCGCATCAGCGCCGCTCGCTCAGAAACCGCGCGAACGCCTCCAGCGTCCCAGGCGAGACGTAATGCTCGATCCCCTCGGCATCCGTCTCGGCATCCTCTTCCGGCACCCCCACCGCGATCAGCAAATCCACCACCAGCCGGTGCCGCGCCCGCACCCGCTCGGCCAGCGCCCGCCCGGCCTCGGTCAGAAACACCCCCCGATACGGCCGCGCCGTCGCCAGCCCCTCGCGCTTGAGCCGCCCGATCGCCTTTACCGCCGTCACATGCGAGACGCCCAAGCGCCGCGCGATATCGGTCGCCCGCGCCTCGCCCTCGCAATCCAGCAGGTCGGCGATCAACTCGGCATAATCCTCGAGCGTTTCGGTGGCCCGCGCGCTGCGCATCCGGCCGAACCGTCTTGCCTGATCGGCCTCGGGCTCCAGCGGCGCTCCGGCTCTTTCGTTACTGGCCATAAACATTTTTAGCACCTTGCCCAGGATGTAGCCAAGACTACATTACGCCCATGGATTCCACCCTCGGCCTGCGCGCCCTGACCGACCGCACCACCGCGGCCGTGCGCGAGGTCCTGGCCGGCCGCCGCCGTGGCTGGCGCGCCATCGCGCCGCTCGCCGGCCCCGCCATCGTCGCCTCGGTCGCCTATGTCGATCCCGGCAATTTCGCCACCAACATCCAGGCCGGCGCCCGCTACGGCTACGCGCTGCTCTGGGTCGTGCTCGCCGCCAACCTGATCGCCATGCTGTTCCAGGCCCTCTCTGCCCGGCTCGGCATCGTCACCAACCGCAACCTCGCCGAACTGAGCCGCGCCCACTTTCCCCGCCGCGTCGTGCTCGGCATGTGGGGTGCCAGCGAAATCGCCGCGATGGCCACCGATCTCGCCGAATTCCTGGGCGGCGCCATCGGCCTCTCCCTGCTCGCCCACCTCCCGATCCTCGCCGGCATGATCGTCACCGGCGCCATCGTCTTCCTGTTGCTCGGCCTCGAGCGCGGCGGCTTCCGCCCGCTCGAACTCGCCATCACCGGCCTCGTCGCCGCGATCGGCCTCTCCTACCTCGCCGAACTTGCCATCGACCCGCCCGACTGGGGCGCCGCCGCGCTCGGCATGATCGTCCCCCGCCTCCCCGGCCAGGGCGCGGTCACGCTCGCGGTCGGCATCGTCGGCGCCACCGTCATGCCGCACGCGATCTTCCTGCATTCCGGCCTGACCCAGGCCCGCGCGCCCGCCCGCAACGATGCCGAGCGCGCCGACCTCGTGCGTTTTTCCCACCGCGAGGTGATCGCCGCCCTCACCTTCGCCGGTCTCGTCAACGCCGCCATGGTGATGATGGCCGCCAGCGCCTTCCATCGCGGCCACCCCGAGGTCGCCGAAATCGGCACCGCCTACCACACGCTCGGCCCGCTGCTCGGCAGCGCCGCCGCCGGCCTGTTCCTGATCTCGCTGATGGCCTCCGGCATCTCGAGCTCGGTCGTCGGCACCATGGCGGGCCAGCTCATCATGCAGGGCTTTCTCGGCTGGAAAATCCCGGTCGAACTGCGCCGGCTCATCACCATGATCCCCGCCTTCGCCGTCGTCGCCGCCGGCTTCGACCCGACCTGGTGCCTGGTGCTGAGCCAGGTGGTGCTGAGCCTGGTCCTGCCCATCCCCATGATCGCCCTGCTGATCCTGAGCCGCCGCGAAGCGGTGATGGGCGCTTTCCGCCTCGACACCCGCACCAGCGCCCTCGCCTGGGGCGCTACCGGACTCGTCCTGGTGCTGAACGCAGTGCTGCTGGCGCAAAGTCTTTAGCGCGAAGCGCGGTTAGGTTACGGCGCGCCTCCGGCGGCCCGGGCTCTGCCCGGGACCCGCTGGGGCCGAAAGGCCCCAGACCCCATTTCTTAGAAGGGTCCCCCCAAGTTATGGGGTCTGGGGCCTTTCGGCCCCAGCTTGGTGCAGGGGCAGAGCCCCTGCGGAAACAAATGCTTAAAATAGCGATAGCGCAAATAAATCCCCACGAAGGCCAGATCGAATCCAACCTGGCCGGCATCCGCGCCGCCCGCGCCGAAGCCGCGCGCCTCGGCGCCGACCTCGTCGTCACCCCGGAATTCTCCATCGCCGGCTACCCGCCCGAAGACCTCGTCCTCAAACCCGCCTTCGTCGAACGCTGCGACCAGGCCATCGCCGCCCTCGCCGCCGACACCGCGGACGGCGGCCCCGGCCTCATCGTCGGCGGCCCCTGGGCCGAAGGCAGCGCCATCCACAACGCCGCCTTCCTGCTCGACGCCGGCCGCATCACCGCCCGCCGCGCCAAGCACGAACTCCCCAATTACGGCGTGTTCGACGACAAGCGCGTCTTCACCCCCGGCCCCGTCCCCGGCCCCGTCGTCTTCCGCGGCACCCGGCTCGGCCTGATGATCTGCGAGGATTGGTGGTTCCCCGAGGTCGCCGAGACGCTGGCCGCCACCGGCGCCGAACTGCTGCTCAGCATCAATGGCTCGCCCTACGAGGACGGCAAATCCGGCCGCCGCATCGAACTCGCCGTCAGCCGCGTGGTCGAAACCGGCCTCGCCTTCATCTTTTGCGCCCAGGTCTGCGGCCAGGACGAACTCGTCTTCGACGGCGCCAGCTTCGTCCTCAACCCGGACCGCAGCCTCGCCGTCCTCCTGCCCTCGTTCGAACCCGCGCTGGCCGTCACCGAATGGGAACGCGAGGGCGACCGCCTCGTCTGCAAGCCGCAGCCACTGCCGCCAGAGCCCCACCCGCTCGAGGAAACCTATCGCTGCCTCATGCTCGGCCTCGCCGATTATGTCGGCAAAAACAATTTTCCCGGCATCATCCTCGGCCTTTCCGGCGGCGTCGACAGCGCGCTCTCCGCCGCCATCGCCACCGATGCGCTCGGCCCGCAGCGGGTCCACGCCGTCATGCTGCCCAGCCCCTATACCAGCCGCGAAAGCCTCGAAGACGCCGCCGACTGTGCCCGCCGCCTCGGCCTGAAATACGACACGATCCCGATCGAACCCGCGATGCGGGCCTTCCAATCCTCGCTCGACCCGTTCTTCGCGGAGACGCAACGCGACATCACCGAGGAAAACATCCAATCCCGAATCCGCGGCCTGATCCTCATGGCGCTCTCCAACAAATTCGGCCATATGCTGCTCACCACCGGCAACAAAAGCGAAATGTCGGTCGGTTACACCACGCTCTACGGCGATCTGTGCGGCGGCTACTCGGTGCTCAAGGACGTCTACAAAACCACCGTGTTCGCGCTGTCGCGCTGGCGCAACGAAAACCGCCCGCGCGGCGCCCGCGGCCCCGAAGGTCCCGTCATGCCCGACCGCGTGATCACCAAACCCCCCAGCGCCGAACTCCGCCCCGACCAGCGCGACGAGGACAGCCTGCCCCCCTACGCCACGCTCGACGCCATTCTCGAAAACCTCATCGAGCGCGAACGCGGCGTCGAGGAACTCGCGGCCGAAGGCTTCGACCGCGCCACCGTGCTGCGCGTCTGGAAAATGCTCGACCGTGCCGAATACAAGCGCCGCCAGGCGCCCCCCGGCGTGAAAATCACCGCCCGCGCCTTCGGCCGCGACCGCCGCTACCCGATCACCAACGGTTTCACGGAGCTCGTGCGATGAGCGACCTCTTCGCTCCCGAAGGCGGCTGGCGCGTGCGCATCCTCGATCTCTCGGGCGGCGCGGAAGACAATGTGGTCGAGGAAATCGGCGGCTTTCCCACCATCATGCAGGCCAACGCCTTCGCCCGCGCCTACGTGCGCGACAGCGTGGAGCGCTGCCGCAGCCCGGGGATGAGCCCGAACGAAGTGCTGGAATCCTGGTTCGCCTACGGCGAGGACGCGCTGGTCCTCGATGCCGACGAACAAGGCTGGCGCAGCAGCAACGAACTCGCCGATTTCGCCGCGCGCCCGGCGCCGGAAGACGAGCGCGACTGGCGCGCTTTCGATCCCAGAAAGTAAGATGTTCTTTTTCTGAAGAAAAAGAACCAAAAAGACTTTATCCGCATAAGTGACGGACCCTCAACCACCCCGTCTCATGCGTAAAAGTTTTTTTGGTTCTTTTTTTTCAAAAAAAGAACCACTCCTCAAAGCCCAAGCGCGCTCAACCCCGCATGTCCCTCCGGGCGAGCCCCGAGCGGCCATCGGAACAACCGCGCCGCCTCCGCGATCGGATGTTCGTTGATGCTCGCGATCCGCACCGCCATCAGCCCATCCTCGTCGAACTGCCAGTTCTCGTTGCCGTACGCACGAAACCACTGGCCGGAATCGTCGTGGAACTCGTAGGCGAAACGCACCGCGATGCGGTTTCCGGCGAACGTCCAAAGCTCTTTGATCAGCCGGTAATCCAGCTCGCGTCGCCATTTACGCGCGAGGAACGCTTCGATTTCGGCGCGGCCCTGCAGAAACTCCACGCGGTTCCGCCACCGGCTGTCTGGCGTGTAGGCCAGCACCACCCGCGCCGGATCGCGGCTGTTCCAGGCGTCCTCCGCGGCGCGAACCTTCTGCGCAGCACTCGCCTCATCGAAAGGCGGCAAAGGCGGACGGGTCATCGTTCGTTCTCTCCCTTGCTCACCGCTCGCCGCAGGTCTCGATCGCCAGCCGTATCAGATCGGCCGTGCGCGCCACCCCGAGCTTGGTGCGGATCAGCCCGAGATTGTTCGCCACGGTTTTATAGCTGATGCCGAGCGAGGCCGCGATATCCGAAAGGCCCGCACCGTTCGCCATGAGCCGCAACATCTCGAGGTCGCGCTGACTAAGCCGGTGCAGCCGGTCTCCCGCATCGATCCGCTGCAGCGCCATCGCCTGCGCGATGCGCGGCTCGATATAGCGCTTACCTTCCGCCACCAGCCGCAGCGCGGCGACGAGCTCGTCCGGCGCCACGTTCTTCGACGCATAGCCGAGCGCCCCGGCCTCCATCGCCCGCGTCGCATAGAGCGGCGCCGTGTGCATGCTCACCACCAGCACCCGCAGCCCCTCCCGCGCGAATCCCGGCAGCAGCCCAAGCCCGCCCATGCCCGGCAGCCCCAGATCGAGCAGCACCACATCCGGACGCCACGTCTCGAGCACCGCCTGCGCCGCCTCGCCGTCGGCGGCCTCGCGCGCCTCGGCTCCCATCATCGCCGTGACCATCTGCCGCAGGCCGGCGCGCACCACCGCATGGTCATCCACCACGAGGATCTTCATGCCGCCGACAGTTGCGTGTCGGCAACATCCTCGCGCGGCAGCCGCACCGTCACCTCCCATCCCCGCTCCCGCGCAATCCCGACCGTTCCCCCCAGCGCCGCCGCCCGCGCCCGCATCCCCGCCAATCCCCGCCCAGGCTTCTCCACCCCCCCCGCGCCGTCATCGGCAACGCTGAGCGACACATCCCCCGCCGCCGCGCCGAGCCGCACCGTGACGTGGCGCGGTCGCCCATGCCGCACCGCATTGTTCACGCCCTCCTGTGCCGCCCGGAACAGACACTCCCGCATCTCGGCCGAAAGCCGCTCCACCGGATCGGCCATCAGCGAAAATCCTGTCTCCGGCCGCACCGAGCGCCAGAAATCCAGCAGATCGGCCAGCGACGCCGGCAGATCGTCGGGCGCCGCGCCAGCCTCGTCGAGCCGGTCGAGCATGTCGCGCACGCCGCGCTGCACCCGCGCGGTCGCGTCCTGGATGGCGGCGATCTGCGCCGGCACGCCCGCCACGTCGCCGAGCTCCACCTGCCGCCCGATCGCCGCCGCGAAATTGGTGATCGCGAACAGCAACGGCCCGATCTCGTCATGCAGGTCGCGCGCGATCTCCGCGCGTTCCTCCTCGGCAATCGTCAGCACCTGAAGCGACAATTGCCGGTTCCGCGCCTCCGCCCGCGCCAGCGCCGCCGACAGCCCGTTGAACGCGCGTGCCAGTCCCGCCACCTCCGGCGGTCCCCCCACCGGCAAATCGGGCGGTGTCTCGCCCCGCCCGAGCCGCGCCAGCCCCTGCGCCAGCGCGATGAGCGGCCGCAGGCTTCGGGCCACGATCACGCTCCCCAAAAGCCCCGCCAGCGCGAAAAAGGTCGCAAATCCGGCGAGCCGCCCGCGCAACTCGCCCCACCGTTCCGCCGCCTCGCTCACCGGATCGACCGTCACAAGCAGCGCCGCGATCCCCGGCACCCCGCGGACGGGCAACGAAATCGGCGCCATGGCCGGCACGGTCAGCCGGACGAACCATCGCGGCGGCGGATCGATCGCCGCCGGCCGGCTCATCACCGCCACGGCCCCGCCCGGCGCCACCAGCGCCGCCTGCAGATGCCGGCTGCCGTCGAACGCCTCGACCAGGCCGCGCAACGCCGCCGAGCCCGCCGCCCCCGCCGGCAAGATCCCGAGTGCTGCCTGCGCGCTCCGCCCCGCATCCCGCAGCGACGCCGCCAGATCCGCCCGCGTCGTGCGCGACGCGTGCCACACGGACAGCCCCGCGCTCAGCGAAAAGCTCGCGAGCAACGCCAGAAAGATCGCGGCCAGCAGGCGGAAACGCAGCGACATCGCCCCAGCCGATGCCACGCGCCGCACACCCGTCAACCCGGGAAAATTTCCCGGCGATCCCGGGAAGCCCGCCTCTCGCCAAACCGGCCCCGCGGCCGCTTTAACCGCGATATGCGCCCGCCCGGCATAGCGCGATCGTCCCCGCTCCGCCTCGCCCTGCTCGCCGCCGCCTGGCCCGGCGCCGGCGCGCTCGCCCAAAGCGAGCCAGCGCCCGCGCCCCCGCCGCCCCCGGCCAGCACCGAGCAGATCACCGTGGTCGGCAGTTCGCCCCTGCTCGGCAGCGGCATCGACCGCAACCTCGTTCCCACCACCACCCAGTCGCTCGGCGCCGCCGACATCGCCCGCCAGGGCGCGCCCGACCTGCTCCAGGCGCTCGGCACGCTCGCCTCCGGCGTCAATCTCGACAATGCCGCCGGCAACCCCTACCAGCCCTCGCTCTTCTACAACGGCTACGAAGTTTCGCCGCTGCAAGGAACGCCGCAGGGGATCGCCGTCTACGTCAACGGCATCCGCTTCAATACCGCTTTCGGCGACACGGTGAATTGGGACATGATCCCTTCCGTCGCCATCAACCGCCTCAACATCGAGGGCGCCAACCCGCTCTTCGGCCTCAACGCCCTCGGCGGCTCGGTCAATCTGGCGCTGAAGGACGGGTTCTCCTTCCATGGCGCGGAGGCCGATCTCTCCGGCGGCTCGTTCGGCCAGATCCAGACCGACGCGCAATACGGCAAGCAATGGGGCGATCAATCGCTCTATGTCGCTGGCAGCGTCATCCATCAGGATGGCTGGCGCGACCTGCAATCCACCGACATCGAGAATTTCTACGGCGACTGGGGCATCCGCCATCAGGGCGCCGAACTCCACATCGATCTCTCGCTCGGCAACTCGGTCATCAACGGCCCCGCCACCGCGCCGGTCCAGTTGCTCGCCGCCGATTCGCGCGCGCAATTCACCGCCCCCAACGAAATCGACAACCGCCTCGTCCAGCCTTCGATCCGTCTCAACCTGCCGCTCAGCGACACGCTCTCGCTGCAGACACAAGCCTACTACAATTACTTTTCGCAGCACGTGCTGAACGGCAATGCGCCGAACGACACGCCCTGCAACAACGGCAGCCTGCTGCTCTGTCAGGCCCCCGGCGTGCCCAGCACCACGCTCGGCGGCCGCACCATCCCCGCCTACATCCCGAGCGGCCAATACAGCCAGCTCGACGTGCAAAGCACCAACAGCAACGGCTACGGCACCGCGCTGCAGCTCACCGACACCGGGTCGCTATTGGGGCTTCGCAACCACTTCGTCACCGGCGCCTCGTTCGACGGCGCTCAGACGAGCTTCGGCGCCACCCCCTTCATCGGCGGCCTGACGCCGCTCACCCGCGTGGTCACCGGCCCGCTCGTGCTGATCGACGAACCGGGCAACACGATTCCTGCCTCGGTTGCCGTCACCGACGCCTATGCCGGGTGGTTCGCCTCCGACACGATCAACCTGACCCGCGCGCTCGCCTTCACCCTGTCCGGCCGCTACAATTTCGCCGAAATCGATTTGCACGACAATCACGGCGGCGATCTGACCGGCAACCACGCCTTTGGTCATTTCAACCCCGGAATCGGTGCCACCTACCGCTTCGGCCCGCTCGCGACCCTCTACACCAGCTACGCGGTCTCCAACCGCGCCCCCACCCCGGCCGAGCTTTCCTGCGCCGGCCCGAAAAACTCCTGCAGCCTCGCCAATTTCTTCGTGGGCGACCCCAACCTCAACCAGGTGATCGCCCACACCGTGCAGATCGGCGTCCGCGGGCGCGCCGACCTGCCCGCCGATATCGGCCTCGCCTACGATTTCAACCTGTTCCGGTCAGAAAACCAGAACGACATCACCTTCATCAACAGCCCGATATTGAACTACGCCTATTTCGCCAATGTCGGGCAGACCCGCCGCCAGGGCTTCTCGGCCCGGCTCGACGCCCATGGCGATTGGTTCTCCGCTTACCTCGACTACACCTATCTCGACGCCACCTTCCAATCGGGCTACGTCGAATCTGCCGGCAACAATCCCGCCGCCAGCCCGAACGGCACCATCACCGTACGCCCCGGCGACACCCTTCCCGGCCTGCCCCGCAACGTGCTGAAGCTCGGCCTCGACATCGACTTCACCAGCCGGTTCCACGCCGGCCTCGACGGCCTGCTGCAAAGCGGCCAGTTCCTGATCGGCGACGAAGCGAACCTCACCCCGCGCCTGCCCGGCTTCTTCACGCTGAACGCCCACGCCAGCTACGACATCACGCCCCACCTGCAACTCTTCGCCTCAGCCGAAAACCTGCTCGACCGTCGCTATTACACCTTCGGCACATTCGGCTCGACCAGCGCCGTGTTCCTCGCCCAGGCGCCGAACGCAACCAACCCGCGCAGCTACTCGCTGGCGGCGCCGCTCGGGTTCTTCGGCGGCGTGAAGGTGAAGTTTTAGGATTCTTTTTTTCTGAAGAAAAGGACGCAAAAAGACTTTATCCGTTTGGCACGGGACCGGTAGCCGCCTCGTCCATTGCGAAAGCAGGCTCTACCCTTCGAATCTCGCCCGATCCGCCGGCAGCAGCCGCACCCGCACATGCGCGGCACTCTCGTCATCCTCGCGCGCGAGCACTTCCCCGTGCTCATAGAGCCAAGCCAGCCGCGCGCCATCGGCATGCGGAATTTCGTATTCCGCCTGCTCCATCCCGGCCGCGATCCTGGCATCGATCGCCTCGCGCAGCGCCGGCAGCCCTTCGCCGGTCAGCGCCGAAACCGCGACCGCTCCCGGCCGACGCGCCACCGCATCGATCCCGCCGAGCAGATCGGCCTTGTTCAGAACCTCCACGATCCGGTCGCGCCAGCCGGAGGAGAGCGTCGCCTCCTTCTCCATCGTCGCCAGCACCGTCATCACGTCACGATATTGCGCGTCCGTATCGGGATGCGCCGCGTCGCGAACATGCAGAATCAGATCCGCTTCCGCCACTTCCTCGAGCGTCGCGCGGAACGCCGCCACGAGCTGGGTCGGCAGCTCGCTGATGAAACCCACCGTGTCGGACAGGATGATGCGCCGCCCCGACGGCAGCACGAGCCCCCGCATGGTCGGATCGAGCGTCGCGAAAAGCTGGTCGCGCGCGGTGACCTCGGCGCCGGTAAGCGCGTTGAACAGCGTCGATTTGCCGGCGTTGGTGTACCCGACCAGCGCGACGACCGGAAACGGCACGCGCCGGCGTGCCGCCCGATGCAGCCCGCGGGTGCGCCTGACCTGGTCGAGCTCGCGGCGGATCTTCGCGATCCGGTCGCCGATGAGCCGCCGGTCCGCCTCGATCTGCGTCTCGCCAGGACCGCCCAGAAAGCCGAAACCGCCCCGCTGCCGCTCGAGGTGCGTCCAGGACCGCACCAGCCGCGAGCGCTGATAATCGAGATGGGCGAGCTCCACCTGCAGCGCCCCTTCCCGCGTCGCCGCGCGTTCGCCGAAAATGTCGAGGATGAGCCCGGTGCGGTCGATCACCTTGGTCTTCCAGGCGCGCTCCAGATTGCGCTGCTGCACCGGGGTCAGGGACGCATCGACGATCGCGACCGCCACGCGCGATTCCGCGAGCGCGCCGGCTTCGAGCTCCACCTGGCCCGGCCCGAGCAGCGTCGCCGGCCTTCGCTCCCTGAGCGGCAGGATATTGCTGTGCACGACCACGAGCCCGATCGAGGCCGCGAGCCCCACGGCCTCCGCGAGCCGCGCTTCGGCCGCGCGTCCCTGCGCGCGATCGCGTTCCCAGGGCAGAATGACGGCCGCGCGGACGGGTTCCGCGCTGCCGTTCGGCAGATCAGGCGGGGGCGTCAGCTTGGGCGCTCCCTTCCGGCTTGGTGGGATCGAAAAGCTGGATCGGCGCGCCCGGCATCACCGTGCTGATCGCGTGCTTATAGACGAGCTGTGTATGTCCGTCGCGGCGCAGCAGCACGGAGAAATTATCGAACCAAGTGATGATGCCCTGCAATTTCACGCCGTTCACGAGGAAGACCGTCACCGGCGTCTTCGATTTGCGGACGTGGTTCAGGAACACATCCTGCACGTTCTGGGATTTGTCGTTGGGCACGTTTTTTCCTTTTGGTTGTGCCGGGCGCGAAAATGCCGGCAGGCGAGTTTCGGGGTCTTTGTTCTTGCGTGCGGCGACGAGTTTAGGGGCGCTGAGGGGCATGGCAAGAGGGCCGGAGACCCTCATACCGGGTTACTCTTTGTTTCATCGTAACGGGGCCTGCCGGGGCCCCGCCTTCCTCAAGCCCGTGCCGCGAACAGCGCGAACAACCGGCTCGCCACCGGTCCGGCGCGCCCATCCCCCACCCGGATGCCGTCGAGCTCGGTCACGGGCTTCACGAAAGTGGTTGCCGCGGTCAGAAAAATCTCCCGCGCCCCCCGCAACTCCTCGACCGCGAACGCCCGCTCCTCGAAGCCGATCTGCGACTTTTCCATCTCCTCGATCAGCGCCGCCCGCGTGCATCCCGGCAAAATCTCCGGCCCCAGCGCCCGCGTCCGCAACCGCCCTGCGCGATCGACGATCCACACACTCGTCGACGCCCCCTCGGTCACCATGCCGTCCCGGTCGTAGAGAATGGCCTCGATCGCGCCGGCCTCCTTCGCCGCCTGCTTGGCCAGCACGTTCGGCAGCAGCGAGACCGACTTGATGTCGCATCGCGCCCAGCGCTCGTCCGGCAGCGTGATCGCGCGCGCGGTCCAATGCTCGAGGTCGGGCGGCATCGGCGCCGCGCGCCGCCCGGTCACGATCAGCGTGGGCCTGGTTCCCGCTTTCGGAAACACATGCAACCGCGGCGCCGTCCCCCGCGTCACCTGGATATAGACGAGCCCGTGGCGCAACCGGTTGCGCCGGATGATCTCCCCCACGACCGCCTCCAGCGACGCGCGCGGAACCGGCTGCGCCAGCCTCAGCTCACGCAGGCTCCGCTCGAGCCGCGCCAGATGCAGCCCCGCATCGAGCGGAACCCCCTCGCGCACGTAGAGAACCTCATAGACGCCGTCGGCGAATTGCAGCCCGCGATCCTCGACATGGACCGCGGCGTCGGCGAGCGGGAGGTAGCGGCCGTTGACATAGGCTGTGCGGGACAAAGGAAGGCCTTTTGTTCTTTTTTTGAAAACAAACTCTCACGCATGAGACGAGATGGAGAAACGTCTCGGTCTCATCCGGACAGAAGTCTTTTTGCTTCTTTTTCTTCAGAAAAAGAAGAAACCCTTGCCTTCTATTGCGGCACCCGATCCTCCGAATTGACCCCAAGCTGCTTGAGCTTCCGGTGCAGCGCGCTCCGCTCCATCCCCACGAACCCGGCGGTCCGCGAGATATTCCCCCCGAACCGCAGCAACTGGGCCTGCAGATACTGCGTCTCGAACAAATCCCGCGCCTCGCGCAGGGGCAGCCCCATCACGTCCGCGGTCGGATCGAAATTCAGCAGCGCCGGCGCACCCTGCCCGATTTCCGGCGGCAGCATGTCCGCCCGGATCGGCTCGCTCGGCCCGCCCGGTGCCATGATGAGCAGCCAATCCATCAGATTGCGCAGTTGCCGCACGTTCCCGGGCCATTCGTAAGCCTGCAGCGCGGTCATCGCGTCCGCCGAAAGCTCCCGCCCCGGCATGCCGGAAACCTCGCGCGAGCGCGCGAGAAAATACCGTGCCAGTTCCGGAACGTCGTCGCGCCGTTCCTTCAGGCTCGGGATTTTCAGCGGCACCACCGCCAGCCGGTAATAGAGATCCTCCCGGAACCGCCCCGCCGCGATCTCCGCCTGCAGATCGCGGTTGGTGGTCGCCAGCACCCGCACATCCACCTTCACCCGGCTCGTGCCGCCGATCCGCTCGAACGTCTGATCCTGCAGCGCGCGCACGATCTTGCCCTGCGTCTCGAGCGGCATGTCGGAAACCTCGTCGAGCAGCAGCGTGCCCGTGTGCGCCCGCTCGAGCACGCCGGCCCGGCGCGGGGCGGACGCCGGATCGTTGCCCGCCTCGACGCCGAACAATTCCTCCTCGAAACGGCCCGGATTGAGCGTCGCGCAATTCAGCACCACGAACGGCCCTTCCGCCCGCCGCGACCGCGCATGGATCATGCGCGCCGCCACTTCCTTGCCGCTTCCCGCGGGTCCCGTGATCAGCACCCGCGACCCGGTCGGCGCCACCCGCTCGATCTGGTTGCGCACCTGATGCACCGCCGGGCTCGACCCGGTGAGCACGGTCTCGGGCCCGGCCCGCAGCCGCAGCTCGGCATTCTCCGCCCGCAGCCGCGCCGCCTCGAGTGCCCGCCGCACCACCAGCAGCAGCCGGTCGGACTGGAACGGCTTTTCCAGGAAATCGTAGGCCCCGATCTGGATCGCGGTCACCGCCATCTCGATCGTGCCGTGCCCCGAGATCATCACCACGGGCACATGCGGCTCCTCGCGATGCAGCGCCTTGAGGATGCCGATCCCGTCCAGCCGCGACCCCTGCAGCCACACATCGAGGATCACCAGCGACGGCCGCCGCGCGCGGAACGCCGCGATCGCCGCGTCCGAATCCCCCGCCTGCCGCGTGTCGAACCCCTCATCCTTGAGCAGCCCGTCGATCAGCAGGCGGATATCGGGCTCGTCGTCGACGATCAGAATCTCATGCGCCATCCGCACCTGCTTCCATCAGCGGCAGGGTCAACGTCGCGACCGCGCCGGAGGCCGCCCCACTGTGGCTCGCGCGATCGTCCAGTGTGACCGATCCGCCATGGTCCTCCATGATCTTCTTCACAATGGCAAGCCCAAGTCCGGTTCCTTTCGGCTTGTGAGTGACATAGGGCTCGGTAAGCCGCGCCCGGTCGGGTGGCAGTCCGACCCCGTCATCGGCCACAGTGATGCGAACCTGCCCCTCGGACTCGGCGACCGACACGTCGATATGACCCATCGGCATCGTCGCCTCGGCCTGCCCGGCCTCGGCCGGCGCCGGCCGCATGGCGATCGCGTCCGCCGCGTTCTGCAGCAGGTTGGTGAGCGCCTGCCCAAGCAGCCGCCGGTCCACCCGCGCGATCGGCCCCCGCTCGGGAATGTCGGTGGTCCAGGCGATCTCCGGCCGCGCGCTCCTCTGCAGCACCAGCGCCTCGCGCACGATCCGCCCCACATCCTCGCGCTGCATCACCGGCATCGGCATGCGCGCGAAGGCCGAGAACTCATCCACCATGCGCCCGATATCGGCGACATGCCGCACGATCGTGTCCGCGCATTGCCGGAACGTCTCCGGATCGGACGTGATCTCCCGCGCGAACCGCCGCTTCAGCCGCTCCGCCGAAAGCTGAATGGGCGTGAGCGGATTTTTGATCTCGTGCGCGATCCGCCGCGCTACGTCGGCCCAGGCCGCCTTGCGCTGCGCTGATTGCAGCTCGGTGATGTCGTCGAACGTCACGACGAAGCCCGCGACCCGCCCGCCCGCGATCTCCGCCCCGATCCGCACCAGGAGCACGCGCTGCCGCCGCGCCTGCCCCACCGTGACTTCCCCCGCGCTCGGCCGCTCGGGCGCCGCCGAGGCCGCCTCGAGCAGCGGCGCGAACTCCGGCACCAGCACCGATAGCCGTCCGCCGATCGAGGCGATCAGATCGCGCCCGAGCAATTCCCCGGCCGTCCGGTTCGGCAGCTCGATCCGCCCTTCGCCGTCGAGCCCGATCACCCCCGCCGAGACGCCCGACAGCACCGTCTCGGTGAAGCGCCGCCGCTCGTCGATCTGCCGGTAGGCATCCATCAGCTCGCCCCGCTGCGCCGCGAGCTGCCCGGTCATCCGGTTGAACGCGCGGGAGAGACCGGCCAGCTCGTCCCCGCTCTCGATCTCCGGCACCTGCACCGCGAGATCGCCCGCCCGCACCCGCTCGGCCGCCTCGATCAGCCAGCCGATCGGCCGCGCGATCTGGGTCGCGAGCACGAGCCCGATCAGCACCGCGGCCGCCAGCACCAGCAGCGCCACCAGCGCGAAGATCAGCGCGAACGTCACCTGCAGGCCCGACCGGTTCTGATCCAGCCGGTCATATTCGGCGACCGCGTCCTCCGTCCGCCGCATATGCTGAAGGATGCTCGGATCGACCGGCCGCTCGATCAGCAGCAGCAGCGGCGGCGTGGTCGCGAGCGAGACGAGTGCCCGCACCTCGGTCTCCGAGGCCGTCCCGAGCACCGGGACCTCGCCCTGCCGCGCCGCCTCGACCGCTGCCTGCCCCACCTGCGGCGGCCCGGAACCGGCGAACAGCCCGGCGCTCGCCACCACATTGCCGGTGCTCGGATCGTAGATCATCGCCTCGTCGAGCCCGCGGATCGTCGTCTGCGTCGAGAGCAACTGCTGGAAGGCCGCCGGATCGTCGAGCAGCATGAGGCCGGCGCGCTCGAACTCGGCCTTGAGCTCCAGCGCATCGGTCTTGATCGCGTCCCGGTGCTCCGCGAGGTAGCCCTGGCTCGCCTGCAACCCTTCCTGCAGCGCGGTCCGCACCCGGTCGTTGAACCAGGCCTGGATGCCCAGGCTGAACCAGGCGGTCGCGAACACGCCGACCAGAATGGTCGGGATCACCGCGACCACCGCGAACAGCAGCACCAGCCGGATATGCAGCCGCGATCCGGCCGAGCCCCGCCTTCGCTCGACCCATACCTGGGTGAGCCGCCCGGCGAGCGAGGCCCCGAGCAGCAGCAGCACCGCCGCGTTGGTCACCACGAGGGCGGTGACGAGATTGGGGCGGATGGTGAGCGGCGCCCCATGCGACATCAGCACGAAGCTGCCGATGCCGAGCACGGCGGCGATCGCGGCCAGCGCCAGCGTCGCCAGCTTCCCGAGCAGGATGTCCACGAGGCGGCGCGTGCGGGACCGGCGCAGAACGAGGGGCGGCAGCGCGTTCACGGGGTGGAGATTAGCCCGGCCGGCTCCCCCCGGCCAGCGCGGCATCGCTGCCCGCCCCTGGCCGGCGGCCATTCCATTCCAATAGCATCATTATTATGTTGCGATCCAACAAATATTAGACGATCGCGATGCCACAAAATTTTCTTATTCCTCTCAGCTTTCCGTAAGCCCAGGCCCCTATCGAAGCCTCAGCCGCGCCGCCGAACAGGCGCGGTGAGAGTAAGTCATTCTTACAAAGGAACTGCCCGATGCCGTCATTGAAAAGCTACTTTGCCGCCCTGGCCATCGCCACGCCGCTCACAGCGCCCGCCTTCGCCGTCACCGTCGGTGCCGATGCCGGGGCAGGCCGCGACGATGCGATGCGCGCCGCCGAGCGCGCCGTCCCCGGCGCCCAGGCGATCGATGCAGCGATGTCGGAACAATGTGGCAAGGCCTACTGGCTGGTCGCGGTCCACAAGGAAAACGCGCAAACACTCGTGCTCGAGGATGAGCGCGCCCAGGTGCTGCGCGTCGTCGCCGAATGATCGCCGGTGCGGGCCGGGACATCCCGGCCCGCAATATCGGCGCGCGGAGCCTGCCACAGGCGGCTGTTGCTCTAGCGATCGAGCGTGCGCAGCAGGGCCAGAATCTGCGACGGCAGATAGGGCTTGCGCAGGAAGGCATCTTTCGGCGCGAGACCACCGACCGCCTGCATCGCATCCGGCCTTCCCGTCACATAGATCACCGCGATGTCGGGGTCCTGCTCGTGCGCGCAACGCCCGACCTCGATCCCGTCGCGCATGCCGGGCGTATGGATGTCGGTGATCACCGCGGCAAACCCGTCCTGCGCTTTGACGAGCAGTTCAGCGGCTTCATCCGCCGTGCTCGCCTCGACCACCAGATAACCCTCGTCGGCTAACGTTTCCGTGAGTATCCGGCGGATCAAATCCTCATCCTCGACCACCAGAATTCGCTTCGAACTCAAATCACCCACTCACTGCCTTGTGAATTTCGATATCTGCGCACCAAAGCGCCGCCGCCCAGCCTCACAAGGCGCGGTTGCGGCGCGAGTTGCGTGCCTCGCCGCAGGACCTATATTCCGCAGGGGACGCCGGCACCCGGAGCGCCCCGGCACAAACCGGATCAGCAATCATCTTGGCGGATCATTTCGAGCAACCGCGGCACAGCGCCGGCCCCGGACACCACATCGCGGATGGCCGCAACGTCATCCTCGGCAACCAAGGCAGCCGGGGCAGCGACGTGTTTTTCGCGGCCGTGCAAATGACCCGCATGCCGATGTGCCTATCGGACCCGCACGCGCCGGACAACCCTCTCGTTTTCGTGAACGCTGCGTTCTGCGAACTCACCGGATATTCTGAGAAAGAAATTATAGGCCGCAACTGCCGCTTCCTGCAGGGCGAGCGCACCGGCCAGGAGGCGGTCGCGGCGATCGGCGCGGCGATCCGCGAGCGCCGCGACATCTCGGTCGAACTCTACAACTATCGCAAAAACGGAACCGGATTCTGGAATGCGCTGTTTCTGAGCCCGGTGTTCGACGCGCATGGCAGCCTGCTCTATTTCTTCGGCAGCCAGATCGACATCACCAAGCGCCGCGAGGCCGAAGCCATGCTTGAGCGCAGCCAGCGCATGGAGGCCCTCGGCAGCCTCGCCGCCGGCGTCGCGCACGAGTTCAACAACCTCATGACCATCGTCGCGGGCAGCCTCGAGCAAGCCGCTTCCCAGCCCAGCAGCCAGCGCCAGACCACCCAGCTGCAGCGCGCCGCCTGGGCCGCCGACCGCGCCGGCCGCCTGACGCAGCAGATGCTCAGCTTCTCGCGCCGCCAGTTCCATGACCCGCGCGATGCCGAACTCAGCGAACTCGTGCGCGGCATGGACAGCCTGATCACGCAAAGCGCCACGCCGGGCACGCAGGTCGACATCGCGCTCGACGGAAATCTATTGCCGATACGTATCGACTCCGGGCAGTTCGAACTCGCGATCCTCAATCTCGTCCGCAACGCGGTCGACGCCATGCCCGCGGGCGGCACGCTTCGCGTGTGCACCCGTCGCGCCGGCGACGGTCTCGCGGCGCTCGAGGTCGAGGATAGCGGCGAAGGCATGCCGCCCGAGATTCTGCGCCGCGCCACCGAGCCTTTTTTCACCACCAAGCCGCCGGGGAGCGGCACCGGGCTCGGGCTCAGCATGGTGCATGGGTTCGCCGAACAATCCGGCGGCCGCCTCGAGATCGAGAGCGTCCCCGGCAAGGGAACCAAGGTCCGGCTCCTCCTGCCGATCGCCTCGCCCTGACGGGTGCCCGGATCTTAGGGCCCCCATCTCAGGGCCCCCCTCTCAGGGCCCCGGATCTCAGGGCCCCGGACCGCCCGCGGCAAAGCAAGCCACGACCTTCGCGGGCCCCTCCACCCATGAACCCCGGCCCGTGAAGCCGCATTCCGACAAGGTCACCCCCCGGCTCCGCGCCACCCGCACGAGGGGCCCGTTGCCGGCCCCGGTGGCCACGAACCGCGTTCCGCAGATCAAGGCTTGCTCCACCCCATCGAGCGCCATCCCGGTCTGCGGTGCCGCAACCACCCCATCGGCGACGAACAGCCCCTCCACCGTCACGCCGCGCGCGGCCTGCACCGCGACCGTATCGGTCAGGAAATCGCATCGGAGCAGATCGACATGGCGGAACACCGCCTCGCCCCTCTGCGTGGTGAAAACCACGCTCGGCCCGCGCCCCTCATGCCGCACCTGGCGCAGCAACACGCCGTCGCACCCGCCGGCGATCGTCACGAAGGCACCCCCCTCGTTCCACGAAAAGACGATGTCCGTCAGATCCGTGTCCCGCACATGCTCGAGCCAGACACCGCCATGCAGCCCGGCCCCGAGCCGCATGCCGGAAAGCCGCACTGCCGCCCCGTCCCGCCCGAACCGCGCCCGCACCGCGCCTGCCGCCGCTTGCGGCCCCAAACCCTCGATGCCGATCGCCCCCACTTCCAGCCCCACGCCCAGCCACGCCGCCCGCTCGGCGGCATAATCCAGCGCCCACCCGTTATGCGCCGCCATCAACCGGCTAGCCCGCGCTCCCTCCCCCACGAGCCGCACGATTTTCCCCCGCCACATCAGCGGCGAGCCCAGCCGGTAGCGTCCCGCCGGCACCCGGATCGTCCCGCCCTGCGGCGGCAACGCCCGGAACGCCGCATCGAAGGCCGGGCTGGAATCCCGCGACCCGCGCGGATCGGCGCCATGCCGCAGCACCGATTGCAGGCCGCCGGGCACGCCTTGGCGCCCCTTGAGCAGGGAACCCCGCGACACAACACTCGCAACCCGAATATCCGGTACTGCCCAGCGGTCGAGACCATCCATCATGCAACCTCAGGTAGAAGTTTTGTTGCAACCATCGGTAGCACTTCTTCAGCACGTCTCGGCGGCCGGAGTCCAACCAACCTCCGGCGAGGTGGGGTAACAATCTCGCCACGCTATTGGCCCGCGGCGCCGACTGGCACGCCATCGCGTGGGCCTGTTCCGCCGGCCCCATTCCGATAGGAGCCTCCGATGCCGCCACCGAACCGCGCTCCCGTTGCCGAGGAACGCACGATCGCGGCCCTCCCGCTGGAAGGGAGCCTGCCGCGCGGTCTCGCCGGCACGCTCTATCGCAACGGCCCCAACCCGGTGGTCCCCAACCCCGCGCTCCACTGGTTCTTCGGGGACGGCATGGTTCACGCCTTCCGCATCCGCGACGGTGCCGTCGCCTACCGCAACCGCTGGATCCGCACCCGCATCTGGGCTCAGCAATCCGGCCGCGATCCGACCGGTCTGCCCGACGGCGTCGCCAACACCAGCCTCCTTGCCCATGCCGGCCATCTGCTGGCGCTCGAAGAGGCGCACATGCCGGTCCGCCTCGATCCCGAAACACTGACCACTTTAGGTACGGAATGTTTCGGCGGCGACCTACCCACCGGCCCCTTCACCGCCCACCCGAAGCGCTGCCCGCGCACCGGCAACCTGGTCTTCTTCGGCTACGGCGCGGACGGCCTGCTCGGCAACCAGCTGCGCCTCGGCGAGATCGCCCCCGACGGCAGGCTGCTCTGGATCGAGACCATCGAAACCCCGCTCCCCGGCGCCATGGTCCACGATTTCGCGGTCAGCGAGCACCACATCGCGATCCCGCTCTTCCCGCTCGTTCTTGACTTGGAACAAGGCGGCTTCGCCTGGAAACCCGACCAGGGACGCCATCTCGGCCTCATCGACCGCGCGCGCGGCGCCGCCAGCCTGCGCTGGCTGCCGCTCCCCTCCGGCTTCGCCTTCCACATCGCCAACGCCTGGGACCAGAACGGCATCCTCGCCATCGAAACCATGCGCTCGGAAGCGCCGCCCCTGTTCCCCGGCCCGGGCGGCGACACCGCCGCCCACCTCACCCGCCTCACCCTCGAACCCGGCTCCGACAGTTCCGATATCGAAACCGACTGCCTCACCACCGCCGAGGGCGAACTCCCGCGCATCGACGACCGAAAGGCCGGCCGCCGCGCCCGCTTCACCTACTGGACCAGCGGCACCACCCTCTACGCCCACGATGCCGAAAGCGGCGCCCTCGATCGCTTCGGCGTCGAGGGCGACGACAATGTCTCCGAACCCATCTTCGTCCCCGGCGGCACCGGCGAAGGCGACGGCTGGCTGCTCGCCGTGCAATACCGCGCAGCGAGCGAGACCTCCGACCTGCTGGTGCTCAACGCCCGCGAACTGGAAGCCGGCCCCGTTGCGAGGGCGAAGCTACCGGTGCGGGTGCCGGATGGGTTCCACGGGGTGTTTGTCAGTTAAGGGAGATTCTTCTTTTTCTGAAGAAAAAGAAGCAAAAAAACTTTTCTCTGTTTGGACGGGGCTGTTGCAACAACACCCTGATGCGACTCGCATCGGAAGGCCGTCGAAACAGCCGCTATTCAAAACCAAAAGTTTTTTTGGTTCTTTTTTTTCAAAAAAAGAACATCTCCTTCCCCACTTTATCCGCCGCCTTCAACCGCCGCAGCACCCTCTCCATATCCGAGAGCTTCACCATGGTCGGCCCATCGCTCGGCGCGTGATCCGGATCGGGATGCGTTTCCATGAAAATCGCGGCCGCCCCCACCGCGAGCGCCGCGCGCGCGAGGATCGGTGCGAACCGGCGATCGCCGCCCGACGCCGTGCCCATGCCGCCGGGCTGCTGCACCGAGTGGGTCGCATCGAACACCACGGGATATCCGGTCTCCGCCATCAACGGCAGCGCCCGGAAATCGCTCACCAGCGTATTGTAGCCAAACGAAGCGCCGCGCTCGGTGAGAAGGATGCGCTCATTTCCGGTGCCGGCGATCTTCGCCGCCACATTCTTCATGTCCCAAGGTGCCAGGAACTGGCCCTTCTTCACGTTGATCGCGCGCCCGGTTTCACCGGCGGCAATCAGCAGATCGGTCTGCCGGCACAGAAAGGCCGGAATCTGCAGCACATCGAGCGCCTCGGCGGCCGGCTTGCACTGATCCGCGGCATGCACGTCCGACAGCACGGGAACGCCCAGCCTCTCGCGGATTTCCGCGAGGATCGCGAGCCCGCGCGCCATGCCCACGCCCCGCGCGCCGGCCGCACTCGTGCGGTTGGCCTTGTCGTAGCTGCTCTTGAAGATCAGCGGAATGTCGAGCCCGCGCGTGATTTCGGCGAGCGCGGAGGCGACCTCGAACGCATGATCGCGGCTCTCGATCTGACACGGTCCCGAAATCAGCACGAACGGCAGATCGTTCCCGATCCGCACGTTGTCGATCTCGACGATGCGCGCCTCAGACAAGACGGGCCTGCCGCACCGAGGCCGCGATGAACCCGGCGAACAGCGGATGCGGCGCGAACGGCTTGGATTTCAGTTCGGGATGGTATTGCACGCCGATGAACCACGGGTGGTCGGGATATTCGACGATTTCCGGCAGGATGCCGTCCGGCGACATGCCCGAGAACCGCATCCCCGCCGCTTCCAGCCGCTCGCGATAATTCACGTTCACCTCATAACGGTGCCGGTGCCGCTCGGAGATCTCCCGCGCACCCTCATACATCGCGGCGGCGAGCGACCCTTCGGCCAGGATCGCCGGATAGGCGCCGAGCCGCATCGTGCCGCCGAGATCGCCATCCGCCGAGCGCCGCTCGAGCACATTGCCCCGCGCCCATTCGGTGAGCAGCCCCACCACCGGCTCGCGCGCCGGGCCGAATTCGGTGCTCGACGCCTCGCCGAGCCCCGCGAGGTTGCGCGCGCACTCGATCACCGCCATCTGCATCCCGAAACAAATCCCCAAGAACGGGATCTTCCGCTCCCGCGCGAACCGCACCGCGGCGATCTTGCCCTCGGTGCCCCGCTCGCCGAACCCGCCCGGCACCAGGATGCCATGCACGTCCTCGAGCCGCTCGATCGTGTTGTCCGCCTCGAAGATCTGGCTATCCACCCAATCGAGATGCACCCGCACCCGATTGGCGATCCCGCCATGCGCGAGCGCCTCGGCCAGGCTTTTATAGCTGTCGAGCAAATTCGTGTATTTGCCCACCACCGCGATCCGCACCTCGCCCTCCGGCCCGCGCACGGTCTCGACGATGCGCTCCCAGCGCGAAATGTCCGGCGCCGCATCGCACGGCAGCCCGAAATGCCGCAGCACCTCGCGATCCATGCCCTCCGCGCTATAGGCGATCGGCACCGAATAGATCGTATCCGCATCGAGCGCCGCAATCACCGCGCTCGGCCGCACATTGCAGAACGACGCGATCTTGCGCCGCTCATTGTCCGGTATCGGCCGGTCGCAACGGCAGAGCAGCATGTCCGGCTGTATGCCCACATTCAGCAATTCCTTCACCGAATGTTGGGTGGGCTTGGTCTTCAGCTCGCCGGCCGAAGGAATCCACGGCACCAGCGTCAGATGCACGAACATGGTGCGCTCCGGCCCAAGCTCGTTGCCGAGCTGCCGGATCGCCTCCAGGAACGGCAGGCTTTCGATATCGCCCACCGTGCCGCCGATCTCGATCAGGCAGAAATCGAGATCGCCCGTATCGAGCGTGATCGCCGCCCGTATTGCATCCGTAATATGCGGAATCACCTGCACGGTGGCGCCGAGATAATCGCCCCTCCGCTCGCGCGCGATCACGTCGGCATAGATGCGCCCGGTGGTCGCATTGTCGGCGCGCGTCGCATGCACGCCGGTGAAGCGTTCATAATGGCCGAGATCGAGATCGGTCTCGGCGCCGTCGTCGGTGACGAACACCTCGCCATGCTGATAGGGCGACATGGTTCCGGGATCGACATTGAGATAGGGGTCGAGTTTCCGCAGCCGCACCGAATAGCCGCGCGCCTGGAGCAGCGCCGCGAGCGCCGCCGATGCGATGCCTTTGCCGAGCGAAGAAACCACGCCGCCGGTGATGAAGACGAACCGCGCCATGGGCGGCCCTTCTAAACCGCCGCGCGTGAGCGGGGCTAGGGGTCTTGCCGCGTGCGGGGCCGCGGCCGCGCTCCCGGTCCGAAAAATTCCATGGCCCGAGACGCAGCCCGCACCCCGCTCGCATAGGCGCCGCCCACCGTCCCCGCCAACCCGTCCCCCGCCACCGCCTCGCCGGCAAACAGCAGCCGCCCCTCCCAGAACGGCTCCCGCAAGACCGCCCGCGCCCCCGCGCATCCCGGCCGCGCGTAAGCATAAGCCCCCCGGAACAGCGGATCGGCTCCCCAGCGCGTCACCGTCCCGCTCTCCCGGAGCGCCGCCGCGGCCTCGCCCCCCAGCAAATCCGCAAGCTCTCCCCGCAGCAGCGCATATGCTTCCGGCTCCGGTTGCCGGCTCAGCTCCCAAGCCATCCGTCCGCCCACGAATCCCACCGCGTAAGGCAGTCCCCCCGGCCAAAACAGCGTGCTCACGAACGGCTCGCCCCGGCGCGCGATCCGCCGGATGAGATCGGCCCCCGGCCCGAACCCCAGCCGATCCGCCCCCACCGCCGGCAGCGCGATCTTCGCCGCGAGCCCCATCGGCAGCCCTTCCAACGCCGCCTCCAGGTCCGCCGGCAATCCCGGGCGGAACCGGATTCCTCCCGCCCGCAGCACCCCCGTCGAAACCGTCACGATCGCTGCCGTCCCCTCGACCGCCCCGCTCTCGGTCGCGACCCGCACCCCGCGCGCGGTCGCCGCCACCTCCCGCGCCGCCACGCGCGTCCGCACCTCTCCCGCCAGGTCGCCGAGCAAGGACTCGAGCATCGCGCCAAGCCCCCCGCCCCGCACCGGCACGAAATTGTCCCCCTCGAGCGCGTTCGCCGCCCAATCCGCGAGGCTCAGCGCCTCGGGATCGGCCGCCGCGATGATCGTCGATTCCCAGGCCTCCGCGGTGATCGCCCAAGGGTCATCCGCGACCGACGTCCCCGCTTCGGCCAGCGACATATCCGGCTCCCCGAGCCGCGCCCGCACCGCCTCGCGCCACCGCGCCGCCCCCGCTTCATACGCGGCCGCGCTCAGCCGCCGCTGGCCCGCTTCCGCGACGAACTGCGTGCCGGCCGGCGCGCCCTCGGGGCCCACCGCCTCGCCATGCTGCCGCGCCAGCGGCACCAGCGGATTGCGCTCCGCCGCATGGAGCCATTGCGCCCCGTGATCGAACGCATGTCCGCCCAAGGAGGCCGGAAATTCGGTCCAGGCTCGGCCGCCGATCCGCCCCGATGCCTCGATCACGATCACCGGGATCCGCGCCGCCCGCAGCCGCGCCGCCGCCGCCAGCCCCGCGACCCCCGCCCCGACCACCACCACCGGATCGCCCGCCGCCATGTCAGCCTCCCGACATTCCGTAAGCCTTCACTTACGGTGAACCATCCCCTCCCCAGGAGACGTCCAGCCGCCCTCCAGCGGCGTCGCGCGCGTGATCGTTTTCGAGCCCGTCATCGTCCAGCGCCGGCCGAGCTCGACCGGCTTGCCCGATTGTCCCTATGTCGCCGGCGGCGTGCCGTCGCTCACCGCCCTCACCGCCTGGCGCGCCCGCATGCCGCTACGCCCGAGCCTGAACGCCGAAGGCCGGCAGCGCCTCGGCGCGCACGCCGAGCGCGAACCCGCCTCCGAAACGCGGCTTGCGCTCAGTGGACCGGGACGACGGGAACCGCGGGCTTGGCCGGCGCGGCCGGGGCCGGGGCGCTATGCACCGGCTGCGGCGGCAGGGTCAGCGTATCCCGCCCTACCCCCGAGGTGCCGCGATTGAGCAGCGCCAGCGCCAGCGAAATGCCGAAGAACAGCGTCCCCAGGATCGCCGTCGTCCGGGTCAGCAGGTTCGCGGTGCCACGCCCGGTCATGAACGCGCCCATGCCCTGGCTCGTCCCGATCCCGAGCCCACCCCCCTCGCTGCGCTGGATCAGCACCACGCCGATCATCGCGAGCGTCACGAACAGATGCAGCACCCGCAGCACGGGCACGAGCGGGGTCATCGACAGGGCGGACAGAGACAGCATGGCTGCGCGGCCTTCTAGCCACGCCGCGCCGGGTTGGCCAGAGCCGGAGGAAGTCGCCCCTGGGCCTCAGGGCCCCACCACCGCCCGGCACGCGAAAGGAGAAAAACGCTTCGCTTCTTTTTACGCAGAAAAACCAGACCGCTACTTCCCGCTCGCGCCCTCGGCGATCGCCAGGAACGAGTCCGGATCGAGCGAGGCCCCGCCCACCAGCGCGCCCCCGACCTCGGGGATGCGCAACAGCACGCGCGCATTCTCCGGCTTCACCGACCCGCCATACAGGATGCGCACGGCATTCCCCGCCGCTTCCCCCAGCCGGTCGCGCAGCGCCGCGCGCACCGCCGCGTGCATCTCCGCGACATCCGCCTCGGTCGGCGTGCGCCCGGTGCCGATCGCCCAGATCGGCTCATAGGCGACCACCCCGGAAAACCCGTCCGGCAGGCTCGCCGCCACCTGCCCGCACACCACGTGCACCGCGTGCCCCGCGAGCCGCTCCGCCTCGCTCTCGCCGACGCAGACGATGGGCATCAGCCCCGCCGCCATCGCCGCCTCGGTCTTGGCCCGGACCTGCGCATCGGTCTCGCCATGCTCGGCCCGCCGCTCGGAATGCCCCAGGATCACGGCGCCGCACCCCGCATCGGCCAGCATCGGCGCCGATATGTCGCCGGTATGCGCGCCGTTGCCGCGCGCATGGCAATCCTGTGCCCCGAGCCCGACACGAGTCCCGCGCAGCACCGGCTCGATCGCGCCGATCGCGGTGAAGGGCGGACACAACCAAAGCTCGGCGGCGACCCCAGCGGCCGCGCGCGCCACGCGCTGGGCCCGCTCGGCGGACTCCGCGCGCAGCCCGTTCATCTTCCAATTACCGGCGATCAGAGGCGTCATCGGCGGCGCTGTTTAGCGGCTCCCGCCGGAAACGCCAGGGGCCCGGGCGGCTCAGCCCTTCTCCCGTCAAAAAAGGCGCGGCGGCGGTTCCAGCCTCGCGGGAACCGCTTTAGAAGCCCGGCCCATGCTCGGTTTCTTCCGCACGCTCGCCAACACCTGGCTCGCCCGAATTTTCTTCCTGGCCCTCGCCGCGGCCTTCGTGGCCTGGGGTGTGTCCGGCCGCTCCGGCCTGCTCGGCGGCGGCATGGGCGCCTCCGACATCGCCACCGTCGGCGGCCGCACCATCACCCAGGCCGAGCTCGACCAGCAGGTGCAATCCGAAATCCGCCGCCTCCAGCAGCAGATCCCCGACCCCGCGCAGATCGAGGCGCTGCGCCAGACCATCGTCATGCAGTCGCTCCAGCGCCTAGTCGCGCAGCGCGCGGTCGACGAGGAAGCCGACAAGCTCGGCATCGCCGTTCCCAAATCCGCGCGCGACCAGGCCGTCTACGAGATGCCGGCCTTCCAGGACCCTTCGGGCAAGTTCTCGCCGGCGATCTACCAGTCCGTGCTCCAGAATAACGGCCTGTCCGAAGGGCGCTTCCTCGCCGACGTCAGCGCCGACATCGCCCACCAGCAATTGCTGCGCCCGATCGAGGCCAATGTCCGCCCCTCCGACACGCTCACCGCGCTGATATTCCAGTTCTTCAACGAAGCCCGCACGGCCGACTATGTGTTTCTGCCATTCGCTGGCCAGCCCGACCCCGCCGCCCCGTCGGACGCGGTGCTCGAGCGGTTCTACCGGAACAATCCCCAGCGCTACACCGCGCCCGAATATCGCCGCATC
This sequence comes from Acetobacteraceae bacterium, assembly GCA_027451405.1. Taxonomy (GTDB): domain Bacteria; phylum Pseudomonadota; class Alphaproteobacteria; order Acetobacterales; family Acetobacteraceae; genus DAIDJM01. The sequence continues at coordinate 13,653 of DAIDJM010000065.1, read as the reverse complement.
AAGCTCGTGATCCTCAGTCCCGAGACGATCGGCCGCACCCTCCCGCTCTCGGATGCCGACATGCGCGCCTGGCTCGCCGCCCACAAAAGCGAGTTCGAGGCGGAAGAAAAGCGCTCGCTCGAAGTCATCACGGCCAACGACGCCGCCAGCGCCAATGCGCTCGCCCAGAAATGGCGCGCCGGCGCCAGCTGGGAGCAGATGCAGGCCGCGGCGAAAGCCGCCGGCGCCAACACGGCGACGCTGACCGACACCACCGAGCGCGGCATCCCCGCCCCGGAACTGGCCCGCGCCGCTTTCGCCGCGGCCCCCGGCGCCGTCACCGGCCCCATCACCGAGCCGCTCGGCGTTCAGCTCGTCAAGGTCACCGCCATCACGCCCGCCAAGACCGCCGATTTCGCCGCGCTGCGCGACACCATCCGCAAGCGCCTCGGCGCCGAGCGCGCCGCCGACCTGGTCGATCCGCGCGCGCAAAAGCTGCAGGACCTCTTCGCCGGCGGCGCCCATCTCGACGAAGTGCCCGCCGATCTCGGCGCCGCTGGCGTCGAGGGCACGCTCGACGCGCAGGGCAACACGCCGGACGGCACACCGGCGCCGATCCCCGGCTCCGCCGACCTGCGCCAGCGCATCGTCGCCGACGCCTTCAAGGCGAGCCCGTCGGACCAGCCACAGCTCGTCGAAGGCCCCGACCATGCGTGGTATGCGCTCCAGGTCGAAGGGATCACCAAACCCGCGCTCAAGCCCCTCGACCAGGTCCGCACCCAGGTCCTCGCCGACTGGCGCGCCGACCAGATCCGCCACAGCCAGGAAGCCGCCGCCACCCACCTGCTCGGCCTCGCCCGCCACGAAGGCCTGACCCAGGCCGCCTGGGGCAGCGGTGTTCAAGTCGCCCGCACCCCGGAGCTGTTCCGCAACCGCCCCGCCCCCGGCCTGCCGGCAGAAATGAAGCCGGCAATCTTCGCCATGAAGCCGGGCGAGGCGCACATGCTCGAAACCAACAAAGGGTTCTACGTGGTCGCCCTCGCCACGGTGAAAGTGCCGGACCCGAAATCGGACCCCACCGCCTTCGAACAGACCCGCGACCAGCTCACCCAGGCACTGTCGCAAGACACGCTGCAAAGCTTCGCCGAGGGGCTCCAGGACGCGGCGCACGTGTCGCTCAACGCCAAGGCGCTGCAGGCGATGGTTCAGCAGCAGCAACAATAAAACGGAGGGCGTCTGGGTCGAAGCCTGCCTCCGGCGGCCCGGGCTCTGCCCGGGACCCGCTGGGGCCGTAAGGCCCCAGACCCCATGACTTGAATACACCGACTTGAATACACCGGGCCGGCACCGAGGGAGGCACTCTCCAGCGTGCCTCCCGACCGGAAGATACGCTCCGATCGGGAGGCGCCTTTGCCGCTTTCACCAGGTCGCGCAGCCGGCACCACAATTATGGCCGTACAACCCGCCCCAGGTCTCGGCCGTCGTGGCGTTCTCCATGCCGGCGCTGATGGTGAGCCATTTTCCGCGGAATCCATCCCGCTCGAGACCGATCGAGGAGATCGTCGAGCCGGACGGCGCCATCGGGTCGACCGACTGACCATCCATCGTCGTATCGAGCACGGTCAGCACGACGTTGGTCTTCATACTATGGACATAGAGGCCGTCGACGCTGCCTTTTTGACCCTTGAAAGCAACCGCCGCATTCGTCACGGCCGTGAAACTGGAGGACCGCCAGCGCGGCGGCTCGGCGTCGCCGCCGCCCGAAGATCCCGGGGGTTTCCCGGAGTAGGTCCAGTACAGGAAATCGGTGAAGCCGTCGGGCGCCTGTGTCCTCGCCACAAGGTGAAACTTATTCGTTTGCGTATTCGCAGTGAATATCCCCTGGTTGACGCTTTCGGTCAGATCGACGCCGTTCGGATATTGTTTCAGGCAGTATGCGATGAGATCCTTGTTGCCGTCGGTCGGGCAGGTCTTGTGAACGGTCATCGTCTCACTGCCCCAGCTTGCCCAGAAACTGACGCGCGTGCCGGTGTACGAAAGTCCCTCGCCGAAACCGGTGAAGGTGGCGCCGGGCACGCCGGGCACCGGGTCATTCAGCGACACGATCGGCGCCAGCGTCGCGGGCTGACCCATGACCTCGATGTAGATGCCGCCCGCCGTCGGCGCCTCCTCGACATCGAAGCCCGTGAAAACGACCTTGTCGGCGCCCGACGACGGATCCGTCGCGGCGCTTGGCGGCGCCGTCGAACCGAACACCGCGCCGCTGCTGCCGGGTATCGGCATGCCGGTCTCGGCCACGAGCTGCACGGCGGCTTTGCCCTTCGCCGTCAGCAGGTCCCGATAGAACACGCCCGTTTTGGAGACGTTGTTCTCGGTGTAATTGCCCTTGAACACCACGAACCGGTTGCGTAGCGGCGAGGGCGAGCCCGGGAACTGATCGAAACCCGTGCCCGGCACGGCTCCGGGAACCTCAAAATACGCGTAGCCCGGCACGTCGCCGAGCTGGCTTGCCCCGGTCACGAGCGTGCCCCGCGGCGAAGCATAGACCCCCGACGTTCCGACCTTGGTACCATCCGGCAACGTCACCACACCCTGAGACTGTCCGCGAAACGCCACCATGGGCGAAGCCGCGGCGCTGCGCGGGGTCGAGGGAAATTCGATGAAAGTCGCACCCGTGGTATTGGGCGAAGGCACGACGGTCCCCTGATTGTCCGCAACGACCTTGACCGGTGTGTTCGCGGACGAAATATCCCGCGTATACACGCCCTGAGTCGGTTCACCGCCCCCCGCACCCGTCGAGGTCAGCGGCTTGGCCCGCGCCCGGAACACAACCTGGCCTGCCCAGTTTACCGCAGGCTGATTGTAGCTGAAGAAATACGGTGTTGCTGCGGGTGGCGTCGATTGCGGCGCCACCACCGCGTTGTTGACGATCGTCTGCCAGCTGGCAGCCAGCGCGCCGGTGACCGGCATGGCAGCGCCGAGCGACAAAGCCGCCTTGAAGGCAAGCCCTGGCCACCGGGTCGCCACGCGCGGCCCGAGCCACGTCGCCCGTGATGATGCTCGCATCGAAATTTCCTCCCAGTACCCGCTGTTCTTCCATGTTCGGCCACGCGGCGCGTGTGCCGTTGGCCACGAAGCGGTTCTGGCAGGCCAGTCACACCGTTGCGCTGATCCAGATCAACGTTAACCGAAGCCGATCTGTTTGCTCACGCGAACTTGTGCGGGGCAAGTTTATTCTATTATCGCAGCAAATGCACGCGGGAAGGCCGCCATGATTGCCTCCGGCCGCCAGAGGCTCCGTCTCCAGCGTCCGGTGCTCGGACCGATGGCTAAGAGCGTGTTTGAGAGCCGGTTATGGTTTGCCGGCTGGCGGTGATTTGCGAGCACCGGAGCGGAGCGGGCTTGATGCCCGTGAGCACCGGAGCGCAGGAAATCGCCGTCAGACGGCCGCCAGAACCGGTTCTCAAACACGCTCTAATAGACCGAGTAATACGGCGCCCCGAACGGCATCGGCTCCGGCCCGGGCAGCACATGGCCATAATAAACACCGTAAGCGAACACCCAGGGCACCGGCTGCACCTGATTGCCGTAGCCCCGCTGGCACGCGCTATAGGCCGCGAAGAACGCCGCCCATTGCCCGTGCGCCGCGGCCGACCCACGCTCCCGGCACGTCGCCTCCTCCCGCTGCACCTGATCGAGCGGCTTCGCGGGGTTGGGAACCGCAACGACCGGCACCACGGTCGTGCCACAGCCGCCGAGCACCAAAGCAAGGACGAGAGCAAATCGGGCTCGCATGGGCGGATCTCCTTCGACGACAGAAGGAAGGATTCTTCTTTTTCTGAAGAAAAAGAAGCAAAAAGACTTTCATCGTAGGAGGACCGCGGCCTGAACCGGCACCGTCCTCATGCGAGAGGGTTTTTTTGGTTCTTTTTTTTCAAAAAAAGAACAAACTCAATGCGACACCAGCACCGGCAGCGGCGCCTCGCGCAGGGCCCGCTTGGTGAACCCGCCGAGCACGAGCTCCCGCCACCGGCTATGGCTGTAGCCGCCCATCACCAGCATCCCGGCCCCGCTCTCCCCGGCCGCCGCGAACAGCGCCCCGGCCGCGTCCCCGTTCGGCCGCACCGCCCGCGCCTCGACCTGCCCGTGATGGTGCCGCAACGCCCGGGCAAGCGACTCCGCTTCCCGGTCCGCCGCCTCCAGATCGCCCTTCTCGCCAATGGTCAGCACCGCCACCCGCCGCGCCACGCCGAAGAACGGCACCGCCGCCGCCACCGCCCGCGCCGCCTCGGCGCTGCTCTTCCACGCGACCGCGATCGTCTCCGCCTGAACCGGGCCGCCCGCCGGCGGCACGATCAGCACCGGCCGGCCGCTTTCGATCACCGCCGCTTCGAGCACGGCGAGCCATCCCGTCTGCGCCCCCTGTCCGCGCAGCACGATTGTCAGATCGTGCAGCCGGCCCAATTCGGCGAGGCGCGCCGGCAGCGCGCCGACGCAAGCCAGCCAGCGGATGCAAAGCCCCGCCTCGCGCTCGCTCTCGGCCACCCGCACCGCGAAATCGCCGCAGAATGCGTGAAACGACGCCAGCGCCCGCTGCTCTGCCGCCTCTGCCTCGGCGCGCATCTGCACCGCCATGTCCCCGACCCAGTTCCCGGCCGCATTGGCGCTGCCCATCATCGAGGCCACCGCCGCCTCGACATCCGGCCGCACATGCAGCGCGGTGATCTGCGCCTCGAACCGCTGCGCCACCGACAACGCCGCCTCCAGCGCCGGCCGGTCGGTGCTCGCCCCTTCGATGGGCACAAGGATCGTCTTGATCATGAAAACGCTCCGCGGTTTCCCCACGCATCCTGCCTACGATAGCGACCCGGCGCCTTGATCTAAATCACGCGCAGCGCCAGCTCGGGCCAGCCCCCTTGGGACGCGGCGCGTCAGGCTCCCGGCCGCTCCTTTCAGGAAAACAACAAAACCGGCTCATTCCTGCGCCACCACCGGCGGCAGCACCGGCTGCGCTCCCGACGCCACCGGCCCCGACAGCGTCTCCAGGAACGCGATCAGATCCGCCTTCTCCTGCGCGCTCAGATGCAGCGGCCGAATGGGGTCGGCGCGGCTCGGCCGGTCGATCCCGCCCCGGTCATAGAGCGCGATCACGTCCGCCAGCGTCTTGAGCGACCCGTTATGCATGTAGGGCGGCCGCAGCGCCACGTTGCGCAGCGTCGGCGTCTTGAACGCATATTGCAGCTTCACCGAACTCGGGAACATGACCCCGCGCCCGCGATCGTTTCCGCGCGCCACGCCGATATCGTGAAACGATCCATCCGTGAAATTCCACCCGGAATGGCACTCGCTGCACCGCCCCCGCCCGTTGAACAGCAGGAACCCGCGCTTCGCGGATACGCTGATGGCGCCTTCGTCACCCGCGATCCACCGGTCGAACGGCGAGTGGCTCGCCGACACGATCAGCCGCTCGAAGGTCGCGATCGCCGCCGACACGTTCGCCGCCGACACCGCATGATCGGCGAACACCGAAGCGAACCGGCGCCGGTAATCCGGATCGGCCGCGATCCGCGCGAGCGCCTGGCTCGCATCGAGATCCATCACGTGCGGCCCGGTGATCGCGGTGAAGGTCACCGATTCGATGTCGGCGAACTGCCCGTTCCACCCGAGCGCGTCGATGAAGGCCGCATCCACCAGCGTCGGCGCCCGCCGCGCCATCGGGGCGCCCGCATCGCCCACCGCGACCGGCCGCGCGTCGGTCCAGTTCCGCTGCGGCTGATGGCAGGTGGCGCAGGACATTCGCCCGGAACGCGACAGCCGCGGATCGAAGAACAGCGCCCGCCCAAGATCGGCCTTGGCCGGATCGAACGGATTGTCGGGCGGAAACGGAATGCCCGGCGGGGGCCGGTATGCTGCCTTGAGCGCGGCGAGGTCGGGTCCCCGCGGCGCGAGCCAGAATGCCCCACCCGCCAGCACCAACGCAGCCATACCGGCCAAACCGAGCCGCCAGCGCAATCCCTCTCTCCCGAACCCGGAACCGCACGTTCTGCAGGCGTAGCATGGCAGCCGCACGCCGACCATCGCGCCCCGCGCGGCGCGCAGGCCTTGGGCGGCGGAGGCTGCGCCTCCAGCCACGCCGCTTGGAGGGCGCCCGCCCCCATGCTAACGCCGCCGCTTCATGCCCCCGCCCCTGATCGCGGTCCTCAACGGCCCCAACCTCAACCTGCTCGGTCTGCGCGAGCCGGCCCTCTACGGCGAGGCCACGCTCGACGATCTCGAGGCGCTCTGCGTCTCGACCGCGCAGGCGCTCGACCTCGCGCTCGATTTCCGCCAGACCAACGCCGAGGGCGAGCTCATCACCTGGGTCCAGGAATGCCGCGAGCGGGCGCGGGGCATCATCATCAACCCGGGCGGCTACAGCCATACGTCCATCGCCCTGATGGATGCGCTGATCGCCGTGGAACTGCCGGTGATCGAAGTGCACCTGACCAACATCCATGCCCGCGAGGAATTCCGGCACCATTCCTACGTGTCGCGCGCCGCGAACGGCGTGATCTGCGGCCTCGGCATCCGCGGCTACGGCCTCGCGCTGACCGCGCTCGCCGAAATGCTGATGGACGAAGAGCCGTGAACCGCACCCCGATCGATGCCGAGGCGATCCGCGCGCTCGCCGAAATCCTGGTCGAGACCGGCCTGACCGAAATCGAGATCGCCGAGAAGGACAGCCGCATCCGCGTCGCGCGCCAGCCCGCGCCGGTTGCCGCCGCCGTGCCGGTGGCCGCTCAGACGGTGCCGCTCGCGGCCGCCGCGCCCCCGGCTCCGACCGAACTCGACCTCGCCCAGCATCCGGGCGCGGTCAAAAGCCCGATGGTCGGCATCGTCTATCTCTCGCCCGAACCGGGCGCCCCTCCGTTCGTCGCCGCCGGCCAGACCGTCAGCGCCGGCCAGACGCTGCTGCTCATCGAGGCCATGAAAACCTTCAACCAGATCAAGGCCCCGCGCAGCGGCACGCTCTCGCGCATCCTGGTCGCGACCGGCGTGCCGGTCGAATACGGCGAAGTGCTGATGGTGATCGATTGATCGCCGCCCGATGTTCCGCAAAATCCTGATCGCCAACCGCGGCGAGATCGCGCTGCGCGTGCAGCGCGCCTGCCGCGAGCTCGGCATCCCGACCGTCGCGGTCCATTCCACCGCCGATTCGGACGCGATGCATGTCCGCCTCGCCGACGAGAGCGTCTGCATAGGCCCCCCCGCCGCGCGCGACAGCTATCTCAACATGGCGGCGATCCTCTCCGCCGCCGTCGTCACCGGCGCCGACGCGATCCATCCCGGCTACGGCTTCCTCTCGGAAAACGCCACCTTCGCCGAAATGGTCGAGGATCACGGCGTCGCCTTCATCGGCCCCTCGCCCAGCCATATCCGCATGATGGGCGACAAGATCGCCGCCAAGACCGCCATGCGCCGGCTCGGCGTCCCGCTCGTGCCCGGCTCCGACGGCGCGCTCCCCGACCTCGATGCCGCCCAGGAGATCGCCGCCCGCGTCGGCTATCCGGTGCTCATCAAGGCCGCCGCCGGCGGCGGCGGCCGCGGCATGAAAGTGGCACACAGCGAAGCCGAGCTCGCCGAAGCCTGGCGCCTCGCCCGCCAGGAAGCGCACGCCGCGTTCGGCAACGACGAAGTCTATCTCGAGAAATATCTCGACCGTCCCCGCCACGTCGAACTGCAGATCCTGGCCGACAGCCACGGCCAGGTCGTCCATTTCGGCGAACGCGACTGCAGCCTGCAGCGCCGCCACCAGAAACTCCTCGAGGAAGCCGGCTCCCCGGCGCTCGACGCGACCGAGCGCGACACGATCGGCGCCACCGCGACCGCGGCGCTCCGCGAGCTCGGCTACCGCAACGCCGGCACGCTCGAATTCCTCTACCAGGACGGCCAGTTCGCCTTCATCGAGATGAACACCCGCCTGCAGGTGGAACATCCCGTCACCGAGATGGTCTGCGGCGTCGATCTCGTGCGCGAACAGATCCGCCTCGCCGCCGGCGAACCGCTCGGCTACACGCAAAAGGACATCACCTTCAGCGGCCACGCGATCGAATGTCGCGTCAACGCCGAAGACCCCGAAACCTTCCTCCCCACGCCCGGCCGCGTGGAAGCCTTCCATGCCCCCGGCGGCTTGGGCGTGCGCGTCGATTCCGCGCTCTACGCCGGCTACGTCGTGCCGCCCTACTACGACAGCATGGTCGCCAAACTGATCGTCCACGCGCCGACCCGCGCCGACGCGATCGCCCGCCTGCGCCGCGCGCTCGAGGAATTCGCCGTCGTCGGCATCAAAACCACGCTGCCGCTGCATCAGCGCATCGTCGACGACGAGGCATTCCAGCGCGGCGATTATTCCATCCACTGGCTCGAACGGTTCGTGAGCCAAACCAAGTAAGGTTCGTTCTTTTTCTGAAGAAAAAGAACCAAAAAGACTTTATCCGTATGGAACGAAACCGTTCAACCGCCTCGTCCCAAACGAACAAAAGTCTTTTTGCTTCTTTTTCTTCAGAAAAAGAAGAATCCCTTTTCTTACTCCCAACCCCAAGGCCGCTCCACGCCTGGCTCGAACGGTTCGTGAGACGCAACGCGTAAATTTCGTTCTTTTTCTGAAGAAAAAGAACCAAAAAGACTTTATCCGTATGGAACGAAGCTGTTCAACCGCCTCGTCCCAAACGAACAAAAGTCTTTTTGCTTCTTTTTCTTCAGAAAAAGAAGGATCCCTGTTCTGATTGCCGCCCCCAGACCCGCTCATGCGCTCTCCGCCAGCCACCGGCCGACCCGCGCCGCATCGCTCTCGGTTGCCGGCGTGAAGACCACCATGGTCAGGTCGGGCCGCCCGTCCACCTTGAAGGCGGAATAATCGAACGCAGTCTCGCCCAGTCCCGGCAGCCGCCAGCGCTTCACGATATCCGCGCCGAATCCGCCCACCTCGTTTTCCGCCCAAAGCGCCGCAAATTCCGCGCTCGCCCGCGACAGCCCCTCCACGAACGCCTGCACCTCCTCGCACGCCTGCGCGCGCGCCGCGTCGGCACGGAACGCGCCGACCACAAGCCGCGCGGCCGACTGCCAATCGAGCTGCGCCGCGCGCACGGCGGGGTTGCAGAAAATCAGCTTCAGAACGTTCCGCTCTGCGTCCGGTACCGCGCCGAAATCCCCGAGCACCCGTGCCGCCGCGCGGTTCCAGGCCACCACATCCCAAAGCGGCGTGCGCACCATCGCCGGCGCCGCCGGGATCGCGTCGAGCACCCGCTGCAGCCGGCGCGTCACCCCCTCGTCCGGCGCGCGCCGCGCCGGCTCGGGCGCCCGGCCGAGTGCCAGCACATGCAGATGGTCCCGCTCGAATTCCGTCAGCATGAGCGCCTGCGCCAGCCGGTCCAGCACCGCGGCCGAGGGCGCGCCGCCCCGCCCCTGCTCGAGCCAGGTGTACCAGGTCGCACTGATCCCGGCCCGCGCCGCCACCTCCTCGCGCCGCAGTCCCGGTGTCCGCCGCCGCGGGGCGGCGAGCCCGAACGCCGCCGGATCGAGCCGGGCCCGCCGGTCCCGCAGATAGGTCGCGAACGCGTTTTCCGGTGCCGGGCGCAGGGTCAGCCTGTCAGTGGTCAGCCTGTCAGTGTTCAGCCTGTCAGTGTTCAGCCTGTCAGTCATTATACCCGTATAAGCTCTTATCTTTACCAGGGAAGTTTGTGGCTCCAACTGCGCCCGGTCAACAACCGGAGACCAAGGATGCGCGTATTCCTCACCGGCGCCACCGGCTTCGTCGGCAGCGCCGTCGCCCGCGACCTGCTGAGCGCGGGCCATCAGGTGCTGGGCCTTACCCGCTCGGACAAAGGGGCCGCCACGCTCGCCGCGCTCGGCGCCGAGCCGGTGCGCGGCACGCTCGAAGACACCGCCGGCCTCACCCGCGCCGCCGCCCGCGCCGACGCCGTGATCCACACCGCCTTCGAGCACGATTTCAGCGACTTCCCCCGCGTCTGCGCGCTCGACCGCGCGGCAATCGAGGCGCTCGGCCGCGGGCTCGACGGCTCCGACCGCCCGCTCCTGGTCACGAACGGCCTGATGATGCTGGCCCAAGGCCGCCCGGCGCTCGAGACCGACACCCCGCCCGGCCCCGATCACTTCCCTCGCCAATCCGAAGGCGCCGCCGCGATCCTCGCGGCAGGCGGCATCCGCGCCACGACCGTACGGCTGCCGCCCACCGTGCACGGACCGGGCGATCACGCCTTCATCCCCGGCCTTATCGCCATCGCCCGCGCGCGCGGCGTCTCCGCCTATATCGGCGACGGCGCGAACCGCTGGGCCGCGGTGCATCGCGACGATGCGGCCCGCCTCTTCCGCCTGGCGATCGAGGCCGGCGCCGAAGGCGGCCCGTTTCACGGGGTCGCGGAGGAAGGCGTGCCGTTCCGCGCCATCGCCGAGGCGATCGGCGGCCATCTCGGCCTCCCCGTGACCGCCCTGCCCCCCGAGCAGGCCGGCGAGCATTTCGGCGCTCTCGCCCTGTTCGTCGCCGCCGATCTGGCCGCCTCCAGCGCCCAGACCCGCGCCCGCCTCGGCTGGACGCCGACCCACCCGGCCCTGCTCGAGGATCTGGCGACGGCCGGGTATTTCTGACGCCGGAGCGCCAAGTGCCTCGGGCCCGCGCCCGGGGCACCCTTGACGCCGTCCTCCGGCCGCCGCACATGCACGTCAATCCGGACCGCTCCGGTCCCCTTGTGCATCGGCACGCAGCATGTTCCGCCTCTCCAAACTCACCGACTACGCGGTCGTGGTCCTGGTCAGCCTGGCGCGGGGCGACATGGTGCAGACCGCGCCCGGCATCGCCGCCGCGACCGCGATCCCCGAGCCCACGGTCGCCAAGGTCCTGAAGCTTCTGGCCGCCCAGGCGCTCGTCCTGTCGCAGCGCGGCGCGCGCGGCGGCTATCGCCTGGCCCGCCCGCTCGCCGCGATCGACGTCGCCGAAGTGATCGCCGCGATCGACGGCCCGATCGCGCTCACCGCCTGTGTCGAAGGCGGCGATTGCGACGCCTCGCATGCCTGCCCGATCCATGGCGGCTGGGATCCCGTCAACCGCGCCGTCCGCGAGGCGCTCGCGCAAGTCTCGCTCGCCGACCTCGCCGCCGCCCGCCCCCGCCGCGCCTGCGGCAGCCAGCCTGTCCTGCAGCCGGTCTGACAAGAAAACGGAATTCGACAGTATGCCCGTGGAAGCCGAAACGCTCGATGCCGTGCGCGCCGTCACTGAAGGCGGCTATCGCTGGGGGTTTGAGACCGACATCGAAATGGATGTCGCGCCACCCGGCCTCGACGAAAGCACGATCCGGCTGATTTCCGCCCGCAAGCAGGAGCCCGACTGGCTGCTCGAATGGCGCCTCACCGCCTTCGCCGCCTGGAAAGCCATGGAAGAGCCGCACTGGGCGAAACTCGGCTATCCGCCGATCGATTACCAGGCCGCGCAATATTACGCGGCGCCGAAGAAGAAACCCGGCCCGAAATCGCTCGACGAGGTCGATCCCGAGCTGCTCGCCACCTACGAAAAGCTCGGCATCCCGCTCCGCGAGCGCGCCATCCTCGCCGGCGTCGAAACCAAGCCGATCGCGGTCGACGCCGTGTTCGACAGCGTCTCGGTCGCCACCACCTTCCGCAAGACACTCGCCGACGCGGGCGTGATCTTCATGCCGATCAGCGAGGCCGTGCGCGAGCACCCCGAGCTCGTCCGCCGCTATCTCGGCAGCGTCGTCCCCCCCTCCGACAATTTCTTCGCCGCGCTGAATTCCGCCGTCTTCACCGACGGCAGCTTCGTGTTCATCCCCCGTGGCGTCGCCTGCCCGATGGAGCTCTCCACCTATTTCCGCATCAACGCGCGCAACACCGGCCAATTCGAGCGCACGCTGATCATCGCCGAGGAAGGCGCCTCCGTCAGCTATCTCGAAGGCTGCACCGCGCCGATGCGCGACGAGAACCAGCTCCACGCCGCCGTCGTCGAACTCGTCGCCCTCGACGACGCCCGCATCAAATACAGCACGGTGCAGAACTGGTATCCCGGCGACGCCGAAGGCCGCGGCGGCATCTACAATTTCGTCACCAAGCGCGGCCTCTGCCGCGGCGCCCGCGCCAAAATCTCCTGGACCCAGGTCGAGACCGGCAGCGCCATCACCTGGAAATACCCGAGCTGCATCCTCCAGGGCGAAGGCAGCACCGGCGAATTCTATTCGGTCGCCGTCACCAACAACCGCCAGCAGGCCGACACCGGCACCAAGATGATCCATATCGGCCGCAACACGACCAGCACGATCGTGAGCAAAGGCATCTCCGCCGGCCACAGCAACAACACCTATCGCGGCCTGGTGCGCGTCCTCCCCAAAGCCTCCGGCGCCCGCAACCACACCCAATGCGACAGCCTGCTCATCGGCGACCAATGCGGCGCCCACACCGTGCCATACATCGAATCCCGCAACATGAGCGCCCGCGTGGAACACGAGGCAACGACGTCGAAAATCGCCGAGGACCAGTTGTTTTACTGCCGTCAGCGAGGACTTTCCGAAGAGGAAGCGGTCGGGCTCATCGTCAACGGGTTCTGCCGCGAGGTGCTGGCTGAACTCCCGATGGAATTTGCGGTCGAGGCGCAGAAGCTGCTCGCCGTCAGCCTCGAGGGGTCGGTAGGGTGAAGAAGATGTTCTTTTTTGAAAAAAAGAACCAAAAAACTTTCCTCTCTTTCCCGAGCGCTTTCAACCTCCCGGGCCAAACAGACAAAAGTCTTTTTGCTTCTTTTTCTTCAGAAAAAGAAGACTCTTCCCTTCTTGGATTTTGTTAATGCTCCAGATCGACAACCTCCACGCCACGATCCCCAGCAAGCCGATCCTGAAAGGCATCACGCTGGCGATCCCGGACGGCGAAATTCACCGCCTCGAAGAGCACGAAGGCGAGGCCGTAGCCGGAGACGTAGCGGAGCACCTGCAGGCCGACGTTGCGGTCGCGGTCGCGGAAGGCGAGGTACTTCTGCGCGCCGAAGTTGATCGCGCCGCCCACCACCACGCCGATGGCGGTCGCGAGCATCGGCTGCATGCCGCCGAAGTGGACGAGGGTGCCGACGAGCGCGAGGTCGACCGAGGCGCCGAGACCGCCGGCAAGGAAGGCGCGGGCCGCCCAGGAGCGCGCGACGAGGGTGCGGAGCCGCACGGGCTCCCAGCCGACCCTCTCGAACACCGCTTCCATCGCGGCGCATCCTGGCACGCGGTCGAGCGTCTGGCAAGGGACGCCGTGTCGAAAAGTCTTCGATCTGGCAGGAGGTTGCGCGGCGCGGTACAACCGCGGCTCCGTGTCCGTCCCCGCCGAGCAGGTCGCCCCCCCGAAGCCGCCCGCCCGCGAGAGACCGGCGCGCACCGGGCGCTCGGCCTTCGTCGTGGGCGTGGCCATCCTGCTCTCGCGCTTCGTGGGCCTCGCCCGGCAGCGCGTCTTCGCCCACTTCTTCGGCAACTCCTGGGTCGCCGACGCCTTCAGCGCGGCGCTCCGGCTGCCGAACATCACCCAGAACCTCCTCGGCGAGGGGACCCTGAGCGCGAGCTTCATCCCCGTCTACGCCCGCGCGCTCGGGCGGGAGGAGCTGCCGCGGGCCCGCGCCTTCGCCCGCGACGCGCTCGGCCTCCT
>DAIDJM010000064.1 GCA_027451405.1 Acetobacteraceae bacterium | reverse complement strand
AGGCTGGTACAACCCGGTGCGGCTGCACTCGGCGCTCGGCTACCGATCGCCAATGGCCTACGAAGCAGCGATGGAGGCGGAGAAGACGGAACCGTAATCACCCAAGCACGCAAACACTCCACGAAATCGGGGCAGCTTCAGTAGACTAGAACCGCATTGATTGCGGCGCGAAGTGGCTGGGTCGGAGTTCCACTTATGAACTGCGCCCAGAGTGGCATACTGCATAATTCGCTTTCGATTTTCGCGGCGAGCTTTTCAGCGTCACCCTCGTCAAAAGCTTCGACGGGCGCGTAGCTGATCTTATCAGAGAACCAACCCTTGGTCGTCTTCAGAAAGGCCCGCTTGCGCAAAGCAGAGTAAACCAATGCCTCGTGGCCTAGCAGTCCAGTCGCCTTAATCGCCACCTCGCGCTTGACGAGATGGCCCATCAGAATGATGGCGTCGGTGTCTTTCTTGACCCCATCCCACCCTTCGCTGCTGAGAGATCGCTTCCCTGCGATGGTGTTTTGCCGGATCTGATCAAGTTCAAACAGCCATTGTGGAAGAAGGGGGTAGGGCGGCTTAGCCGAAAAGCCTCGCCGTCCTCGCCTCTCGGATCGACCAACCGGTCCTTTAGAACTTGTTTGCAACTCTGGATCGGAGGCCATGGCGCCCAGAACCAGTACGCCAAGCCCGATCGCGGCTCCAGTGAGAAGCTTGCTGCCCAGAGTTGAGTCATCTTCCGGCGCCAGTACTGCCACCTCAGTGCCGTCGGCGCCAGCACTCACACTGTCATCGAAGCCTGAGTGTGTGCTCACCAGACCCGACTGCTCGCTCTGCGAGGTGTCGCTCGCGATGGACTCGTCTTGCTCTCCGCTCACGGTCAAACCCCATCAAACGAGCTAGATGCCATTCTAGCACGACTTCTACAGCAGAGTCTGGCCTGACCTGTTCGCCCGCACTCCGCTGCTCCGTCATTAGAGCCGCACCCGCCCGAAGACTGCCACCTCGAGCCTCATCTCGATCCAGGCGCCGCCATCACCGTGCCAGCAACCCTTGTCCGCCAGCAGCGCTACCTGACGGCTATCGGGGCTCCCCGTGCGGCCTGTGCCGGGATGGCGCACGGAACTTCGAGGTGCTGGTCGACTCTCTTCAGCCTGGAGACACGTCGAGGTCATGCGCCTCGATCGGTTCGGCGGCTTGACGAAGGACTTTTAGCCGGCTTGTACGCCGCCAACCTAAACGAGGTTGGCTTCGTTACGCTCCCGTCGGACTGGCACGCAACTGCTACGCAGGTCCTGAAAAACCCTGAAGAATCAAGGGGCGGTCTGGCACGTTTTGGTCAGCTAACCCATTGATTTCACGTTCCTTCCTTCGCCTTGCCAAGGTTGGGGTCGAGGGTTCGAATCCCTTCGCCCGCTCCAGAATTCTTCTCGTGCCGGGTTCCGCCAGTGGTGTTGGAAGCGGCGGCGGCGGCTTCAGGCGTCCGTCATGACCGGCACTTTTCCGCTTCGCACGGCGGATTTCAGCACCGCGTAATCCCGTTCCGTCTGGTCGGCGTAGGCCAGCGCGAAGGCGGATACGGCCTGATCGAATGCGTCGCTGCTGCCGAGATATCCGCCGATTGTGGCGGCGTTGCCCACTTTGGCGTGGGCGCGGGCCAGCACCCAGCCGCAGGCTTTGGCGTAGAGCGTCATGAGGTTGCTGTCGAAGGTTTCGACCAGCGGCTTGATTTTCGCGTCGCGCAGCTGCCGGACATAGAATTGCTTGCCGGTGACTTCCGCCGTGACCCAGCCGAGGAAGATGTCGGAGGCCGGCTGCATCAGCCGCTGCCCCATCACCACGCGCTGTCCGTGATGGGCGTAGGCGCTGGCACCCGCGTAAGGTTCCAGTACCGAAGCGACCGCTTCCTTGAACTGCAGGAAAAGCGGATGGTTCGACTCCGACATCATCAGCACGATCCAGCAGCGCCGCCCGACGCTGCCGACGCCGACCACCTTGATGGCCGCGTCCATCGGCCGGTAGCGGTCGAGCAGCAGGCGACGGTCCTCCGCCAGCGTTTCCCGGTAATCGCGGAATACCTGTTCGAGGATTTTCCGGAACTCCGGCTCGCGCGTGCCTTCGGGGTGGTAGATCAGCGGCGGCACGTCGCGAATGGCGACCTTGCCTTCCACCATGCCGGCGAGCTTCGGATAGTCGAGCTCGGAACTGAGCCGGGTGCTGGCCGCCTCGATGCGCGATTCGACCGCCGCGCGCAAACTGGGCTGCAAGGGGGCGACGAACTCCTTGGCGGTGACGCGCGCGTACCAGACCGCAAGCGGATGCATCCGCGCATAGTCGCGAATCCGTTTGCGGTAGCTCCGCGCGCAGGTTTCGGCGATGTCGCGGGCGGTGCCGTCGCTGATGCCGTTGGAGCGGCAGGCCAGCACCAGCGAGGCGGCGAGGCGCTTGATGTCCCACTCCCACGGCGCCGGCAGGGTTTCGTCGAAATCGTTGATGTCGAAGAGGATGTTGCGCTCCGGCGTGGCGAAGCCGCCGAAATTCATCAGATGGCAGTCGCCGCAGGCCTGGACGTGGATGCCGGTGGACGGTGTGCGCGCGAGATCGGCGGCCATCACCGCGGCGCTGCCGCGAAAGAAGGCGAACGACGAAGGCATCATGCGCCCGTAGCGGATCGGCACGAGCTCGGGGATGCGGTCGGGATCGGAGGCTTTGAGCAGGTCGACCGGATCGGGGCGATCGGGCGCGCGTTTCCAGCTTTTGTGGGCGGGTCTCGGCGTCTTCCGGCGCAAGGTTTTGCCGAAGGCCGCCCGCTCGTCGACCGAGAGCGGATGCTTGGGCAGATCGAGCTTCATGGCCGGGACCGTGGGAGAGCTCTCCAGCGCGGGCCGGGCCCGTTCGACGAGCATTTCGTTCATGACGATGGCTCCTGACCGGCCGCGGTCGGCGCCTCCCCGCCGTGCGGAAGGCGCACGCGCATAGGGTCACCCATGTCGCTTGCGGCACATTGATTTGCGTCAAGCCGGCCTCTCGTCTCGCCTGCTACGAACGCGGCGCATCGCCGGACGCGCGCCATGTATGGGGACGCCGCCGTTCTCGCCGCTCTTCTGCTGATCTACAGCGCGGTCGCGGGCTGGGTCGGGCGATCCTGGGTGTCGGGACCGATCCTTTTCATGCTGGCCGGATTGATCTTCGGACCGGCCGGTCTCGGTATGTTGCGCATGGCGGTGACGGCGCAGGAATTGCGCACGGTTGCGGAACTGGCGCTGGCGATGGTGCTGTTCACGGACGCGGCGCGTGCCGATCTCGGCACGGTCCGGCGCGTCTGGACCATTCCCGGCCGGCTGCTCCTGGTCGGTCTGCCGCTGTCGATCCTGCTCGGTTTTCTGCTGGCGCGGCTGATTTTTCCGGGCCTCGGCATTTTCGAAGTCGCCTTGCTGGCGGCGCTCCTCGCCCCGACCGACGCGGCGCTCGGCGCGCCCGTGGTGACGCATCCGGCGGTGCCGGCGGACACGCGCGAGGCGCTCAATCTCGAAAGCGGCCTCAATGACGGAATCTGCGTGCCCGTGGTGGTGATCCTGCTCACGCTCGCGGTCGGAACGGAGACCGGGCACATGACGGCGGCCCAGATCCTTTCCGTCGTGGCCGAGGAAATCGGCATCGGCGCCGTTTCGGGTCTCGGCCTGACCGCGGCGGCCATCTGGCTGCTGCGCCGGTCGGCGCGCCTCGGACTGACCAGCCCGCATTGGCTGCACATTCCGGTGGTCGCACTGGCGGCGCTTTGTTTCGCGACGGCGCAGGGGCTCGGCGGCAGCGGGTTCATTGCCTGTTTCGTCGGCGGATTGTTGTTCGGCGCGCTGCAGGGCGGCCGCGCGCCCGATCTGCTGAGCGGTGCCGCCAGCACCGGCGAGGTTCTGGCGCTGCTCACCTGGGCGGCGTTCGGCGGTCCCGTGCTCGAGCGGCTGCTGCCGCGCATGACCTGGCTCGATGGGCTCTACGCCGTGCTCAGCCTGACCGTGATCCGGATGCTGCCGGTCTATCTGTCGCTCATGGGCACGCGGTTGAGCGCCGGCACGAAGCTGTTCATCGGGTGGTTCGGCCCGCGCGGCCTGGCCACGATCGTCTTCGCGGTGATCGTGGTGAATGCCGGGCTGCCGGGCGGGCGCGCCATCGCGACGGTCGCGGGCTGCACGATCCTGCTCAGCGTGGTCGCGCATGGCGTGACGGCCAATCCGCTGGTGTCGCTTCTGGCACCGCGGCGAGGGGCTTTGCCCCGGCTTGGTGCGGGGCCGAGCCTGGGCCGCCGGAGGCGATCGCGGGGCCGCGCTTGACAGTGGCGTTCCGCTGGCGTGCATGGGCGTATGCACCTGCGGGAGTTTGCCGCGCTTCTGGTCGTTGCCGGGTGCGCGCGGGTGGCGCCGTTGCCGCTGCCGGCGGCGCCGGCGCTCGCGCCCGACCTGGCGGCGCTGGCGCATCCGGGCGTGGATGTGCGCCGGCCGCTCCGCATCGCCGATCTCGACGTGCTGGTCGTGCTCAACGATCCCGCGCTCGCCGCGGCGCGGGCGCAGCACGGGGTCGCCGAGGCGCAGTTCTTCGCCGCGGGCGTGCTGCCCAATCCGACCGTCACCGCGTCGTTCCTGCCGCTGATCGCGGGGCCGGCGGCCGCCAATCTCGGGGGCAGCGCGACGCCCGCCTGGAATGCCGGGATCAGCTTCGATTTCCGGGCGCTGATGACGCGGGGAAGCCGGCGGCGGGCGGCGGCGGCGCATGTGCGCGAGGTGGACGCGCAGGTGATGTGGCAGGAATGGCAGGCGGTCGGGCAGGCGCGGCTGCTGGCGGTCGATCTGATCGAGGGGGAGCGCGTGCTGGCGCTGCTGCGCGAGGCGCGGGACGTCTATGCGCGGCGGGCGCAAGCGACCCAGCGCGCGCTGGATCAGGGCAACCTGACGATCGCGAGCGCCGCGCCGGACCTCGATGCGCTGACCAGCGCGCGGGCGGCGGTGGTGGCGCAGGAGCGGCTGCAATTGTCGCGCCGGCATCAATTGGCGGCGTTGCTGGGGCTGGCGCCGGAGGCGGCGATCCCGCTGGCCGGGACGCCCGATCTGCCGCCGATCGACGGCGCTTCGGTGCTCGCGTCGCTGCCGGGGCTGGTGGAACGGCGGCCCGACCTGGCGGCGCTGCAGGCAGGCTACGAAGCGCAGGATGCGCAGCTGCGGACCGCGGTGCTGCTGGCCTTTCCCGCGCTGGCGGTGGGGGTGACCGGGGGGAGCGACAATTCCAACGTCCGCAATGCCGGCCCGCAGGTGACGTTCGATCTGCCGATTTTCGACCGCAACCAGGGGGGGATCGCGGTGGCGGCGGCGACGCGGGCGCAATTGCGGGCCGAGTACGCGGCGCGGCTGACCGCTGCGGTGGGCGAGGTGCGGGCGATGCTCGCCGAGCTGGCGTTGCAGCGGCGGGAACTCGCGGCGTTGCAGCGGGAATTGCCGGAGGTGGAGCGGACCGCGCGGCTGGCGGCGGCGGCGCTCGCGGCGGGCAATCTCGATGAGCGGAGCGCGGTCGATCTGATCGCCGCCCGCTATACCAAGGAGGAGGCGCTGGCGGCGCTGGAGCAGTCGATGCTGGAGCAGATCGTGGCGATCGCGACGTTGACCGGGGCGGGGTTCGCTTGAGGGCGCGGCTCTTGGCCGTGGCGCTCGGCGGCGCGCTCCTGGCCTGGCTTCCCCGCTTAATGGCGGCGGAGGAGACCGGGGCGCTGGTGCGGAGCGTGCCGGCGGTGCGGGGGAGCGAGCCGGAGCTGGCGGTGGCTTATGGCGAGGCGATGGCGGCGAGCGGGGCGCCGATCGCGCTGAGCGTCGCGCAGGAGGGGGAGGTGGTGGCGCAACTGGTGACGCCTGGCGAGCAGGTGCGGCGGGGCACGGCGCTGTTGCAGTTCCGGCTGACCGCGGCGGCGACCAGCGCCTACCGGCAGGCGGAGAGCGCGCTGGCGCTGGCGCGGACCACCGAGCGGCACATCGCGGCGCTGCTGGCGCAGCGCCTGGCGACGCGGGATCAGATGGCGCAGGCGCAGAAGGCGAGCGCGGACGCGGCGGCGGCGCTTCAGGCGCTGACGCGCGAGGGCGCTGGGCAGCCGGTGCAGGCGCTGGATGCGCCGGTGGACGGGGTCGTGGAGGCGTTTCCGGCCGCGGTCGGGGACCGGGTGGCGGCGGGGACGGCGCTGGTGACGCTGACGCCGAGCGCGAGCCTGGTGGTGACGGTGGGGATCGAGCCGCGCCTGCGGACCCGGGTGCGGGCGGGGCAGGCGGTGCGGCTCGAGCGGCTGGACGTGGCGGCGGCGGGGGCGGGACCCGAGGGAGTGGTGGCGCGGGTGGATGGGACGATCAATCCGAAGACGCGGCTCGTGGATGTCGATGTGGCGGTGCCGGAGGGGAGCGTGATCGCGGGCGAGGCGTTCCGGGCGGAGATCGATCTCGGGCCGGTGGCGGGCTGGGTGGTGCCGCATGAGGCGGTGCTGGACGATGCGCGGGGGAACTATCTGTTTCAGATCAAGAATGGTCATGCGGTGCGCGTCGATGTGCGCGAGCTGCTGAGCGCGGGCGAGCGTGACGTGGTGGCGGGCGGGCTCGTGGCGGGGCGGCCGGTGGTGACGAGCGGCGCCTCGCAGCTCGCGGATGGAGCGCCGGTCCGGGCCGCTTCGTGAGCCGTTATGCAGCGGCGCTGACGCGCCATACGCGCTCGATCCTCGTGGTGGCGGCGGCGCTGGCCGTGGCGGGTCTCGTCGCGGCGCTGTCGCTGCCCGTGGGGCTGTTTCCGCAGGTTTCGTTTCCGCGCGTGCTGATCGACCTGGATGCGGGCGACCGGCCGGCGGATCAGATGGTGCTGGCGGTGACGCGGCCGGTCGAGGCGGCGGTGCGCGGGGTGCCGGGGGTGCGGCAGGTGCGCTCGGCGACGTCGCGCGGGTCGGCGGAGATCAGCGTCGATTTCGACTGGGGGCGCGACATGGTGGCGGGGACGCTGCAGATCGCGCAGGCGGTGCAGGAGGTTCTGCCGCGTCTGCCGGCGGGCACCGCGTACAGCATCCGCCGGATGGACCCGACGGTCTATCCGATCATCGCCTATGCGCTGACCGGATCGAAGTCGCAACTGGTGGCCCTGCGGGATTTCGCGCAGTACACGGTGGTGCCGCTGCTGACGAGCATCCGCGGGCTCGGGCGCGCCGAGGTTCAGGGCGGCGAGACCGCCGAGGTCGAGGTCGATGCGGATCCGCATCTGCTTGCTCTCTATGGCATCGGGCTCGGCGACATCGTGGCGGCGCTCGGGCAGGCGAATGTGCTGCAGGCGGTGGGCAGGCTGCAGGATCGCGAGAAGCTCTATCTGGTGCTGACCGAGCGGCGGCTGACCAGTGCCGCGCAGGTGGGGGACGTGGTGCTGCGCGCGGGGCAGACCGGTTTGGTGCGGCTGCGCGACGTGGCGCGGGTGCGGATGGGCACGGTGCCGCAATATATCGGCATCGAGGAGAGCGGGCATCCGGCGGTGCTGCTCAACGTGTACGAGCAGCCGGACGGCAACGCGGTGCAGGTGGCCCGGGATGTGCGGCAGCGGCTCGCGGGGCTGGCGCTGCCGCCCGGGGCGCGGCTGGTCAAGTGGTACGACCAGAGCACGTTCGTGTTGCAGTCGGAAGGAAGCGTGCGGGACGCGGTGCTGATCGGGCTGCTGCTCGCGGGCGTGGTGCTTTATGCGTTCCTGCGCAATTTCCGGGTCACGGTCATCGCCGGGATGGTGGTGCCGGCGATCCTAGCGGTGACCGTGCTCGTGCTGTCGGTCACCGGACAGAGCTTCAACATCATGACGCTGGGCGGCATCGCCGCGGCGGTCGGGCTGCTGATCGATGACGTGATCGTCATGGTCGAGCATATCGCGCGGCGCGCCGGGGCGGCGGGGGCCGGCGGCGCGGACGAGGTGATGCCGGCGGCGCGCGAATTCCTGCAGCCGCTCGGCGGGTCGAGCCTCGCGACCCTGATCGTTTTCGTGCCGCTGAGTTTCCTCTCGGGCGTGACCGGCGCTTTCTCGCGGGCTTTGTCGCTGACCATGGCGGGCGCGCTGCTGATCTCGATGATCATGACGGCGAGCGTGGTGCCGCTGCTGGCCCGGCATGTCCTCGATTTCCGCCGCTGGCGCGATCCGGGCGGCGGCGGCTGGCTCGAACGGCGCCACACGGAAGCGGTGCGCGCGGTGCTGCGCCGCCGCGGCTGGCTCGCCGTGGCGCTCGTTCCGGTGGCGGCGGTCGGATGGCTCGCGTTCAGCCATGTGCAGACCGGGTTCATGCCGCAATTCGACGAGGGCGGGTTCGTGATGGATTTCTACACGCCGCCCGGGACGTCGCTGCCCGAGACCGAGCGGATCATGGCGCAGGTGGACCGGATCCTGCTGGCCCAGCCCGAGACCCGCACCTTCTCGCGCCGGCTCGGCACCTCGCTCGGCGGCGGGCTCGGCGAGAGCTATCACGGCGATTATTTCGTGCTGCTGAAGAAAAACCATGCGCGCAGCACCGAGACGGTGATGACCGACGTGGCGGACGAGATCGGCCGGCTGGTGCCGGGCGTGCAGATCGAGACCGCGCAGCTCATGGAGGATCTGATCGGCGATCTCACCGCGGTGCCGGAGCCGATCGAGATCAAGCTCTTCTCGAACGACAATCCGGCGCTGATGGCGGCGGCGCGGCGCGTGGCCGATGCGATCGGCGGCATCGACGGCGTGGTGGAGGTGAAGAACGGCATCGTGCTCGCGGGCGACGCGCTCGATATCGAGGTCGATCCCGCCGCCGCTTCGATCGAGGGGCTGACTCCGGGGGATGTGAGCACGCAGATCGCGACGGCGCTCGAGGGGACGGTGGCGACCGAGCTGCCGGGTGCGCGGCAATTCATCGGCGTGCGGGTACATGTTCCGGGCGCGTTCTCGATGCGGCAGGACGCGCTCGGCCGGCTGCCGGTGCGGGCGCCGGACGGGCATCTGGTTCCGCTCTCGCGGGTCGCGCGGATCAGCATCCTGCGCGGGCAGCCGCAGATTTCGCGCGAGGATCTGCAGCCGATGCTCGCCGTGACCGGGCGCATCGAGGGGCGCGGGATCGGCGCGGCGATCGCCGACGTCAAGCGCGTGCTGGCCCGGCCCGGCATGATCCCCCCCGGCATGCGCGTGGAATTCGGCGGGCTCTATGCGCAGCAGCAGATGGCGTTCCGCGGGCTCGCGGAAGTGTTTCTCGCGGCGGCGATCGCCGAATTCGCTCTGCTGATCTTCCTCTACGAACAATTCTGGCTGCCGGCGATCATTCTGTTCTGCTCGCTGCTGTCGACGACCGCGGTGTTCACCGGGCTGTGGGTCGCCGGCGTGCAGCTCAACATCACCGCGTTGATGGGCATGACCATGATCATCGGCATCGGCACCGAGATGGCGATTTTCTATGCCTCGGAATATACCGAGCTGAGCCGGACGATGCCGCGGCGGGAGGCGCTGGCCGAGGCGGCGCGCAACCGGCTGCGCCCGATCGCGATGACGACGCTCGCGGCCATATTGACGCTGGCACCGCTGGCGTTCGCGATCGGCGCCGGTTCGGGACTGCAACAGCCGCTCGCGATCGCGGTGATCGCCGGTCTGCTGTTGCAGTTTCCGCTGGTTCTGGTGGCCATGCCCGGGCTTATTTCCCTCACGCTCAAAGCGGAGCGGGCAACGGGCTGAGGCCTGGCTCCGGCGGTCCGGGCGCTGCCCGGGATCCGCCGGGAGCTGGGGCGGGTCATGCCCGCGGTTCCGCCGTCATGCCGATCAGCGCGGCAGTGTGCGCCGCGATCATCGCCTCCTCGTCGGTCGGAATGACCCACGCTTCGACGGCGGAATGATCGGCGCTGATCCGGCCCTCGCCGCGCCGGTTGCGGGCCTCGTCGAGCACCAGGCCGAGCCAGAAGAGGGAACCGCAGACCGCCGACCGCAGATCGGCATCGTGTTCGCCGATGCCGGCCGTGAAGACGAGCCCGTCGATGCCACCGAGCGCGGCCGCCATCGAGCCGATCTCGCGCAGGATCCGGTAGGTGAAAAGCGCGATCGCGCGTTTGGCCGACGGCGCCGGGGCGGCGCGCAGTTCGCGCATGTCGGAGGAAATGCCGGAGACGCCGAGCAGCCCGGATTCGTGGTAGAGCAGGTGTTCGATCCGCTGCGCGTCCATGTGACATTCGCTCATGAGGTAGAGCAGGACGCCGGGATCGATCGCGCCGCAGCGCGTGCCCATCACGAGCCCGTCGAGCGCCGTGAAACCCATGGTGCTGGCAAGGCTTTTGCCGGCCTGCACGGCGCAGAGGCTGGCGCCGTTGCCCAGATGCGCGATGATCGCGCGGCCGGCGGCGAGGCGAGGGGCGCGCGCGCGCAGGTTTTGCGTGACGTATTCGTAGGACAGGCCGTGAAACCCGTATCGCCGCACGCCTTTTTCGGCAAAGGAAGGCGGCAGCGCGAAAAGTTGCGCGCATTCGGGTTGCGTGCGGTGAAAGCTCGTGTCGAAACAGGCGACCTGGGCGAGATCGGGGGCGGAGGCGGAAATCGCGCGGATCAGCGCGAGATTGTGCGGCTGGTGCAGCGGCGCGAGCGGGACGAGCTGCTCGAGGGTTTGCAGAACGGCCGCGTCGATGCGCACGGGCGCGGCGAAGGACGTGCCGCCATGGACCACGCGGTGGCCGACGCCGGCGATCGGCGCGCCGCGGATCAGGTCCGCCGCGGCCTCGAGCAGAACGGTGGCGGCGGCCGCGTGATCGAGCGTGCCGCGCGCCCATTGCCGATCGGCAACCAGTCTGTTCGCGGCATCCTGGATCTTCAGCCGTGGCGCGAGATCGATGGATTCGATCTGGCCCCGGAACGCAGGCTCCGGCTGTGCTGCCATCGCGTAGATGGCGAATTTGATGCTCGACGAGCCGGCGTTGAACGTGACGATATGGCCCGGTCGTAGGGGAGCGGATTCCATGGGCGCGCGGCTCCGGCGGCGTTTGGGTTGAGGCGTGCCTCCGGCGGGCAGAGGCGCTACCTCTGCACTCCGCTGCGGCCGGAAGGCCCCGGACCCCATTACTGCAGAAAGTCGGCTGGCCAGCACGGGTTATTCAAAACGATGGGGTCTGGGGCCTTGCGGCCCCAGCTTGTCCCGGGCAGAGCCCGGGCCGCCGGAGGCGCGCCGCAGCCAGCAGCACCGCGACCGCGCAGGAGGCGAGCCGGGTGAGCAGCGTGTCGGCGCGGCTCGTGAGCACGATCGGCACGCGCGCGCCGAGCACGATGCCGGCGGCGTCCGCATGGGCCAGAAAGGACAGGCTTTTCGCGAGCATGTTGCCGGCTTCGAGATCGGGCACCACGAGCACGTTGGCATGTCCGGCCACGGGCGAGACGATCCCCTTGATCGCGGCGGCTTTCGGGTCGATCGCATTGTCGAGCGCGAGCGGCCCGTCGATCATCGCGCCGGTGATCTGGCCACGTTCCGCCATTTTGCAGAGGGCCGCGGCTTCGATCGTGGAGGGCACCTTGGCGGTGACGGTTTCCATCGCGCTGAGCGCGGCCACCCGGACTTCCGCGAGATCGAGCGCGTGGGCGAGATCGATGGCGTTCTGGACGATGTCGACCTTCTCATCGAGCGTGGGCGCGATGTTGATGGCCGCGTCGGTGATGATCAGCGCGTCGTCATGGCCGGGGACATCCATGATGAAGCAATGGCTGATGCGGCGCGCGGTGCGGATGCCGGGCTCGCGCACCACGGCCTCCATCAGCTCGTCGGTGTGCAGGCTGCCTTTCATCAGCGCGTCGGCGCGTCCCGTGCAGGCGAGCGCCACGGCCTTGAGCGCGGAATCGTGGCTGTGTTCGGAGGGGATGCGGTCGAAACCTTCGATATCGATCGCCTCCCGCGCCGCGATGTTGCGGATGCGCTCGGGCGGCCCGACCAGGATCGGCTCGATGAGTCCCAACCGCGCCGCCTCGATAGCCCCGTGTAACGAGACCGCATCGCACGGGTGGACAATCGCGACCCGGATCGGCGAGTGCGTCTGAGCCTTGGCAATCAGCTGTTCGTAGCGCGGGCGGGCGTGCGCGGGACCGATGGCGACGTCAGGCTGGGCCACCGCCGGCCGCTTCCGCGCCTGTCGGTGAGCCGCATCTTCCATGGGTGCCTCTCCCTGAGCGAAGCGCTGCGGGAATCCCGCGCCGGCGAGATTGCGCCGATCCGGGTGCGAGGCCCAGGCGAGAAGACATCCCCGCGCCACCTGGCGCGGCAGTGGCGTTCTATACCGCTGTTTTCAAAGCATTCATTACCACCGGATGATTTCGTCCGGTCGGAAGACAGGCTCCAGGCCGAGCCGGCTTGCCGAATTTGGGCCCGGCGCTAAGCTCCCCCAATCCGGCCTCGCTGCCGGATCCTGGAAGCTGGATGCTTCCGCAGCGCAGCCCTTTCCTGCGCAGACGATGGGTGAGCCTGGGCTTGCCCCGTGATCTCCAACCGGCCGGTGCCGGTCGAAGGAACGCCGCCGACGGGAGCAGGGTTCAGTATGTCGAGCGCGAACCGTTCCAGGAGGATTGAGACCCGTTGCGAGGGCGTGGCCGATGGGCCGCCGCTCGCGACGCTGGTCTATCGAAGCCGCGCCGTGAAACCACTTGCGGCTCCCGATCTGCAATCGCTCCTGGCGACGTCGCAGACCCGGAACCGGCGGGAAAACGTCACCGGCCTCGTACTCTACGACAATGAGCGGTTCTTCCAATGGCTGGAGGGGCCTGCCGAGAATGTCGGGCGGGTGATGGAGTCGATCCGCGGCGATGCGCGGCACACCGATCTCGAAGTGCTGACCCAGGGGGAGGCGCGTGCCCGGCGATTCGGCGACTGGGCGATGAAACTCGCGGCGCCGGGGGTGATCGATCCCTCGACCGAGCCGGACGTGATCGAACCCCCGAGCGAGATTCTCGCGCGTCTGCGCGAGCGCCCGAGTGCGGCGCCGTCGGTGCTCGTGAGGCTGGTTCCCGCGGCCGGGATGAGAGCGACCGCCGAGGAAGTTTCGGCACCGGAACTGAAGGGCCGGATGCAGGCGGTTCTCAAATCGGTGCTGCTGTCCGATATCCTGCCGCGGCTGGTGTTGCTGCATGGCGATTGCGGGCGTGGCATGCCGCATGAGCGCACGCGCGAACTCGCCGAATTGCTGGTGGCGCGCGATAGCGACGCGGCCGGCCAGCTGATCCGGGAGTTGCGAGGCGGGCGGGTCCTTTCGCCGCTCTGCGCGACGCTGCTTGAGCCCGCGGCGCGGCAGCTCGGCGATTTCTGGCGCGAGGACGAGTGCAGCGAGCTCGATGTGGCGATCGGGCTCTGCCGGTTGCAGACCGCGGTGCGGTTGCTCAATGCCGGCGAGCTGCCGGCGGCTTCGGAATTCAGCGATCACCCGGTGGTGCTGGTGGCGCCGGAGCCCGGCGAGTTGCACCAGCTCGGCGCGGCACTCGATACGGACGTGCTGTGGCAGGCCGGGTGGACGCCGCATCGCGAGTTCCCGGCCGACGACCGGGCGCTTCAGGATCTTCTCTCGGGGAGCTGGTTCGACGTTTTGGATCTGTCGCTCAGCGTGGCACTCCGGCATGAGGATCTGCTGCCCCGGCTGCGCGCGACGATCGCCGGCGCGCGCGAAGCTTCCTGTAACCCGCGCCTGACCGTCGTGGTCGGGGGCCGCATTTTCCGCGAGGACCGTGAGGCGGCGGCGCAGGTGGGGGCGGATCTCGGGACCCTGACCGCGACGGGCGTGGACCGTTTCATTCTGGCGAGACTTGTGAAGTCGGGACGAAACGTCCCAGATCGCGCCATTTTGACTTCCTGAAGACAGGGGCTGAGGCCTTTCGGCCCCAGTTTGATTGAGCGGCAGAGCCTCTGACAGGTGAAGGCACGCATCCGCCAAAGCGCAGTCGGCTTCCACGCCCACCGGTGACCCGCTTTGTCCCGGTGCCTTCAGAGCAGCACGTAGACCGGCGGCGGGGTCGGGCGTGGGCCAGCTCCGCGAACGAATTTGTCGCCCCGCCGGGGTCATCGACCGCGGCGGCGATTGGGCCCGAGGCTCGGCTCAGCCGCAGCCGAACCAGCCGCAGGTGACCAGCGCGGTGATGGTGAGCGGGCTTAAGGAGACGGTGATGCCCGCGCCGGCATGGAGGTGGTCCAGCATCGGGTACCGTCTCGGGTCCGTAACCGCGATCGTGTAGACGCCACCGCCGGTTGCGTCGACGACATCGAATGTGTGCGCATCGGCATCGACCTTGAGCACGCGCCCGGAGATTTGCGTCGCCTCGGGCCCGATTCCGCCGGGCGTCCGGGCGACGGCACCGACCGTATGGGTGGCACCGGAGGGAACGGGCATGGCAGCGGCATTCACCACCCAGAAAACCTGGCGGTAGAATTGAGCATCGACCCGGTCTCCAGTCTCGATGTCGTCGAGCCGTACTTCCGGTGAGACGAAGAATGTTTCGGCCGAGGCATCTTTCGGCGCGATGGTGATCTTTCGCGCTATCGGGTCGACGCTCTGCACCTTGCCGCGAATGGAACCGGTTCCGCCGTCGGGAACCACGTTCGACATCACCGGATGGTTCTGCGCGAGCGAAGGCGAGGTCCATGCGGTCAGACCGGCGCCGCAGAGCATTGTGATGGCCATGAAGCCGAGTTTCGGCAAGTTCGACGGGCGCACGGCGACCTCCGGTCCTGAAGATTGCGTGGCAACCCATTAGGCAACGATCTTGCACCGGGCTATGCGGTTTCGGCATCACGAGAGCAAAATCCGATCAGATGGACTCATCTGATCGGATGAATTTGCTCTAGCAAATCAATACTCGAGCAACTTACGCCGATCTGACTGAAGCGCTGGCGCTTCAGTCAGATCGGCTGTTGCTCCAGAACGGAATGCGTTCAGAGCGTGATGCGTTGGCATCGGTTTTTAGAAAGTCGTTTCAGCCAGCAAGGCTTTTCAAGGATTGGGGTCTGGGGAATTGCGGCCCCAGCGAGTCCCGGGCAGAGCCCGGGCCGCCGTAGGCGCGCCGGATGACTCGGGGGATTCGCGCAGTGTCACGTAGATCGCGGGGATCACCAGGACGGTGAGGAGCGTCGAGGAGGCGAGGCCGAACAGGAGCGAGATCGCGAGGCCCTGGAAAATCGGGTCGAGCAGGATCGTCGCGGCGCCGATCATCGCCGATAGTGCCGTCAGCAGAATGGGTTTGAAGCGGACGGCGCCGGCGGCGAGGAGCGTCTCGTGCAGCGTTTGCCCCGCGGCGGCGCCGTGCCGGATGAAATCGACGAGCAGGATCGAGTTGCGCACGATGATGCCGGCGAGCGCGATGAAGCCGATCATCGAGGTCGCCGTGAACGGGGCGCCGAGCAGAGCGTGGCCCAGCACGATGCCGATGAGCGTGAGCGGCACCGGCGTGAGAATCACCAGCGGCAGCCGGAACGACCGGAACTGCGCGACGACCAGGATGTAGATGCCGAGCAGCGCGACGCCGAAGGCCGCGCCCATGTCGCGGAAGGTGACGTAGGTGATTTCCCATTCGCCGTCCCACAGCAGCGTCGGGTGGCTCTCGTCTTCCGGCTGGCCATGCAGCGACACCGCCGGCCGGGGCAGGCCGTGCCAGTCATGCGCGGCGATCGCGCGATCGACGGCGAGCATGCCGTAGATCGGCGCCTCGAAACGGCCGGCGAGTTCCGCCGTCACCATGTCGGCGTAGCGCCCGTCGCGCCGGAACAGCGCCGGCGTGCCGGCCTCGCGGGTGATGTGCACCACATCGCCGAGCTCGACCACTTTGCGGCTGCCGGGGATGACGTTGGCGGGGATCGGGGTGGCGGCCAGCCGTTCGCCGAAGGCGAGATCGGATTTCGGCAGCGCCACCACGATCTCGAGCGGCATGTGTTCCGGCCCGCGATGCGAGTAGCCGACCGCGATGCCGCCGAACAGCAGCCGGATCGTGTCGTAGACGTCGGATTGTTCGACACCGAAATATTCTAGCTTGTCCTCGTCGATCGACAGACGCAATCTCGGCCGCGGCAGGCCGTAACTGTCGTCGATGTCGACGATGAAGGGGATGGTCGCGAAGAGGCGTTTGGTTTCCTGGGCGACGGCGCGGCGGGTGGCCATGTCGGGGCCGTAGATTTCGGCGAGCAGCGTCGCGAGCACCGGCGGACCCGGGGGCACCTCGACGAGCTTGACGATGGTGCCGGGGCCGAGGGGGATCTGAGCGAGCCGGTGGCGCAGCGCGAGCGCCACCGCGTGGCTGCTGCGGGCGCGCTCGGCGCGCGGCGCGAGCGTCAGCTGCACCTCGCCGAGTTCCGGCGCTTCCCGGAGATAGTAATGGCGCACCAGCCCGTTGAAATTGAACGGGGCGGCGGTTCCGGCATAGAGCTGCATGGCGCGCAGTTCCGGGGCCGAACGCGTGGCCTCGGCGAGGCGGAACAGTGTGCGCTCGGTATCCTCGAGTGTCGCGCCCTCGGGCAGCTTGACGACGATGTCGAGTTCCGACTTGTTGTCGAACGGCAACAGCTTGACCGTGACGGTTTCGGTGTAGAAGAGCGCGCAGGCCAGCAAGGTCGCGAGGCCGACGGCGCCGAGGAAGAGGGCGGCGCGGCGGCGGGTGGCGATGATCGGGGTGGCGATGCGCCGGTAGACGCGGCCGAAGCGGCCGCCATCCGCCGGCGCTTGGTGCGCGGCGCCGCCGCGCCCGGCGAGGCGCAGCATCAGCCAAGGTGCCAGCATCACCGCGACGAAGAACGAGAACAGCATGGCGGCCGAGGCATTGACCGGGATCGGCGCCATGTAGGGCCCCATCATGCCCGAGACGAACAGCATCGGGAGCAGCGCCGCGATCACGGTCAGCGTGGCGATGACGGTGGGGTTGCCCACTTCCGCCACCGCGTCGACCGCGGCCGCGGCGCGATTTCTGCCATCCTGCATGCCCCAGTGCCGGGCGATGTTTTCGACGACGACGATCGCGTCGTCGACCAGGATCCCGATGGCGAAGATGAGCGCAAAGAGCGAAACGCGATTGATGGTGTATCCCATCAGCTTGGCTGCGAACAGCGTGAGCAGAATGGTGGTCGGGATCACCACAAGCGTGACCACCGCCTCCCTCCAGCCGATCGTGAAGGCGATCAGGACCACGATCGAGATCGTCGCCAGGCCGAGGTGGAACAGCAGCTCATTAGCCTTGTCGTTGGCGGTGCGCCCATAGTCGCGGGTGATCTTCACGCGGATGTCGGCGGGGATGAGCTGGCCCTGCAGCAGGGCGAGACGTTGCCGCACCTCGGCGGCCATGACCACGGCGTTCGCACCCGGGCGTTTGGCGAGCGCGAGACTCAC
The DNA here is from genome assembly GCA_027451405.1 of Acetobacteraceae bacterium. Taxonomy (GTDB): domain Bacteria; phylum Pseudomonadota; class Alphaproteobacteria; order Acetobacterales; family Acetobacteraceae; genus DAIDJM01. Next base: position 584 of record DAIDJM010000064.1, on the reverse strand, counting down.
CGCCGGCGTGCGGCCGTACTTCCCGTCACTCTCGCGCTCGATATTCCACACCCGGCTCTCCACCGGGCCCGCCCCGACCACGACGCGCGCGACGTCGCGGAGGTAAACCGGGCGATTGTCCCGCGTCGAGACCATCAGCAGACCGATGTCGGGAATGCCGAGCAGTGTCTGCCCGGCGGCGACCGTCCGTACCGTGCCGGCGTCGCGAATCTGACCGGCCACGAACGAGCGGTTGGCATCGCGGACCTTGCCGATGAGCTGCTGCAGGGTTACCCCATACAGAGACAGCTTCTCCGGATCCGGCTCGACCCGAACCTCCTCGGGATCGGTACCGACGATGTAGGACAGGCCGATATCCGGAACTTTCAACAGATCGGTCTGCAGCTTGCGCGCAAGCTGATCGAGATCCGCCTGGCTCCAATGGGCCGCCGCGGCCGGTGACGGCGACAGCGTCAGCACCACCGCGGCGACATCATTGATGCCGCGCCCAACGATCAAGGGCGGCGGGATGCCGATCGGAATGCGATTGATATTGGCATTGATCTTGTTATTGACGGCGAGTACGGCTGCGTCCTCGTCGGTCC
>DAIDJM010000063.1 GCA_027451405.1 Acetobacteraceae bacterium | reverse complement strand
GGCGGCCCCAGACCCCATCACGTAAAGGGGTCTGGGGCCGCCGGCCCCAGCTTGGTGCAGGGGCAGCGCCCCTGCCCGCCGAAGGCAAACACCCTTGCTGACCGAAAAACGCCTCCTCCGCGCCGAGCCCAATTTCGGCCTGCTCACCAAGCTGCTCCGGGTCCACTGGCTCTTCGTGGCCCTGCTCTGCGCGCTCGCCGGCGTCGGCTATGTCGCGCTCTACTCCGCCGGCGGCGGCCCCGAGCCCTATGCCTGGCGCCACGCGATCCGCTTCGGCTTCGGCCTCGTCATGGCGCTCTCGCTCGCCATGATCGACATCCGCATCCTCGCCCGCCTCTCCTGGCCGATGTATGCGCTCTCCATCCTGCTGCTCGCGCTCACGCTGAAGATGGGCCATGTCGGCAAGGGCGCCGAGCGCTGGCTCGATATCGGCCCGCTCCAGCTCCAGCCGAGCGAGATCGCCAAGGTCGGACTCGCCATGGCGCTCGCCGCCTGGTTCCACCGCGCGAGCTACGAGCGTGTCGGCAACCCGCTCTTCCTGATCCCCGCCGCCCTGCTGATCCTGCTCCCGGTCGGTCTCATCCTGAAGGAGCCCAATCTCGGCACCGCCTTCATCACCGCAATCGTCGGCGCCTCGATCGTGACCGCGGCCGGCATGCGCCTCTGGCAGATGGCGCTGCTCGCCCTGCCGCTGCCCTTCCTGGCCACCATCGCCTACGGCCACCTGCACGACTACCAGCGCGCCCGGATCACCACCTTCCTCCATCCCGAGAGCGACCCGCTCGGCGCCGGCTACAACATCATCCAGAGCAAAATCGCGCTCGGCTCGGGCGGCCTCTGGGGCAAGGGCTTCATGCAGGGCACGCAGGCCCACCTGAACTTTCTGCCCGAGAAGCAGACCGACTTCATCTACTCGATCATCGCCGAGGAATGGGGCCTGGTCGGCGCGCTCGCGCTGCTCGCGCTGCTGCTGCTGATCCTCTGGACCATCATGGGCATCGCGCTGCGCTGCCGCCACCAATATGGCCGCCTGCTGGCGCTCGGGATCGCCACCAACATGTTCATGTATGTGTTCGTGAACATCGCGATGGTGACCGGCGCGATCCCGGTGGGCGGCGTGCCGTTGCCGCTGGTGAGCCATGGCGGATCGGCCATGCTGACGGTGATGTTCGCCATGGGATTGCTGCTGTCCGTGCATGTGCATCGGGATGTCGAGTTCCTGGAGCGGCGGGATGATTGATGCGCGCCTGCCCCGGCCCCGGGCGGCCATTCTTGACGCCTATCGCGCCACCCCCTACCGAACCTGCGGCCTCACCTTCCGGATAGGCCAACGGTCGCGCCCGCTCGACCGCCTGCTCGCCGGCCTGAACCTCCGAGAGGCGACCCTGATCACCGCCCAAAACCCGCGCAGCCGCCGCATGCCCCCGCGCTGGAACGAACACGCGCTCGCCCGCCTGCGCGCCCGGCTCCGCCCCTGGACCCACCTGCCGGCCGAAAGCGGCCATGGCCCCTGGCGCGAGGCGCAATTCCTGGTGGCCGCCCCCGCCGTCCGCCTCGCCCCGCTGGGACGGCATTTCCGCCAGAACGCCATCGTACGCCTGCGGCCCGCCGCGCGTCCGGCGCTCGTGAGCCTCCGCTGAACCACATCGCCTCCCCCGATTTGCGCCCCGATCTGCACGCGCTGAACGCGGCCCTGCTCGCCTGCGACAGCGCGACCGCCGTGCTCGAGCAATTCTTCGGCGCGCCGGTCCGCATCCATCGCCTCGACGGTCCCGAGCCGCCCCGCACCGCGGCACAGATCGCCCGCCTCGGCCCCGACGTGCGCCACCGTCTCGTCGAGCTTCGCCACGACAGCCGCGTGCTGTCCGAGGCCGACCTCTGGTATGTGCCGGCCGCGCTCGATCCGGCCATGAACCGCGCCCTGCTCGAGACCGACATCCCGTTCGGCCGCGTCGTCGCCGCGCTGCGGCCCCGCCGCATCACGCTGGAGGCGGAGATCCTGCCGGCGGGCCCGGTGGCGCTGGCGCACCGGGCGCTTCTGCTGCTGCCGGACGGCCGCCCTCTGGCGGAGGTGCATGAGCGCTATCCGCGCTGGTAGGCCGGTTCCGCGTCTCCGCCAGCCGCGCCACGGCGCGCTCGATCGACTCCGTCACGATCTCGCCGGCCCGCCGCACCGACGGATCGGGATTCTGCTCGAGCCGCTCCATCGCGAGCAGCGCCGGCGCGAGAATCCCGCGCAGATCGTGCCGCAACGTCGAAACGAGCCTGTCGAACTCCGGGCCATGGCCTCCGCCCGGCAGCCGCCGCGGCGGCGGCACGAGCGACGCCGCATGCCGGCCGGCCCGGTAGGCGCCGACGAAGCCGCCGATGGCGAGCGTGATCAGAATTAGAGCCAGGGTTCCCATGCTGCGCTGTCCCGCCGCCCGGCCTCAGGCGGCTTCCTCCCGGATCAGCCGGATTCGCCGGCCATTCACGCCGATGGCGATGCGCCCGGCCTTCAGCGCCATCGCGTCGGCGCCGAACACCTCGTAGCGCCAGCCCGACAGAGCCGGGATGTCGGGAGCGTCCTCGGAGGCCAGCCGGTCGAGATCCTCGCTCGACGCCAGCAGCCGGGGCGCCACGTCATGCGCCTCGGCCTTCTCGGCCAGCAACACTTTCAGCAGCGCCACCAGCGCCGGCGACGGCCGCTTGCCCTCGCGCTCGCGCCGGCCATCGGGCAGCGCCTCCTCCGGCAGAATGGCCGCCGCGGCCAGCGCCGCGATCAGCGACTGCCCCGTGGCGCTCTCGGCGAAGCCGCGCGAAATGCCCCGCACCCGCGCCAGCGCCTCGCTCGTCTCCGGCATCGTGGAGGCGAGCTCGAGCAGGCTCTCGTCGCGGATCAGCCGCTGGCGGGGAATGTTGATCCGCTGCGCCTCGCGCTCGCGCCAGGCCGCCGCCGCCCGCAGCGCGCCCAGCATCCGCCGGTTCGTGGTCCGCGGCCGCAGCCGCTCCCACAGCGTCTCGGGCGCCGGCCGATAGGTCGCCGGGTCGGCGAGCGCCGCCATTTCCTCGCCCACCCAGCTCGCGCGCCCCTCCGCGTCCAGCCGTTCCCGCAGCCGCTCATAGACCGCGCGCAGATGCGTCACGTCCGCCGCCGCATAGGCGATCTGCGCCGGCGAGAGCGGCCGCGCCGACCAGTCCGAGAAACGATGCGCCTTGTCGATATGCCCGCCGGTCAGCGACGCCACCAGGCTGTCATACCCCACCTGGTCGCCGAACCCCGCCACCATCGCGGCGATCTGCGTGTCGAACAGCGGCGTCGGCACCTCGCCGAACCGTTCGAGGAAAATCTCCACGTCCTGCCGCGCCGCGTGGAACACCTTGGTGACGTGGTCCGCCGCGAGCAGTCGCCCGAGCGGCGCCAGATCGAGCCCCGTCGCCAGCGCGTCGATCACCGCCACCTCCGCCGTGCCCGCCAGCTGCACGACGCACAGCTCGGGCCAATAGGTGCGCTCGCGCATGAACTCGGTGTCGACGGTGACGAAGGTCTCGCTGGCGAGCCGGGCGCACAGCGCCTCCAGGGCATCCGTGGTCGTGACGAGCGCCGGCGGAGGAAATTCCGCGCGAAGGTGACGAGACATGCGCGCAACTTACATGCTTGTCGCTGTTTCGTCAGGCATCGCCGCGCGACCGCTTCTGCTCCCCGGCTCCCCCCGGCTAGATTGGCGGGCATGATCCGCGCCGCCCTGCCCTTCCTGCTTCTGCTGCCCTCGGCCGCCGCCGCCGCCACGCTCCAGGAGATCGCCGATCTCTGCGCCACCAACCCGGCCTATTCCCAGAGCGTGATGCGCAACGTGCTCGACGCCCAGCTCGCCCGCGACCACGACCCCTCGCTCGACGACGCGCCGCCCGACCAGATCGCCGCCCAGGCCGTGCGGCAAGGCATCACCGACTGCACCCACGACCTCGAGCGCGACCCGGCCCTCTATCAGGCGCTGGCCGCCCTTTCCGCCGGCGAGCGCCCGGTCGCCTGGGACGCCTACAACACCGCCTGCAGCGACCGCGGCACCAGCAAGGGCGCCTGCGTGGTCGCCGAGGTCGGCGCCATGCGCGCGCTCAAACACATGGCCGCCACCGACGAGCCGCCCGGCGCGCATGCCATCGTCCAGGATTGCGAGCTGGTCCTCAAAGGCGTGCCCACCATGACCGATTGGCGCGAATGCGTGGACCTTTCCCTCGCCGCCCATGCGCCCCCGGCGCGCGCCGCCGCCTGCAAGCTGTCGCTTTCCTGGCACGTCGCCACCACCGGACGCGATGCCGGCCAGCGTGTCGCGGCATGTCTCGCCGGACGATGAGCGCCGCGATCGAACCGCGGAACCTGCTCCGGCGCATGTTCGAGGCGGCGGTCGCCGCCGCCGACCCGGCTCTCTGCCTGCCGCCCCATCTGCCGCCGCCGCCCGCTGGCCGGACCCTCGTGGTCGGCGCCGGCAAGGCCGCCTCGGCCATGGCCGAGGCCGTCGAGGCCCACTGGCCCGCGGACCGGCCGCTCTCCGGCCTCGTCGTCACCCGCTACGGCCACGCCGACGGCCCGCTCACCCGCATCGGCGTCGTCGAAGCCGGCCACCCCTATCCCGACGAAGCCGGGCTCGCCGCCGCTTCCCGCATCCTCGACCTGCTGCGCGACGTCCGCGCCGACGATCTCGTGCTCTGCCTGATCTCCGGCGGCGGCTCGGCGCTGCTGCCGCTTCCGGCCCCCGGCATCGATCTGGTCGACCAGCAGAACCTCACCCGCGAGCTGCTGCGCTGCGGCGCCTCGATCGGCGAGATCAACTGCGTCCGCAAACATCTCTCGGCGGTCCAGGGCGGCCGCCTCGCCGCCGCCGCGCTCCCGGCCCCGATCGTCTCGCTCGTCATCTCCGACGTCCCCGGCGACGACCCCTCCACCATCGCCTCGGGCCCGACCGCCCCCGATCCCACCACGCTCGCCGAGGCCCGCTCGGTGCTCGACCGCTACGGCATCGACGCCCCCGTGGCGATCCGCGCCCGCCTCGCCGACCCCGGCGCCGAGACGCCCAAGCCCGGCGCCCCGGAATTCGCCCGCACGCGCAACCAGATCGTCGCCAGCGCCATGGCCTCGCTCGAGGCCGCCGCCGCCGTCGCCCGCGCCGCCGGCATCGCACCGGTCATTCTCGGCGACGCCATCGAGGGCGAAGCGGTCCAGGTCGCCCGCGTCATGGCCGGCATCGCCCAGAGCTGCGCCCGCCACGGCCAGCCGGCCGCCCCCCCCTGCGTGCTGCTCTCGGGCGGCGAGACCACGGTCCGCGTCCGCGGCTTCGGCCGCGGCGGCCGCAACGCCGAGTTCCTGCTCGGCCTCGCGATCGCGCTGGACGGCCAGCCCGGCATCCACGCGCTCGCCTGCGACACCGACGGCATCGACGGCACCGAGGACAATGCCGGCGCCCTCATCGAACCCGAAACCCTCGCCCGCGCCCGCCGCGCCGGCCTCGATCCGCGCGCCGTGCTCGCCGAAAACGACGGCTACGGCTTCTTCGAAACCCTGGGCGACCTGGTCGTCACCGGCCCGACCCGCACCAACGTCAACGATTTCCGCGCGATCCTGGTGATGCCATGCTGAAAATGCCCGAGCCGCTCGCGGAGACCCTCGCGCGCCGGGCCGAGATCGTGGCGGCGCTCCGCGCCATCGTCCCCGGCGAAGGCACGATCGACAGCGAAACCGGCCGCCGCGCCTATGAGTGCGACGGGCTCACCGCTTACCGCGCGCTGCCGCTCGCCGTCGTCCTCCCCGAAACCCGCGCCCAGATCGTCGACATCCTCCGCGCCTGCCACCGGATGGGCGTGCGTGTCGTGCCCCGCGGCGCCGGCACCTCGCTCTCGGGCGGCGCGCTCCCGCTCGAGGACGCCGTGCTGCTCGGCTTGGGCAAGTTCCAGCGCATCCTCGACATCGACCTCGAGAATCGCTGCGTCGTCGCCGAACCCGGCGTCACCAACCTCGCCATCACCCACGCCGTCCAGGATCGCGGCTTCTATTATGCGCCCGATCCATCGAGCCAGATCGCCTGCACCATCGGCGGCAACGTCGCCGAAAACTCCGGCGGCGTGCACTGCCTCAAATATGGCCTGACCACGAACAACGTCATCGGCATCGAAATGGTCACCATCGAGGGCGAGGTGATCCGGCTGGGCGGCAAGCATTACGATGCCGGCGGCCTCGACCTGCTCGGCGCCATGGTCGGCTCCGAAGGCCTGCTCGGCGTGGTCACCGAAGTCACCGTCCGCATCCTGCCCAAACCGCCCTGCGCCCGCGCGCTGCTGCTCGGCTTCGCCTCGGTGCGCGACGCGAGCGAAACCGTCGCCGCCGTGATCGGCGCCGGCATCATCCCGGGCGGCATGGAAATGATGGACCGGCCGGCCACGAAGGCCGCCGAGGATTTCGTTCATGCCGGCTACCCGCTCGATGCCGACGCCGTTCTGATCGTGGAACTGGACGGTTGCGGCCCTGAGGTCGACCACCTCGCCGACCGCGTCCAGTCGATCGCGGAGACCCACCACGCCACCTCCTGCCGCGTCAGCCAGAGCGAGCAGGAGCGCCTGCTCTTCTGGGCCGGCCGCAAAGCCGCCTTTCCCGCGGTCGGCCGCATCTCCCCGGATTATTATTGCATGGACGGCACGATCCCGCGCCGCCGCCTCGCCGAAGTGCTCGAACGCATGCAGCAGATGGAAGCCGAATACGGGCTGCGCTGCGCCAACGTCTTCCATGCCGGCGACGGCAACCTCCACCCGCTCGTGCTCTACGACGCCAACGTCCCCGGCGAACTCGACCGCGCCGAAGAATTCGGTGCCGCCATCCTGCGCCTCTGCGTCGAAGTCGGCGGCGTGCTGACCGGCGAACACGGCGTCGGGGTCGAAAAACGCGACCTCATGGGCACGATGTTCTCCAAAACCGATCTCGACCAGCAGATGCGGCTGAAATGCGCCTTCGACCCGCCGGGGCTGCTCAATCCGGGCAAAGTGTTTCCGGAACTGTGCCGGTGCGCGGAGCTGGGGCGCGTGCATGTGCATGGGGGGAAAACAAGGTTTCCCGAGTTGGAGCGGTTTTGAGCAGGGAGGCTCTGCCTCCCTGCACCCTCCGCTGGGGCCGAAAGGCCCCAGACCCCATCACTTTTTGAGCGCGGACCTTGGAACAGCACGACTCCAAAACAGAAGGGGTCTGGGGCCCCCGGCCCCAGCGGGGTGCAGGGGCAGAGCCCCTGCCCGCCGGAGGCGAACCCGAACTCGCCGAAATCATCGCCACCGGCGCCCCCATCGAAATCCGCGCCGGCGGCACCAAGCGCCCTTGGGGCCGCCCCGCCACCGGCACAATCCTCGACATCTCCGCCCTCCGCGGCATCCTCGATTACGACCCCGCCGAACTCGTGCTCACCGCCCGCGCCGCGACCCCGCTCGCCGAAATCGAGTCCGCGCTCGCGCAAGCGCAACAAACGCTCGCCTTCGAACCCCCCGACTGGCGCGCCCTGCTCGGCACCGAGGGCGAGCCCACGCTCGGCGGCACGATCGCGGTCAACGCCTCCGGCCCGCGCCGCATCCGCGCCGGCGCGGCGCGCGACCATCTGCTCGGCTTCCGCGCCATCGACGGCACCGGCCAGATCTGGAAAGCCGGCGGCCGCGTCGTAAAGAACGTCACCGGCTACGACATGAGCAAACTCATGGCCGGCGCCTTCGGCACGCTCTCGCTGCTCACCGAACTCTCGGTCCGCGTGCTGCCCCGTCCGGAGACCGAAACAACGTTGCTCTTCGAGGGCGAAACCGCCGCCGGCGCCACGGCGGCGATGACGGCCGCGCTCAACACGCCCCACGAAATCTCGGCCGCCGCCTGGCTGCCCGCCGACATCGCCGCCCGCACGAAGCTCGCCGCCGCCACGAGCCTGCGCCTGCTCCGCCTCGAAGGGCCCGCCCAATCGGTCGCCTATCGCGCCGGCGCGCTCGGCGGCACGCAGCTCGACGCCGCCACGAGCCAGGCGATCTGGCGGGACATCGCGTCCGTCGCCCCCCTGCTCCCTCCCGCCGGACGCTGCATCTGGCGCCTCTGCACGGCGCCGGCGCTCGCCCCCGCCTTGCGCGACCGGGTGCAAGCCACCTTCGAAGGCGCAGAAACCTTTCTCGACTGGGGCGGCGGCCTGCTCTGGGCCAGCCTTCCCAAACAGGACGCCGCCACCGCGCTGCACGCGCTCCTGCACGCCTTCGGCGGCCACGCCACGCTCATCGCGGCCTCACAACAATACCGCGCGGGCGCCGTGTTCCAGCCCCGCTCAGCCGCGCAGGCGGCGCTCGAAGCGCGCATCAAGCGCGGCTTCGATCCGGGGCTCGTGCTCAATCGGTTTCGGATGAGCGAAGCGTGGTGAAGATTTTGTTCTTTTTCTGAAGAAAAAGAACCAAAAAGACTTTATCCGTATGAGAACAGCCGCCTGAACAATCCCCGTCCCAATACGACAAAGTTTGGGGCTGGCCTAGATAAGCGGGAAAGGCTTGTCTTGCCAGATGGTTACCTGGCGACGGCGGAGTAGAATAGACCACTCGGTGCAGCTGGTGCTGTTGGAGCATTTCGTGGCTGGAACCCCGGCCCGCGCGGCGGCAGCGCTGACCGGTGTC
>DAIDJM010000062.1 GCA_027451405.1 Acetobacteraceae bacterium | reverse complement strand
CGGCGGCTTCGCGGGCGGCGGCGGCGCGTCGGGCGGCTTCGGCCAGGCGTGCGGCGCGTTGCTGTTCGGTCTCGCGCAGGTGGCGGGCGGCGGCCGCGCGCCGGGCAGGCGATGCCTGGGGTTTGCGGGGGGACGCGGCGTGGGCGGCGGCGAGGAGGAGGGAGGGCAGGATTAAGGTTCGCGCAACCTTCCGGGCGCAGGGTGAGGCGGATCGAGGGAGGCTGAGGATGGAGCTGATCTGCATTCAGGGGGCGGCTCCGGGCCGCATCACGGCCACCGTGGCCCATGGGGGCGATGTCCGGCAACTGCCGATGGAGGTGGTGGCGCATGAGGCTGGCGGGTGGAAGGCGCGCAGCCCGGGCGGAAGCTGGGGATTGCGCTGCCATGCGGTCGCGACGGCGATCCTGATGGAGGCCTCGGAGGTATTTGCCGGGGCGGCATTGGTGCCGGAGGCGGCGCTGGCCGCCGATTGAGGGCAAGGCGCTTTCGCGCGGGCGCGGCGGCGGCTATGGAGCCGCCTCAGTGGAGGGCCTATGCGCGCGCGTATTTTCCGGCAGGCCAAGCCCGCGACCCAGTCGGGCCAGGCCGGGACGAATGACTGGGTGCTCGAATTCGCACCGACCGAGCGCCGGCGACCCGACCCGCTGATGGGGTGGTGGGGCAGCGGCGACACGATGTCGCAGGTGCAATTGCGTTTCGACAGCCGCGACGAGGCGGTGGCTTATGCCGAGCGGCAGGGGCTCGCCTACGATGTCGAATTGCCGCCGACGCGGCTGCCGCAGGCACCGAAGGCGTATGCGGACAATTTCAAGTATGGGCGGCGCGGGAACTGGACGCACTGACACCCTGGCTCGGGCGCCCTTAGCTCAGTTGGATAGAGCAACAGCCTTCTAAGCTGTGGGTCGGTGGTTCGAATCCACCAGGGCGCGCCATGTTTTTAGTGACTTGGCCGAGATTTTCGGGGGGCGGGTTGCATAACTCCGCGGTTTGGCAACAGGGTTTTGCAACCGGGTCGGGGCGGCGATAGTCCTGCCGGCCTCCCATGCGACGGAATTCCCGGCGCTGCAGCCCCTGGCTGTGGAGACCCGCGTTGGCGTGGGAGACATGGCGGTATTGCCACCGCTCCCCGTTCGGGGACGGCGGAAGCAGCCCGGTCCGTTTCTCCTCCGGCACGGCACGGAGCATGGCGGCGAGAACCATTCCGTGCAATGCGAAACACGGATTCGGTCGCGAATGCATCCACTCCATCGATGAAAGGAAGGCTCGGCGCCGCCTCCTTCGCCGCGGCAAAGCCTTTGCGCATCGACCGCAGCAGATCGTTCTGGTGACCCTGCCCGGTCCCGAGCCACGCGCCGTAAGGCCCGCTGACCAGCGGCACCCCGCAGCTCGTGCCCGGAGGGAAGCTGAGGAGCAGACCGCGATCGACATCATGCCAGGCGCGGGCAGCGGATTTGTACGCGTCTGGAATCCCCAGGCGACGGCTTCGTCCATGCCGTCAAGGCGCTCCAGCGTTGGCTCTGCCGCGCGCCTCCGGCGGCCCGGGCTCTGCCCGGGACCCGCTGGGGCCGAAAGGCCCCAGACCCCGATCTTTCGAAGGGAATTCAATTATAGTATCGAACCAAGCGGATGGCGGACCGATCCCTCTACCGCCACAGGTCACGCATGACGTCGAGCAGCAGCGGGGCCCGGCGCGTGCAGCGCCGGCAAAATAGACTTCGTGCCGAGGAAGGCCGCTTTGAATCTGTCGCCTAAACTCATCAGGCCCGCAAAAGCTGTATCGCTTGTTCGCCTGCCTCTGCCGACGATGAAGGCGCTTGCCGACGGCGATCTCGATGCGGCGAATCGCACTGGACCACTCATCTTTCCACCCGATTTTGCCGGACCTGATTGGCGGAGTGTTTGGCAGCGTCGCCTCAAGCAGATAACCAACGATCCGGCTTCTGCCGAGTGGGTCACCCGTGCGGTCGTTGACACCGGCAGCAACGCGGTGGTCGGTCGCGCGGGTTTTCATGGTCCGCCGGACGCTGCCGGAATGGTCGAGGTGGGTTATGCAATCGACCCGGCCTATCGCCGGAACGGCTACGCGCGCGCAGCGCTCGCTGTTCTGCTGCAATGGGCAAAATCCGATTTAAGTATTCGCAAAGTTCGGGCGTCGATTGCGCCAGATAACTTCGCCTCACTTGCGCTTGTTGCCCAGTATGGTTTCGTTGAGATTGGGGAGCAATGGGACGACGAGGACGGCTTGGAGATCGTATTTGAGGTTGATGCCACTTGACCTCCAGCTAAGGCGATTGCGCCTGCTAATCGTTACTCTTTGAAAAAAGAGTTAAATCATGCTTCCTGCGTAACACTAAAATTTCGCTTTAAGGTTGCGGGCGACAGTAAAGAGCTAGCGGCGGCTTCCCGCCTTCAGCCGACAAAAACCAGCCCTAACCACTGGGGCCGTCGCTGCCGTTAGCCGAAAGTCCGACTTTCCGCTGGAATGCCCAAAACCCGACCGTCGCAATCCCCCCAAACAATCCGGGGTCTGGGGCCTTCCGGCCCCAGTGGGGTCCAGGGGCAAAGCCCCTGGCCGCCGGAGGCCCCCCAAACCGCCCTAACCCCGCTCCCGCATCAACCGGGCCTTATCCCGCTTCCAGTCCCGTTCCGCGATCGCCTGCCGCTTGTCCGCCTTGTTGCGCCCCTGCGCCACGCCGAGCGTCACCTTGGCCACGCCCTTGTCGTTGAAATGCACGTCGAGCGGCACGAGCGTGTGCCCGTCGCGCGTGATCGCGCCGAGCAGCGCATCCACCTGCTTCTTGTGCAGCAGCAATTTGCGCGGCGCGCGCGGCTCGAAGCGCGACAGCACCCCGGTCTGGTATTCCGGGATATACATATTGAACAGAAACAATTCGCCGTCGCGCTCGCCGGCCCAGGCTTCGGTGATGGTGGCGCGGCCGTGCCGCAGGCTTTTCACCTCGGGGCCGCGCAGCACGAGCCCGGCCTCGACCGTTTCCTTGATCGTGTAATCGTAGCGCGCCCGCCGGTTCTGGGCGGCGATGCCGTGTGCGATCAGGCCCGAGCGCTTGCGGTCCGCCACTTCAGTTCAGCAGCCCCGTTTCCACCATCGCGCCGCGCACCTTCGCCTGCGCCGCCTCCGAGATCGGCGCCATCGGCAGCCGGCAGAACGCGCTCGTCTTGCCGAGCAGGCTGGCCGCGTATTTCACCGGCCCCGGCGACGGCTCGCAGAACATCGCGTCGTGCAGCGGCACCAGCCGGTCCTGGATCGCGATCGCGTCTTCGACCCGCCCCTCGCGCCACGCGCGGTGCATCTCGGCGCAGAGCCTTGGTGCCACGTTGGCGGTCACCGAAATGCAGCCATCGCCGCCCGCCGCCAGGAACGAGACCGCCGTATGGTCCTCGCCCGACAGCTGGATGAAGGCCGAGCCGCAGGCCCGGCGCGTGTGCAGCGGCCGCGAGAGGATGGCGGTCGCGTCCTTCACGCCGACGATGCGCGGGTGCCGCGCGAGCCGTCCCATGGTCTCCACCGACACATCCACCACGCTGCGCGATGGAATATTATACACGATCAGCGGCAGCCCGCCGGCCTCGGCGACCGCCGTGAAATGCCGGAACAGACCTTCCTGGCTCGGCTTGTTGTAATAGGGCGTCACCACCATCACCGCGTCCGCCCCCACGCGCCTGGCGTGCTGGGCCAGGCTGATCGCCTCGGCGGTGCTGTTCGACCCCGCCCCGGCGATCACCGGCACGCGGCGCGCGGCGGTCTCGACCGCGATCTCGACGGCCCGGCGATGTTCCTCATGCGTCAGCGTCGGGCTCTCGCCCGTCGTGCCGACCGGGACCAGCCCTTCGGTTCCCTCTTCGATCTGCCACTCGACGAAACGGGCATAGGCCGCCTCGTCCAGCGCGCCGTCCTCGCGCATCGGCGTGATGAGCGCGACCAGCGACCCTTTGAGCATCATTCTCCGCAATCCCGAAACCCACGCGGGGCGCGCAACCTAGGTGCCGGACCCTGGCCCCGCAAGCGTCGGCCTAACGAAGACTCAACCGGGACGCCTGTATGCGAAGGCATGCGACTGAAACTCTACCGCGCGCCCGAGGTCGCCGACGCGATGGCGCAGGTGCGCGCCGAGCTCGGGCCGGACGCGATCATCGTGGCGACCCGGCCGGTGCGCGAGGGCGTCGAGGTCACGGTGGCGCTCGATCTGCCGCCCGCCGAGCCGCCCGCGTCGCCCGCGCCGCCGCCGCTCGCCTGGCATGGCGTGCCGGAGGCGCTCGCGGCCCGGCTCCGGCCGCCGCTCGCGCCGGCGCTGGCCGCCACCTTCCGGTTCGAGACGCTGCCGGTGGGCGGTCCTCCGCTGCTGCTGGCCGGAACGCCCGGCGCCGGCAAGACCACGACGATCGCGCGGCTCGCCACCCGGCTCGTGCTCGCGGGCCAGCGCCCGGCGGTCCTCACCGCCGACGGCAGGCGCGCCGGGGCCGCGGAGGAGCTTGCCGCCTACACCAGGCTGCTCGGCATCCCGCTCACCGTCGCCAACCGGCCGGAGACGCTGGCCCGCGCGCTCCGCCGGCCCGAGCTCGCGGGCCCCGTCCTGATCGACACGGCGGGCGTCAACCCGCGCGACCCGGCCGAGATGGAAACCCTCTCGGCGCTCGCCGCTGCTTCCGGCGCCGTGATGGCGGTGGTCATGCCGGCGGGTCAGCACGCCGAGGAGGCCGCGGAATACGCCGCCGCCTTCGCCGCGATCGGCGCCCGTCACCTGGTCGCGACCCGGCTCGATGTCGGCCGCCGGCTCGGCAACCTGCTGGCCGCTTGCCATCGCGGCGATCTCGCCTTCACCGAGGCCAGCACCGGCCCCGGCATCGCGGAGCGGCTGGTGGAGCTGACGCCTGCCGAACTCGCGGTGCGGCTGGCCTGAGAGCGGGCTTCTCGTTGCGGCAAGCCTAAGAGCGTGTTTGGAAGCCGGTTATGGTTTGCCGGCTGGCGGTGATTTGCGAGCACCGGAGCGGAGCGGGCTTGATGCCCGTGAGCACCGGCGCGCAGGAAATCGCCGTCGGACGGCCGCCAGAACCGGCTCTCGAACACGCTCTAAGCCCGCCGCGGAAACACGCGGTCCCACCGGCAAGGCAGACTCTCCCGGCCGCTCAGATAGGCCGCCACCTGGGCCTGGTCCGAAGCCGTGAGCTTCCCATCCACCGTCTGCAGCGGTTTCTGCGCCGCCGTCTCGCCGCCCTGCGCCGCCCGCGTCAGCCACGCCGCCGCCACCGGGTAGTTCGCCCGCGCCCCGGCCACGAGAAGCTGCGCCTGCTGCTGCGGATCGAACCCGACCGGCGGCCGCCCGGCATAGATCCGCCCGAGCCAAAGCGCCGCCTTCGCATTGCCCTGATCGGCCGCGCGACAGAGCCATTCGGTCGCCTTGCGATTGTCATGCACCGGATCGACGGCGCCGATCGCGCAACAATAATCCTCGCCGAGACGCAGTTGCGCCGCCGCGTCGCCCCGCTCGGCCGCTCCCTGATCGCTCGCGATCTCGGCCTCGGTCGCCGCCGATTTCGCCCCCATCACGGCGAGCCCGACGCAGCCGCCCAGCGCCAGGCAGAGCCCGGCCGCCAGCCCCATCCGCCACATCGCCGCCTCAGCTCCGCAGCGCGCTCAGGCAATGACCCGCCGCCCGCGCCGCCTCCCGCGCCGGCCCCGGCGCCACTTGCCCCGACATCACCATCGGCCGCACCTTCGCGCTCAGAAGCTCGCGGATCACCGTGTCGGTGCGCAGCGCCGGCGCCGTCGCCCGGTAGATTTCGAGCGCGAGCGGCGAGAGATGCGCGGCGCAGGCATTGCCCGCCGCCACATCGGCCGCGGCCCCGGTCGAAAAACCCGAGACCACCGCACCCCCGATCGCCATCAGCAACATACGCATGTCAGCCCTCGATCTCTGGACGGAACCAGATATCTGAGCAAAGCTCAGGCCCTCAACTCGCTTCCGCGGCAACCGCGCAGAGCTCAGGGGATCGACGGCAAATGCTTGATCTGGCCAGAAAAACGCCGATCCAGGCGCGCGCCCGGCAGACCGTCGACACGCTGCTCGACGCCGCGGCTCAGCTTCTCGAGCGCGAGGGCGAGGCGGCCTTCAACACCAACCGCATCGCCGAGGCGGCCGGGTTCTCGATCGGCACGCTCTATCAATATTTCCCCGACAAACGCGCCATCGCCGCCGCCCTGGTGGCCCGCGAGAGCGCCCGCGTCGAAGCGCAATTGCGCCGCGCCTATGCCCGCGCCGAACCGGGCGACCTGCCGGCCGCCATGCGCATCCTGGTGCGGAGCTGCATCGACCTGTTCGGCCGCCAGCGCCGCGCGCGGCGGCTGCTGATGCTGCAACTGATACGGCTCGGCATCGCCGAACACGTCGTCCAGGCCATCGATCCGCCGACCCGCGCGGTGACGGCGGCGCTGCGCGACAGCCGGATCGCCGGGATGCGTCCGCTCTCGGATGCGGGCGCCTTCGTGCTGACGCGCGCCATCCTCGGCACCGTGCGCGCGGCGGTGCTCGAGGACTCGCCCCATGTCGGCACGCAGGCGTTCGAGGACGAACTCGTGCACATGGCGCTCGCCTTCATCCGCATGCCCGAGCCCAAGGGCGCCGGCCCCGTCTCCGAAGGGCTCAGCACCCGGCAATTCGATAAAGCCTCGTAACCAGACCGTGGCGCTCGTCCCGGTCCAGGGCTGAGGGCGAGTTCCCCTGCGCGGTCGTCCGGCAACTCGGAGACGCGGAGCATGGCGCGGATTCCGTGCCAGAGGCAAAATCGTGTAGCCTGCGACCGCAATGACCCGCGAAACCACCCTTCCGCCATGACACGGATCCAGCGCGTTTCCCTGGTTCTCGGCGCCATCGGCTTCGTCGTGGTTGCCTGGGAAACCGCCACCACGTTCATCGCCTACACCGATGACGCCTATGTGCGTTCCGATCTCGTTGCGGTCGCGCCGCAAGTCACCGGCCCGATCGTCGGGCTCTATGTCACCGACAATCAGACCGTCCACCGCGGCGACCGGCTCTTCACCATCGATCCCGTGCCGTTCCGGCTGACCCTGGCGCAGCGCCAGGCGGCGCGCGACGAAGCCATCGCGCAGGTGGCCGCCGATCACGAGACGATCCGGGTGGCGCAGGATCAGCTCGCCACCGCCGGCGCCAACGAAGCCTTCGCGCGCCAGACGCAGTCCCGCCTCGTGCGGCTGGTCGTGACCGACGATGCCTCGCAACAATCGCTCGACCGCGCCAACGACGATCTGCGCGTCGCCGAGGCGGCGCTCTCGAGCGCCCGCGCGCAGCTCGACCGCGCGCAGGTGAACCTGGCGCAGCACGAAGCCGCGCAGAAGCAGGCGGAGGCCGAGCTCGCCTACGCGCAATGGCAGCTGAGTCAGACCGATGTGCGCTCGCCCACCGACGGCGCGGTCAATCTGCTGACGCTGCGGGTCGGCGACATGGCCCGCGAAAACGTGCCCGCGATCGGCATCGTCGACGCGCATGCCTGGCGCGTGATGGCCAATTACAAACAATATTACCTGCCCGATTTCCGCATCGGCCAGACCGCCTGGGTCTGGCTCGACGCCGATCCCTGGCATCTGCACCGCGCCCGCATCCAGGGCATCGCCCGCGGCATCAGCCGCGAGCCGGACACGGTGAAGCTGCTCCCCTACGTCGCGCCCACCACCGACTGGATCCGCCTGCAGCGCCGCTTCCCCGTCACCCTCCTGCTCGACGACGCGGCCTCGCTGCCGCTCTACATGGGCTCGGACGCGCGGACGGTGATTTTTCCGTGATCGAACTGTTCCGCGCGACCTGGGCGGAGCTCGTCGAGGTCGAAGGGCTCGGCGAGGCGCTGCGCGGCGATTTCCGCGCGCTCACCTGGCGCGGCCCGCGCGCGCGGCAGGCCACGATCGCCGCCGGCGCCGTCATGCTCGCGGTGGCGCTCACCGAAGCGGCGCATCTCGACATGCCCTGGTGGGCCGGCATCAGCGCCTTCCTCAGCGTGCAGGCGACGCGCCCCGGCTCGGTCGAGCGCGTGGCGCTGCGCATCGTCGCCACCGCGCTCGGCGCCGCGCTGGCCCTGCTCTGCGCGCCGGCGCTGATCGAAGATCCGCTCCTGACCACGGTCTTCCTGTTCGCGGTCACCATGCTCGGCATCCTGGGCACGCTGGTGGCGAACCACAGCTATGCCTGGTTCCTGTTCGCCGTCACGCCCTGCATCGTGATCCTGATGGCGATCGGCGAACCCGGCCAGACGCTGCACATCGCGGTTTATCGTTGCGCCGAGGTCACGATCGGCGCGCTCTCCGGCCTCGCCGCGGTCCTGCTGCTGCAACCGGCGAGCCCGGCTCCGGCCCCCCCGCACCCGCCGGGATTCCACGACCTGACCGGCGCGCAATGGCCCGCCGTTCTGCACGCGCTGCGCAGCGCCATCACGGTCGCGCTGCTGCCCTGGATCTGGAAATGGTTCGATTTCCCGAGCGTGTCCCAGATGGCCGTGACGGTGGTGGCGGTTTTGTCGGTGCCCATGCCCGCGAACGACCCTTTCACGCACGGACGCCGGGTCGCCGGCCGCGCCTTTCAGCGCATCGCCGGCTGCGCGCTCGGCGGCATCGCGGCCCTGCTCCTGCTGGGCCTCTCCGTCACGATCTTCCCGTTCTGGCTCGCGATGCTGGGGGCGGGCGTCTGGGTCTGTGCCTGGGTGCAGGCCACGCCGAGCGGCATCGGCTATGTCGGCACGCAGGCCGGCATCGTCTTCGTCATGAGCCTCGTGCAGGGTCTGGCGCCGAGCACGGATCTGAACACCGGCGTCGAGCGCCTCGCCGGCATGATCGTCGGCGTGACGGTTCTGTTCCTGGTCTCGCTGATGATCTGGCCGGAATCGGGCGATTTACGAAATCCTAAGCCGGAGCCGGCCTAATCCGGCGATGCCGCCGCATCTCTTCGTCGCCACACCCTGTTACGGCGGCGTGCTCGGCCACCGCTATCTCCACGGCGTGCTCGCGCTCATGATGGAAGCCGCCGCGCGCGGCATTCCCCTCCAGGTCGAGACGCTCGCGCGCGAAAGCCTCATCCCCCGCGCCCGCAACCGCCTGGCCGCCACCTTCCTGGCCCACCGCGATGCCACCCACCTGCTCTTCATCGACGCCGATATCGGCTTCGCCCCCGCCAGCGTCTGGCGCCTGCTCGACGCCAGCGCCGACATCGCGGCCGGCCTCTATCCGCTGAAAACCCTCGACTGGGACGCCGCCGCCGCCGCCCGCGCCCGTGCCGGCGAGCTGATCACCACCGCCCCGCTCCGCTATGTCGGCAAACCCTGCGAGGGCGAAGCGCTCCGCAAGCGCGACGGCTTCGTCACCGCCGACTACGCCGGCACCGGCTTCATGCTGATCCGCCGGAACGTCTTCGAGCGCCTCGCCGCCGCCCATCCGGACCTCGCTTACGACGCCTCGCACGAATCCGACCGCGCCACCGCCGCGCATGCCTTCTTCGATTGCATGATCGACCCCGAAACCCGCCACTATCTCAGCGAGGATTACGCTTTCTGCCGCCGCTGGCGCGCGCTCGGCGGCGAAATCTGGCTCGACACGGTGAGCGCGCTTTCGCACACCGGCGTGCATGAGTTCTGCGGCAATCCGGTGGAAAGATTTAAGGACTGGCCCAGACTCCGCTGACAAAAGTCTGTATCCAATCTTTTGCGGCTGCCAAGAGTAGGAAGCTGACGAAGGAGAGGGCGGTCTTGTCGTATCGCGTTGCGATCCGCCTGGCTTGCTTCAATCGATTGAACATCCGCTCGATGCGATTTCGATGGCAGTAGCGTTTGAAGTCGCAGGCCGGTGGATGCGTGCGGT
>DAIDJM010000061.1 GCA_027451405.1 Acetobacteraceae bacterium | reverse complement strand
CGCGCCGCCGGTCGGCCGGTGGTGTTGGTCACGGCCGGGGGCGGCGGTGACGGTCATTTCCTCATGCACTCGTACCTCAAGGGCCTGTGTGCAGGGGCCGAGAACGAGTTTTTCTCCGTGATCGTCACCGGACCGCTCATGCCCGCCGAGCAGAGCGCGGCGCTGCAGAGCGCGATCACCAGGCGGCGTGACGTGCAGATCGTCACCTACACCACCGAGCTGGTGCCGAGTATTGCCGGCGCCGAACTGGTCGTATCCATGGCCGGATACAACACCAGCGTGGAGCTGCTGGCGGCGCGCAAGAAGGCAATTCTGGTGCCGCGCAGCGTGCCGCGCGAGGAGCAGAAGCTGCGCGCCGGGCTGCTCGCGCGGTTGGGGTTGTGTGAGTGCGTGCCGGCCGATGAGCGCCTCGCCGCCTCGCTCGCTGAGCAGGTGCCCGCGGCGCTCGCCGCGCCGGTTCCGCACGAGCGCCTGTGGGGAAGCGTGGATCTGCAGGGGGCGGAGCGGATCGCGGCGGAACTCACCGGCGGGGCGCGGCGCGCCGCGCCGCGCGTGCAGGGGGCGGCATGAGCGCCTCGGGCCGCGGACCGGTCCTCTACGTGCTCAAGCGCTACCCGCGTCTGACCGAAACGTTCATCCTCAATGAGATTCGCGCCATGGAGCGGCTCGGTGAGCGGCTGATCATCTTCTCCCTGCTGCCGCCCGAACCGCCACCGCACCATCCCATGGTGGCCGAGGTGTGCGCCCCGGTGCACTCCCCGCCGCCGCATCTCGGTGCCCAGGTGCGCCGAGTCCTCGGTGCGCACGCGCGCATGCTCGCGGTCGCGCCGTGGCGCTATCTGCGGGCGCTCGGTCTTGCGCTGCGCCGCACGCTCACCTCGCGCCATCCGCTGTCGCTCTGGCGCCAGTTCGCGCGTGCCGGGGTCTTGGCGGCGCTCTGCCGTCGTGCCGGTGTGCGGCACATTCATGCGCATTTCGCCAACGCACCGACCTCGGTCGCGCACTTTGCCCATCGCATGAGCGGCATCCCGTTCAGCTTCACCGCGCACGCCAAGGATCTCTATCTCACCAAACCGGCACTGATCCGTGGGCGCGCCAGCGCCGCGACCTTCGTCGCCACCTGCACCGGCTACAACGCGCAATATCTGCGCGACCTGGTCGATGCGCCCTCACGCGACAAGATCTCGCTGATCTATCACGGGATCGATCTCGCAACCTTCCGCTACCGCCCGCCGCCCTACCGGTTCCTCGAGACCGGCGGCCCGCCGCTGATCCTCTCGGTCGGACGGCTGGTGCCGAAGAAGGGGCTGGACGGATTGCTCCAGGCCTGCAGCCTGCTCGACAAATCCGGCTTCGATTTCCGCTGCGACATCGTGGGCGCAGGACCGCTGCGCGACTCGCTCGCCGCCGACATCGCCCGGCTCGGCCTCGATACGCGGGTCCGTCTCCGCGGCGCCATGACCCATGCCGAGCTGGTGCTTCATTTCGCGCGCGCCGATTTGTTCGTTCTGGCCCCGCAGATCACCGAGGATGGCGATCGCGACGGGATTCCGAACGTGATCGTCGAGGCCATGGCGACCGGCGTGCCGGTCGTATCGTCCGAGGTGTCGGGCATTCCGGAGATGGTGATCGACGGCGTCACCGGCCTGCTGGTGCCGCCCCGCGATCCGGCCGCACTCGCCGCGTCGATGCGGCGGCTGCTGACCGACCCGGTGCTCGGACGCGCCATGGCGAGCGAGGGCCGTGCGCGGCTCGATCGTTGCTTTGATTGCTGGCAGACGGTGCGGCAGCTCGGCGGGCTGATGGAACAGAAACGGGTCTGCGAAGCCGTTCCTGCACCACAACAAACGGCGCAGGCCGCATGAGTGCGAGCCAAGCCAGGCGGCCAGCCGCGCGCCGCATTCTCTATCTCAATCCCGATGCCGGCATTCCGGTGCTGGGTGAGAAGGGCGCGTCGGTGCATGTGCGCGCCATGGTGAACGCGCTGTCGGCGCTCGGCCACGAGGTCGGGCTCTGCTACACGCGCGCCGGCAGCGGCAATCTGCCGCCGCCCTGCCGCATGATGCCGCTCGAGGCCGGGATCGGCGAGAAGGCGCGGCCGTCGGCGCACACGGCGCCGCCGCCCGGGCTTGCCGCGAAAACCAGTCTCGCCCGCGAACGCGACCGCATCGCGCTCGATGCGGTGCTCGCCGACCGCGTCGAGCGCGCCATGCAGACGGCCGGCTTCGCCGCGCCCGACCTGCTCTACGAGCGCCACGCGCTGTTCCATGCCGGCGGCATCGCCGTCGCCGAACGGTTCGGCATTCCGCGCATCCTCGAGGTGAATGCGCCGATCGTCGAGGAGCAGGCCCGGCACCGCGGTCTGATCCTGCGCGACGAGGCGGAGGCGGCGGAGCGCCGTTCGTTCCTCGGTGCCGATCTCGTGGTCGCGGTCTCCGACGCGGTCGCGGCGCATGTCGCGTCGCAGGGGACGAACCCGGCACGGATTCTGGTCGCACCCAACGGCGCCGACACCGCTCGCTTCCACCCGGAATCGAACGACGGCAAAATGGTCCGGGGCCGCTACAGCCTGCGCGATCTCCCGGTCGTCGGCTTCGTCGGCAGCTTCAAATCCTGGCACGGATTCGATTTCCTGCTCGACGCGTTCGCGCGCGTCGCGGCCACCCTGCCCGAGGCGCGTCTGCTCGCGGTCGGCACCGGGCCGATGCTGGAGGCGGCAAGGGGCCGCGCCGCCGAACCGGCGCTGGCCGGGCGCGTGATTTTCACCGGCGACATCCCGCATCACGAAGTCCCCGCCCATCTCGCCGCGATGGACATCACGGTCGCGCCCTATCTCGACCAGCCAGGCTTTTACTTCTCGCCGCTCAAAGTGGTGGAATCGCTCGCCGCGGGCCGGCCGGTGGTGGCGCCGCGCCTCGGCCAGATCGAGCGCCTGATCCGTGACGGCGAAACCGGCCGGCTCTATCCGCCGGGCGATCTCGGCAGTTGCGCGCGCGAAATCGCCGCGTTGCTGCGTCATCCCGAGCTGCGCGCGCGCATGGGCGAACGCGGTGCGAGGGAGGCGCAGGCCGCCTGGGACTGGACGCAGGTCGCGTCCCGCATCCTCGATCACGTGCCCTCGACGCGCATGGCGCGCGCGCCATGAGCACGGCCGAGCGGCGGCACTGGCGGTTTCGCGACGCGCTCACCCCATTTCGCACCCGTCTCGGCCTCGGCGCCGCGCTCATGGCGCTCCGCTCCCTGGTGCTGGTGGTGGCGCCATGGCCGCTCAAATACGTGGTCGACACGGTGCTGCTCGGCCATCGGCCGCCGCACTGGCTGACGCTTCTGGTCCACGACCCGCTCTCGCACCGGATGCTGGTGCTCGATGGTCTGGCCGGCGCGATTCTGCTCGCCGGCATCGCCGACTCCACGCTCGATTATTACGGCACCCGCATTTTTCTCGAGGTGGGCCAGCGCGTCGTCTTCGCGGTGCGCCGCGCGCTGTTCGCCCATCTGATCGGCCTGCCGCCGGAGTTCCATCGCCGGCGCCGCGGCGGCGAAATGATGACCCGGCTCGCCGAGGACACTGCGCGGCTGCAGGAAGCGATCGGCATGGTCGGTTCCGTGCTGCCGCACACCATCACCATCGTCGGCATGATGACCGTGATGCTCGCCGTGAACGCGCGCTACGCGCTGGCGATCGCCGGCGCCGCGCCGTTGCTGATCTGGATCAGCCATCGCTGGTCGGGGCTGCTCCGCCGCAATGTCCGCCTCGCCCGCACCAGGGACGGCGAATTGTGGAGCGGCGCGCAGGAAATGCTGGGCGCCGTCGCGCTGATCCAGGCGAGTGGACGCCAGGATCACGAGCTGTCGCGCTTCACCGGCCGCGCCGAGACGAGCCTCGCCGCCGGCCTGCAAGCGAGCCTCACGCAGGCGCAATTCCCGCCGCTCGTCAATCTGGTGATCACGGCCGGCACCGGGCTGCTCACCTGGTATGGCGCGCGGCTCGTCCTGCAGGGCCGGATCAGCACCGGCGATCTGCTGGTCTTCCTCGCCTATCTGCGAGGACTGGTCACGCCGGCGCGCCAGGTCGCCAAATCCTCCGCCGTGTTCAGCCGCTGCGCGATCGCGCTCGAACGGCTGCGCGAGATCTTCGCCGAGCGCCCGAGCGTCGCCGATCCGCCAGGCGCGGTGGCGCCGGCGCGCACGGCCGGCGTGTTGGAGTTCCACGCCGTCGCCTTCGCCTACCGGCCCGGCGAATCCACGCTGAGCGACATCGGTTTTCGCCTCGAGCCCGGCATGACCATCGCGCTGGTGGGCCAGAGCGGCGCCGGCAAAAGCACCATCGCCGCGCTAGCCACCCGCTTCATGGATCCCGCGCGCGGCCACATCACGCTCGACGGCACCGATCTGCGCGCGCTCCCGCTCGCCCATGTGCGGCGGCAGATCGCCTGGCTCGCGCAGGAGCCGCTGCTGCTGCACGGCACCGTCTGGGAAAACATCGCCTATGCCTGTCCCGGTGCGGACCGGCGCGCCGCCGAACGCGCTGTGGAACAATCCGGTATCGCCGAGATCATCGCCGCTCTTCCCGGCGGGCTCGACCATCCGGTGAGCGAGCGCGGCGCCACGCTCTCGGGCGGTCAGCGTCAGGCCATCGCGATCGCGCGCGCCACCCTCGCGCAGTCTCCGGTCATCCTGCTCGACGAACCGACCAGCGCGCTAGATGCGCGTACGGAACAGATTGTGCTTGCCGCGCTGCGCCGCCTGACCGCGCGGCGCGCGACCCTGGTCATCGCGCACCGGCTCGACACCATCCGCAGCGCGCACCGCATTCTCGTTCTGCACCACGGCCGCATCGTGCAATCCGGAACGCATGCGGAACTGATGGGCGCCGCTGGTCCCTATGCGGCGCTGTACCGCGCCCAGTCCGGCAAGCCGGCCGAACCGATGGCGATGCTGCCATGCTGAAGGCCGGCACCGGGACGCCGCTCCTGTTCGTCCGACACGCCGAAACGGCGTGGAACCGCGAAGGCCGCTATCAGGGACGGTGCGATCCGCCGCTCTCGCCGCAAGGCGAGGCGGACGCGGCAACGCTGGCCGCGCGCCTCGCCGCCCTTTCCGTGTGCCGGCTTTTCTCGAGCCCGCTGCAGCGCGCCCTGGCCACCGCGTCGCGGCTCGCCGTGCCGCTTGGGATGCGCGTGGAGACAGATCCGCGCCTTTCCGAAATCGCGTTCGGTGCCTGGGAGGGCCACACGCAGGAGACGGTGCGGCAAATCTGGCCCGAGGCATTGCGCGCCTGGAAACGGCAGCCCGACCGCATGCGCTTTCCCGGCGGCGGCGAGACGCTGCAGGAGGCGCGGCGACGGCTTCTCGCCTTCGTGGCCGCCCTGCCGGACGCGTCGCAGCCGATCCTGCTTGTGACTCACACCGCGCTCATCCGCATCGCCCGGCTCGAAGCCGCCGGCCGGCCGCTCGCCGATTACCGGCAGATCGCCGTGCCGCCGGCCTCGGTGCATGCGTTACGACTAGAGAATGGTCGGCTGCTGCCGTGCTGCCCCGATGAAGGCGATGCGATGCAAGCCGCGGCCCGGCCCGCGCCGTCGCTCGAGACATGCCCATGACCGTGCTCGTGACGGGTGCCGCCGGCTTCATCGGCTTTCACGTGTCCGAGGCGCTGCTCGCCCGCGGCGAGACGGTCATCGGCATCGACAATCTGAACGACTATTACGACGTCGGGCTGAAAAACGCGCGCCTCGACAGGCTGAACCGCCACCCCGATTTCCGGTTCCGCCGCGCCGACATCGCGGCGGAAGGTGCGCTCGAGCGCGCGCTCGGCGGCGAGCCGGTCGACCGCATCGTGCATCTCGCCGCGCAGGCCGGGGTGCGTCACTCGCTGCAAGCGCCGCGCAGCTATATCGACGCCAACGTGATGGGCCACCTCGCCATCCTCGAACTCGCCCGCTCGCTGCCGGAATTGCGGCATCTGGTCTATGCGAGCTCGTCGTCGGTCTATGGCGGCAGCGCGGCGCTGCCCTATGCCGAAACCGACCGCGTCGACCGTCCGCTCTCGCTCTACGCCGCGACCAAGCGCGCCGGCGAGCTGATGAGCGCGGCGTATGCGCATCTGTTCGACATCCCGCAGACCGGCTTACGCTTCTTCACGGTGTACGGTCCCTGGGGCCGGCCCGACATGGCCTATTTCACATTCGCCCGCGCGATTCTCGATGGCACGCCGATCGAGGTCTATGACGGCGGACGGCCGCGCCGCGATTTCACCTATATCGACGACATCGTCGCCGGCGTGCTCGGCAGCCTCGACCGGCCGCCGCCGCGCGGTGCGCCGCGTCTGCTCAATATCGGCAATCACCGGACGGAATCGGTCTCCACCCTGATTTCCCTACTCGAGAAGGCGCTCGGAAAATCGGCGATACTGCGCTTCGTCGAACGGCCGCGCGCCGACGTGCCCGAAACCTTCGCCGATATCGGGAACATCGCCCGGCTGACCGGCTTTGCGCCCCGCACCACGCTCGAGGAGGGCATCCCGCGCTTCGCCGCCTGGTACATGCGATATCGAGGCGAGCCGGCATCCCCGAAATCTCTCCTGGAATTCGCAAGAGGTTCGCAACCATGAATATCGCCATCATCGGCGGCGGCTATGTCGGTCTCGTCTCCGGCGCCTGTTTCGCGGAGTTCGGCGTCCACGTCACCGTCGTCGAGGCCGACCCGCTCAAGCTGGCCGCCCTCCATCAGAGGCGCATGCCGATCTTCGAGCCCGGACTCGATCAGCTCGTCGCCGCCAACGCCGACGCCGGACGGCTACGCTTCGTGGGTGATGTGGCCTCCGGCATCGAGGGTGCCGAAGTCATTTTCATCGCTGTCGGAACGCCCACGCGCCGGGGCGACGGCCACGCCGATCTCGGCTATGTCTATGCGGCCGTGGAACAGGTTGCCGCCGCGCTGCGCGGACCTGCCGTGATCGTCACGAAATCGACCGTTCCGGTCGGCACTGGGCGGGAAATCCTCCGCATGCTCCGCGATTTGCGACCCGACATCGCGGCAGAGGTCGCGTCCAATCCGGAATTTCTGCGCGAGGGCAACGCAATCGCCGATTTCATGCGGCCCGACCGGGTGGTGATCGGGGCGGAGAGCGATCGCGCGCGCGAATTGCTGCGCCAGCTCTACCGGCCGCTCTATCTGATCGAAACGCCGATCCTTTTCACCACGCTCGAGACTGCGGAACTGACCAAATACGCGGCCAACGCATTTCTCGCCATGAAAGTCACCTACATCAACGAAATGGCCGATCTCTGCGAGAAAGTCGGCGCCGATGTGCATGACGTCGCGCGCGGCATCGGGCTCGACGGCCGCATCGGGCGCAAATTCCTCCATCCCGGCCCGGGCTACGGCGGTTCCTGTTTCCCCAAGGACACGCTAGCGCTGATGCGTATCGCCCAGGAAGCCGGGGCGCCAAGCCGCCTGGTCGAGGCGGTGGTCGGGGTCAACGACGCCCGCAAGGCGGGCATGGGCGCTCGCGTCATCGCCGCCTGCGGCGGCTCGGTCCGCGGCAGCGTCATCGCCGTGCTTGGTCTCGCCTTCAAGCCGGAAACCGACGACATGCGCGACGCCCCCGCCATCGGCATCGTCGAACGCCTGGTGGAGGGCGGCGCCCGCATCCGCGCCTTCGATCCGGAGGCCATGACGCAGGCCCGCCCACACCTGCCCGACAGCGTCGTCTATTGCACGAGTGCGACCGACGCGATCGCCGGCGCCGATGCGACTGTCCTGGTCACGGAATGGAACGAGTTCCGTGCCATCTCCCCCGACACGTTCCTGCAACAGATGCGCGGCGATGTCGTGGTCGATCTGCGCAACGTCTACGATCCGGCCCTGATGCGCCAGGCGGGCCTCGCCTATCACGGCATCGGTCGCCCGGACGGGCCGGCGCGGCGCTCGCCCGAAAGGCGCGACGCGCTTTCCTCGACTCCGGCCCTGGTTACAGCCGGCTAGAGCGGGCTGCGTTTTGGTTCATGCGCGCCTCCGGCGGCCCGGGCTCTGCCCGGGACAAGCTGGGGCGCCGAGGTCTGGGGCCTTTCCGTCCTGGTGGAGTCCAGGCCCCCCCTGGCCGCCGGCGGCGCCTTCCCACCCGCGCCGGGCCGCCCTAAACAGGCTTCATGCGCCGAAAAGGCGACCTGCCCGAGAAAATCTGCGTGATATGCGGCCGCCCGTTCGCCTGGCGCCGCAAATGGGCCCGGGTCTGGGACGAGGTCCGTTATTGTTCGGAGGCCTGCCGCGAACGGCGAGGCAAGGCCGCGAGCGGGCAGGGGCCCGCCCGCGGCGTGGAGCCGCTTACTTCAGCGTCTCGAGATAGGCGATCACGTTCTTCCGGTCCGTCGGGTTCTTGAGCCCGGCGAACGTCATCTTCGTGCCGACCACCACCTTCATCGGCGCCTCGAGATAGACGTAGAGATTCTCGGGCGTCCAGACATGGTTGTAGTTCTTCATCGCGGTCGAATACGGATAGCCGGGAACGCTGCCCGAATGACGGCCGACCACGCCCCAGAGCGGCGGGCCGATTTTCACCTTGTTCGGCTCCAGATAGTGGCAAAGCTGGCATTTCTGCGCCACCACCTTGCCCGCGGCGGGATCGCCGCCTTCCCAGGGCTTCGCGGCGTCGGCATGGGCGAGAACAGGCGCAGCCATGGCAAAAGCCAGCGCCGCTGCCAGGGTCGTCTTCACGGTCAAGTCTTCCTCCGGTTCAAGAAACGTGCGCGCTCTCGCATGTCGGCACGCGCTGGAAAAGAGCTAGAGGGGGAAAAAGTTTAAACTGCGGCGAAGAGAAGGAGGGATTCTTCTATTTCTGTAGAAAAAGAAGCAAAAAGACCTTGTCTGTTCGGCGCCGGGGGGGTTCCCCGCCCCGGGGCCAAACAGACGAAAGTTTTTTTCGTTCTTTTGAGACGAGCGAGAACCCTTTAGCTGAACGCGACCCGCAGCCGCGCCCACACCGGCTCGCCCCGCGCCAGCATCGGCTCCGCCATCGCCGGCTCGGGCGCCCGCACGATCGGCTTCCGCGGCAGCCCGACCTCGGTCCAGACGGTATCGAGCGCATCGATCAGATGATCGATATCTGCCTCCGTATGCAGCGGCGACGGGGTCACGCGCAGCCGCTCGGTCCCCACCGGCACGGTCGGGTAATTGATCGGCTGCACATAGATGCCGTGCTCGCTCAGCAACATGTCCGAGACGCGCTTGCAGAGCGAAGCCTCGTTCACCATCACCGGAATGATGTGGCTCGGGTTCATCATGTGCGGGATGCCCACGCCATCGAGCGCGCGCCGCACGGCGGCCACCCGCGCCTGCTGCTCGGCCCGCTCCACGCCGCTCCGCTTGAGATGCTTGATGCTCGCCGCGGCGCCGGCCGCGACCGAGGGGGGAAGAGCGGTCGTGAAGATGAACCCGCTCGCGAAGCTGCGCACGAAATCGCAGAGCGCCGCCGAGCCGGCGATATAGCCGCCGACCACGCCGAACCCTTTGGCTAGCGTGCCCTCGATCACCGTCAGCCGGTGCATCAGCCCTTCCTGCTCGGCGATGCCGCCGCCGCGCGGGCCGTAGAGCCCGACCGCATGCACCTCGTCGAGATAGGTCATGGCGCCGAACTCGTCCGCCGCGTCGCAGATCTCGCGCATGGGCGCGATGTCGCCGTCCATTGAATAGACCGATTCGAAGGCGATCAGCTTCGGCCGCTCCGGCGGGATCTCCGCGAGCTTCGCGCGCAGATCGGCCACGTCGTTATGCTTGAAGATGCGGCATTCGGCCCGGCTGTGGCGGATGCCCTCGATCATCGAGGCATGGTTCGAGGCGTCCGACAGCACCACGCATTGCGGCACCTTGTGCGCCAGCGTCGCAAGCGACGCCCAGTTCGATACGTAGCCCGAGGTGAACAGCAGCGAGGCCTCTTTCTGATGGAGGTCCGCCAGCTCCTGCTCGAGCATCACGTGGTAATGGTTGGTGCCCGAGATGTTCCGCGTGCCGCCTGCCCCGGCGCCGCAGCGATCGATCGCCTCATGCATCGCCGCCAGCACCGCCGGGTGCTGACCCATGCCGAGATAGTCGTTCGAGCACCACACCGTGACCTGGCGCCGCTGCTTGCCGTAATGCGTCGCGACCGGGAAGTTGCCGGCATGGCGCTCGAGGTCGGCGAACACCCGGTAGCGGCCCTCGGCCCGCAGCCGTTCCAGCTCGCTCTGAAAAAACGCCTCGTAGTCCATCGAATTCCCCTCCCTTAAGCGGCGCAGGCGGCGAACGCCGCGGTCAGACTGTCCTCGTCCACATGGCGGCCGATCGCGACCACCCTCGGCTGCTCTTCCCCGGCCGGCGCGAAGGCGGCCATCGAGAACCGGCCCCCCGCCACGTCGAAACGGATCCACCCATCCCCGGACCGGGCCACGCCCTTGACGCGCTCCACCTCGCCGAACCCGCCTTCGACCACGCGGCTGAGCAGGGTCTGGAGCTGATCGGCGTCGCAGCTCGGCGCGAGATCGGCGGTCCAGGATTTCAGCCCCAGCGCGTCGTGCGACGGATGGTGGTGGTGATCGTGGTCATGATCGTGATCGTGGTGCGCGTGCGCATGGCCCTGGCCGGGCTCGTGCCCGTGGGCATGCGTGGCATGATCGTGCCCATGGTCATGGCCGGCATGGTCGTGTTCGGCCGCACCGGCCGGCGCGGCCTCGCGTGACGCCGGCGCCACCGGGGCCGCGTTCACGTCGATCAGGCCGAAGCGGGCCGGGGCGATCTCCGCCTCGGGGTTGATGCCCTGCACGGTGCCGAAGATCGTACGAAGCACCGCCGGCGTCACGAGGTCCGCCTTGTTCACGACGACACGGCCAGCCAGCCGCATCTGTGCCTCCAGATGGGTGCCCATGCGCGCGAAATCGTTCAGGAATGCACCGGCGTCAAGGATCGTGGTCACCGCGATCGCGCGGATCGTCGCCTGCAATTCGCCGCCATGCAGTACCGCGAGCAGCGAGGCCAGGTCGGCGACCCCGGACGGCTCGATCAGCACCCGCTCGGGCTGCCAGCGCGCCACGGTCTCCTGCAGCTGCCGTGCGAGGTCGTTCTTGAGCGAGCAGCAGATGCAGCCGTTCGGCAACTCGACCACA
Organism: Acetobacteraceae bacterium; assembly: GCA_027451405.1. GTDB lineage: Bacteria > Pseudomonadota > Alphaproteobacteria > Acetobacterales > Acetobacteraceae > DAIDJM01. The sequence goes on along the minus strand of DAIDJM010000061.1, from coordinate 36,676 downwards.
TCCGCACCCTGGCCCGCGAGCAGCGACCCGTCCACCCCGACGGAGGCGAAATCGTTGACCAGCACGATGGTCCGCCCCGGCCCCTGCGAGGCGCTCGCCAGCAGCCGGCGCATATAGGTGGTCTTGCCGGCGCCGAGGAACCCGGCCACCACGTCCACCTCGAACCGGTGCTGCGTCTTGCGGTGCGACAGCCCCCAGCTCCACAGCTTCTGCGCCGGGATCGGCAGCACCAGCATCCAGTGCTCGAGGATCGCGAGCGCCATCATCGTCGCGATGAAGGTGGCGCTCACCCGCGCGAAGGGGCTCGCCCCCGGGGCGAACGCCTGCTCGGCGAGCAGCGCGCAGATCACGGTCGAGACCGTGATGGACACCGGGAAGAGCAGATTCATCGGCTTCTTGGTGAGGAAGCCTTTGAGGAAGGCGAGATGCTCGGGCAGGAACTCCTCGTTGAGGTTCCGCACGCCGAGGAACACGTTGAGCTTGGCGCTCTGGTGCATCCACCACAGCACCATGAAGGTCCAGAGCCCGATCTGGTTGGGCTGGCCCCAGGAAATCATGCCCACCACGGCCGCCGAGATCAGGATGGCGATCTCGTGATACAGGCTCGTTTCGATCGCGTGACCGAAATGCCGCCAGCCGCCGCACCCTTCCGGGCAGGGCGCGCTGCGCGGCCCGGTCACGTAGCCCATGTAGAAGCTGATCTCCTGCCAGCCCCACACGAACACGCCGCAGGCAAAGGCGAGATAGGCGCCCTTGAGCGACGTGTCCCGCACCGTGCCCACCAGGAGCACGAGCGCCGCCAGCGACACGAGGGTCGCTGCCACCATGGAGTAGCGGAAGGTGCGGCGTGGCAGATTGTCGAGATAGATGATGGCGCCGGTGGAAAACCACCAGACGAAGAGCGCGAACAGCGCGGGCAGGAGATAGGTGCTCATCGGGGCTCGGGCGGGCCTCTGTTGGGTTGCGCGATCGGGATTACCAGGCGGGACTCATCCGCACGGAGGCAGGCAGTGCCTCCGATTTGCCGGGCAGCAGGAACAGCCGCAGGAAGGTCGCCCCGGCCTGCGTCTGCAGCACGAGGCGCTTCACCGGATTGCGGGTCGCGTTCATGCGCTTCGTGAGGTCGGAAAGCCGGTCCAGTCCGGCCCGGAACACCGGGTGCTCGAAATCGAGCGTGATCGGAAACACCTGCTTGCTGATCTCGGCGGTGATCCGGAACACCCGCATGTCGTAATCGGTCGGATCGATGCCGAGCGCGGCGTGGAACTCCGGCCGCGCATGGTCGCGGATATACATGGTCGCATAGACCGCGAGCTGGAAGAATTTGATCCAGGCCCGGTTGATCCCCGAGAGCAGATGCGGATTGGCGCGCATCAGCAACGCGAACGCCTCGCCGTGCCGGAACTCGTCGTTGCACCACTCGCGGAACCACAGAAAGATCGGGTGGAACCGGTTCTCCGGATGGCGCTCGAGCTGCCGGAATATGGTGATGTAGCGCGCATACCCGATCTTTTCCGAAAGATAGGTCGCGTAAAAGATAAATTTTGGAGAGAAATAAGCGTATTTCTTGGCCCGCGCGAGATAGCCGAGATTCACCCGGTTGCCGAAATCCATCAGCGAATCATTGATGAACCCGGCATGCCTCGCCTCGTCACGACTCATATAGGCCATGAGCTGCTTGAGGTCGGGATTCTTGATGCGCTTCTTGATCTCGCTGTAGAGCACGCAGCCCGAGAACTCGGCGGTCACCGAGCTGATCAGGAAATGCAGGAACTCCGCATGCAACCCCGAGGGCAGCGCCTTCGGGTCGACCCCGTCGAACGCCTCGTTGCGGATGAAGTGGCCGCGGTTCACGTCGCGCGCGAACTCCGCCATCAGCGCGTCCCACTCGGCCCGCACGGGCGTGACGTCGATCTTCTCGAGCGCCGCGAAATCGGTCGTGTAGAAGCGTGGGTTCAGCAACGTGTCGGTCTTGGCGAAGCTCGTCGCATCATCGATCGCCTTGGGCGGGGGCGACAGGATGTTCATCTCATTCCTCCATGGGCGCAAAGCTGACTTCGTAGAGTTCGGTGATCTCGCCGAGCGAGGCGAGCCGGGTTTTCAGCCGCGTGAAAAATCCGGCGCGGATCACGGTCGCGGTGCAAAGCTGCTGGAACTTGTCGCCGAACGCGATCCGGTCCGGCACGCCATGCACGATCACCTGATCGCCCGGATAAAGCGTCACCCCTTCGGGCACCGCGTGCGCGTGCACCGATTCCGGCGTCACTTCGATATCGAGCACGCACGGCACTTCGATCGTCCTCGGCTGGCTCAGGAATCCGGCGATCATTTCTGGCTCTCCTCCGCCGACAGCAGGCGGGCGAAATCGCCCTCGTTGGTCGCGCCGAACGCTTCCAGATCGACGCTGTGGCCCGTCTTCTCGTCGACGAGCGTGAGCCGCCCATCGCGCCAGGCCGTGAGACGAAACGGAATCTGCGGCTCCGGCGCCGCGTCGCGCCGGGCCAGCACCAGCTGGCGCACGATGGCGCGAATGAAATTGTCCTGCCCGCGCGGCAGCACCGCGACGCTGCCGCCGGTCGCCATGTCGGTGATCCCGACGGTCCCGTCCGGCAGATCGGCAAATCCCAGCAACCGGCTCGCGACCGGCGGCGACGTCTCCGGCGCTGGTGCGCCATGATGCCCGCCGACCGCCGCCACGAGAATCGAGATCCCGATCACCGCCCCGGCCGCGATCAGCGCCGGGAGCGGCACGTTGTCGGGATGGGGCGCTGCTCCGCTCATCACTCGGCCGCCACGATCGCGGAAGCCGACTGGCCATCCTGCGCGTCGTTCCCGATCGCGGCCGGCAGCGTGTCGGTCGCCGCCGCCAGAGCCCGCGACAGGATCGCCGCCACGGTCTGGATCTCCGGCACCGAACGCAGCGCCGGCTCCGGCCGCAGCCCCGAAAGATGCAGGTTCGGCCAAAGCAGGAGCGGCGTCAGCCCGCGATTATGATCGAGCTTGAGCGCGATGTCCCCGGTACCGTCGCGGAACGTCTTGAGGTTCGCGGACACGACGCGCCGATACGGGATCGTCACGGCCTTCGGGAACGCGATGCCGTATTCGATCACCAGATGGGCGGTGGTCAACGAATAGGTCGTCGCCTTGGCCGAGAAATAGCCCAGGATGATCAGCAGGAAGAAGGCGAATAGCGCAAGCGCCGCGTAATCCGCCGCCGCCACCCAGTTGCCCGCCGCCCCCGCCCAGGTCACGAGCGCCACCACATAGAGCGCGATCCACGGCAGCGCATAAACCCGCGTCAGGAAAGGCCGCCACGCGGGCGACCCCTCCCACAGCAGACGCTCCCCTTCGGGAAGCTGGCCCGCGAGGCCCGTCACAGCCACGGATCCCGCCGCTCGGGCGTCGAGAACAGATTGCCGGAGCCGTAATAAGCCATGATCCGGTCCTCCTCGAACAGCGTGACGAGATCGGGATTCTTGGTCTTCGGCACGTCGGCCAGCTGCGCGCCGAGCAGCGTCCAGGCCTGCACGCGGCGGCGACCGCCCTGGATATCCACCAGTGTGCGTGGCGCCAGCACGTGACCACCGCCCAATTCGGGGGCGAGCGCCACTTCGAGATACCGGATCTGCGACTCGTTGCGGTCGATCCAGACATCGCTGATCGTGCCAGCCACGACGCCGTCCCGGCCGATCACCGGATAGCCGCGCGGATCGTCATCCTCGGTGGCGATGCTATAGCGCGCATCCACACGCAACGGCACGATCTTCGGATCGCCCTCCCACACCGTATCCGGAACGTCCGCGCGCTGCGCGTACGCCGCGGGCCCCACACCGGACGCCATCGGATTGCCGCCCACGGGCTCCAGCGCCGACGCCACGAACCCCGCCGTGCCTACCGCGTTCGGCAACGCTTCGCCGGCGAAATCCTCCGGCCGCGGCCGCAGCACGGTGCGTCCGTCATGCAGCCGGAACGCTTTCGGCTTCGGGATCCACGGGAAACCCTGCACCAGCACGCGCCCACCACGCTCCGCGTTCAGCGGATAGCCTTCGCGCTTATCCTCGCGGCGCAGATAGAAAATCAGCCCGAGGAAGAAGATGAAGAACGTGTACAGCACAAGCTGCGCCGCATCGATCTGATGCGTGATAGCTCCGTATTGCGGCATGGCGACCTCACTCACTTTGCGTGGACGGCGTGGAAGACAGGCTGGCGGCGCACGAGCGGACCCAGCGCCACCAGGGTTGCGAACAGCAGCAGGATCTCCGTGTGATAGACGACACCGTAAGCGAAAGCGGGCCCCTGTTCGGTGCCGGATCCCGCCAGACTGTCCCGGATCAGCCCGCCCGCGGCGATCGCCGCCCCGGCGGCCGAGGCCTGCACGGCGCCCCAGGCACCCAGCGCCAGTCCCGCGCGTCCCGGTGCCGCCTCGGCCATCACCGAAGTCAGCGTACCCGCGCCGAACAATCCGGCACCAAAACCAATCAGCGCGACCCCGAGCGCGAACAGCGCGCCCGAATGCATCGGCGCCGCCCAGATGACGGAGGCGAAGGCCGCAAGCCCCACCATCACGCCCGAAGCCGCCAGCCGGAACGGATCCGCGTCGCGCGACAGCAGCCGCGCCGAAAGCGCGAACCCCGCGATCCCGCCACCGCCGAGCAGCGCCGTCAGCGACGTCGTCTGCCCGACCGAAAGCCCCAGCACCTGCCCGCCATACGGTTCGAGCAGGATGTCCTGCATCGAGAAGGCCACCGTGCCGAGCCCGATCGCCACCAGCCGCCGCTTCGCGTTCCGCCCGCGGCTCAAGGCCCGCCAGGCGCTCGCGAAATCCGGAATATCCTCAAGCCGGCGTGCCCGCGTGCGATCGCGCGGCTCCTGCTTCCAGAGCGAGAAGCAATTCAGCGCAAAGCACGCGACCGCCGCCCCCTGCGTCACCTGGATCAGCCGCACTTCCGAGAAATGCCGCAGCAGCACGCCGAAACACAGCGCGCTCGTCACGATGCCGATCAGCATCATCACGCAGAGCAGCGCCACGACTTTCGGCAAGGTCCGCGACGGCGCCAGATCGGTCGCCAGCGCCAGCCCCGCGGTCTGCACCACGTGCACGCCGGCGCCCACGAGCAGGAACGCGAGCCCCGCCCCCGCGCGCCCCATCCAGAGCGGCCCATGCGAGTCGCCCGAAAGCACGATCAGCGCGAACGGCATGATCGCCAGCCCGCCGAACAGCATGATCGTGCCGAACCACAGATAGGGCACCCGCCGCCAGCCGAACACCGACACGTGATTGTCCGACTTGAACCCGATCAGGGCCCGGAACGGCGCGAACACCAGCGGCAGCGCCACCATCACCGCCACCAGCCAGGCCGGCACATGCAGCTCGACGATCATCACGCGATTGAGCGTGCCGATCAGCAAAGTCACCGCGATGCCGACCGAAAACTGAAAGAGCGACAGCCGCAACAGCCGCGCCAGCGGCAATTCCGCGCTCGCGGCATCGGCGAACGGCAGAAATCCCGGTCCCAGCCGGTTCAGCCAATCCGCCGATCGTGCCGCGAAACTTTTCATCTGCGCGCCAGCTCCAGCCCGTGCGACATGTAAAAACCGCTCGTGATCCGCCGCGACCGCAGCGCCTGCCAGGTCTCGAGCCCAGGCGCCGCCTCGACCCGCGCGAGCAATTCCCGCTCGGCCACCGGCTCGATCGCCGGCGCCCGGTCCGAACGGGGAAAAAACCGCCCGACCGCATGCATGGTCGCCAGCAGCGCCGTCCGCGGCGCGAAGGTGAACAGGATCGACCGGTCCGTCCGATAGGCCAGTTGCGAAAGCGCATTGACCACGTCGCCGGCGCGGTAATGGATCAGACTGTCCATGGCCACCACATGGTCGAACCGCCCGAGCCCGGGATCGAGCATGTCGCCCACCGCGAACTCGATCGAGCCGAGTCCCACCTGCGCCGGCACCCGCTCCCGCGCGAGCCCGATCAGCGTCGGCGACACATCCACCGCCACCACCTGCGCCCCACGCCGCGCCGCTTCGGTCGCGAACAACCCCGTGCCGCAGCCCGCATCGAGAATGCGCCGCCCGGAGAGATCATCCGGCAGCCATTGCAGAAGCGTCGCGCGCATCGCGTCGCGCCCCGCGCGCACGGTCGCGCGAATGCCGCTCACCGGCGCATCGGAGGTCAGCCGCGCCCAGGCATCGGCCGCGACACGGTCGAAATAATGGGTGATCTGCCCGCGGCGGAGTTCGTAGGTGTGTTGAGTCATGGTAGGACTTCTTTCTTGAAAGAAAGAAGCAAAGAACTTTCGTCTGTTTTCACGGGCGCACGACCGTCTGTGCGCCCCGGAAAGGGCGCGAAAGTTTTTTGGTTCTTTTTTTCAAAAAAGAACATGTTTCAGTCGAACCCCAGGAGATCGAAGATTTCCCGATCCTTGAGCGGCGTGGCTTTGAGCTCCGGCGTCCCCGCCCACAGTGTCTCGGCCAGCGCCAGGTAGGATTCCTTCACGGCCTCGAGCTCCGGCCCGCCATCCATCTCGAACAGCACCGATTTCTTGAGCCGCGACCGCCGGATCACGTCGAGGTCCGGGAAATGCGCGAGCGTGCGCGTGCCCGAGGCCGCGTTGTATTTCTCGACCTGATCGGTCCCCGCGCTGCGATTGACGATGCAGCCGCCGAGCCGCACATCGTAATTGCGCGATTTGGCGCCGATCGCAGCGACGATCCGGTTCATCGCGAAAATGCTGTCGAAATCGTTGGCGGCCACGATCACCGCGCGCTCGGCATGCTGCAGCGGTGCTGCGAATCCGCCGCACACCACGTCGCCGAGCACATCGAACACCACCACGTCGGTGTCCTCGAGCAGATGGTGCTCCTTCAGCAGCTTCACGGTCTGCCCGACCACATAGCCGCCGCAGCCGGTGCCCGCCGGCGGCCCACCGGCTTCCACGCACATCACGCCGTTATAGCCGGTATGCACGTAATCCTCGGGGCGCAGCTCCTCGGCATGGAAATTCACGCCCTCGAGGATGTCGATCACCGTCGGGATCAGCGACTTGGTCAACGTGAAGGTCGAGTCGTGTTTCGGATCGCAGCCGATCTGCAGCACGCGCTTGCCGAGTTTCGAGAAGGCGACGGACAGGTTCGAGGAGGTCGTGCTCTTGCCGATGCCGCCTTTGCCATAGACCGCAAAGACCTTGGCGCTACCGGCCTCCATCGCCTCCTCGATATGCACCTGCACGCTGCCTTCGCCGTCCGACCGGGAGGCGAGGGGGCTTGGCCGCAATTTCGGGCGTGTGTCGATTGTCATGCGGCGGCCTCCATTCCGATGCCTTCGATGCGGTCCTCGAGCTCTTCGCCGGCACGACGCAGGCTCTCCAGCACGGCCGGATCGGGGGACCAGTATTTCCGTTCGTGCGCCTCGAGCAGCCGGTTGGCAATCTTCGCCGAGGCCGTCGGGTTCAATTTCGCGAGCCGCTCGCGCATCGCCTCATCGAGCATGAAGGTCTCGGTGAGCTGCTGATAGACCCACGGCGCCACCTGGCCGGTCGTCGCCGACCAGCCGAGCGTGTTCGTCACCTGCGCTTCGATGTTGCGCACGCCCTCATAGCCGTGCGCGAGCAGCGGCTCGTACCAGTTCGGATTGAGCGCTCGCGTGCGCGTCTCGAGCGCCACCTGCTCGCCGAGCGTGCGCACCGTGCCGTCGCCGCGCGTCTGATCGCCGACATAGACCGAGGTCGCCTGCCCCCGCGCCCGCCGCACCGCACCCGAGATGCCGCCGAGACTGTCGAAATAATGGTCGATCGTGGTGATGCCGAGCTCGACCGATTCGAGATTCTGGTAGGTCGCGTCGACCGTGTTCAGCAACGCCCCGAGCACTGCGTCCTGCCGCTGCGGCCGCCCCGAAACATCGTAGGCATAGCCCTTGCGCTTGAGGAACGCATCGGCCAGCTCGTCCTCCTGCCCCCAGGCGCCGGCCTCGAGCAGCTGATTGACGTTGGCTCCGTAGGCGCCCTCGGCATTGCCGAACACGCGCAGGCTCGCCTCCGCCATCGTCCCGCCATGCGCCGCCACATGCGCGAGCGCATGGCGGCGGATGAAATTCTGCGCCGGATCCTCGTCCGCCTCGGCCGCCATCAGCGCCGCCTCGGCGAGCAGCTTGGTCTGCAGCGGCAACAGATCGCGGAAGATGCCCGAGAGCGTGATCACCACGTCGATGCGCGGGCGCCCGAGCCGCTCGAGCGGGATCAGTTGCGCGCCCGCGACCCGCCCGTAACTGTCCTGCCGCGGCTCGGCGCCCATCAGCCACAGCGCCTGCGCGATCGGCCCGCCCTCGTTCTTGAGATTGTCGCTGCCCCAGAGCACGAGGGCAACCGTTTCCGGCACCCCGCCCGCATCCTCGCGATAGCGCGCGAGCAGCCGGTCCGCCTGCCGCGCCCCGTCCACCAGCGCAAACGCGCTCGGGATCCGGAACGGATCGAAGCCGTGCAGATTCCGTCCCGTCGGCAGCACCTCGGTATTGCGCAGGATGTCGCCGCCCGGCGCCGGCCGCACATAGCCGCCATCGAGCGCATGGATCAGCGAGGGCAGCTCGTGATCCTCGGCCAGCAGCGCATCGAGCCGCGCCCGTTCCGCCGGATCGGTGATGCCCGCGGCATCGAGAATGGCCCCGCGCGCGCCCGCCGGCGGCGGCGTGCCGATCACATGCAGCCCATGCGGGATCAGCGTGTATTCGAGTTCGAGCAATTCCTGCGCGAGGTGACCGAGCCGCGCCTCGCGTTCGGCCTCGCTCCAGGCCGGCTCCGCCGCGGCAAGATCGACCAGCGCCGCCTGTGCCTGGATCAGGGTTGCGAGATCGTCCGCCTCGCGATCGCCTGGCGGCAGCGCGCGCCAGCGATCGAGCGAGGCTTTCAGATCGGCGAGCCCGCGATAGAGCCCCGCATTGGCCACCGCCGGCGTCAAATGGCTGATCAGCGTCGCATAGGCCCGGCGCTTGGCCAGCATCCCCTCGGACGGATTGTTCGAGGCATAGAGATAGAAATTCGGCAGATGCCCGATCAGCCGGTCCGGCCAGCAGCGCGCCGACAGTCCCGCCTGCTTGCCCGGCATGAATTCGAGCGCCCCGTGCGTGCCGAAATGCAGCACCGCGTCGGCGCCGAAATCCTCGCGCAGCCAGCGATAGAAGGCCGAGAAGGCATGGGTGGGCGCGAAGCCCTGCTCGAAGAGCAGCCGCATCGGGTCGCCCTCGTAACCGAACGCTGGCTGCACGCCGATGAACACGTTCCCGAGCGAAACGCCGAGCACCTGGATCGTGCTGCCGTCACTCTGCGCCCGGCCCGGCGCCGGTCCCCATTGCGCCTCGATCTCGCGCAGATAAGGTTCGCGCCGCACATGATCGTCGGCCGAGATCCGTGCCGCCACGTTCGCGAGCGCGCCATACCGGCTCGCATTCCCCGCCGTCACCGCATCGCGCAGCGCGCCAGGACTTTCCGGTACCTCGAGCGTATAGCCCTCGCGCTGGAGCCGCAGCAGCACGTTGTGCAGCGATTCGAATACGGAAAGATATGCCGCGGTCCCGGTGGCGCCCGCATTGGGCGGGAAGTTGAAGATCACGATCCCGAGCTTCCGCTCCGCGCGCGACCGCCGCCGCATCGCGACGAGCTTGTCGATTCGCGCCGCCAGCGTCGCCGCGCGCTCGGGCTCGGCCACCATGTCGCGCTTGCGTTCGCCACCCGCGCGGCCGCCGAACGTGATCGGCGCGATCGCCCCGTCGAGCTCCGGCAGCGCCACCATCATCGTCGCCTCGACCGGCGTCAGCCCCCGCGCATCGGCATCCCATTGCGGCAGCGTCTGGAATTCGAGCGGATGCGCCGCGAGATACGGCACGTCGAGTTCGGCCAGGATTTCCTCGGCCGCCCGCGAATCGTTGTAGGCCGGGCCGCCCACGAGCGAAAATCCGGTGAGCGAGCAGACCGCGTCCACGATCGCGTGCCCGCCGCGCATGAAATGCTGCCGCACCGCCTCGCGCGCATCGAGCCCGCTGGCGAACGCCGGGATCACCGACAGCCCGCGCGCCTCGAGGGCGGCGATCACACCGTCATAATGCGCGGAATTCCCCGCCAGCACGTAGGAGCGCAGAACGAGCAGCCCGACCGTGCCCCGCGGGCCCGCCACCGGCAAGGCCGCCGCATCGGTCGCGATGCGCGCCGCCAGCCGCGGATGATAGACGCCCACCTCCGGATATTCGGTCGGCGCCGCGGCCTGCAGCTTGCGCGCCCGCGTGCCGGCCGCATAGCGCCCGACCAGCATCCGGACCAGGTTCGCCAGATTGTCCTGCGATCCGGCCAGCCAGTATTGCAGCCCGAGGAAATAGGCCCGGACATCCTGCGCGGTGCCCGGAATGAAACGCAACAGCTTCGGCATCTGCCGCAGCATGCGCATCTGCCCGCGTCCGTTGCTGGCGCCACCCTTGCCGCCGCCGCGCAGCCGCTTGAGCATGCCGATCACGCCCTGCGCCTCGGCCGACATGTTGAAGCGCCCGAGCTTGGTGAGCTTCACCACCTCGCCCGCCGAGAGGCAGCAGAGCATCGCGTCGCAGGAATCGCGCCGCGCGGCGAGCGCGGGCAGTACCGCGCGGATATGCTCGTCGAGGAACAGCATCGTCGCCATGACGATGTCGGCTTCCGCGATCGCGCGATGACAGGCATCGAGCGCGCGCGCGTCGCCGGCCCACTCGTCCGCCGCATGCAGCGACAGTTCCAGACCCGGAATTTCTCGCCGCAGCGAGTCCGCCGCATGCGAAAGCGCGCTCGCCAGATGGCTGTCCATCGTGACGAAGGCGACGCGCACCGGGGAGGGCTCAGCTCGCATAATGCGCCTTCGCGTCATAGAGCGTATCGACGGTGATGGTGACCACTCCCTTCTCGGCGGCGAAGCTTTCGGTGTTCCGCCGCGCCTTGCCGCGCACGAAGAACGGGATTTTGCGTAACTCGCGCTCCGCGTCCGGCGCCCAGGTCACCCCCTGGGCTCCCCCGGCGGCCACCGCCAGAACCGGCGCCGGCGCCGGCGCCGTTTCGGGGGCCGCCGCGGCGCCCAGATGCGAGGGCGCCGCATCCGCGTGGAATTCGAAATCCTCGCGGAACATGCCCAGCAGATGCTCCTCGAGCCCCATCATCAAGGGCGCGACCCAGCTGTCGAACAGTACGTTGGCGCCTTCGAATCCCATCTGCGGCGAGCGCCGCGCTGGAAAATCCTGCACATGCACCGGCGACGAAATCACCGCGCAGGGGATGCCGAGCTTTTTCGCGGTATGGCGCTCCATCTGCGTGCCCAGCACCAGTTCGGGCTGTGCCGCCGCGATTGCTGCCTCGACCTCGAGATAATCGTCGCAGATCAGCGCCTCGATCCCGAGTGCCGCCGCCGCCGCGCGAATGTCGCGCGCGAATTCGCGGCTGTAGGTGCCAAGCCCCACCACCTCGAACCCGAGCTCGCGCGACGCGACCCGTGCCGCGGCGAGCGCGTGCGTCGCGTCGCCGAAAATGAACACCCGCTTGCCCGTCAGGTAATTGGCATCCACCGAACGCGAATACCAAGGCAGCCGGCTCGCCTCTTCCATCGCTGGCGGCGCATCGATTCCCGCGAGGGCCGCCACTTCGGCCAGGAATTCGCGTGTCGCGCCCACCCCGATCGGCACGGTGCGCGTCGATTTCTGCCCGAATTTCCGCTCGAGCCAGGCGGCGGCGGTGCCGGCGATCTCCGGATAGAGCACCACGTTGAAATCCGCCTGCGGCAGCCGCGCGAGATCGGCGGGCGAGGCCCCGAGCGGCGCAATCACGTTGATCTCCACGCCCAGTCGCGCAAGCAGGTCGCTCACTTCGCGCAGATCGTCGCGATGGCGGAAACCGAGCGCGGCCGGCCCCAGGATGTTCGCCCGCTTCGGCGCCTCCGCCTCGCGCGCCACCGGTGCCGCACGTCCCGCGAACGCCCGCACGAGCTGATAGAAGGTCTCGGCCGCGCCCCAATTCTCTTTCTTCTGATAGGCCGGCAGTTCGACCGCGACGACCGGCACCGGCAGTTCGAGCGCCCGCGCTAGTCCGCCCGGATCGTCCTGAATGAGTTCCGCCGTGCAGGAGGCACCCACCAGCAGCGCTTCCGGCTTGAACCGCGCATAGGCCTCGCGCGCCGCGTTCTTGAACAATTCGGCCGTGTCGCTGCCGAGATCGCGCGCCTGAAACGTCGTGTAGGTCACCGGGGGACGGCGGTCGCGCCGCTCGATCATGGTGAACAGCAGATCGGCGTAGGTATCGCCCTGCGGGGCGTGCAGCACATAGTGCAGCCCGCGCATCGCGGTCGCGATGCGCATGGCGCCTACGTGCGGGGGTCCTTCGTAGGTCCAGAGGGTTAGTTGCATGTCAGGATTCTTCTTTTTCTGAAGAAAAAGAAGCAAAAAGACGTCTCGCCGTCAGGCCGCGGTGGTTGCAACGGCCCGGGCCTGAACAGGCAAAAGTTTTTTGGCTCTTTTTTTCAAAAAAGAACATGCTTCCTAAACCTCCAACCGCGCGCGCCGCGCGAGCGGACGCGCGAACAGCGCGGCCAGATCGGCCGCTTGGTCGAACCCCTGGATCGGCGTGAACAGGAGCTCGATCGACCATTTCGTCGCCATGCCCTCGGCTTCGAGCGGATTGGCGAGTCCAAGGCCGCACACGGTCAGATCGGGCCGTGTCTCGCGGCAGCGATCGAGTTGTTTGTCCACGTCCTGGCCTTCGACCAGACGTGCCTCGGGCAGAAGCGCCAGCTCCTGCGCCAGATGCGCGCGATGCAGATAGGGCGTGCCAACTTCGGTCAGCCGCATGCCGCATTCGCGCGCCGCGAAGCGCGCGAGCGGAATTTCCAGCTGGCTGTCGGGGAAGAAGAAAATGCTCTTGCCGGCGAGCGATGCGCCGCTTTTCGCGATCGCCTGGCGTGCGCGCTGTTCGGGGAGCGCGGTTGCGGCCGCGAAGCGCGGGGCAGGGATCCCCCACGCATCAGCGGCGGCACGCAGCCAGAGACTGGTGCCCTCGGCGCCGAGCGGAAACGGCGCGGTGAGCACGGTGGCGCCGCGGGCTTCGAGAAGCCGCGCGGTCTCGGCAAGAAAGGGTTGCGCCAGAAGCACGCGCGTCGTCGGCCCCACGGCCGGCAGATCGGCCGCGCGCCGCGGCGGAAAGAAGGACACGGGCCCAAGGCCCATGGCGGCGAACAGCCGCGCGAACTGATCCTCGACCGGCTCGGCGAGCGCGCCCGCGATCAGCAGGTTCGGCGCCGCATCGGCCGGCGCCGCCGGCAATTCCGGGACGAGGGCCGCGAGGCACGCATCCTCGCCCTGCGTGAAGGTGGTCTCGATTCCGCTTCCGGAATAGCTGAGCACGCGCACCCGCGGCATCAGCTTCTTCGAAAGCCGCCCTGCCGCGCGCGACAGATCGAGCTTGATCACCTCGGAGGGGCAGGAGCCCACGAGGAACAGCAGCTTGATCTCCGGACGCCGCTCGATCAGCCGCTCGACCGCGCGGTCGAGCTCCTCGTTCGCGTCCGCCAGTCCCGCCAGATCGCGCTCCTCGAGGATCGCGGTCGCGAAGCGGGGTTCGGCGAAGATCATCACCCCGGCGGCGGATTGAATGAGGTGGGCGCAGGTGCGGGAGCCGACCACCAGGAAGAAAGCGTCCTGGATCTTGCGGTGCAGCCATACGATCCCGGTGAGGCCACAGAAGACCTCGCGCTGACCGCGTTCCTGCTGCACCGGGGCGGCGCCGCATCCCCCCGGCGCTTCGGGCCGGACGGTTGCGGCGGCGGCGCTCACGTCAGATGTCCCACGGAGCCGGCTTCACGCCGGGCCGCCCGCAGCTTCAGCACGAACTGAGTTGCGTTGACGAAATAAGCGGTGTAGGCGGCGAGTGCGATCAGCATCTGATCGCGCGGATCGACCCGCCCGGAGAACAAAGCCGCGAGATAGAGCGTGTGCAGGGCGAGGACCAGGATGCTGAACACGTCCTCCCAGAAGAAGGCCCGTGCGAACAGGTATTTTCCGAAAACCTGGCGTTCCCAGATCGCTCCCGTCACCATGATCGTGTAGAGCACGGCGGTCTTCACCACGACCGACGCGGTCGCCGCCGACAATCCGTCGCCGGTCGCGAGATAGCGCAGCACCAGCGCCAGACTCATCAGGAACACGGCGAACTGCACCGGCGCCAGCACCGCCTGCACCACGGTCCAGGGTGAGGCGTCGCGGCGGCGCCGCTCATCCTCTGTATAGAGCAGCTTACGCAAGCGCTGTTTCTCGCGCTCCGCCGGCGCGCCGTGGCGGCCTACTGCCGCGCCCCACGGGCATCCATCGACGTAGCCGAGGATCTTTCGCACCGCATCATCTGTGAACATGACTTGACACCGCTCCCTCGCGGCAGTCCGCTACCCCTGCCGTCCCGGCGGCCCGAACCGCCGTTTCTGCAGAGCGCCCCGGAAAATCCGCCTGTTCAGCCCGACGGTTGTTCATCCGGAGCCTCTCTCGGGGGCACTCGTCCCGCTTCAGGGAGGCTAAGCCGTCACGATTTCGTCTGTCAAGCAAGCCGAACGTCAATCCGGATTGACAGGCGGGCGCAGTCCAGGCTCTATGACCGCACGGGGAGATTGCCGATGACCGCCACGCTGACGCGGTTCGATTTCGCAGAGGCCGTGCGCAGCACGGCCGGACGAACAGCCGCTCCCCGCACCCGGGGAGTGCCGCGTTGCGAGCCGGTCCACGCGCAACTGGTGGCCGCCATTGAGGAGCAGATCGTGCCTCGATTGCTGGTCAGCCGGGTGCGGGAGGTGCCGGTGCGTGCCGTCGAGGCCCATCCCGTGCTGCTCCAGGAGGTCCTCGACCTCGCCGCCTTCGCGGTCGCGCACGATGCCGAGGCCACCCGCCATTATCTGATCGTCGCCGCCGGCGACCGTGCCATGGAGACCGTGTGCTTCGACCTGCTAGCCCCCGCCGCCCGCCATCTCGGGCTGCTCTGGGAAGAGGATCTCTGCAGCTTCACCGACGTGACGCTCGGCATGCTCCATCTGCAGCACGCGCTGCACGGGCTCAGCCCCTTGCTGCCCCGCCTCGTGCCGGAAGGCTTCCGCCGCCGCCGCATCCTGCTGGCCCCGGTCCCCGGCGAGCAGCACACATTCGGCCTGAGCGTCGTCGAAGCCTTCTTCCTGCGCGCCGGCTGGAACGTGACGATGATGCACGGCGCCAGTGCCGCCGAATTGCGTGGCCGGCTCGGCGCCGAATGGTTTGCGGTACTCGGGCTATCGGCCGGCAGCCATGTGCAGGCCGGGCCCCTCGCCCGCGAAGTGCCGCGGCTGCGGCGCGTCTCGCGCAACACCAATCTCGCTATACTGATAGGTGGCCCGGTCTTCGCCGCCGAGCCGTCGCTCGCCCATGACATCGGCGCGGACGGCACGGCAGCCGATGGGCTGCAGGCGACATGGCTTGCCGAAAACCTGCTGGGAGCCCGCGCTCAGGCACCTTGAGCCGAGTCTGCGCTCGCGTCCGGCCGGTGGTTGACAGGGGGAGAGAAGAAGGATCGCCGGCGTGAGGACGCTGTCTCTCGTTAAGGCATTTTTTGCCCCAAAAACGTCGCTCGGCGAAATCGACGCCGAGTCGGCGGCGGCGTTGCTCGCGGCGGCCACCGATGTCGCTCTCATCCTCGACACCGACGGCATCATCCGCGACCGCTCCTTCGCGACCGAGGAACTCGCCGCCGAGCTCGAGGGCGAAAAACCCTGGATCGGCCGCCCCTGGCTCGACACCGTCACGGTCGAAAGCCAGGCCAAGATCCGCGCCCTGCTGCGCGATGCGCCCTCCAGCGACGGCAGCCGCACCCGCCATGTCAACCACCCCTCCGAGGCCGGCGTCGACGTCCCGGTGCTCTATTCCGCCATGCGCGTCGGCGGCTCGAAGAACATCATCGCCTGCGGCCGCGATCTGCGCACCATCTCCACGCTCCAGCGCCGCCTGCTCGACGCGCAGCAATCCATGGAGCGCGACTACTCCAAGCTGCGCCATGTCGAGACGCGCTACCGGCTGCTGTTCCAGATGTCGCCCGAGCCGGTCATGATCCTCGATGCGCTCACGCAACGCATCGTCGAGGCCAACCCGGCCGCCGCGAAACTGCTCGGCGATTTCGGCGGCAGCCAGGTCTCCGAGCGCAGCTTCACCGAAATCTTCGCGGGCGAATCGGTGCTCGCGGTCCAGGCCCTGCTCGCCGGCATGCGCGTCGCCGCGCGCGGCGAGGAAGTGCGCGCCCGGCTCGCCGACGGCGAGCGCGAAGTCACCGTCTCGGCCTCGCTGTTCCGCCAGGAGAACGCCACCTTCTTCCTCGTTCGCCTCGCCGCCCCCGCCGCCGCCCCGGCGCCGGTCGCCTCGCCGAGCGATGCGGGCTTCCTCCAGCTCGTCGCCCACACGCCTGACGGCTTCGTCATGTGCTCGCCCGACGGCGCCGTGCTCGCCGCCAACGCCGCCTTCCTCGACATGGCCGAGCTGCCCACCGAGGAATATGCCCGCGGCGAACGGCTCGACCGCTGGCTCGGCCGCCCCGGCGTCGAACTCGACGTGCTGCTCGCCAACCTCAAGCAGCGCGGGTCGGTGCGGCTCTTCTCCACCATCCTGCGCGGCGAATATGGCGCCCGCCTCGATGTCGAACTCTCCGCCGCCGCGATCGGCGCCGGCGAGACGCTCCGCTTTGGCTTCGCCATCCGCAACGTCGCCCGCCGCCTCGCCAGCGAACGCCGCCCGGTGCTCGACATGCCGCGCTCGGTCGAACAGCTCACCGAGCTGATCGGCCGCGTCTCCCTGAAGGACCTGGTCCGCGAATCCACCGACATGATCGAGCGCCTCTGCATCGAGGCCGCCCTCGAGGTCACCCGCGACAACCGGGCCTCCGCCGCCGAAATGCTCGGTCTCAGCCGCCAGAGTCTCTACGTGAAGATGCGCCGCTATGGGCTCGGCGATCTCGACGACACCAAGGAATGACCGCGTGATGGAGCAAAGTCTCGGGCGCCCCGCGCCCGGCAGCCGCCTGCCGCAGCCCGCGGCAATGCTCGAATTGCTCAAGCCGATCACCTGGTTCGCGCCCATGTGGGCCTTCGCCTGCGGTGTCATCTCGAGCGGCGTGCCCGCTTCCGGCCGCTGGCTCCTGATCGCCGCCGGCGTCGCCCTCGCCGGCCCCATGGTCTGCGGCACCAGCCAGGCCGTGAACGACTGGTACGACCGCCATGTCGACGCCATCAACGAACCCAACCGGCCGATCCCCTCCGGCCGCATCCCGGGCCCCTGGGGTCTCATCATCGCGCTCGTCTGGACCGCCGCCTCGCTCGCGCTGGCCGCCTGGCTCGGCCAGGTCTGCCTCACCGCCGCCGCGATCGGCCTGATCCTCGCCTGG
The DNA here is from genome assembly GCA_027451405.1 of Acetobacteraceae bacterium. Classification (GTDB taxonomy): domain Bacteria; phylum Pseudomonadota; class Alphaproteobacteria; order Acetobacterales; family Acetobacteraceae; genus DAIDJM01. The sequence goes on along the minus strand of DAIDJM010000061.1, from coordinate 19,250 downwards.
GCCTACAGCGCGCCCCCCGCCCGCCTCAAACTCAACGGCTGGTGGGGCAATGCCGCGGTCGGCGCCTGCTACGAGGGCCTGCCCTGGATCACCGGCGCCGGCGTCATGACCAACGGCGTGCCCGACTGGAAAATCTTCGTCGCCGCCGCGCTCTATTCGATCGGCGCGCACGGCATCATGACGCTGAACGACTTCAAATCCATCGAAGGCGACCAGGCGCTCGGCATCCGCTCGCTGCCCGTGCAGCTCGGCGTCAAGCGCGCGGTGATCGTCGCCTGCGCGGTGATGGCGGTGCCGCAGGGAATCATGATGGTGCTGCTCTCGGCCTGGGGCCATCCGATCGCGGCCGCGGTCGTCGCCCTCCTGCTCGCCGTCCAGTTCGTCCTCATGCTGAAGCTGCTGCGCCAGCCGCGCGAACGCGCGCCCTGGTACAACGGCACCGGCACAACGCTTTACGTTCTCGGAATGATGGCAACCGCTTTCGCGCTCAGGGGGTAGCATGCGCACATACGACACGGTGGTGGTGGGCGGCGGTCCTGCGGGCGCCACGGCGGCCTGCGATCTCGCAAGCCAGGGGCTCGAGGTTCTGCTGCTCGACAAGGCCGGCCGCATCAAACCTTGCGGCGGTGCCATCCCGCCACGCCTCTTGCGTGAATTCGAAGTGCCCGAATCCTTGCTCTGCACCAAGGTCAACAACGCGCGCATGGTCTCGCCGAAACACCGCGAAGTGAACATGCCGATCAATGGCTGGGTCGGCATGGTCAACCGCGAAACCTTCGATGAATGGCTCCGCGTGCGCGCCGAACGCCACGGCGCCGACCGCGCCACCGGCCAGTTCCAGCGCGTCGAGCGCGACGAGAACGGCGCCGCCATCCTCGTCTACGAGGAAAAGGACGGCACCGAGCAGCGTGTCCGCGCCCGCACCGTCATCGGCGCCGACGGCGCGCTCTCCGCCGTCGCCCGCGACTGCGTGCCCGACGCCGGCCGCCCGCATTATGTGTTCGCCTACCACGAGATCGTCCGCGCGCCCGCCGCCGGCACCGGCGCCAACTATCAGGGCCATTCCTGCGACGTCGTCTATGACGGCCACTACTCGCCCGATTTCTACGCCTGGGTCTTCCCGCACGGCGACACCGCCAGCATCGGCACCGGCTCGGCCCATAAGGGCTTCTCGCTCCGCCAGTCGGTCGGCGAGCTGCGCGACGCGCTCGGCCTCTCCGGCGCCGAGACGATCCGCCGCGAGGGCGCGCCGCTGCCGCTCCGCCCGCTCGAAAAATGGGACAACGGCCGCGACGTGCTGCTCGCGGGCGATGCCGCCGGCTGCGTCGCCCCCGCCTCGGGCGAGGGCATCTACTACGCCATGGCCGGCGGCCGCTTCGCCGCCGATGCGGTCGCGGCCACGCTCGCCACGGGCCAAGCAAGCCATCTCGCCGAATCGCGCCAGCGCTTCATGAAGGCCCACGGCCAGGTCTTCATGGTGCTGCGCTTCATGCAGAGCTTCTGGTACAAGAACGATTGGCGACGGGAACGTTTCGTTGCGATCTGCCGCGACCAGGACGTCCAGCAGCTCACCTGGGACGCCTACATGAACAAGGAGCTGGTGCGCGGCAAACCCACTGCCCACGCCAAGATCTTCTTCAAGAACCTGGCCTACCTCACCGGCCTCGCCGCCGCATGAAGCGGAGGCGCTGACCATGCCGAACTGGGCCATCTGGGTCGGCGCCTCCCTCGCGGGGATCATCACGCTCGCCGCCGGCGGCATCCTGACCGAAATCGGCCCCTGGTACCGCGGCCTGCGCAAGCCCAGCTGGCAACCGCCCGACTGGCTCTTCGCCCCCGCCTGGACCGTGATCATGGCGCTCACCACCTGGGCCGGCGTCATCGCCTGGCGCCAGGCCCCGGGCGTGCCCGAACGCGCGATGGTGATGGCGCTCTTTGTTCTGAACTCGTTCCTGAACGCCGGCTGGAGCCTCTTCTTCTTCAAATGGCGCCGCCCCGACTGGGCACTCATCGAAGTGATCCCGCTCTGGCTCTCGATCCTGCTGATGATCGTGGAAGTCGGCTCGTACACCGCCCGCGGCGCCTGGCTTTTGGTCCCCTATCTCGCCTGGGTCGGCTTCGCCGCCTTCCTGAACTGGACCATCGTCCGCCTCAACGGCCGTTTCGCCTGACCGCCAGGTCCGGCCTTTCCGGTCCCCGCGGGCTCGAGGAACGCGCTCCGCCTTCACCCGGAAAATCGTGCCCTGGCCCGTCATTGCGGTCGGCAAACCGCTGCTTCCAAAGGGCGTGACCAGGGCAGCAGGGCACTCGAAGATTCAATAATAATATTTGTCTGGATCGTTATATCCAGGAATCAGCGCATAAAAAAGCGTGTCCGTTATGGTCTTAAAACTGCGCGCCATCTGCGCCTCGGTCTGTCCGGACGTGAGCACATGCCCGGTCGCGACCGAGACCACCTTGTCGCCGCGGCACAAGGCGGCGGCGACATCCGTGTACCGCCCCACTTGGGGTCTCGACTGGAATCCGACGCTCCCGGCACAGAGATCCCGGTCCGGCGGCAGCTCCGCCGGATTGATGAACATCACCATCCGTTCGTCCGCGGGTTTCGGCACGATCGGGGCCAGCGACGCCACTTCCACAGAGGCCCGTCGCGGATAAAGGGACCGCAGCAGCACATCCTCCTGAGGAGGCAAATGGCCGTGAAGCTCGGCCGGAAGATTGTCGCGCGCGGCCGCCCAAGTTGCGAAATCCTCGTCGCCGAACCGCGCGCTGCGAGTAACACTCGTCGTTTCGCACGCGGCCAGCAAACCCATGCCGGCAAGCATGAAAGCGGCGCCCGGCCCCGACCGGTGCCGGCAAGCCGCTGGTGGATCCCTCTGTTGAAAGCCTCGGATCATTGTTTCTCTCCCGGTTGATGGTCCGGCTGTCCGGACAGAAAAGGATCTGGGCGGTGCAACCATGGCGGCGTAGCCACGCAACAAGGCGCCCAAGGTCAATTCCCCGGGAGGAAGAGCCTCTCTTCTGAAAAAAAGTCCGGCCGCTTCCCCGGACCACGCTGCCGCGAATCGCATGGGACGGTAGCGTCCAGGTCCCCGTCCCAGTGAAGAAAGTCTTTTTGCTTCTTTTTCTTCAGAAAAAGAAGAATCCCTCCTCTACACCTCGAACCGCGCGCCATAGTGTGAAATGATCTCCGCCGCGGCGAGGCTGCCGAGGCGGCCGCATTCGGCGAGGGGACGACCGGCCACGAAGCCGGTCAGGAAACCGGCCGCGTAGGCGTCCCCTGCCCCGGTCGTGTCGATCACGCGCGTCGGTTCCGCGTCGATCTCGACCGTGTCATGGCCATTCAGGATGACGCTGCCGGATTCGCTGCGGGTGACGATGGCCAGCGGCACCTCGCGGCGCACCGCGTCGATGGCATCGGCCAGCGTGTTGGTTTCGTAGAGGCTCGTGAGTTCCGCTTCGTTGGCGAACAGCAGATCGATGCCGCCGAGCAGCGCGCGGAAGGCGGCGCGGTGGCGGTCGACGCAGAACGGGTCGGAAAGCGAGAGCGCGACGGAGCGGCCGGCTTCGCGGGCGGCGCGGGCGGCGGAGCGGAAGGCGGCCTGGGCGGCAGGCGGATCGAAGAGGTAACCTTCCAGATACAGAATGGACGCATCGGCGATCGCGTGCGGGTCGATGTCGCCCTCGCCGAACGCGATCGAGGCGCCGAGGAAGGTGTTCATCGTGCGCTGGCCGTCCTCGGTGACGAGGATCAGGCAGCGCGCGGTGGGGGCGCCGCCGGCGAGCGCGTGGCTCGGGAAATGCACGCCGGCCTGCGTGATGTCGTGGCGGAAAATGTGGCCGAGCGGATCGTCGGCGACCTTGCCGAGGAAGGCGACGCGCGCCCCTAGCCAAGCGGCGGCGGCGCAGGTGTTGGCGGCCGAACCACCGCTGCTCTCGCGGCCGGGGGGCATCGCTTCATAGAGGGCTTCCGCCTGCTCGGCGTCGATCAGGCGCATCGAGCCGGGGTGCATGTCGTGGCGCGAGAGGAAGGCGTGGTCGGCGGGGGCGACGACGTCGACAATGGCGTTGCCGATGCCGAGGAGATCGAAACGGGCGCGGTTCATGATGGGCCGGGCTTGTGCCCTGGGGCGCGGGGCCCCGGCAATCCCGCCTTGCCAGATGCGTCGCGGGATGGCTCAAGGCGCGGGTGTTCAGCCCGATCCTTCGCGCCTTCGGCCAGCTCGACGACCCCGCGCTGCGCCAACCGCTTTGGCAGAGTCTCGCGATCGCCGCCGCCAGCTTCGTGATCGTCATCGCCCTCGTGGTGGCGGGGCTGCATCAATGGCTCATCGCGCATGCCTGGCTCGGCTGGCTGGCCGGCGCGCTCGGGGGCTTGCTCACCGCCGTCGCGGCGCTCTGGCTGTTCGTGCCGCTCGCGGTGCTGATCGCGAGCCAGCTGATCGAACCGATCTGCCGGGCGGTGGAACGGCGCTGGTATCCGGACCTGCCGCCACCGGAGGGGGCGGGACTCGCAGTACAGACCTGGGTGGGGCTGGTGATCGCGTTCCAGATCCTGGTGCTCAATCTGGCCGCGTTGGCGCTGGCCGTGCTGCTGCCGGGGATCGGAGTCGCGATCGGCTGGGCGGTCGCGGCCTGGGCGCTCGGGCGGGGCATGTTCGCAGGCGTGGCGCTGCGGCGGTTCGACCGCGCGGGGGCGGATCGGGTTTATCGCGCGCGGCGGCTGTCGGTGTGGAGCACGGGCGCCGTGCTCGCGGCGATGGGCACCGTGCCGCTGCTGAACTTGCTGATTCCGATCGTCGGCACGGCGGCGATGGTCCATGTGCTGGCGGAACGTTCGCGCTGACAGCGTAAAGGAAGGATGACCGGCGCCGCGCCGCGTGTTAGGCCGCTCGTCAATTCCGGCCGGATTGCAGGCGAGTCGCGGCCGGTGATCAAAGTTCTTGAGGACAGCGCCGATGTTCAAACGCCGCAAACCTGACGAGGAGCCCGACATGGCGGAAAATACCTCCAGCGCCCCTGCTGCCGGCAATGCGGCGGATAGCAGTATCGGCGTGCCGCCGTTCCGGGCCGCGCCGGGATTGACGCCGACGAAAGAGGCGCCGCGCGGCGTGTTCGGCGGTCCGACCGCGCCGACGATTCCGAGCGGTGCGCCGCGTCCGCCGGGAGCGCCGGCGAGCCGTCCGGCCAATGGCGGCATGACCCGCGAAGGCGGCAGCGAGCGGCGCACGCTCGTGGTCGGGCGCGGCATTTCGGTGCAGGGCATGGTGCAGGATGCCGAGCGGCTGGTGGTCGAGGGTCAGGTCGAGGCGACCATGATCCACGCGACCGAGCTCTCGGTCTCACCAGGCGGGCTCTTCAAGGGCGAGGTGCAGGTCGAGGATGCCGAGATCGCCGGCACCATCGACGGCACGGTGAATGCACGCGGCAGCCTGGTCGTGCGCGGCACCGGGATCGTGCTCGGCACGGCGCGCTGCCGGCGCCTGCAGGTCGAGGATGGCGGGCAGATCACCGGGCGCATCGAGATGATCACGGACAGCAAGCCGAGTGCTGCGCCGCGGCCGATCGCAGAGACGGTGCAGGCCTCCTAGCCGGCCGCATAGACGGCGAGGGCTTCGCAGCCGGTCGCATAGACGGCGGGGGCTTCCTAAGTGTGCGGGCGGGGACCGGCGAGGTCCCCGCTTCCCTTGGCGAGGATGCCATGTTCATCGAGACCGAACCGACGCCCAATCCGGCGACGCTGAAATTCCTGCCGGGCATTCCGGTGATGGGCTATGCCGAGACCGCGGATTTCGCCTCGCCCGACGCGGCCGGGGCGAGCCCGCTCGCCGGCGCGCTGTTTGCGCTGCCGGGCGTGGCCCGCGTGTTCCTGGGCCGCGATTTCGTGACGGTCACGAAATCCAACGACGCGGAGTGGCAGGCGCTGAAGCCCGAGGTGCTCGGCGCGATCATGGAACATTTCGTCGCCGGGCGGCCGGTGATGGCGGGTGCCGCGGAAGCGGCGCTCGAAGAGGATGTCGCGCCCGAGGATCGCGAGATCGTCGAGCAGATCAAGGAACTGATCGATACGCGCGTGCGGCCGGCGGTCGCGGGCGATGGCGGCGACATCCTGTTCCGCGGATTCCGCGACGGGATCGTGCGGCTGCATATGCAGGGGGCTTGCAGCGGGTGCCCTTCCTCGACGGCGACGCTGAAGCATGGGATCGAGACCATGCTGCGGCACTACGTGCCTGAGGTGGTGGCGGTGGAGCAGGTCGAGGCGTAGGCGCCTCCGGCGGCCAGGGTTTCTGCCTCTGGACCCCGCTCGTCAGATCGGTTGCCGGCGACGGCGCAGGTATTCAAAGTCATGGGGTCTGGGGCCTTTCGGCCCCAGCGGAGTGCAGAGGCAGAGCCTCTGCCTGCCGGAGGCACGCTTTGCCAAAGATCGACCTCTCCACGGCCCCCGAGCGGCGCGGCACCGGATATCCGGCGCCCTTTGACGCGCCCTGTCGCGACCGGGTCCGGCGGCTGCTCGGGGACGCGGCGGGGCTCACCCAGTTCGGGGTCAATCTGCTGACACTGGCGCCCGGGACCTGGTCGAGCCAGCGGCATTGGCACGAGGCGGAGGATGAGTTCGTCGCCGTGCTCAAGGGCGAGGTGGTGCTGGTCTCCGAGGCCGGTGAGCAGGTGCTGCGGGCCGGGGATTTCGCGGGGTTTCCGGCGGGTGCTGCGGATGGGCACCATCTGCAGAATCGCAGCGCCGCGCCGGCGGTGATCCTCGAGGTGGGGTCGCGGCGGCCCGGCGAGGATGCCTGCCATTACAGCGACATCGATCTGCATCTGCCGCGCGGGCGCGCGAGCTACACGCGCAAGGATGGGACCCCGGCCGGCACCGTCTGATCCGGTCAGGCTGCGGTCAGGCTCCCCTGCTGGAGTCGGGTCACCCGGGGGACCAAGCCATGACCGCGATCCGACGTGCCGTTGCGATGTCTCTGCTCGCAGTCGCCCCGGCGGCGGCCCAGACTTGGAGCGCGCCAGTGGCGCTCGGTCCGACCACCGAGGGGCGGGCCTCGCTCGCGATGTCCGCGGACGGTTATGGGATCGCGGCCTTCGCGTATGTGACCGCGGGCAATAACGGCGTCGGCAGCATTTCGAGCGCGCAATTGCTGCCTGGCGCCGCTTGGCTGCCGGCGCAGATCGCCATTCCCTCCACCTACGATGCGTGGCTGCCCGCCGTGTCGCAGGACGCCGGCGGCAACACGATCCTGCTCGGCAATGCCGGCCAGTTCGACAATTACAGCAGCGCCGTCCTGCTGTGCGGAACCGCCACCGGGACGAGCGGATGCGGCACCGCGGCGACGAACCAGGTCGACCGGATGCGGCCGATCATCCATTTCTACGCGACTGGCGGCGCCACCGATCCGGCCGCCTATGTGCTGCCAATCGGACGCTGCGACCTGGTGGCCGCGGGCACCGCCACAGGGGCGGAAGCGGTTCTCACCCGGAGCGGCGAGTGCGCGGGCATTTTTGATTATGCGCTCGATGCGGCGGGCGCGGGGCTTGCCGTGTTCGCCGACAAGGCGGGCGCCGTGGCAGCCGCGCGTCGGAGCGTTTCGCCGGTAAAGTGGAGGGCCACCGAGACGCTGTTTCAGGCGCCGGCCGGCGCCGTCCTCGGCGGGATCGCCGCTGCGGCGCTCCCGGATGGCAGCGCGATCGCGATCTGGAGCGTGCAGCTCAAGGGCATCGCACTCCGTCAATCCTGGATGGCGACGATGGCGGTGGGCGGGACATGGAGCCTGCCCACCGAACTCTCGGCTTCCGTCTGCACGCCCGGGGTGGCTGCGGCCGCGCTGCCGGGTGGCGGGGCGGCGATTGGATTCGCGGTGAAATCGGGGGCGCATTGCGAGCTCGCAGTCGCGGCGATGCCGGCCGGGGGCGGGCTCGCTTCCCCGTCGCTCTGGACTCTCGGCGCGCATGTGAGCCGGCTCGCGGCGGCGGGCACCGCGGGCGGAAATTACGTGTTCGCTTATGACGATACTGCGAAGGGGAGCGTTTATGCCGTGGCAGGTCCGCCGGGCATGCCCGGTTCGCCGGTTCGGCTCGGCGGCGCGGGGACGCCTGTGACCGCCGCCGGGGGCGGGCGGGCCAGCGTGGTATGGTGCGGCACGATCTGCTACGCCGCGGCCGCCGCTATCCCCTGAGGTTGCGGCCTGCGACCGGGCCGGAGCTTGCATGACCCTGAATGACGACGCGCTGAACCTGCTGTTCCGCGAGGCGCGGACACATTGGCAATGGCGCCCCGAGCCGGTGACCGACGATGAGCTGCACGCGGTCTACGATATCCTGAAGAACGGGCCGACCTCGGCGAATTCATCGCCGGCGCGGTTCCTGTTCCTGCGTACGTCTGAGAGCCGCGCGCGGCTGCGGCCCGCGCTCTCGGAAGGCAACGTCGAGAAGACCATGAGCGCGCCGGTCACCGTGATCGTCGCCTATGACACGCGGTTTTACGATCGGCTGCCGGAACTGTTTCCCCATGCGGATGCGCGATCGTGGTTCGCGGGGAACGAAAAGCTGGCCGAGGAGACCGCGTTCCGCAACGGCACGCTGCAGGGTGCCTACCTGATTCTCGCGGCGCGGGCCTGCGGGCTCGATGCGGGGCCGATGTCGGGGTTTGACCGGGCCCGGGTGGATGAGATCTTTCTCGGCGGCACCGGGTGGAAATCGAATTTCCTGGTCAATCTCGGGCATGGCGATGCGTCGGTGCTCTATCCGCGCGCGCCGCGCTTGCCGTTCGAGGAGGCGTGCCGGCTGCTCTGAACGTGATCCTGCTCGTGATCGCGTCGGCTTCGGGCGGGTGCCAGGCGGCGCTGATGGAGGATACCCGCGGACTGGCGGCCGAGCGGCTCGAGATGGAGCGCGGACTGGCGGGGGCGATCCCGCCGATGCTCGAGCGGCTGCTCGCCGGCCGGCCATCGCCGGGGGCGGTGGCGGTGCTCGTGGGGCCCGGAAGTTTCACGGGGCTCCGGGCCGGTATCGCGGCCGGCACCGGGATCGGGATGGCGCTCAGGGTGCCGGTGGTGGGGGTGAGCGGCGTCGAGGCCTTGGCCGCGGGCGCGGCGCCGGAGCCTGGCCGGGCCCTCTGGATCGCGATCGATTCGCGGCGGGATCACGTGTTTCTCGACAGCGGGGCGGGACTCGCCTCCTGCGGGCTCGATGCGCTGCCGGCGCCGGCAGGGAAGGTGGCGGTCGCCGGGGACGCGGCGATCGAGGTGGCGGCGCGGCTCGCAGCAAGGGGGGTCGATACGCAACTCACCGATGCGCGCACGCCCTCGCTCGCGGCCATAGCCGCGGTGGCGCGGCGGAGGCTCGCGGGCGAGATCCCGCCGCTCCCCCCTGCCCCGCTCTATGTCGATCCACCGGCGACCACGTGATCCGGAGCGCCGGGCCCTTCGATCCGCCGGCCATGGCGGCGATCCACGCGGCCGCCTTTCCGGCGGGCGAGGCCTGGAGCGCCACGATCTTCGCCGGGCATCTGTCGATGCCGGGCGTGTTCGGCTTCCTGACGGAGGAAGGCGGCCTGATTCTCGCGCGCGCCGCGGCGGATGAGGCGGAGATCCTGACGCTCGCGGTGGTGCCGGAAGCGCGGCGCGCGGGCGTTGGGCGAGCCCTGCTGGAGCGGGCACGCTCGGCGGCGGCGGCGGCCGGGGCGGAGGCGATGTTTCTCGAGGTCTCGGCGGGCAATCTGGCGGCGCGGGGGCTCTATGACGCGGCCGGGTTCGAGACGGTGGGACGGCGCAGGCGGTATTATCCGGATGGGAGCGATGCGCTCGTGATGCGGGTTTCGCTGGTGGCGCGAGGGGCCTCACCGCCCTGTGCGTTGGAGTAGGGCAGCGCGGCTTCGTTTTCTGATGAAAAAGACCGAAACAGAAACCTTACTTCCGCTCGATCCGCAGCACGATGTCGCCGCCCGGCATGAACTCCCGCGACAGCACGACGTGCCCTTGGCGCTCGGCGGAGAGCGGCACGTTGCGCGCCGGATCGTGGCCGCGCAGCCGGACTTCGAGCACCTGGCCGGGGCGCAGACGCTCGAGGGCGAGCCGCGTCCGGACATAGGTCATCGGACAAGTCTCGTCGGTGATGTCGATTGTGTCATCTGCATCTTTCTTCTTGGTCATGACTTGGCGGCCACAGTTTTCATCGGGTTGGCGGCTTGCGGAACGCTGCCGCAACGCAATATAAGAGGGGCGTTCCGGCAAGCGGAGAGTTGGGGGATATGGCTGAAGAGCCAGTGTCGGCGGATGTGCTCGCGCTGACGGCGCAAATCGTGGCGGCGCATGTGTCGAACAACACGCTGTCGGCGGATGCGCTCGTGGCGTTGATCGGAGACGTGTATCGGAGCCTTGCGAATATCGGGCGGGAAGCGCCGCCGGTCGACAAGCCGCATCCGGCAGTGCCGGTGCGCAAATCGGTGTTCCCGGATCATCTGGTCTGTCTCGAGGATGGCAAGAAGCTGAAGATGCTCAAGCGCCATCTCAAGACCGCCTACAATATGACGCCGGAGCAGTATCGCGAGCGATGGAACCTGCCGGCGGACTATCCGATGGTGGCGCCGAACTATGCGCGGCACCGCTCGTCGCTGGCCAAGCAGATCGGTCTCGGCACCAAGGCGGCGCCGCGGCGGAGTTCGGCGAAGGCCTGAGCGCCGGGCGCGGGGCCGCGCCGCTTCCGTGCTGGCATCGCCGGGCGGGATGGGCTACGCCGCGCGAATGGACCCCGTTCCGGGATCTCGCATGGAATCGCGCATCGAGCGCATTTGCGTGGAGAAAGGCCTCAAGATGACGGGCCAGCGCCGCGTGATCGCGCGCGTGCTGTCGGAGGCGATCGATCACCCGGACGTGGAAGAGCTCTACCGGCGGGCGGCGGCGCTGGACCGGCGCATCTCGATCGCGACGGTCTACCGGACCGTGCGGCTGCTCGAAGAGCGGGGCATCCTCGAGCGGCGGGATTTCGGCGGCGGGCGGGCGCGATACGAGCCCACCGAGCATGGGCGGCACTACCACCTGATCGACATCGATACAGGGCGGGTGATCGAATTCGAGGATCGGGAGCAGGAACGGCTCATGGAGCAGATTGCCGCGCGGCTTGGCTTCGAGCCGGTCTCGACGCGACTCGAAATCTACGGTCGGCGGCGGGGCACGCGCGCGGCGCCACGGCCGGCCGCGCAGGACGAGGAGACGCAGGCAGCCGAGGGGCTGCCGCGATGACGGCGGAGCTGAAGCTCGCGCCCATCGAGGCGGACGGGCCGGGCTTCGGCGAATTGCGGGCCGGGCATCTCGGCGTGCGGATCGCGGCGGCGGAGAGCGAGATCGACGCCGTGCAGGCGCTGCGCTGGCGGGTGTTCTACGAGGAGATGGGTGCGGAGCCCTCGCCGCAGGCGCGGGCGCTGGCGCGCGACGTCGATGCGTTCGACGCCGTCGCGGATCATCTGCTTGTGGTGGATCACGCGATCGGGCCGGGGCCGGAGGGCGTGGTCGGCACCTACCGGCTGATCCGGCAGGAGGCGGCCGAGCAGATCGGGCGCTTCTATTCGGATGAAGAATACGATCTCTCGCCGATCGCCGGTTTCCAGGGCCGGTTGCTCGAACTCGGACGCTCATGCGTCGCCGCGGAATATCGCAACCGCGCGGTGATGCAGCTTCTCTGGCGCGGCATCGCGGCCTATGTGTTCCGTCATCAGATCGATCTGATGTTTGGCTGCGCCAGCCTGCCTTCGACCGATCCGGACGAGTGGGCGGCGGAACTCACCTACCTCTACCGCAACCACCTGGCGCCGCCGGGGCTGCGGCCGCGGGCGCTGCCGGAGCGGTATGTGGAAATGAACCGGCTCGACCCGGACGATCTCGATCCCAAGCGCGCGCTCGCGCGGCTGCCGCCGCTGATCAAAGGGTATCTGCGGCTTGGCGGGTTCGTGGGCGATGGCGCGGTGATCGATAACCAGTTCAACACCACGGACGTCGCAGTGGTGGTGAAGACCGATCTCGTGACCGACCGCTATTACCGGCATTACGAGCGCCAACTGCGCGACGCGCTGGCCGAAGGCTGAGCCTCGCGATGGGCCCTGGGATGCGGCGCGCCGGGTGGCGCGCGGCGTTCCCCGATCCGGCGACGCTTTCGGGATGGCGCGCGGATATGGCCGCCCTGCTCTGTGGCGCGCTGGCCGCCCTGGCCCTGCCGCCGCTCTTCCTAGTGCCGCTGCTCTGGATCGCGATCCCGGGACTGCTCGGGCTGATCGAGGGGGCGCGCGGGTCGGGGGGCGCGTTCCGGCGCGGGTTCCTGTTCGGCTTCGCGCACCATCTGATCGGGCTCTATTGGGTAACCAACGCGGTGCTGGTGGAGGCGGCCGAGTTCTGGTGGGCGGTGCCGCTCGCGGTGCCGGCGCTGGCCGCGGTTCTGGCGCTGTTCATCGCCATACCTTGCGCGATCGCACGGCGCGTGCCGGGACGCGGCGGCCAGGCGCTGGCGCTGGCGGGGCTTTGGGTGCTGGGCGATCTGGCGCGGCAGTTCGCGCTGACCGGGTTCCCGTGGAATCCGCTCGGCAGCGTCTGGGAATTTCCGGGGTTCCTGGGACTCGCGATGATGCAGCCGGCGGCCTGGATGGGGGTGCAGGGGCTCACGCTGGGCACCCTGCTGGTGGCGGCCATTCCGGCGCTGCCGGGGCTCGGGCGGGCGCTCGCGGCCGCCATGCTTCTGGTCTGGGGGGTAGCCGGCGCGGTGCGACTGGCCGATCACCGGGCGGGGCCGCCGCCGGGGCTCACCGCCGTGATCGTGCAGGGTGACGTATCGGAGATCGCGCATCGCGACCATTGGCAGGATCAGGGTTGGGCGCTCGGTGTGTTCGAGCGCTATCTGCAACTGACCCGTCAAGGGATGGCGCGCGCGGGGGGCAGGCGGGCGCTGGTGCTATGGCCGGAAACCGCAAGCCCCTTCTGGCTCGAACAGGACGCGCCCGCACGGGCGGCGATCGCCGCGGCCGCGCACGGAGCGGCGGCCAGCCTGGTCGGCGCGCCACGCTCGAATGGGCGAGGCGGAGGCTATAACAGCCTGATCGCCCTTGGTCCCGACGGCACGGTCGTCGGCCATTACGACAAGCATCATCTTGTTCCATTCGGCGAATATTTCCCGGATTATCTGCCGATCCGGCTGGGCGAGCAGGGCTGGAGCGCAGGGCCAGGCCTCGTCACGCTGCATTTGCCGGGACTGCCGGCGATCGGGCCGCTGATCTGCTACGAGGCGGCGTTTCCGGGACAGGTGGCGGTGGAACAGGATCGGCCGGCCATGCTGGTCAATCTCACGAACGATGCGTGGTTCGGCAATTCGTCTGGGCCGCGGCAGCATCTGGCGGCGGCGCGCCTGCGCGCCATCGAGGAAGGGCTGCCGATGCTGCGCGCGGCGAATACCGGCATCTCGGCAGTGATTGATGCGCATGGGCGAGTGACGGCCGAACTCGGTCTCGACCGGACGGGCGCGCTGGTGGCGCCGGTGCCGGGGGCGCTGCCGCCGACGCCGTTTTCCCGGATGGGACTCGCGGCGCCCTTGATGCTCGGGCTTCTTGCCACCGCGCTCGGCGCGGGGTTGAGTGCACGGCCGCAAACACGCGCTTTTGGCGATTGAGTTGTCGCAAAAAATGACTTGCGATCCGAAAATTTGATGGTTAATTGACAATTTATGGTTGCGGGGCGATGACGAGCACCGCGAAAAGATTATCGGGAATGTCATTCAATGCCACGAGCTGCCGCCGGATTTGATACGGTTTCGGAAACCGGAGAAAGCCGTCCCAGCCCAATCGACGTGCATGTCGGTTCGCGCATTCGGCTGCGCCGGACGCTGATGGGCATGTCGCAGGAGCGGCTCGGCGAGGCGCTGGGGCTGACGTTTCAGCAGGTGCAGAAATACGAGCGCGGCGTGAACCGCGTCGGTGCCTCGCGGCTGTACGATCTGTCGCGGATCCTGGATGTCCCGATCAGTTTTTTCTTCGACGACATGCCGAGCGGTACGGCGCACGCGGGCACACCGGGTGCGCCGGGCGGATTTGCCGAAACCATCGATGGGTTCGGGCAGGCCGAGGATCCGCTCGCGAAGCGCGAGACGCTCGAATTGGTGCGCGCCTATTACCGGATCACCGATCCGGCGATCCGGCGTCGCGTGTTCGACCTGATCAAATCGATGGGGCCCACCGAAAACTGACGGCCCTGGCGCCGAGCATTGTGGTGGGCCGCGTGACGATCGCTTCCGTCGCGGCCACAGAGCATTCGGTGAAGCGCGCGTTCTGGTCTGGGCTTGCCTTCGGCGGGGAAAAAGCTCCAGCGGCTGGGGCCGAAGAGCCCCAGAGCCAACCTCAGACGGAACCGAGGTCTCGCAACTGGGGGTTGTCAAATCGCGGGTGGCGCCAGCGATGAAGGGCCGCCTGCAACGCCTGCGCGAGATCGCGCTTTTCCTCTTCCCCCAAACGGGTTGCGACCTCCTCCTCGCGGCCTTCGGCATGCAGATACAGGCCGGGGACACGGCCATTTCGCTCCTTGAGCGAAACAGTCAGCCAGTCCGGTCGTAGCCGCGTCTGTCGCATCGCGCCGCGCTCATCGAAGCGCAGGATATGGAAATCGTGCTCGTGCAGCCGCAGGATTTCGCGCGCGCGGCGGCCCCGCGCGTTGGCGCGTAGCAGCAGCGCCGCGAGCAGCAGGTCGGCGCCGTTGAAGCCGGCGACCGGCCAGGCGCCGAGCCACCAGAAGAGCGTGGTGACAGCGAGGCTGATCGTGAGCAGGAAACCGATCAGCGTCCACATCCCGGCCGTCGATAGTGAGCGGTGGGGGACGAGTTCGGCTTCGAAGATCGGCGCGTCGGACACGAGGAAGAGTTAGAGCCGTCTGGCTAAATCGGGAAGCAGGGTGGTTGATGCGCGCCTCCGGCGGCTCGGGCTCTGCCCGGGACAAGCTGGGGCCGAAAGGCCCCAGACCCCAGGGGCAGAGCCCCGGCCGCCGGAGGCCCGCGTCAGAAATCCCACCTTGCACCGGCGAGAAAAGATGCCCCCGGAATCTGATAGCCGTTGACCGGCTCGAAGCGCGAGGCTGTGAGATTTTTGGCCCAGACGAAAAGCCGCAGATGCGGCTGCGCTTGCCAGGTCGCGTTCAGATTGACGAGCCATCCGCTCGGCGACAGGCCCGGTGTGAAGCCGGTCTCGCCCGCATTGTTGACGAGGTAGTCGGCGAACGAGCCGGTGTAGAGAATTTCCGGCGCGATGGTGACGCTGGGAATGGGGTGGATCGCCAGATCGGCCGAGCCCTGATTGTAGGGGCGGCGTAACAGACGCGCGCCGCTGTCGAGCGCGCGGGCATCGGTATAGGTGTAGGCAAGATCAGCGTCCAGATAACGCGCGAGGGTCCAATGCAGCGTGACCTCGACACCCTGCGTGCGTGCGCTTGCGACGTTGACCGACGTGTAGACCGGCGCAAAGGCGATCTCGATGAGGTCGCGGATAAGATTATTGAAATACGTTACCGAAAAGGTGCCATGGCCCGGCAGGGACGACGGCAGATCCGACTCGAAGCCTGCCTCCCAGCCCTGCGCGCGTTCGGGGCGAAGATTGGGGTTGCCGACATAGCCAAAATTATCGATTCCGTAACGGTCAAACAAGGAGGGCGCTAGGAAGCTGGTGCCGTAGCTGGCTTTGAGCCGGGTGCCGATTTCATTGAGGGAGAACGTGCCTCCGACGCGCCAGGTAAAGGCGTTGCCCGCGACGGTCGTCGCTTCCTCGCGCAATTGCGCGTCGGCGACGAGCCGGCCGAACAGCGTCGATTGCAGTCCCGCCCAGCCGGCATCCGAATCGTCATGGGCGCGGACGGCGCTGTCATAGGGATAGCCGCCCGACAGGCTGTTGATCTTGACGTCCGCCTGATCGGCGACGTGTTCGTAGCCGAACGTGAATTGCGTGTGTGTGCTGCGCCACCAATCGGGGAGCTGCACCGTATTGTTCCACTGAAAATCGGCACGCCTGCCGTGATAGCGATTGTCGGCGGTGTCGTTGTTGGGATCGAACGGATCGTAGGCGACGGTGTACCGGCGGTCATCCTGAAGGCCCGAGAGGTAGGCGCTGGTTTGCCAGGCACCGTCGAAAAGCTGGCTGGTCAGGCCGAGCCGGCAGAACAGCGAGGCGTCGTAGCCGGTGGCGTTGTTGCCGTCGAATGTGACGAAACCCTGCTCGTCGTAGCCGAACGTATTGTCGCGAGCCCGCACCAGGAGCGAGAGCCGTGTTCCCTGCACCGGGGTGAGACCGATTTCGACCTGACCCTGCTGGTTGCGGTCGCCATCGCGCTCGCCGGTATAGACGAGATATTCCCGCTTCGGCGTCTGATCGAAGCCGAGCAGCGATTGCGCTTCGTAGCTCGCCGCGTAGTCCCACGGCCCGTTGCCGCCGGCGATGTCGGCCTGCGCGAGCCCCTGGCGGGGCACGCCGCCGCCGAGCGTCACCGAGCCGTGCGGCGCGCCACGGCCGTGGCGGGTGATGATGTTGATGACGCCGCCGATGGCACCCGAGCCGTAGAGGGTCGAGAGCGGGCCACGGACGATCTCGATGCGCTCGACATCGCCCAGCGTGTCGACGCCAAAATTGAACGCGTTGCCCGGATCGCCCGGGTCGTTGACTGGCACGCCATCGATCAGCACGAGCACCTGGTTGGAGTTGGTGCCGCGCACGAAGACGCTGGCCTGCGCGCCGGGCCCGCCGGATTGCGCGACCCGCAGACCAGGCACCGCCGAGAGCGCGTCCGCGAGCGTGGTGTAGCCGCGCTGCTCGATCGTGGCGCGGTCGATCACGGTCACGCCGGCGGCGATGTCTCCGGCGAATTGCGGGGTGCGGGTAGCGGTGACCACGATGTCGTCGGACGGGTCGGTCGGCATGGTTTGGGCCAGCGCCGAATCTGTTACGATAAAAAGACAAAGAGCAGAGGCGGCACGCATGGGCAACTCCGCAGGCGGCCGGCGAACCGGCCTTTCGGCATCAGGACGAATGCCGCCTGCGGGTCTCTCTCCCGCTGCGCCGGTGCTCCCCGCCCGGAACGCGCGCGTGCAGTCTCGATGCCGGCCGGTCTCCTGGCTTGCGGCGGCTTTCCGAGGCCGGAAAGATCTCGCCCCACCTTCTCGCTGCCTCGATCCGCAGCAATGGTATCCGGGGCGCGAGCGCCGTTTACAGTTGCGGGGGCAGCCGCGGCCTTGCACCGCGTTCCCGTTTCAGCCCTTGCGGGCCACCGTCATCTATTCGTGACGCTAGCAGTCCGCGCGCGTCGTAAACTTTCGTAAAACGCATGTCTGTTCTTTTGTCTGGCGCATAGCAGCTGCCTGGGCCTAGCTTCCGCGCGCATGAGCGTCACCGCAACCGTGCCGGCCCGAGCCCATATTTTTCGATGGGCGGCGATCGTTTTGATCGGGCTCGGCCTGCTCGGCACGGGCTCCATGGTGGCGTTCTGGGGCGCGGCCGGGATCGGCGAGACCGTCGATCGTGCGCTGCCGGCCCTCCCCGCTTCGATTGCGGTGCATGCCACGCAATTGCTGCTCTCGGCGCTCGGATGGCGCTGCATCATGCGCCGACCACGCCCGGCCGTTTGGGTCGTCGCGCGGCTGCGCTGGGTGCGCGAGGCGGTGAACACCATGCTGCCGTTCGCGGGCGTCGGCGGCGGGCTTGCAGCAGGGCGGATGCTGGCGCGCGAGCTTGGCTATGCGAGCGGCGATGCGGCGGCGAGCGTCACCGCCGACATCACGGTCGAGGCCACGGCGCAGGTGCCGTTCCTGCTGCTCTCGATCGCGGCTGCCATTGCGCTGGCCCCCGGACGCGTTGCGCCGATGCATGCGCTGCTGGCCGTGCTGCCGCTCCTGCTCGGCGTCGCTGGCTTCATTGCGGCGCAACGGGCCGGGCTCGCGCAGCTGATCGAGCGGACCGCTTCCCGTTTCGGGGCCGGCGCCAGGATTGCCGGATGGCACAGCGCCCTGCTGGCGCTGCACGCCAAGCGCGCCCGCCTCGCCCGCGCGTTTTTGTTCCATTTCGCCTCCTGGTCGCTCGGGGGCGCCGAGGTCTGGATCATCCTGCGGGCGACCGGGCATCCGGTCGGACCGGGCGCTGCGGTCGCGATCGAGGGGCTCGGCATGGCGGTTCGCAGCACCGGCTTCGTGCTGCCGGCCGGGCTCGCGGCGCAGGAAGCCGGGTTCGCGCTGGCGGTGGCGGCCTTCGGCATTCCGGTCGCGACCGGACTGGCGCTCTCGATGGTCAAGCGCATGCGCGAAGTGGCGGTGTGCCTGGCCGGGCTGCTCGCCTGGCGGTTCGGAGAGCGAGGGCGGCAGGTGGCTCCCGCCGGCTGAGCCGAGTTGGCCGATCTGGCGCTCGTGCTCGCGATCGATTGTTCGGCGAGCGTCACTTTCGACGAGTTCAACCTGATCGCCGGCGGCACGGCCGCGGCGCTGCGTGATCCGTTGGTCGGCGCGGCGCTGCTCGGCGGGCGCGAACATGCCGCACTTGCCGCCACGCTGCTGTTCTCGGGGCGCGATGCGCAGGATGTGGTGGTCGGCTGGACACGGCTCGCGACGCGCGCCGACATTGCCCATTTGGCCGATACGGTGGAGAACATGCCGCGCGCGCTGCGCCCGGGGCTGACCGCGACCGGTGAGGCGCTGGCGGCGGCGGCGGCGCTTCTCGCATCGGCGCCGGAACCGGCCTCGCGGCGCATCATCGACGTGGCGGGGGACGGGCGCGCCAATGACGGCAGCGACCCCGCGGCGATCCGTGACCGGATCGTACAGGCGGGGATCACGATCAATGCGCTCTGCGTGCTGCACGAAGAGCCGGATTTTCTGGATTACGCGACGCGCACGCTGATCGGCGGACCAGGCGCTTTCGCGATGGCTTGCGCGGATTACGCGTCGTTCCGGGAGGGTATGCGCCGGAAATTGCTGCGCGAAGCGCGTGAGGTGCCGATGGTTTAGGAACCCTTCTTTTTCTGAAGAAAAAGAAGCAAAAAGACCTTTGTCTATTTGGGGCGGCGTTGTTCGAGCGTCCGGGGTCGAGCGAAACAGTTTTTTTGGTTCTTTTTTTAGAGCGGTTTCACGCAGGGTGTCCGTAGCCACAGTTGCGGATATAGTTTGCGCATTCGGCTGAGCTGAAGCGATCGAGGGAGGCGCCGATGGTTTTCCAGAGGGTGTCGCGATCTCGCGGCGCGGCCTTGCGCAGTAGA
>DAIDJM010000060.1 GCA_027451405.1 Acetobacteraceae bacterium | reverse complement strand
CGGTGGTGATCAGCGGCGTCATCCAGCGCAGGTCGGTGGTGTCCTGCTCTGCCGGGTGCCCGCGCTGCGCCGCCTCGGTGCTGTCCCGCGCGATCCGGGCGACCGGTTTGCCGCCATCGCGCCGGAAATACAGGATCTCGGGAACGTGGCGAATCTCGCCATACAACGCCAGTTCCGCCAGCACGGCGTGGTCCCAGCCGGCGCGGTAGCGGAAGCGCGACAGGTCGATGCCGTGATAGACGAGATTGATCTTGCCGCGCTGGTCGGGCGCGACCACGCCGCGCAGATGCTCGGCGTTGTAGTGCGTGCAGGTGGCGACAAAGCTCGCCGCCCGAACGCGCCCGGCCAGCAGATGCGGCGGCGTCAGGTAGATGTCCTTGGCGTGCGCGGTGAAGCTGAACGGCAGCCCGGTCATGATGCTGACATAATGGGCGACCGAGGAGGGTGCGTTGGCGAAATGGGCGTGCAGATGGGCGATGCCCTCCGCCCGGGCGATCTGCGCGAAATAGCCGGCGCGCAGGAATTGCCGGAAGGCCGAGAGCGGCGCGCGGGTGGTGGCGGCGAGCCGGAGCGCGTGTCCGAAGGCGCGCGCGTAGGCGCCCGGCGCCGCGCGCAGCGATGCGGCATGCGCCCGGAGCAGCGCGGGCACGCCGCGCATCGCCTGCGGCGGCGCATGCAGCGCGGCGCGGACTTCGGCGACCATCGGATGGTGCGGTGGCGGCTCGGGCGGCAGCAGCGTGAAGATCCGCAGCTCGTAACCGAGCCGCTCCATCGCGCGGATTTCGTTGAGGATGAAGGTTTCGGAAAGACGTGGATAGCGCTTGACGATATACGCGATCGGTCCGGGCGGTTGGATGCTCATGGCGTCACCGCAGCACCGGTTGCGCCGGACGCGAGCCGGCGGAGGAGGCCATGTGCCAGGCGGCCATCAGATCGCCCACGCGCCGCGCGCCGTCCAGATCGATGGCGTTCCATTGCGGCTTCTGCGGCGTGTGGCCGGCGAGCATGGCTGCGATCGTGCGGGCGAGCCGCTCGGGAAGTTCGGGTCCCGGCGGTTCGACCGCGGCGAGCCCAAGCTTCGCGAAGGTTTCGGCGCGCATCAGCTGCTCGGCGCGCGGCGCCGCGCGCGGCACCAGGATGGCCGGCTTGCGGCCGGCGAGAATCTCGACGCTGGTGTTGTAACCGGCCATCGAAATGACCAGGGCAGCGTCGCGCATCATCGCCGGCAGGTCGGTGGTCGCCGGACAGAAGGTCACGTCGCTGCGGCCGGCCGCCTCGCGCTCGAGCTCAGCGGCCTGCGCGGAGTCCATCAAGGGTCCGGTGACCACGAGCGCGTTCACGGTGCCGGCCGGCAGGCGCGCCAGCGCGCGCAGGAACGCGCTCATCAGGAAGGCGCCGTCGCCGCCGCCGCCGGCGGTGACGAGCACACGCGCGCCGGGCCGGTCGGCGGGCCAGGCGCAGGGCCAGTCGGCTTCCGCGGCCGGCGGCTTGCGTCCGATATGGCCGACATAGCGCAGCTTGGCGGCAACC
This sequence comes from Acetobacteraceae bacterium, assembly GCA_027451405.1. Classification (GTDB taxonomy): domain Bacteria; phylum Pseudomonadota; class Alphaproteobacteria; order Acetobacterales; family Acetobacteraceae; genus DAIDJM01. Next base: position 29,344 of record DAIDJM010000060.1, on the reverse strand, counting down.
CGCTCGGGAATGCCGTAGGCGTGCCCGACATCGAACAGGGCCCGGCTGCCGTAGACGAGCACGTCGTCATAGGCATGGTCGAGCAGCGCGTAGACGTCCTCCTCCTGCCAGAGCTTGCGGACGGTGTCGGGACTGTCGAGCACGTCGCGCAGGCCGAGCACGATGCGGGTCCCCGGCAGTTCGCGGCGGAGCAGGGAGAGCGTCGGCAGCAGCTCGCCGCGCATTCCGGAAGGAGAATGATCGACCAGCAGGAAGTCGGGCCTCTCGCGCAGCACCGATTTGACGATCAGCGCCTCGCGATAACCTTTGACCAGAGCGAAAGGATCGGCGCCGGCGCGCGGCGCGTATTGTTCGGCGGCGACCTTCACCACCGGAGGCAGCGGCTGCACCCTGAGCCTCGAGGGCAGCTCCCAGGAGCGGATCACCGGCGAGCCCGTCAGCAGCAGCACGTCGAACCCGGGCGCGTCGCGGGAAAGCAAGTGCTCGGCGATCGCCAGATTGCGCCGCAGATGGCCCAATCCGAACGTATCGTGCGAATAGATGAAGACGCGGGCGCGCGGATCCGATGGCGGTCGCTTGGGCCGGCGGAACAATTGCCGCAGATCGGGAAGCCGTCCGCCATCGAAATGGAACGGATCGGCCGCGACCGAAAAAGGCTGAATTTCGCCCGCCACATATCCATCAAGCATTCTCGACACTCCGAGACCGCCGAGCGCTCCGGTGGGTTCCGTTCGCTGGATTGGCCGGTATGTTCTTAGGGTCGGAGCCTGACGGACGTGTGATGAGCCGACCGTTTCTGCAATCGCCGCGTGTCGTTTTCATTAAATAAAAATTGCAGGTAGATGATCCGAAAAGCGGCAATCTGCCGAATTTCGGGTCATCCCATGACGGATCGCCCGGAGGCCGATCGCAGCGGGTGGCCGTGGCCGGGCAACATCCCGGTGTTCCAGCCCCCGCCGAGCGATTCCGAGAGCGTCACGCTGGCCTCGAGCCTCGCCAGCTGCACGGTGATCGCGCTTTGCTCGGCGGAGAGCTCCGCCACCTGCGCGGTAACCACGCTCGTGTACGCCGTCAGCCCGGCGCGATACTCGTTGAGCGCGATCTGCGTGGCCTGGCGGGAAGCCGCGACGGTCGCCGCGGTCTGCGCGGCCTGGGTTTGCAGTATGCGCAGAGCCGCGAGCTGATCCTCCACCTGCTGGAACGCGGCAAGCACGGTGTCGCGGTATTCGGCAACGCTCTGGTCATAGGCGGCGCGCGCCGCCGCGACCTCGGCATGGCGCAGCCCGCCCTCGAAGAGGGGCAGCGTGGCGGCGGCGCCGAGCGACCAGACGCGGCTCGCGACCGAAAAGAGACCAAGCCCGGCATTGCGGCCGGCGACCGCCGAGAGCGTGATGTCGGGGTAGAAAGCCGAGATGGCGACGCCGATCAGCGCGTTCTGCTGCTGCATCGTGCGTTCCGCTTCGGCGATGTCGGGGCGGCGCTCGAGAAGCGTGGAGGGCAGCCCGGTCGGCACCACCGGAACCTTGCGGGCGAGACGGGACGGGGCGATGGCGAGCTGATCGGGCGTGCGGCCGATCAGCAGCGCGATCGCGTGCTCATCCTGCGCCCGTTGCACGCCGAGCGCGGTGCGGCTGGCTTCGGCGTTGTCGAGTTGCGTCTCCGCCAGAACCACATCGGAGCGTGCCGCCGCGCCGACCGCGTATTGGTTCTGCGTGATGGTCAGCGCGCGTCGGTAGTCGGCGATGGTGCGGTCGAACAGCCGGCTTTGCGCATCGGCGGCGCGGAGCGCGAAATAGGTGCGCGCGAGGGTCGCCTCGGTCGAGAGCGTGGCCAGCGCCAGGTCGGCGGCGCGCGCCTCTGCGCCGGCCTTGCTGCTTTCGACACTGCGCCGGATACGTCCCCAGATGTCGGGATCCCAGGTCAGCGCGCCCTCGAATGAGCCGATCGTCGTCGTCTGGGCCGCCGAGCCATTGCCGCCGCCGGTATGGCGGACCCCGGTGCCGGCGACCGCGAGCGGCCAACCGGCGGCGGCGGTGATGTCGATCAGCGCCTGCGCCTGGGCATAGGCGGCAGCGGCGGCCTGGAGCGTTTGGTTCGAGATCGTGACATCGGCCTCGAGCGCGTCGAGCTGGGGATCGCGGTAGATGGTCCACCAGGCGAGACCGGCCGGACCATCCGCCGGCGTCGCCGGCTTCCATCCCGCCAGTTCCTTGTAGCTCGCCGCGATGGTGGCCGGCGGCACATGGTAGTCGGGTCCGACCGTGCAGCCCGCGAGAGCGATGAGCGCGGCGGTGCCGCCCAAAATCCGGCGCATCATGCGAATGCCTCGCGCGGCAGCTTCCGGGCACGGAGCCGGGCCAGCCAGAGATACAAGGCCGGCGTGGTGAAGAGCGTGACGGCCTGGCTGACCAGCAGGCCGCCCACGATCGCGATGCCGAGCGGCCGGCGCAGTTCCGCACCCGTTCCGGTATCGAACAGCAGCGGCAGCGCGCCGAGCCCGGCCGCGAGGCTGGTCATCAGGATGGGCCGCAGCCGCTCCTGCGCCGCGGCGCGGATCGCCGGCGCCGCGCCGAGGCCGCCCGCCGCGAGGCGGCGCGCCGTGTCCACCAGCATGATGCCGTTCTTCTGGACGATGCCGATCAGCAACAACAGGCCGACGAGGGCGACCAGCGTGAAATTCTCGCCCGCCAGCCACAGGGCCAGGAGCGCGCCGGTGCCGGCCGAGGGCAGCGTCGAGAGCACGACGAGCGGATCGAACCAGTCTTCGTAGAGCAGGCCGAGCACGACATAGATGACCGCGATGGTCGCCAGGATCAGCGGCAGCGCCTGCCGGGTGATCGGCTCGCCGCCGGAGAGACCGCGGGCGATCGTGCCGGGCAGGCCGATCCGCGCTGCGGCGGAGTCGATCGCGCGCACCGCCGCCTCGACGGTGCCGCGCGGCGGCAGGTTGAAGGAGAGGGTCGCGGACGGAAATACGCCGGAGCGGCTCACCGCGAGCAGCGACGGATGCACCTCGACCCCGGCCATCGCCGCGAGCGGGATCATCGTTTCCGGCGCGGAACTGAGAGGCAGGCCGCGGGCGATGGGCGTGCGCGCGCCGGAACTCACGCCGGTCCCTGGCGTGCCGGGCAGAAACCCGGTGGGGGGAACGACGCCGCCGAACGCGGCGCCGGCGCCCGCCGTTCCGACATAGAGTCGTTGCAGCGCCGGCGGTGAGCCGGCGAAGCCCGGCGCCACTTCCATCACCACGCGATATTGGTTGAGCGGATGATAGGTCGTCGCGATCTGGCGCTGGCCGAACGCGTCGTAGAGGGTTTCGTCGATCTGCGCGGGCAGCACGCCGAACTGCGATGCCGTGCCGCGATCGATGGTGAGATCGGCGCTCAGCCCGTGCGGCTCGAGATCGGTGGTGAGGTCGAGCAGCGCCGGATCGTGGCGCAATTGGTCGCGCAACAGGGGCATCCAGTGGGTCAGCATGGAAAGGCTCGGGGCTTGCAGCGTGTAGGCATATTGCGCGGCGCTCGCCCGTCCGGTCGTGCGCAGATCCTGCGCCGGCTGCAGCGTGAGCCGGGCGCCGGGGACGCCGTCGAGCGCGGGGCGCAGACGCGCGATCACGTCGAGCGCGGCGACGCGGTCGCGGCGCGGCTTGAGCGTGATGAGCAGCGTGCCGGCATTGGCCTGCCGGCCGCCGGTATAGCCGGCGACATGGGCGACCGCCGGATCGCGGGCCAGGATCGCGGCGAAACCTGCGAGTTTCGCGCGCATGGCGGGGAAGGCCGTGCTCTGATCGGCGCGGATGGTGCCGATCAGCCGCCCGGTATCCTGGATCGGCAACAATCCGCCGGGCAGCGCGAGCAGCAGGAAAGCGGAAAGCGCAAGGGCCGAGGGGAGCAGCGCCAGCCACGCGATCGGGTGCCGCAGGGCGCGGCGCAACCCGGAATCGTAGGCGCGGTCGAGCCATGCCCGCCAGGCGGGCGGGGCCGCGCGGCGCGGCGCGCGCAGAATGTGCGCCGCGAGCATCGGCGTCAGGGTGAGGGACGCAACAAGCGAGATCGCGATTGCGATCGTGAGCGTGAAGGCGAATTCGCGAAGCAGGCGCCCGGCGATTCCGCCCATCACCAGCATCGGCAGAAAGACGGCGGCGAGTGCTGCCGACATGGCGATCACCGTGAAGGCCACCTCGCGGGCGCCGCGCAGGGCGGCGCGCCGCGGCGGCATCCCCTGCTCGACATGGCATGCGATTTTTTCGAGCACGACGATCGCGTCGTCGATCACGAAGCCGGTGCCGATGGTGAGCGCCAGGATCGACAGCGTATCGAGACCGCCACCGATCAGGAACAGCCCGCCGAGCGTTCCGAGCAGCGACACCGCCATGGCCGCGAGCGGCACGAGGACGGCGCCAGGCGCACGCAAGAAAGCGAAGAGGACCGCGCACACCAGCAGGGCGGCGAAGATCAGGTTGCGCAGCCCGTCGCGCAGCGCCGCCCGGATCGTCGTGCTGCTGTCGCTCACGACCGTGACGCCGATATCGGCCGGCACTGCCGCGGAAAGCCGGGGCAGCAGCGCGCGCACGCGATCAACCGTGCCGATGACGTTGGCGCCGGGCTGGCGATAAAGCGAGAGCAGCACCGCCGGATGGCCGTCGGCGACGCCCTGGTTGCGATCGTCCTGCAGCCCGTCCGTCACGGTCGCCACGTCGCGCAGGCGCACGGGCGCGCCGTGCCGAACGCCGATCACCAGGTCGCGGAATTCGGCGGCGGTGGTGAGGCCGTCATTGGCGACGAGCTGCCGGTATCGCACACCGTCATCGATGGCGCCTTTCGGCAGATTCGGGCTGCCGGCGACGATGGCGGCCCGCGCATCCTCGAGGCTGATGCCCATGCGGAACAAGGATGCGGGATCGAGTGCCACGCGCAAGGCGGGCGGGGCGGCCCCGCTGATCTCGACCAGTCCGACGCCGGGGATGCGCGCGAGGCGTGGCTGCAGCGCGGTGGCCGCGATGTCATAGAGTTGCGCCATGGTATGCCCGGGCGAGGCGAGCGCGAGCACCAGGACCGGCGGCTCCGCCGGATTGACCTTGTGGTAGCTGGGATTGCTGGGCAGGACCGGCGGCAGATCGGCGCGCGCCGCATTGATGGCTGCCTGCACGTCGCGCGCGGCGCCATCGATGTCGCGATCGAGCCCGAACAATACGCTGACGCGGGTCAGGCCGGCATAGCTCTCGGAGGTGATTTCGCGCACGTCGGCGATCTTGCCGAGCCGATGTTCGAGCGGTGCCGCGAGCGCGGTCGCGGCGGTCACCGGGTTGGTGCCCGGCAACGCGGCTTGCACCAGGATCGCCGGATAGGCGACGCGCGGCAGCGGCGCGACCGGCAGCGCGAAAGCGGCGAGCAGGCCGGCGAGCGCGAGCCCGGCCGCGATCAGCGCAGTTCCTTTCGGACGCGCAATGCAAATCCCGATCAGGCTCATGCGAGACGCTCGCGCGGCCGCTTCTGCCGGCTTCCGGCCGCGACCAGCCGCGCGAACGCGAGATAGATCACCGGCGTCGTGAACAGCGTGAGAATCTGGCTGACCGCGAGACCGCCGAGCATGGCGAGGCCGAGCGGCCGGCGCAGTTCGCCGCCCGGACCGAAATCGAGCGCGAGCGGCAGGGCGGCGAGGAACGCCGTGCAGGTGGTCATCAGGATCGGCCGCAGCCGCAGGCTCGCCGCCTCCGTGATGGCGTCGAGCGGCGGCGCGCCGTCGCGCTCGGCGGCGAGCGCGAAATCCACCATCAGAATCGCGTTTTTCTTGACGATGCCGATGAGCAGCACGAGCGCGATGATGCCGGTCATGTCGAGCGGCATGCCGGCGAGGCGCAAGGCGGCCAGCGCGCCCACGCCCGCGGCCGGCAGCGTCGACAGGATCGTGACCGGGTGGATCAGATTTTCGTAGAGAACGCCGAGCACGATATACATGACCACGATCGATGCCAGGATGAGCCAGGCTTCGCGCCCGAGCGCGCTGCCGAACGCGTCGGCGGCGCCGGCGAAATGCCAGCTCAGCCTGGGCGGCAGCGGCGCCCGTTGCAGCGTCCCGGCGATGGCCCGCATGGCGGTGCCGAGCGAAATGCCCGGCGCGGCATCGAAGAAAATCGTGGCCGCGGGAAACTGGTCGATGCGCACCTCGCGCAGCGGTCGGCGCGTCTCCCGCCAGGTCGCGATTGACGAGAGCGGGATCCGGCTGCCGCCGACGGCGGCGACGTAGACCGATTCGAGCGCGGCCGCCCCGGCCGCCGGCGCCGTATCCGCGCCGAGCGTGACCCGATACTGTCCGGACTGGGTAAATAAGGTCGAGACGATCCGGTCGCCAAACAGATCGTCGAGCGCGTTGTCGAGCGCGGCCGCGGTGACGCCAAGGCGCGCGGCGGTCGGCCGGTCGATGTCGATGGCGACGGCGCGCCCGTCCGGCTCGAAATCGGTGACGGCGTCGGCGATTTCAGGGAGTTTTCCGATGGCGGTGAGGAGCCGGGGCACGGCTCCGACAAGATCGGCGGGATCCGTCGTCTGCAGGACGAGCCGATAGGGCGCAGGGGCCGGGATCGCATCCAGTGTGAGTTCCTGGACCGGACGGACGAACAGCGCGAGTCCGCCCATCCCGCGGGCAATCGCCTGGAGGCGGGCCGCCACGGCCTCATCGCTGCCGTTGCGCCGGGAGCGCGGCACCAGCGCGATCACCATCTTGCCTTCGTTGGCTGCGGTGTTGGTGCCGTCGATGCCGAGCCGGGACGCGATCGCCGCGACGTCGGGATCGTTCTGCAGCGCGGCGACGAGGGCTGCTTGGCGGCGCGCCATCGCGGCGCTCGCGATGTCGGCGGGGCCGCGCGTCACCGCCTGCAGAAGCCCGTTCTGCTGCTGCGGAAGCAATCCTTTGGGCATCGTCACGGCAAGCCAGAAGGTGGCGGCCACGGTCAGCGCGAACAGGCCGAGCGTCAGAGCGGGCCGCGCCAGCACGGCCCGCAGCAGGGCTCCGTATCGTTCCGCAATCCGGCCCGATGGATTCTCCTGGGCGCCGCCGCCGCGCAGCAGCCTTGCGCACAGCATGGGCACCAGCGTCAGCGAGATCGCCGCCGAGAGGGCGATCGAGACCGCCAGCGTGATCGCGAATTCGCGGAACAGCCGGCCGACGACGTCGCCCATGAACAAGAGCGGGATCAGCACCGCGATGAGCGACAGGGTGAGCGACAGCACGGTGAAGGCGATCTGCCGCGAGCCACGGAGCGCCGCCGAGAGCGGTGCCTCGCCGGCCTCGACATGGCGGGCGATGTTCTCGACCATGACGATCGCATCGTCGACCACGAAGCCGGTCGCGATGGTGAGCGCCATCACCGAGAGCGTATCGAGCCCGAAGCCCGCGAAATAGACGAACACCAGCGTTCCCGCCAGCGAGAGCGGGACCGCAAGCGCGGAGGCGATCGCGGCGCGCGGACTGCGCAGAAAGGCGAGCAGCACCAGGGTCACCAGCAGGATCGCGAGCGCGAGTTCGAAACCCGCGTGACGCAGGGCGGCGCGAATCGAAACCGTGCGATCGGCCACCAGCGTCACGTCGACCGAGGCCGGCAACTGGGCCCGCAGCGCCGCGAGCGCGTCGCGCGCGCGTGTCGCGACCGCGATCACGTTGCTGCCGGGCTGCCGCCTTATGTCGAGCAGGATGGCCGGCGTGGCGCCGAGCCAGGCCTGCAACGTCGGGTCTTGCGCCGATAGATGGATCTCGGCCACGTCGCCGAGATGAAGTGCCGCCCCGTTGCGATAGGCGATGACCGCGTTCCGCCAGGAAGCGGCGTCGGGCAACTGGTCGTTCGTCGACAGGCTCCAGGCACGGCCGCTGCCCTCCAGCATGCCCTTCGGCCCGTTGAAATTGAGGTTGGCGATCGTGCTGCGCAGATCGTCGAGATTGAGGCCCGCCTGGGTCAGGGCCGGATCGTTCACCCGGATATGGATCGCCGGCCGCTGACCGCCGCCGATATCGACCTGACCGACGCCGGCAAGTTGTGATAAATTCGGAACGAGGATCGTCTCGGCGAGATCCTCGAGCCGCGGCAGCGGCAGCGCCCGCGAGGTCAGGGCGACGGTCAGCACCGGCGCGTCCCCCGGATTGATTTTGGCGTAAATCGGCGGTGCCGGCAGATCCGCGGGCAGCAGCGTGGCTGCCGCATTGATCGCGGCCTGCACTTCCTGCTCGGCCACATCGAGCGCGAGGCCAAGGCCGAAGCGCAGGACGATCACCGAAACACCGGCCCCGCTCGTCGACTGCATCGTGACGAGGCCGGGCATCTGTCCGAGCTGGCGCTCGAGCGGCGCGGCGACCAGCCGGTCCATCGTTTCGGGACCGGCACCCGGATAACGCGTCTGCACCTCGATGGTCGGGTAGTCGATGTCGGGCAGCGCGGAGACCGGAATGAAAGGCAGCGCGACGGCGCCGGCGATCAGCAGGGCGATCATCAGCAGCGCCGTGCCGATCGGACGCAGGATGAACGGCCGGGAGATATTCACGGCGTAGCGCCAGAATCCCGGAATCGGACGACGGCGCCGGCGCGGAGACGGTCGACGCCATCGGTCACGACGCGATCGCCCGCCGCAAGACCCTCAAGCACGGCGACGCGCCCGCCCTCCTCCGGGCCGAGCCGGACGGGCCGCATCTCGGCGCGCCCATCCGATGCGATGCGCCAGACATAGTCGCCGGCAGGCCCCGACTGCACGGCATCCTGCGGCACGATCGCAACCCCGCGCCGCGTATCGACAATGATGTGCGCGTTGACGAATTGATTCGGATAGAGCGCACCGTCCTCGTTCGTGAAAGCGGCGCGCAGGCGCACGGTCGCGGTCGAGGGATCGATCTGGCTGTCGACCGCCTGCAGCGTGCCGCGGGCGATCGGATGCCGGTCGGACCGGTCATAGGCGATCACGGGCAGCGATTTTCCCTGCGATCGCTGCCGCAGGATCGCGGGCAGATCGTCCTCCGGCAGGGTGAACACCACGCTGATCGGGCGAAGCTGGGTGATGACCGCGAGGCCCGCGGGATCCGCGGTCTGAACGTAATTGCCGACATCGACCGCGCGCAGGCCGATGCGGCCGTCGATCGGCGCAGTAAGGCGCGTGTAGTCGAGATTCAGATCGGCGTTATCGACCGCCGCCTGATCGGATTCGACGATGCCCTGATATTGCTGGACCAGCGAGAGCTGGGCGTCGACCTGCTGACGCGCGATCGAATCCTGTTTTTTCAGCGTCGTATACCGCGCGAGATCGATTTTCGCCGTCTCCAGCTTGGCGAGATCGCGGGCGAGCTGCCCCTGCGCGAGCCGCAGAGCAATGGCGAACGGCCGTGGATCAATCGTGGCGATGAGATCGCCTTTGTGTATGTCCTGACCTTCACGGAAATTGACCTGCGTCAGGGGCCCGCTGACTTGCGGACGCACGGTCACCGTCGCCAGCGGAACCACGCTGCCCAAACCCGCCTCGATGACGGGCATATCGCCCGACTGCACCAGCGATGTGCGCACGAGAGCGATACCGGACCGCAAAGCGGCACCGGGTTGGTATGGTTGCGAAAACATCCACCACATGGCAGGCAGGGCCAGCAAGGCGGACGCCGCCAGCACGAGCCTGACATCCACTCTCGAGCGTTGCCGCGTCGGCGGCTTATGGAGTTGGGGTGGTGATCCGTCCATGATGCGGGAACCGCGTCAGCGGCGCGATTCCGCGGCGACAGGCATATCGGCCTGTGCACGCGGAACCGGAGACGTTTTCATGATGAAAACCTCGACTATGCCTTCGACGTGAGCGGCATCATGGCTGATATGATCATCATTCATGACGTCTCACATGCGCGTTACGGGCTTAGCCCGAGAAGCTTACGGCAAGCTGAGCGCTCGAAAGCGGAATGCGTGCTGCGGCCGGTCCCACGCTGGCGAAATGCGAAGCGTGCGCGCGACCGCCTGCTGCTTCAGGATTTCAGTTCTGTAAATGCAACAAAAATCAACCCGCCCTGCAGGCAGGCGATTGCCCGGGTGCGCTGCGCCTGCCGCCCGAGGCGCGCGCCTAGCCCGCCACGCGCAGCACGCCGTCGGCACCCCGGTGCTGGGTGAGTTCGCCGAGATGGAGCATGTAATTCACATGGGCGACCACCTCGCCGAAGGCGAAGCCCATCTGGTGAGGGTCGAGCGCACGGCGGAAGACCACCGGCACCAGTTCTGTCGCGGTGCGTGGCGCCTGACGGCAGGAATCGAGGATCGCAGCACAGCGTTGTTCGTGGTGGTCGACGAGCTCGGCGATGCGGGTGTGCAGGCCCTGGAACGGCAAATGGTGGCCGGGCAGGACCAGCACATCGTCCGGGACGGTGCGGCGGAGCGCGGCCAGCGAGCCCAGATATTCCGCGAGCGGATCGGCGTCGGGCTCCATGGCCTGGACGCTGATATTGGGCGAGATCTTGGTCATGACCTGATCGGCGGCGAAGAACAGGCCGGCCTCGCGGGCGTCGAGCATGGCCTGTTCGGGGGCGTGGCCACCGCCGGTCAGCACCTCGAGCCGGTGGTCGCCGATATCGAGCCGGTCGCCGGCCATGATCCGGTGATTTTGGGTCGGAAGGCCGGAGACCAGGCGGAGATAGCCGAAACCCTGGTGCGTGACGCGCTCGATGGCGTCGGGAGGGAGCCCGCGCTCCTCGAAGAAGGGGCGGTTGGCGGCGATCGCGCTGTTCTGGATCGCGAGCGCGTAGAGGAACTCGGTGCGCGGCATGTGGAGCGGCGCCGCGAAGCGCTCGGTGAGCCAGCCGACCAGGCCCATATGGTCCGGATGGAAGTGGGTGGCGACGATGCGCGTGAGGGGCCGGCCGCGGAGCGGGCCGGCGAGCAGGCGCTCCCAGGCGGCGCGGGTATCGTCGAGCGCGATGCCGGTGTCGATCGCGGCCCAGCCCTGGTCTTCCTCGATCAGGTAGATATTGACGTGGTCGAGGCGGAACGGGAGCGGGAAGCGGGCCCAGAGCACGCCGGGCGCGATCTCGATGGCTTCACCGGGCGGCGGGGGCTCGGGGTGCGGGAAGCGGATCGCCTCGCGGGTTTCGATGAGCATGGCGGGAATGTGGGCCGGGCGTCACCGGCGCACAACGGGGAAGAAGAAGGGTTCCTTTTTGAAAAAAAGAACCAAAAAACTTTTGCGCTCTTCGGCGCGAGGCCTTGGGCGCTCAGAGGTAAAATAAGACAAAGTCTTTTTGCTTCTTTTTCTTCAGAAAAAGAAGATTCATCCTTGCAGCTTCCTCACGCGATCGCGCTTGACGTGGCGCGCGCGTCCGAGGGGGCGCCCGATGTCCGGGGCCTACTAAAGCGCGACCCTCTCGGTCGCGAACGATGCCGTCGCCGCCGCCACACTGCCGTTCACCGGCCACGGCCTGAACAACTGAAAGTTCCCGACAGAAAACGTCTTTTTGAAAATATGTTCTTTCTTAAAACGTAACCGAACTCCGCAGCCCCAGCACCAGCGCGTCGCCGATCGGGTGCGACGGGTCAAGCGGGTCGGGAACCCCGCCGGCGGGGCGCAGGATCAGTTGCAGGTCCGGCTGAACCTGCCACCAGGGGCGGATGGTTGCCTGGTAAGTGAGCTCGACCAATGTCTCGCCGCTGCGGATCGGATAGGGCGCGCCGCCATAGGCGCGGGTCGCCAGATCGAGGGTGCGGGCGCGGGGGCTGATGCGGTCCCAGCCGACGCCGATGCCGGCGGTGTCGTCGGGACGGCCGGGGAGCGGACCGCGCCAGGTGAGGCCACCATCGATGAAGGCGTCGACCCGGTTGCGGTCGGAGGGCGCCCACATGGCGCGGAGGAAGGCGCCGATGCCGGCGTTGGGGCCGGTTCCGGCGCGGGTGATGAGCTGGTCGATGACCGCGTAGACGCTCTCGTCCCCATGATGCGCGAGTGGGAGCGGGCTCGCGCCGGGGGCGGCGAGCGACTGGCCGTGGAGATCGAGCGCCTGGTCGGCGAAGTTGTTGGAGTTCCACCAGGCGCCGAACTTCACCGTGCCAGGGAGGCGCGTCGGGCCGAGCGCGAGCGCGTGCTGCCATTCGGCGAACAGGAGCGCGCCGCTGTGGAGCGGGAAGACGGTGCCGTAGGCGTTGTCGACCTGCGGATCGGCGGCGCTGCCGGGCGCCGGGTTGCCACTGAACAGCGCGAGTAGCAGCGCATCGGCGGAATCGGGGGCGAGCTTGAGGCGGATGCCGGGCGCCGCGAACGGATATGCCGGTCCGCCGGCCGGGAGGTCGACGGCCGGGAGGTCGGGGAAGCCGAAGCTCGAGTTGAAGAAGACCGACCCGTATTGCGTGACGATGAATTCCTGGTCGGCCGCCAGTTCGCCGAGCCGGAGCGTGATCTTGCCGCCGAGGAAGGCCTGTTCGTACCAGGCCTCGAACAGGCGGACCGTGCGGTCGGCCTCGAGCTCGGTGACGGTCTGCAGGTTGCCGATATTGTTTCCGGAAAGGCCGCGGCCGAAGATTCCGAAGCCGGTGATGTTGAGGCTGCCGCCGGCAAGGCCGATCGCGGCGCCGAGATCGACCCCGATGGTGGCTTCGAGATTGCCCTCGTAGATGGCGCCCTGCCGGATGCCGCCCGAGGGATTGGCGAGGACGTCGTTGATGTCCACGAGGCCGAGCGAGATGCCGTGGGTGGCGAGCAGCGGACGCAGGCCGCCCAGGGTGCCGAAGAGGTTGGCGTCGCCGGAGGTGGGGGCGGCTTCCGAGGGGGCAGGTGTGGGGGTTTGCGGCGCGACGGGCTCAGCCTGGTCGGAATCCGCGCGGGCCGGGCCGGCGGCGAGCAGGGCCAGGCTCAGCAAGGCGGCACCGCGAGCGCGCGCGCGGATGTCGGACATGGGCCCCCTTCCCCATGAGGTCTGCGTTCAGTGCAGCCGTTCGACCGCGAGCGCGGTCGCTTCGCCGCCGCCGATGCAGAGGGAGGCGACCCCGCGCTTCGCGTCGCGGGCGGCGAGCGCGGCCAGCAGCGTGACCAGGATGCGCGCACCGGAGGCGCCGATCGGGTGACCGAGCGCGCAGGCGCCGCCGTTCACGTTGACCTTCTCGTGCGGCAGCGCGAGCTCGCGCATGGCGGCCATGGTGACGACCGCGAAGGCTTCGTTGATTTCGAAGAGATCGACCCCGTTCGCTTCCCAGCCGACGCGGTCGAGCAGTTTCCCGATCGCCCCGATCGGGGCGGTGGTGAACCACGCGGGGGCCTGGGCGTGGGTGGCGTGGCCGCGAATGGCGGCGAGCGGGGTGATGCCCCGGCGCTCCGCTTCCGACAGGCGCATCAGCACGAGCGCCGCGGCGCCGTCGGAGATCGAGGAGCTGTTGGCGGCGGTGACGGTCCCGTCCTTGCGGAAAGCGGGTTTGAGGGTGGGGATTTTTTCGGGCTTGGCGCGGGTGGGGGTTTCGTCGGTGGTGAGCGCCTCGATGGGGGCGATTTCGGGGGCGAAGGCGCCGCTCGCGGTCGCGGCGCGGGCCCGCTCGAGCGAGGCGAGGGCGAACGCGTCCTGGGCGGCGCGGGTGAATTGGAGTTTCTCGGCGGTATCCTCGGCGAACGTGCCCATCAGGCGGCCGCGGTCATAGGCGTCTTCCAGGCCGTCGAGGAACATATGGTCGAGCACGCGGCCATGGCCGAGCCGGTAGCCGCCCCGGGCGCGCTCGAGCAGGTAGGGGGCGTTGGTCATGCTCTCCATGCCGCCGGCGACGGCGATCGTGGCGCTGCCCGCGAGGAGCTGGTCGTGGGCGAGCATGGCGGCCTTCATGCCGCTGCCGCACATTTTGTTGACGGTGGTGGCGGGGACATGGTCCGGGATGCCGCCCCCGAAGCCCGCCTGGCGGGCCGGAGCCTGGCCCTGGCCGGCGGGGAGCACGCAGCCCATCAGCAGCTCGTCGACATCGCCGCCCGCAAGGCCAGCCTGGGTCAGGGCGGCGGCAATCGCGGTGCCGCCGAGTTCGGCGGCGGTCTTGGCGGCGAGCGCGCCCTGGAAGGCGCCCATGGGGGTGCGCTTGGCGGCCACGATCACCACCGGGTCATGCTGGGGCATGCTGGGCTCCGGTTTGTGTGGCCGCTAACTGGCGCTGCGGCGCTTTGGGCGCAAGGCAGGGGAGGCGCTGCCTCCCCTGCACCAGGCCCCGGCTCATGGGGTCTGGGGCCTCTCTGCCTCAGCGTCGTGCAGCCGGTAGGCCATAGGTCCGGGCCCCGAACGCAGGCGGGCGGAGCCTCCCGATCGCTGGGCGCGCGCCGCCGGCGCCGCCCGGTCAGTGGCCGGAATTTCCGCTGTTGCTGTTGTTGTTGCTGTTGCTGCTGTCATTGCTCGCGGTGTTGGTCGAGCCGTTCCCGTTGCTGGCACTCCGCGTATGCTCGGGCCCGAGCGCCGTGATCTCGGTCATGGAGGTCGGGGTGATCATCATCATGACCGGGTGGCCCTGCTTGTCCTGCGCGTGGACCAGGAAGCTTTCCGGCATCACCTTGACGTCGGAATAACCATTCTTCTGCAGGTCGTTGCGGAGCTGCTGCGTCACGTGCCGCGAACTCTGCCAGCCACTGTGCTGGCTGGACGCGGCATTGTCGCTGCTGCTGTTGGTGCTGTCGGTGGCATTGTTCTGCGCGAACGCGGGGCCCGCGAGAGCGAGCGCCAGAACCGTTCCGGCGACGGTGATTTTCCGCATGATTGTGTTCTCCCAGCGCCACCATGGCGCGTGCGGAGAAAGGCGGGGCAGGGCCGCCGGTTTCTTGCTGGTTGATTACCATATCAACCAACTTCCGGGGCCGCGGGACGGCGCGCCGGCACAGCATGTTCGGGATATCATGGGGGGCTCGGGGCCTTCCGGCCCCAGCGGGTCCCGGGCAGGGCCCGGGCCGCCGGAGTGCCCGACGCGCGCCGCGGGCATGCGCGCGGCGGCGTGAACGCCGGGGTTATTTGGGGCTGAGAACCATTACCATTTGCCGCATTTCCATACGCGGCATCTGTTCCACCTTGGTTTCGGCCTCGAGATCGGTGCGGATGCGCTCGAGCACGCGGGCGCCGATATCCTGGTGCGCCATCTCGCGGCCACGGAAGCGCAGCGTCACCTTCACCTTGTCGCCTTCCTCGATGAAGCTCCGCATGGCGCGCATCTTCACCTGGTAGTCGTTCTCGTCGATGTTGGGGCGGACCTTCACTTCCTTGATTTCGACGAGCTTCTGGCGCTTCTTGGCTTCGTTGCGCTTCTTCTGCTGCTCGTATTTGAATTTGCCGAAATCGAGGATCTTGCAGACCGGCGGCTGCGCGGTCGGGCTGATCTCGACGAGGTCGAGGCCGACGGCGTAGGCGCGGGACTGCGCATCGCGGGCGCTCATGACGCCCAGCATCTCGCCGTTTTCGTCGATCAGTCGGACCTGGGGGACGCGAATCTCCTCGTTCACACGGGGCCCGTCGCGGGTGGGCGGGGCGGGCAGGGGACCTCTGGCTATGGAACTCTCCTCTGGTGGTGGACCAAGGGGACTATGTGCCGCCTGAACCGGCGGTAATCAAGGAAGAGGGCACGGCGGTGCTGCGGCGCAGGTCGGGCGGGAGGGCTTCGGCGGCGAGCCGGGCGACTGCCTCGTCGAGCGGGAGCGTCTCCTGGGCGTCCGAGCCGAGGCGGCGCAGCGCGACCGTGCGGGCCTCCGCCTCGCGGCGCCCGACGACCGCAAGGACCGGGACGTGGGCCAGGCTGTGCTCGCGCACCTTGGCGTTGATCTTTTCGTTTCGCGTATCGGCGACCGCCTCCAGACCGGCGGCGCGGAAGGCGGCGGCGGCCTCCTCGGCATAGGGGGCGGCATCGGTCACGATGCTGGCGACCACGAGCTGCGCGGGGGCGAGCCAGAGCGGGAAACGGCCGGCATATTGCTCGATCAGGATGCCGATGAAGCGCTCGAAGCTGCCGAGGATCGCGCGGTGCAGCATGACCGGGCGGTGGCGCGCGCTATCCTCGCCGATGAAGCTCGCATCGAGCCGTTCGGGCAGCACGAAATCGACCTGGATGGTGCCGCATTGCCAGTCGCGGCCGATCGCGTCGCGCAGCACGAATTCGAGCTTCGGGCCATAGAAGGCTCCCTCCCCTGGGTTCAGCTCGTATGTGACCCCGGCGCGGTCGCAGGCTTCGCGCAAGGCCGCCTCGGCACGGTCCCAGACCGAATCCTCGCCGGCGCGCACCGGCGGGCGGTCGGCGAATTTGATGCGGAACTCGGGGAAGCCGAGATCGGCATAGACCGAACCCAGGAGGCCCACGAATTTCGCGGTCTCATCGGCGATCTGCGCCTCGGTGCAGAAGATGTGAGCGTCGTCCTGGGTGAAGGCGCGGACGCGCATGATGCCGTGCAGCGCGCCCGAGGGCTCGTAGCGGTGGCAGGACCCGAATTCGGCCATGCGCCAGGGGAGTTCGCGATAGCTGCGCAGCCCCTGCTTGAAGATCTGCACGTGGCAGGGGCAGTTCATCGGCTTGAGCGCGAGCACCTTGTCCTCGTCCTCGACGGTCGCGACGAACATGTGCTCGCGGTATTTCTCCCAGTGGCCGGAGCGCTCCCAGAGCGAGCGGTCGACCAGTTGCGGCGTGCGCACCTCGTCGTAGCCGGCCGCGTCGAGCCGCCGGCGCATGTAGGATTCGAGCGTGCGGTAAAGGCGCCAGCCTTTCGGGTGCCAGAAGATGCTGCCGACCGCTTCTTCCTGGATGTGGAACAGATCCATCTCGCGGCCGATCCGGCGATGGTCGCGGCGCTCGGCCTCCTCGAGCTGTTTCAGGTAGGCATCGAGCTCCTTCTGGTCGCGCCAGGCGGTGCCGTAGATGCGGGTCAGCATCGCGTTGCGGTGGTCGCCACGCCAATAGGCGCCGGCAACCTTCATGAGCTTGAAGGCGGTGCCGACATCGCCGGTGTCGCGCATGTGCGGGCCGCGGCAGAGATCGAGCCATTCGCCCTGGCGGTAGATGGTGATCGTTTCGGTGACCGGCAGATCGCGGATCAGCTGCGCCTTGTAGCGCTCGCCGCGATCCTCGAAGAACTGGATCGCCGTCTCGCGGTCCCAGACCTCGCGCACGAAGGGGGCACGGGCCGCCACGATCTCGCGCATGCGGGCCTCGATCGCCGCGAAATCCTCGGGCGTGAACGGCTCGTTGCGCGCGAAATCGTAATAGAAGCCGTTCTCGATGGCCGGCCCGATCGTGACCTGCGTGCCGGGATAGAGAGACTGCACCGCCTCGGCGAGCACATGCGCCGCGTCGTGGCGGATCATGCCGAGCGCCTCGGGGTCGCGGCGGGTGACGAAGACGATGTTCGCGTCCTGGTCGATTTCGCGGCCGAGATCCTGGAGCGCGCCGTCCACCTTCATGGCGAGCGCGGCGCGGGCGAGACCGGGGCCGATGGCGGCGGCGAGGTCGGTGCCGGTCACCGGCGCCTCGAAGCGGCGCACGGAGCCGTCGGGGAGCGTGATGGCAGGCATGGGTGGCAGTCCTCGGCGCTGGCGGGATCGACGCGCCGAGGTAGAGCATCGGGCGCGGCCGGGAAAGATCAGCGGGCCATCAGGTTGCAGGCCTCGATCAGCGGATCGGCGGAAACGCGGATCAGCCCGTCGAAGGCGCCGTCCATCTCGACGGTGAGGAACATCAGCGCCGCGAGGGCTGCGGCGCAGAGTCCAAGGGTCGCCAGCGTGAGGGCGTTGCGCGGGGCGTTCAGGCCGAGCCCCATGAAAATCAGCGCAAGCCAGAAGACCAGCACCACCAGCAGGGCGGGCGAAAGCGTCTCGGTGGCGCGCGCGATCAGGTTCCAGCGCTGCGAGACCACGCCCACCATCTCCGCGTCGAGGACAGGAAGCAGGCGCTGCTGCACCGTGTTGCGGGCGGTGAGCGACAGCACGCCGCGCTGCAGCGCCTGGATGCGGGCCGCGGAAGCGGGGCTGTCGACGATCCCGGAGCCGCCATGCGGGGGCCAGGTTTCGGCCAGCGCATCGCGCGCGTAGCGCAGCAGCGCGTCATGCAGGCCGGCGGTCTCGGGGCCGAAGGCACGCAGATTGCCGTCGAGCTCGATCAGCGAGGCGCTGTAGGTCTGCAGGGCGCGCTCGGTGTCGTCGAACTGGCCTTTGACCGAAGCGGTGAGCAGGCCGAGCACGACCGCCGACAGCGTGGCGATCAGGCTGATCGCCAGCCCGAGCGCCTGCTCGGTCTCGCGGGTCCGGTGGTGCACCGGCAGGCGGGGATGGAGCAGCAGGCCGGCAAGCGCGGCGAGCGAGAGCGCCACGAACACGAGAATGCCGATCAGGAGCCCGCCCGAGATCACGGCGCAGGCTTAAACCGGAATGACCCAGAGGGGAATCGAGGGCATCGGAACCGCGGCCCGGCCCGTGGCTCAGAACCGGTCCTTGGCGGCCCGCAGCGCGGCGAAGGCGGCGACGTTGCCGGCCCGCAGGAACGGGTTGGCGGCCCGCTCGGCGCCGATCGTCGAGGGGACGGTGGGTCGGCCGGCGGCGCGCTCGGCGCGCGCGTCGCGGGCGCGGGCCTGCAACGCGGCATTGTCCGGCTCGACCGTGAGGGCGAAGCGGATGTTGGCCTCGGTATATTCGTGGCCGCAACAGACGCGCGTGGCGTCCGGCAGGGCGGCGAGCTTGGCGAGCGAGGCGAACATCTGTTCCGGGGTGCCTTCGAGCAGGCGGCCGCAGCCGATGGAGAAGAGCGTGTCGCCGCAGAGCAGGATCGCGCTCTCGGGCAGGTGGTAGGCGATGTGGCCCGACGTGTGGCCCGGCGTCGCGATCACGCGGGCGCCTTCGGCGAACGCTATGGTATCGCCCTCGGCGAGCGGGAGGTCGAGCGGCGGGAGCCGGTGCGCGTCGGCGCTCGCGCCGGCGATGCGGGCGCCGTAGCGCTCGCGCAGGGCCGCAGCGCCGGCGATGTGGTCGCCATGATGGTGAGTGAGCCAAATCCAGGCGAGGCGCCCGCCGGCGGCATCGACGGCGCGCGCGCCGGCTTCGGCATCGGGCGGGTCGCAGAGGGCGAGCGTGCCGTCCGGCGCCCGCAGCAGCCAGGCGTAATTGTCGGCGAGCATGGGCACGGGCTGGACGGTGGTGGGCATGGGCATTACCTCGGAGCGCGTAGGGGAGAGATACCCCATTTCCGCCACACGGATCGTCTAGCCCGGCGCCCATGCCCCAGCCCGACACCGCCGCCGGCTTCTACCGGACCCATCGCGGCGAGACCGCGGCTGCGGTGCTGCGCCAGCGGATCGGCGCGATCTGGCCGCGCCTCGAGCGGCAATCGGTGCTGGGCTTAGGCTTTGCGGGCCCGTATCTCTCGCTGTGGCACGATCACGCCTATGCGTGCGTCGGCGCGGTGCCGCGCTGCCATCCGGGCGAGACCGGCGCGGCCTGGGTCGAAGAAGACCGGCTGCCTTTCCCCGATCTGAGCTTCGACCGGATCCTGATCGTGCATGGGCTCGATCTGGCGGCCGATGCGCCGCGGCTGCTGCGGGAAATCTGGCGCGTGCTGCGCG
This sequence comes from Acetobacteraceae bacterium, assembly GCA_027451405.1. Lineage (GTDB taxonomy): Bacteria > Pseudomonadota > Alphaproteobacteria > Acetobacterales > Acetobacteraceae > DAIDJM01. The sequence continues at coordinate 9,809 of DAIDJM010000060.1, read as the reverse complement.
ACGATGGGCGGATCCTGCTGGTGGCGCCGAACCGGATGGGTTTCTGGGCGCATGCCGAGAGCACGCCGTTCGGCATGGGGCGGCCCTATTCGGCCCGGCAGATCGCGCAGAGCCTGCAGGAAGCGAGCTTCCATCCCGAGCGCTGCGAGACCGGCCTGTTCATTCCCCCGGCGGTTTGGCGCGCCGTGCTGCGCTGGCACCCGTTCTGGGAGCGGGCGGGGCGGGTTCTGGCGCCCGATCTGGGTGGCGTGTTCCTGATCGAGGCGGTGAAGGATGCCTATGCGGCGCTGCCGGTGACCGCGCCGGCGCGGCGGCGCGTGATCCTGCCCGAAGCGGCGTGACGCCGGCCTCGGTCGGGGACTACCGGGAGCTGGCGCGGCGCAGGCTGCCGCCGTTTTTGTTTCATTACATCGACGGCGGGGCTTACGACGAGGAGACGCTGCGGCGGAATGTCGGCGACCTGCGCGGCGTGGCGCTGCGCCAGCGCGTGCTGCGGGACGTCTCGAGGATCGATCTCTCGACGGAACTGTTCGGCGCACGGGCGGCGATGCCGGTGGCGCTGGCGCCGGTCGGGATCGCCGGGATCAATGCGCGGCGGGGCGAGGTCCAGGCGGCGCGGGCGGCGGCCGCGGCGGGGCTGCCGTTCTGCCTCTCGACCGTGTCGCTCTGCCCGATCGCCGAGGTGGCGCAGGCGAGCGCCGCGCCGTTCTGGTTTCAGCTTTACATGGTGCGGGACCGCGATTTCATGCGCGCCCTGCTCGCCGAGGCGGCGCGGGCGGCGTGCCCGGTCCTGGTGTTCACGGTTGATCTGCCGATGCCGGGCGCGCGGCATCGGGACATGCGCACCGGCCTGACCGGGGCTCCGGGATGGCGGGGATCGGCGCGGCGGATCGCGCAAATGGCCTCGCGGCCGGGCTGGTTCTGGGACGTGGCGGTCCAGGGGCGGCCGATCGCGCTCGGCAACGTGGCCCCGGTCGTGGGCGCGGATTCCGGGTTCGCCGACTATCTCGGCTGGATCGCGCAGAATTTCGATCCCTCGGTGACCTGGGCGGATATCGCCTGGGTTCGCGAGCACTGGGCGGGCAAGCTGGTGATCAAAGGCATCCTCGACGCGGAAGATGCGAAGGCGGCGATCGCGGCCGGCGCGGACGGGATCGTGGTGTCGAACCATGGGGGGCGGCAGCTCGACGGGGTTCTTTCCACCGCCCGCGCGCTTCCGGCGATCGCGGAGGTGGCGCGCGGACATGTGACCGTGCTCGCGGATGGCGGCGTGCGCAGCGGGCTCGATGTGGTGCGGATGCTGGCGCTCGGCGCGGAGGGCGTTCTGATCGGGCGGGCGTGGGTCTACGCGCTCGCGGCGCGCGGCGAGACGGGGGTCGCGCATGTGCTGGAGTTGCTGCGCGCGGAGATGCGGATCGCGATGGCGCTGACGGGGTGCACGCGGCTCCAGGACATATCGGCGGATGTTTTGGCGTGAGTTCGTCCGTTTCTCGAAATAAAAAACCAAAAACCCCCATCCGTTTCCCCGGCCCACGCTGCCGCAACCCGCACGCGACTCGCATAGGAAGGTAGCGTCCAGGTCCCCATCCCAGTGAAGAAAGTCTTTTTGCTTCTTTTTCTTCAGAAAAAGAAGAATCCTTCTGCCTGTTTCCCCCGCACCCCCTCATCGCTCACCCTGCGCCACCCGCGTCGCTCCGGCTTCCTTCATGAGCGCCTCCGCGCGTGCGGGATCTTCATCCTTCTGCACGGTCACGGCGAGGATCAGCTCTCCTTCCGCCGCCCGTTCGGCATGTTCGGTTTTGCGTGCTGCCTCCACCGAGCTCGTGGCGGCTTCCACGCCGCCGCCGGCGGCGATTCCGCCGGCCGCGGCGGCGGCGATCGCCACACCGGCGGCGCCTCCGGTCAGCACGGTCGCGCCGGCCGCGAGCATGGCGCCGGCGGCGGCGGCGGTGGCGCTGCCGAGATTGCGGAGCTGGCGCATGTCGTCTTCGGTCATCGGTGTTTCGGCGCCCGCATCCGGCGTGGCCTGGCCGGGGTCTGGCGACGGCACCGGCACGCTGATCTGCGCGCGGTCGAAGCCGGCGCGCGTCAGCCGGCCGATCGCATCCTGCAGCGCCGCGTCATCGGCGAAGCTGCCGCGCACCTCATGGACGGTATCGCGCAGAACCGGGTCGACTTTCCTGGGCATGGCGCTCTCCTCTCCGGATGAGCGCCGAACGCCGGCGGCGGGCGAGTGTTTTCAGCCGAGGTGCTGGAACCGTGCCCGGATGCCGCGCTCGATCGCCGCCACGATCAGCCGGTCGAGCCTGAGCTCGTCCCCCAGGAAATCGAGCATCTGCAAAATCGGCTGGCCCTGCGCGCGTCCGGCCGCGATCACTTCGCAGGCGAGACAGAATGCCGTCTCCCGCAGCCGCGGCTCGAGCGCCTCGCGCACCAGCCGGCCGGCATGCGCCAGTCCGTTTTCCTCACGCAACAGGTTCACCGCCTCGTCGGCCGCATGCTGCAACTGTTCGGTGGAAAAACCTTCAAATACGGGCAGCGTCTGCACGAGCGACGCCATCACGCCGATGTCGCGATCGGTGATGCCGCCGGAATCGGCCGCGGCGACCAGCACCATCGTGCAGACGAGTGCTTCCTGTGGATCGAGTCCCGGACGGGCGAGCATGACGGGGCGAGCCTGCGCGCCGGACCGCGTTTGCGCAAGGGCATCACGGCGCGGTACGCCGCGGTGCATGGGGGCACTCGGCGGCATCCGCATCCTCGAGCTGGCGGGCATCGGACCGGCGCCGTTCTGCGGCATGATGCTCGCGGATCACGGCGCCGAGGTGATCCGCATCGAGCGGCCGGGCGGGGGCGGCCTCGCCCGCGATCCGCTGGCGCGCGGCCGCATTCCGCTGACGGTCGATCTGAAGCGCGCCGAGGGTGTGGCCCTGGTGCGTGCCCTGGCCCGCGCGTCCGATGGGCTGATCGAGGGCTTCCGCCCGGGCGTGATGGAGCGGCTGGGTCTCGGCCCCGAAACGCTGCTCCAGGACCATCCGAAACTGGTCTATGGGCGCATGACCGGCTTCGGCCAGACCGGCCCGCTGGCCGCGCGCGCCGGTCACGACATCGATTATCTCGCCCTCTCGGGCACGCTGCACACGATCGGACGGGCGGGCGAGCGGCCGGTGATGCCGGCGAACTATCTCGGCGATTTCGGCGGCGGCGGCATGTTGCTCGCGTTCGGCATGGTGGCCGCGCTGCTCGCCGTGCGGCTGGGCGCGCCGGGCCAGGTGATCGACGCGGCGATGACCGACGGTTCGGCGCTGCTCGCGACCCTCATCCACGGGCTGCGCGCGCAGGGGCTGTGGCGCGACCAGCGCGGCGTCAATCTGCTCGACGGCGGCGCCCCTTTCTACGACGTCTATGTCTGCGCGGACGGCAAATTCATCGCGGTCGGCGCACTCGAGCCGGAATTCTTCGCCGTTTTGGTCGCGGAACTCGGGGTCGCCGGCGAACCGGCCTTCGCCGCGCAGATGGATCCGGCCCTATGGCCCGCCATGCGCGCGAGGCTGACGGAAATCTTCGCCTCGGCGCCGCGCGATGCGTGGGCGGCGCGTTTCGCCGGCAAGGACGCCTGCGTCGCGCCCGTGCTGTCGCTCGCCGAAGCGCCGTCGCATTCCCATAATGCCGCCAGAGAAACGTTCCGCGCCGGGATGCCCGCCGCCGCGCCGCGCTTTTCGGCGACGCCGGCCTCGGTCCGCCGGATCGTTCCGGACGATATCCTCACCGAAATCGGTTACGACCGGGCAACCCTCGACGCCTTGCGCCAGGCGCGGGTCCTCGGCTGAGCGCGGCAGGGAAGGGGGGCGGCACGTCCCGGCACAGGGGCGGGGAGGGGGCGCCTGCGAAGGCCACATATTGTGGTTCCTCCCAAGTTTTCCACAAGTTTTTGTGGCGTTCCCGTTGAACCCGGCCGTCGTTTCCGCCTACGGTCCCATCATCATCTGGTGGTCGGTAGCCGGGGAGAACACAAGATGGAGTGGAACGAGGAGACCATCGGCAAGCTTCGCGCCTTCTGGGCCGAAGGTCATTCCACTGCCGAAATCGGGCGACGCATGGGCGTCTCCAAGAACGCCGTGGTCGGTAAGGCCCACCGGCTCAATCTCCCGCCGCGCCCTTCGCCGATCCGCCGCGACGGTGAATCCTCGCCGCGCCGCCGCGCTCCGCGCCGGGTCCAAGGGCCGACGCTGCCCGCGCTGCGCACCGCGCTCGCCCCCATGCCGGCCGACCCGCCGCCCCAGGCCGTCGAGCGCCCGGCCCCGGTCCTGCGCGCGGTGTGCCTGCCGCGGCCGGGCGCCCGCGTCACGCCCTGCTGCTGGCCGATCGGCGAGCCCGGCACGAAGAGTTTCCGTTTCTGCGACGCCGACGCGATCGCCGGCAAACCCTACTGCGACTTGCACGCGACCCAGGCCTATGTCCGCGTGCGCGACCGCAAGGAGGATGCCGCCTAGCCGGCTGCCGCCACGCGGACTGGCCGCCATCTGACGGCGCTGAAGCGCTGGCGCTTCAGTCAGATCGGCTGTTGCTCTAGCCGCGCGGCGCCGGAAGGGCGACCATTGGGGGCGGCGCCGTCGCGTCGCCCCGGAGTTGTTCCATGCGTCGCCTGCCGACCCTGCCTGCGCTGCTGCTGCTGCTTGCCGCCGCCGCGCCGTCGCCCATGGTGCAGGCGTTCCGGGACCGGAACTGGACCGGCGCGGAAAATCTCGCGCGCCGCGATCCCGACCCGCTCGCCGCCCGGCTCGTCCTGTTCATCCGGCTCCTCACGCCGCAGCAAGCGAGCGCCCGCGAAATCGACGCCTGGCTCGCCCAGCATCTCGACTGGCCCGACCGGGCGCTGCTGTTGCGCCGGCGAGACGAGGCCATCGCCGCCGATCCCGACGACGCGACCGTGCTCGAGGCCTGCCGCGCCCGCGTCCCCGCCGGGGCGCCGGCCCTGCTCCGCTGCGCCGAGGCCGCCCGCGCCGCCGGCCGCGGCGCCGAAGCCGCCGGCGATGCCCGCCTCGCCTGGCCGGGCCTCGCGCCCGACGCGGCCGCTTCGTTCCTCGCCCAATGGGGTCCCGTGCTGCGGCCCGACGACGATTGGCGGCGCTTCGACCGTCTCGCCTGGGCCAACGATCCGTCCGCCGGCACCTTGCTGCCCCGCCTCGACGCCGCCCATGCGTCGCTCGCCCGCGCCCGCCTCGCACTGCGCGCGACCGCGCCCGGCGCGCTGGACCTCGCCGCCGCCGTGCCGCCCGCGCTCAGCAACGACCCGGCGCTGATCCTCGAGCGCGCCCGCTATCTGCGCCGCACCGGCGCCCTCGATGCCGCCGCCGCCCTCTGGACCCGCCAGACCGCCGAACGCGCGGCCTCCCCGGGTCACCGCGCCGCCTTCTGGACCGAGCGCGACGCGCTCGCCCGCGCCCTGCTCGATGCGGGCCAGGTGCCGGCCGCCCTCGCGGTCGCGACCGACCCCGACGCGCTGGCGGAACAGCGCGCCGACTCGCTCTTCCTCTCCGGCTGGATCGCGCTCCGCTTCGCGCACGACCCGAAAACCGCCCGCGCCCGCTTCGGCCAGCTCGCCGACGAAGCCGAAACCGTGCTCACCGCCTCGCGCGCCCATTACTGGCTCGGCCGCGCCGCCGACGCCGCCGGCGACCATGCGGCCGCCGAGGCCGCCTGGCGCCACGCCGCCACCTATCCGGTCGCGTTCTACGGCCAGCTCGCGGCCGACGCCCTCGGCGAACCGCTGAGCCCCGGCCACGACCCGTCGCCCGGACCCGCCGAAACCCGCGCCTTCGCCAGCGGCGAAATGGCGCGGGCCGCCCGGCTCCTCTGCGCCTGGGGCGACCCCAAGCGCGCCCGCGACTTCCTGCTCTACGCCGCGGCGGCGGCCCAGGGCCCGAGCGGCTTCGCGCTCGTCGCCGGCCTCGCCCGCGCGCTCGGCCTGACGGATGTGCAGGTATCGGTCGCCAGGCTCGCCGGCCGGCACGGCGTCATGCTGCCCGATCTCGGCTGGCCCACCCCCTATCCGCCACCGGCGGGAGACGTGCCGGGGCCGTTGGCAATCGGCCTGGTGCGCCAGGAAAGCAGTTTCGATCCCGTCATCGTCAGCCACGCCGGCGCGGTCGGGCTCATGCAGCTGCTCCCCGCCACCGCCGCCGATCTCGCCCATCTCCGGCGCCACGCGACCCCCGACCTGTTCGACCCCGCGGTCAATCTCCGCCTCGGCACCGAATTCCTGGGCGAGCTCCTGAACCGGTTCGGCGGCAGCGTGCCGCTCGCACTCGCCGCCTACGACGCCGGCCCCCACCGCGCTTCCCTGTGGCGCGACGCCTACGGCGACCCCGTCCCGCGCGAGGCCGCGATCGACTGGATCGAGCGCCTGCCTTACGCCGAGACGCGCAGCTACGTGCAGCGCGTCATCGAAAACGCGACCCTCTACGCCGCCCGCGCCGGCACCCGCTTCGACCCGTTCGCGCCCCCGGTCGCCCAATGACCCCGGCCCGCCTGATCGCCTCCGGCCTGGGCAGCGGTTTCCTGCCGCGCGCCCCCGGCACCTGGGGCTCGCTCGCCGGCCTCGCGATCGGCGCGGCCCTGCTCTCCGCCGGCCCGGCAGCGCTCGCCGGCGGCGCGCTGGCCGCCGCCGCGCTCGCGCTCTGGAGCATTCCCCGCGCCGCCGGCATCGGCCTGTGGCCCCGCCGTAAAGCCGACCAGGCCGACCCCGGCTGGATCGTCATCGACGAGATCGCCGGCCAGTGCGTGGCGCTGCTCGGCCTGCACCGGCCCGGCTGGCTCGGCCTCGCCCTCGGCTTCGCCCTGTTCCGCGTCTTCGACATCGCCAAACCCGGTCCGGTTGGCTGGGCCGACCGTCTGGGCGGGGCATTCGGCATCCTGGCGGACGATCTTCTGGCCGGGGCCGCGGCGGCAATATTGCTCGCGCTCATTGTGTGAATCGGGCCCGCGCCGGGCTTGGACTCCGGTGGCCGCCGGCGGCAGGATCGTGCCCGTAACGGACACGGGACGCCCGACATGTCTTTCCGCCACGCCATCGCGGTCCTGCTGACCCTGGCCCCCGCGGCCGCCTCGCCCTGCACCCGCGCGCTCTATACCGGCAGCGACGGCACCGTGATTACCGGACGCTCGATGGACTGGAAGGAGGATATGCATTCCGAGCTCTGGCTGTTCCCGCGCGGCATCGCCCGCACCGGCGAAGCCGGGCCCGCCAGCGTCGCCTGGACCGCGAAATACGGCAGCGTCATCACCGCCGATTACGGCATCGGCACGAGCGACGGCATGAACGAGAAGGGGCTCGTCGCCAACATGCTCTGGCTCGCCGAATCCGATTACGGCACCCCCGCGCCCGGCACCAAACGCCTCTCGATCTCCCTCTGGGCGCAATACGCGCTCGACAATTTCGCCACCGTCGCCGAAGCGGTCGCCGCCCTCGCGGCCGAGCCGTTCCGCGTCATCACCGACAAGCTGCCGAACGGGGCCAGCGCGCAGATCCATCTCGCGCTCTCGGACGCCACCGGCGATTCCGCGATCCTCGAATATCTCGGCGGCAAGCTCGTGATCCATCACGGCAAGCCATACCGCGTGATGACCAACTCGCCGTCCTACGCCGAGCAGCTCGCGCTCGACAGCTACTGGCACGGCATCGGCGGCCTCACCTTCCTGCCCGGCACCAACCGCGCCGCCGACCGCTTCGCCCGCGCCTCCTTCCTGATCGACGCGATCCCGAAATCGGCGGCCCCCGCCTATCTCCCCGCCATCCCCGGCAACAGCTACGCGAACCAGGCGGTCGCCAGCGTGCTCAGCGTGATGCGCGCGGTCAGCGTCCCGCTCGGCATCACCACCCCGGACCAGCCGAACATCTCCAGCACGATCTGGCGCACCGTCTCCGACCAGACGCATCGCGTCTATTATTTCGATTCCGCCACTACGCCGGACACGTTCTGGGTGGATTTCGCCAAGCTCGATTTCCGCGCCGGCGCGCCGGTACGCAAACTGCCGACGGCGGCGGGGCGCACCTATTCGGGCGAAGTCTCGGCCCAGTTCCAGCCGGCGAAGCCGTTCCGGTTCGCGCCGGCCGGCATGTGACCCCACCCCCGCCGCCTTCAGAAACGGACGCACCCCCCCTACCTCAGACGCGCATGGACAAGCCACTTCCCCCTGGCCTCGACCCCCGCGCCGCCGCCGTCCTGCGCGAGATCGTCGAGCAATATGTCGAAACCGGCGACCCGGTGGGCAGCCGCACCCTCTCGCGCCGCCTGCCGCTCTCGCTCTCGCCCGCCACCATACGCAACGTGATGGCCGATCTCACCGAGGCAGGGCTGCTGTTCGCCCCGCACACCTCGGCCGGGCGACTGCCGACCGAGCACGGGTTGCGGCTGTTCGTCGATGGGTTGCTGCAATTCGGCGCACTCAGCGAGGAGGAGCGCGAGACCATCAGCGCCACGCTGGAGGCGCGCGGGCGCAGCCTGGAGGACACGCTGGCCGAGACCAGTTCGATGCTCGCCGGCCTGTCGGCGGCGGCGGGGCTGGTGCTGGCACCAAAATCCGAGGGCGCGGTGCGGCATATCGAGTTCGTCCCCCTCGGCACCGGGCGTGCGCTGGTGATCCTGCTCAATGCCGAGGGGCAGGTGGAGAACCGGGTGATCGACATCCCCCCCGGTCTGCCGCCCTCGGCGCTGCAACAGGCGGCGAATTATCTCAACGCGCGGCTCTCCGGGCGCACGCTCGGCGAATTGCAGCGCATCGTCGCCGAGGAGATCGCCGCCAACCGCACCCAGCTCGACACCCTCTCGGCGCAGATCGTCGAGGCCGGTCTCGCCACCTGGACCGACGAGGGGCGCGGCGGCTCGCTGATCGTGCGCGGGCAGGCGCGGCTGCTGTCCGACGTGACGCAGATCGAGAACCTCGCCGCCATCCAGCGCCTGTTCGAGCGGCTGGAGGCGCAGGAGACCATGCTGCGGCTGCTGGAACTGGCCGAGAAAAGCGACGGCGTGCGCATCTTCATCGGCGCGGAGAGCGAGCTGTTCGGCACCTCCGGCGTGTCGATGGTGGTGGCGCCGGCGCGCAACGCCGCCGGGCGCATCGTCGGCGCGATCGGGGTGATCGGGCCGACGCGGATCAACTACGGGCGGATCATCCCGGTGGTGGACTACACGGCGCGGGTGATCGGGCGGCTGCTCGGCTGAGCCCGGTGGCGGCGGCGCGCCGTCAGTCCGATGCCGTCGCCGTCAGCCCCGTCGCCAATCCGGTCGCCAATCCAGTCGCCAGTCCCGCCGCCAGCCCGGGCGCCAGCGCCTCGGTCCGCGCGATGATGCGGACCGCGACCGGCGCGCTGCGGCCGCGCAGCTGCGCCTCGCGCCGCGGCAGACCGTCGAGCGTCAGGCGCGCGGCCAGGCACACCTCCTCCGACACCACCGCCTCGCAGTCGAGGGTCTTGCACAGCCCCTCCAGCCGCGCGGCGACATTGGCGGCATCGCCGAGCGTGGTCAGGCCGCGCGCCGCCGCGTAGCCGATCTCGCCCACCACCGCGTGGCTGGCATGAATGCCGATGCCGAAGGCGATCGGCTCGGCCATCTCGTCGGCGAGCACGCGATTGAGCTCGGCGACGTTGCGCCCGATCAGCGGCAGCGCCGCCAGCGCCTGCCGGCACGCCAGCTCCGGCGGCGTGCCGAGGCCGAACGTGGCCATCAGCCCGTCGCCGGTGAAGTTGCACACCCGGCCGCCCGCCGCGGTCACCGCGTCGCCGAGCGCGGTGATGAACCGCTCGACGA
>DAIDJM010000059.1 GCA_027451405.1 Acetobacteraceae bacterium | reverse complement strand
ACGATCGCGCAGATCCTGCCCGTAGGCCTTACCCTGGCTCCATCCCACAGCGCACCTCCGGCCATCAAACCGGAGACCGATGAATCACACAGCAAGCCCGTTCCGGAAGACCCGATTCCAGTCAGCCCGACCATGCTCTAGCCCGGCTACGCAATCGCGTCAGCATCGGACTAGAGCAACAGCCGATCTGACGATTCCATCTGATCGGATTTTGCTCTAGGATTTCAGCGAGGCTAGCAACGCATCGAGGTCGCTCTCGGTCTCTCCTGGCGTTGTCGGTGGCGCGTCGGTGCTGAGGCTGGCGAGCAACGCATCGAGATCATCGGCGGGGGGCGCATCAGCCGGTGTCGCTTCCGGCGCTTTGGCACTCGGCGTTTCCAGGGACGCGAGCAACGCATCGAGATCGTCGGCAGCCGCCGGCGCAGGGGCCGCCGCAACGGTCGCCTCTTCCACCGCGGGCCCCTCCGACGCTGGCGGCTCGGACGGTTCGGCGGCTGCCGGCTCCGGCGCAGGCGCTGCGCCCGCGCTCACCTCCACCGGCGCCCAAAAACCCGCGAGCGGCCGCCCCGCAAGCGATCCGAAGCTCCCGAGCCGGATTTCGGGGCGGCCACGCAGGCTGACCACCGGCATCACATGATAGGTCGAAACCTGTGCGGCCTGTCGTTCCGTGAACAGCCGCTCCGTACAGGGCAGCGCAACCTGGTCGCCATCCGCATCGACATAGACGTAGTAAGGCATCTCCCCGATGCCCGCGACCGAGCCGAGTTTCATCTTCGAGCCGCTCTGCCGGAAAGTTTCCGCGAGCAGAAAACCGGCGAGCAGCGCCGGATGCCCCCACAGCATACCCGAGAGACCCGACTCGCGCGTGAATTCCTCGAACGGGAACGCATCGATCGGGTCCGATTTGCGCCCGTATGGCATCCGCAACAGAAAACGCGGCGTGGCGAGCCCGAGGTAGGCGGCGGCCGGCAGCGCCTCGAGCGCGGTCCAGGCCTGCTGGATCAGCGGATTTTGCTCGTCGCGCCGCACCGAGAGCGCGGCCGCCCCGATCCCGGCGATCAGCGGTGCTCCGGCGGCCGCCGCAATCTGTGCTGCACGCCCGAGCAGGTCGGCGTGCGGCGGCGACAGCTCGAACCCGTAAAGCGCCACAATAGCGCCGAAGGCGCCCGACTGTGCATCGAGACTCGGCGCCTCCACGAGCAGCGAATAGAGCCCCGTCTCGTCGAGAGCTTCGTGCGCGGCGAGATCCGCCGCGAATTCCTCGGCGGAGACATCGTAGAGTACGATCTCCGCCCTTGCGCCGGTCTCGATCCGGCGCACCAGAAAATCCACGCCGCGCCAGGCCGCTTCCATGGCCTGAAAATCGGCATGATGCAGCACCCGGCGCATCGCCGCCGACAACGCCTCGTCGACGCGCGCCACCAGCGCCTCCTGGCGCGCATCGCGGGCCGCCACGACATAGGGTCCGACCAGGCGCCGCACGAGATCCTCGACATCGCCGGAAGGTGGCGCAGGGGGTTGCCGGCCTGTCAGTCGAGCGAAATCGGAAATGCGCCGGTCGGTGGCGACCACGGCAGCCGCCGAGCGCCGGGGCGGCGGCGGCAGCGGCAACTCGCCTTCCCAGGACAAAACCTCTTTCGCAGCCCGGTCAAACCCCGCCTTGCTGCCGAGATTGCGCCGAAGATCCCGGAGCTCGCTGAAAATCTCGAGATTGTCGACGAGCGCGTCCGGATGGAAATCGTCGAGGCTCGCGATGGGCACGCTAAGCGCGCCGGCCTCCGCATCGAGCTCGAGCCGCAGGGTCGGCTTCAACCGCGCGATGACATCATCCAGCGTGTCGGCATCGACGCGGAGCGGCTTGCGCCCGCCAAGACCGGCCAGATCGAGCGTGCCGGCATTGGCGCGCCCGGAAAAATCCCCCAGCACCGCGAGCCGGAAACTCTGCCCCGGTGCCGCCCGCCCTGGCGCACCCCCGAGCCGCCCGAAGTTGACATCGTACCGCATCCGGCCTGCCTCCCGACGGGCTAGCGATAGCAGAGCGGCAGGCCCCGCCCAAGCGTTGACAGGCAGCGCCGGTTGCGCTGCCATCGCATTCCGCACCCGCATCGGGACTGACGCCATGGAAGCCGCCGATTATCGCAAACTGCTGACGGAAAGCCGGAGCAGCGGGAAACCGCTCGGTTGCGGCGTCGGACTCAGCAAGGACGGCAAGACCGCGCTGTTCCTGATCCACAAAACCCATCCCGGGCTTGAGGTCAGCAAGGCACTGAAAGCGGAACATCCCGACATCGTCAATCTCCGTTTCGGTAACGCTTCGGTCGAGAAGGACGAGCCGACCACCGTGCGGCTCGAACTCAATCGTCCGGTGACGGGAATTGCGAAGAAACTGGTCAAGACGCTGAAAGGCTCGGGCTTCAAGAAAGTGAAGCTTGTGCTCGAGGACGGCACCGCGCTCGAGGACGGCGCAGACGAGGAGGAACCGCCGGCGGCGGCAGCGCCGGCGACGGGACAGGAGGGGGCGCCTGCGGCCAGCTCTTCGCCCGATGCGCCGCCGCCGCCGCCACCACCCCCTCCGCCGCCGCACGCGGAAGCGCCAGCGGCCGATGCCGCCGCCCTGAAACAGAGACTCGCGTCGCTCGCGCAGCAAATTCCGGCGGCAAGCGCCGGCGATGCGGCGCGCCAGGCCGCGCTCGCCAAACTCGCGCGCGAGGCGCAGGTCAATCTCGGCACAAATAATCTCGGCTACGCGCGGATCGCCCTTGACCAGCTGGAAAAGCAGCTCGCGGCACCCCCGTCTGCTGGCCCCGATTTTGCCGCCCTGAAAGCGGAACTGACCGCGCTCGGCGGTCCGCTCAAGCAGGCAATCGCGACCGATCCCGCGCGTCAGGCCGCCCTCGTCCAGCAAATGACGCAATGCCGTGATCTGATCGAAGCGCGCGACCCGAAAGCGGCCGAGGCGCTTACGGAAATGAAGGCCGCGCTAGGCGCGAGCGCGCCCGGCTCCGGCGCGCAACCGACGCCCCCGCCCGATGGCGATAAGCTCAGCGCCTTCCTGCACCGACTGCTTTTGCTCATCCCGAATGCCGCCGGCGACAACGACGCGTTGCGCGCCGAATGGATGGCGCTTGCCGAGCAGGCCGGCGCCCAGCTCGGCGCGAGCGACCTCGCTGCGGCCGCCGTGACCATCGAAAAGCTGCGTGCCGCGCTCGAGCCGTTCCTTGCCAAAATGAAGGGTGCCAAGGCGAAGGACCCCAAAGATTTCGTGACGCTCGGCAAAACCTGGCTCGAGAAGCGCCAGCATGTCGAGGACGAGCTCGAGCGCTTGCGCCTCGCGATCGCTGGCGCGTTTGAGGGGCATCAATCCGCCACCGAGATAGACCAGGCTTTCCGCAAAGTCACGGCGCCCGTTCTGCAGACGTTCAACGCAAGCCTCGCTGTAGCCCTGAATAACGCCAGCAAGGAAACCGACGAAGCCAAGCGGGCCCCTTCCCTCGACGCGGCCCGCGACGCGCTTGGCCGCTACAACGCTTTCTTACAGGACAAGCTGCTTGCCGAACTCGACGACAATCCCTTCGCCCCACTTGCCCTGCGCACCGACCTGAGCAAGACACTCTCTGTCTTCGCCCAGGCTTTACGCTAGCTCCTCGCAGCCCGCCGGCCCGTAGACACTCTCCTAGGCACTACCTCAGCCTGTTCCTGAAATCCCGGCGAGACGACTATCACCGGCTTTCGCACACTCGGCGAGCGCTCCGTCTCGGGGAGGGGCAGATCTTGACAGTGCAGCCCGTCGCCAGCGGATCAGTATTCTCCGCGTGCCGCTGTCAGTCTGCGCCAACGTCCAGGGGCCTCCCCGGTCAGTTCGTGAAAGCTGCGCGTGAAATGCGCCTGATCCGCAAATCCGCACGTCGCTCCAATGTCGGACAGCGCGTTGCCGGCGCTTACCATCGCCAGGGCACGCAGCACACGCGCGCGCGCCCGGAATGCCAGGGGCGTGACACCGTAGGCGCGCCGGAAGCCCCGGCTCAGGGTTTCAAGTCGGAGACCGGCCTCCTCCGCCCAGTGCTCGAGGCGGAGCGCAGGGTCCTGACGCAGCGCCTGGGCGAGCCGATCGGGCCAATCGTCTGCGTTCAGCTCCCGGCAGGTGAGTTGGCTCCGCATCAGGCACGCGGCGTTCCCCGCATCGCGTTCCGCCAGACGCACCAGAGCATCGGGATCGGCGACCGAGCCTAGGGCTGACATGGCGTCCGCCGGCGTCCACGGGAGGACCAGCACCTCGGCGCCCGTGGGCGCCACGTCGTCCAGATGCGATTCATAGGGGCCGTGCAGCACGACGTCGCCAGGCCGGACGCGCACCCGGCCTCGATCGCCCGCTTCGACATAGCCGCCGCTCAACACGACCGCCGCGAAAGGCGCGCAGTGACAATGACGGGCCAGACGCTCGCCGCGCGCGTGCCGCCGCCGCCCGAACCGCGTCTCGCAGAGGTGAGGCCCGATCATACGGTGTGTCGTGCGTCCGCCCCCGTGCGTGGGTCAACTGCGTTCAAGACGCAGGTGGGATGAAAGGCTACAGCGCGCTTCTGTCGACGCTGAAGCGAGACCATGGCCTGATGCCCATTTCCGCCGTCGTTACGCGCCTGACGCCCGCTGTGATGAGGGCCGCGGCGCTTGCGTCCGTCGTGACGTTTCTCGCCACAGCTTCGTCCGCCATCGCCGCGCCCCCCATCGAGCTGGTTGTGGATGCGAGAGATGTGACGCACGGGATTCAGCACGCCCATCTCGTCATCCCTGTTGTCCGCGCAGGGCCACTGACACTGGCTTACCCGGAGTGGATTCCCGGTGAGCACCGGCCGAATGGGCCGATCACCCAGATCGTGAACCTGACGCTCGAGGCTAACGGCCGGAGCGTGATGTGGAAGCGGGATCGGCTGGACGCCTTCCTGTTCCATGTCGATGTTCCCCCCGGCGCGCAAAGCATCGAGGTTCGGTTCGACTATGTTTCGCCTTCCGTGGCGTTCGGTGCCGGCTTCGGAAAAACGCCAAACGAAACAAAGCATTTGCTGATCCTTCTCTTCAACCAACTTCTGCTCTATCCAGCCGATGAGCCGGCGGCTGCGGTCGAGATTAAGCCCAGCGTCCGTCTTCCGGATGGCTGGCAGTTCGATGGCGCGTTGCCGCCCGAACGCGTGCAGGGAGGCCTTATCGCCTGGCCAGCGGTTTCGCTCTCGATACTTGTGGATTCACCGCTGCTCGCCGGCCAATATCTGCGCACGATCACGCTCTCTGGCACGAGCGACAAGGTCCGGATGACCCTGGCTGCCGAGAAGCCGAGTGAACTCACCGTCCCGGACAACCTTCTCTCCGCGCTGCGACGGCTTCCGGCCGAAACCTCCGCGGTTTTCGGCGCAGGCCATTATCGCCGCTATGTCTGGCTGACTTCCCTCAGCGACCGCCTTGCCCATGACGGGCTGGAACATCACGAATCCGCCGATGTGCGCGAGAGCGAGGCGCTCTTCACAGCCGCTCGCGACGCGATCGATTGGACCGTGTTCCCCCATGAATACGTTCATTCCTGGAACGGTAAATACCGGCGGCCAGACGGTCTCGCGACGCGGAACTATCAGCAGCCGATGGCCACGGATCTGCTGTGGGTCTATGAGGGACTGACCCGCTATTACGGCGATTTCGTGCTCTCAGCGAGGAGCGGTCTGACCGCGCCGGACGAAGCCCGCGCCTACCTCGCCTTTGTCGCCGCCCAGATGAGCGAAGACCGACCCGGACGAGGCTGGCGCTCGCTCGCGGACACGGCAACCTCCGTCCCGGCCTTCGCGGATGCGCCCGCGGAATGGATCGGGCTGCGGCGCGGCGCCGATTACTACAACGAGATGCTGCTGATCTGGCTCGAGGCCGACGTCGCGATCCGGCGGGCGACAGGCAGGAGGCGATCGCTGGACGATGTCTGCGCCGCCTTCTTCTCTGGCCCGGAACGAGCGCCCGCGATCAGGCCCTATTCCCGAGCCGACGTGATCGAGGCGCTGGGCGCCGCGGCGCCCATGGACTGGAAACGGTTTTTCACGCAGCGGATCGACCAAATTGCGCCACGCGCGCCGCTCGGCGGCCTCAGCGCGAGCGGCTGGACCCTGACCTATGACGACCGTCCCAATCCGTTCGTCGAGGCCCTCGAGGCGAAAACATCCCTCTACGATCTCAGCCACTCGCTCGGCATCTGGGTCCGCGCAGACGGCACGATCCAAGATGTGGTCCCCGGCTCGGCGGCATTCGAGGCGGGGGCGGCGCCGGGTTCACGATGGCTCGCGATCAACGGCCATCCTTTTGCGATCGCGGAAGCGCGCGCGGCGATCGTCAGGGCCGAAACGGCGCCGGGCCCGATCGATCTCGTGGTGCGGTCGGACGACACGGTCCGCGATCTGCGCGTCAATTATCACCGCGGCCTGCGTAACCCGCACCTCACCCGCGACCCGGCAACGCCTGACTTGCTGCATCAGATCATGGCGCCACGCATGGGCGTCCTGTCAAAGGAATCCGCTCGATGAACCCTCCCAGCCGGCGATCCTTCCTGATCGGCGCTCTCGGCGCGGGATCGGCCGCCGCCGCAACGGTTCCGGAGCCAACGCCGGCCCCGAAGCGGCCCGCCGTCCGCCAAGCCGCGATCGACGCCATCATCGCCCGCGAACGCAGTTTCATTATCGACACGATGTCCCGTGGGAAGGTCGAAGGCGCGGCAATCTGTTTCATCCACGAAGGCACGCCGGTGTGGGTGGAGGGGTTCGGGGTCACGGACCGGCCCTCCGGCCGCCCGGTCGCACCCGACACCATCTTCAGCATCCAGTCCACGTCGAAAAACCTCACCGCAGTGGCCATCCTCATCGCAGTCCAGGAAGGAATCCTCGACCTGGACGAGCCGATCCTCACCTACATCCCCGGCTTTTCCGTCCAGAGCCGCTTCGAATTATTGCCGCAGACGAAAATGACCTTGCGTCTGCTTCTGAGTCATCGGGCGGGCTTCACGCACGAGGCCCCGGTCGGCAACAATTACGATCCAGGATCGGCGGATTTCGAGTCCCACATTCGCAGCATCGGTGCGACCTGGCTGCGGTTTCCCGTGGGCGAGCGGTATCGCTACGCGAATCTCGGTTACGACCTCGCAGGCTGGATATTGCAGGTCCGGAGTGGCGTGTCCTTTGCGGACTGGCTTGAGGCGAAGCTTTTCCAACCGCTCGGCATGGCGGACAGCACGGTCGCGCAAAATGTTTATGCGCGCCGCGACAATCGTGCGCTCGGCCACGCGTCAGGCCATGAAACGGTTCCCCGGAATACACCGCTGATCCCCTCCGGCGGCGTCTGGACGAGCGCGCGCGACATGGCCGCCTATGCCCAGTTCCATTTGAACAGGGGCAAGGCTCATGGCCGCGCTCTACTGCGGGAGGATCTCTGGGACGAGATGCACGGCTTCGCGCTCGGCGGTGATTACGGGCTAGGCGTCATCCGCTCAGAGCTCCGATATGGCGACACGCCGCTGCGGCTTCTCAGCCACAAGGGCGGCGGATTCGGCTTCGGCAGCGTGTTCGCCTACTGCCCGGAGGCCGGCCTCGCCTGGGTGGCCCTGTTCAATCGCCAGGCGAGCGGCACCTACAGTTTCGGCGAACGTGTCATCGATGGCGCCCTGAGCCGGCAATACGGCGAGCGCAAGCCCAGGGAGACTCCGGAAGACCGGGCGCCGATCGACCCGACTCCGGCCCAGCTCGCGCGTTTCGTGGGAAGTTGGGTCGCGCGAAACAGCACCGTTGCGCTGACGGTTCAGGATCGCGGGCTGCGATTCGTCGAGGACGGTGCCACGACACAAATCCAGTTCGCATCGCCCGACGAGGCGATCCGCGTCGGGCCCGACGGCGAGCTCCGGACCTATCGCTACTTCGCCGGTCACGGCGGCGAGCCGGCCCACCTGGAATGTTCCGAAGGCGAGATCAGCCTCGATTACGACGACGGTCCAGGGGATCCGGCCGGGCCGGACGATGCGGCCTGGACCCGGCTCCTAGGCCAGTATCGCATCAACCAATGGGGAACGCCGTCGCAGACGGTATCGATTCACAAAAAAAATGGCTGGCTCTATATCGACGCGCTGAGGCTGGTCGTCGAGATAGAACCGCGCCTGTTTTTCACCTGCGACGGGGAGGCGGTCGACTTCCGCGGCGGGACGCCGACCTGGAAAAATATCCGCCTCGAGCGTGTCGCTTAACAGGTCGGGCCTCGTCTCCCTGGCCACGGTTGCTCGTAGCCGATGGCACACTCCACGATAAGCCTGCCGCGCCGAAGGCCCCGGGACTTCGACAGCCATGACTGTGCTGCGTCCGTCAGCGTTCGAAGAACTGGGGTTAAGGGTCCGCTTCCCAGCGGCCCCGGCGAGACCTGGTCGTGAGCAAGATGACGATGCTCTCTGGACATCGGTCACCTCGACCGGAGTCGAAGCTGGAGCAAAATCCGATCAGATGGAATTATCGGATCGGATGAATTTGCTCTATGAAATCAATAACCAGAGCAACAGCCGATCTGCCTGAAGCGCTGGCGCCTCAGTCAGATCGGCTGTTGCTCTAGAGCGCGGCGGCCGTCAAACGGTCCCGCAGATGCGGAACGACGAAATCGACGAACGCGCGCACTTTGAGCGGCAAACGTTTTTGCTTGTCGTAAACCAGATGCACCGGTCGGGGGATGGGTTCGTAGGCCTCAAGCAGCAGCTGCAACAGGTTGTCGTGGACATAGCCAGCGACCTGGTAAGACACGCTCCGGACCACTCCCGCACCTGCCAACCCTGCATCGATGGCCGCCTCGATGGTACTGACGCTGAGACGCGATCTGAGCGGCACGGCAAGCTCCTTCCCACCTGACCAGTAACGCCAAGTGGTAGGACCCGACACGCTCTCGAACGAGATGACGGCGTGATCGGCAAGATCCTGCGGCACGGCGGGCGCTCCGTGTGAGGCGACATAGATCGGACTCGCGCATGTCACCCGGCGGACGGCGCCTAGCCGCGTTGCGATCAGGCCGCTGTCGGGCAAATCACCGATCCGCAGGGCAACATCGATCTGATCGTCGACGAAGTGGGTTACTCGATCGGTCAGCATGAGTTCGACCGACACGTCGCGAAATGCGTCTAAAAAGCTGATGACGACGGGCAGAACGTGCAGCCGGCCGAACATTGTCGGAGCCGTGACGACAAGGTCGCCTTTGGGCGCGATGTACTCGCCGGCTGCGGTGCGCTCGGCCTCGTTCAGTTGATCCAGGATCGCTCTGGCCGACATCACGTAGGTCCGACCGGCGGGCGTCAGCTCTAGGCCCTTGGATGAGCGGATCAGCAATTCCGCGTTCAGGTGACTTTCGAGCTCCGAGACCTTCCGGCTCACCGTGGTGAGCGGCTGCCCGAGTTTGCGGCTGGCCTTGGAAAGGCTGCCGCACTCTACCGCCGTGAGCATCACCTGCATCGCGTCCAGACGATCCATAGGCCTTACCAGACTGTGGAACGCCCTCTCTCTACTCCGTCGGACCCTGGGCTTTCCACTGAATGGCAGGCCGCCTCCCCAACTCGACGGCTGCCCGGCCTGTCCAGAAGGGCCGACATCGTTCCCGTGAAACACAGCGGCCGCGGCCGCACTCTTCGGAAGGTGGCGTGATGATCGTCCGTTTCGACACCGTCGACGTCGATGGCCTAAAGATGTTCTACCGTTCTGCTGGCGATCCGAGCGCGCCCGCCGTGCTGCTGCTGCACGGGTTCCCGAGCGCCAGCCATATGTTCCGCGAGCTGATTCCCGAACTGGCCGGCAAATATCACGTCGTCGCCCCGGACTTGCCCGGCTTCGGCATGACCGAGCAGCCCGCCCGCGACGCTTTCGCCTACACTTTCGACGCGATCGCCAAGGCCGTCAGCCGCTTCACCGAGGTGCTCGGCCTGCACCGGTTCGCGATCTACGTCTTCGACTACGGTGCCCCAGTCGGCTTTCGTCTGGCGCTGGCTCATCCGGACCGCATCAGCGCGATCGTCTCTCAGAACGGCAACACCTACCTGGAAGGCGTGTCCGAGGCCTTCGCCCCGGTCCAGGCCTACTGGAACGAGCCGACCCAGGCCAACCGCGACGCCCTGCGCGGCTTCCTGACCCCGCAGACCACCCTGTTTCAATACACCCACGGCGTGAGCGACCCGGCGCTGGTATCGCCCGATGGCCGCAACCTCGACGATTTCTACCTGGCGCGCCCGGGCAACGACGAGATTCAGCTGGACCTGCTGGGCGACTACCAGACCAACGTCGCCCTCTACGCTGACATCCAGGCCTATCTACGCGGCAAGCGCCCGCCAGTGCTGGCAATCTGGGGCAAGAACGATCCGTTCTTTCTCCCGCCCGGCGCCGAAGCCTTCAAGCGGGACGTCCCCGACGCCGAGGTCCGCTTCGTTGATAGCGGCCATTTCGCCCTCGAGACCCACGCCCGCGAAATCGGCGCGGCCATGCGCGACTTCCTCGCAAGGCACCTGAGCTGACTCCCGGCTGCAGCCGCGCGCCCCTCCTCCGACCGAGGCCACCATGACCACCACCCCGACCGAAACCATCCGCGACTTCTACGGCAAGCTCGCCAGCGGCGACGCCGCTGGCGCCCTCGGCTTGATGGCGCCCGACATCCAGTGGACCACCATGTGGCACTACAAAGTCGAAGGCCGCGGCCCCGGTCCCGTTGCCGAAGGGCTGTTCAAGCCATTGATGGCAGAGTGGACCAGCTTCTCGCTCGTCCCCACCGAGTTTG
Source organism: Acetobacteraceae bacterium (assembly GCA_027451405.1). Classification (GTDB taxonomy): domain Bacteria; phylum Pseudomonadota; class Alphaproteobacteria; order Acetobacterales; family Acetobacteraceae; genus DAIDJM01. The sequence goes on along the minus strand of DAIDJM010000059.1, from coordinate 70,969 downwards.
TCAGCGAAGGCGAGACCGTCGTCTCGCTCGGCGATTTTAAGGGCGTGCACCGCGTCACCGGAAAGACCGCCGAGGCGCGCTATGCCCACGTCTGGACTGTCAGCGACGGCAAGATCACCATCTTTCGCCAATATATCGATACCCTGGCGATCGCCCGGGCTCGCGTCTGATGGGCCGTGTGCCCACGGACACTGAGCCAGGCCGGAATTGGGGCAGGTTGATGGCTGCCGCACAGGAGGGAGATGCCACCGCCTACAAAATTCTACTCTCCGGCGTGGCCGTCTGGTTGCGTCGATATTACGCGGGGCGGTTACCATCGGCCGTGACCGAGGATGCGGTTCAGGACGTCCTGATCGCGATCCATAAGAAGCGGCATACCTACGACCCCGGGCATCCCTTCGAGCCCTGGCTGGCTGCCATTGCACGCGACAAGTGGATGCACCGCCTGCGGTCGCTGAGGTCCGAGGCGCCTCAACGGTTCGATGAGAGCTGGAGGATGCCGGACCACGGAGATCGCGTCGTCGCCGGCCCGGCGTTTCAGCAGCTCCTGGCTGAACCGAGACCGCGCCAAGCCGGGGCAATCCGCTGCGCGACGCTTGAAGGCGACAGCGTTGACGCGGCCTCCCATGCGACGGGGCCATCGATCTGGTTCAGGAAGGTGAACATCCGTCGCGGCTTCAAGCGCCTGCCGAACATCATCGACGCCGCCGGCGCTGCGGACCGGCCGACTCATCGATCAGCCAAGCCAAACGTTGCACAAGCTACAGAATCGCAACGGCTTTCGCGAAATACTTTCTTTCGGCTGCTGCGCTTTTTTCAAACCGACGGCGCTCACCCGCAGTCGAAACGTAAATCGCGGTGACCAAGCGGCTCCTTATCCAAGCCGCCCCTCGCGGGGCCAGGCCGGCGTCACCGCCACCGGCGAGGTGAGGTTTTTCCAGAAACACTCCTGACGCCCGATCCACAGGGTGAGGTGAGGCCGGGTATGAGAAGCGGACCGCGGTGGCCCTCGCCAAGACGCACGGTCGCGTCTGACGTCAACGGAAGGAACAAGATGATGAGTCCCCGTACGATTGGTGCGACGCTTCTTGGCGCGGCGCTGGCGGGACCCGCGGTCGCGGCGAGCCCGATCCGCTCGATCACGGCAACGACCACGTATCACCGCGCCCAGATCGACGGCGTCGGACTCTTCTATCGGGAAGCAGGCCCCAAAGACGCGCCGACGATCGTGCTGCTGCACGGATTCCCCTCGTCTTCGCGGGGATACACGATGCTGACCCCTCTGCTGGCGACGCACTATCACGTCGTTGCGCCGGATTTTCCGGGTTTCGGACAAAGCGATATGCCATCACCATCTGTGTATGGTTACACTTTCGATCATCTCGCCGAGACGATCAACGCGCTGCTCGAGCAACTCAAGATCGCCCGCTACACGCTCTACCTGTTCGATTACGGGGCGCCGGTCGGCTATCGTATCGCTCAGGCCCACCCTGAGCGCGTGCATGCGCTGATCGTCCAGAACGGTAATGCCTACAAAGAGGGGCTTGGGCCGAAATGGGCGAAGATCGCCGAGTTTTGGGCCGACCCCAAAAGGCATCCGGAAATTGTCAGCGCCTTTCTCTCTTATGAGGCCACGAAGCAACGGCACCTGGCGGGCACCTCTCACCCGGAGGCTTACGACCCGGACGACTGGAACGACGAATTCTCCCATCTCGCGCGGCCGGGTCAACGGGAGATCCAAGCGGCCCTGCTCTACGATTACCGCACGAACGTTGCAGCCTATTCCGACTGGCAAGCGTGGCTGCGGAAACACAAGCCGCCTACGTTGGTTGTCTGGGGCGCGAACGACCCGTCTTTCGTCGCCGCGGGCGCGACGGCCTACCGCGCCGATCTGCCGGATGCAGAGATTCATCTTCTGGACGCCGGCCACTTCGCCTTGGACGAGAAGAACGATGAGATTGCGCGCCTCATCCTTGATTTCATGGCGCGCAACCCCGATCACACGATGGACACAAGGCGGTGAGCGGCGCGCTGGCACAGCGGCGGCGGACGGTCCGCGCTCGAGGCCGATTTGGTCATACCTGGACCAATGCCGTGTGGATGCCGAAGCGCAGCGTTCCCTCGATGAAGCGCGGAGGCGCGCGGCGGACCCTGGTTCCTTTGGACGGCTGACGGGGCCATGTAAGCGGCCATGCCTTATCAGTTTCCAGCGCCGGGGCGGTTGCCGCCGGGGGTGCGTGTTTATGCGGTCGGGGATGTGCACGGGTGCCTGGACCGGCTGCTTTCGGTGCATGCGCTGATTGCCGAGGACCTTGCGGCGCGGCCGGTGCGGGAATCCTGCCTTGTCCATCTTGGCGATTATGTGGATCGGGGGCCGGACAGCGCGGGGGTGTTGCGGCATTTGCGGGAGGGGGCGTTGCCGCCGGTGAGCCGGCGGGTGGCGCTCATGGGGAACCATGATGCGCTGATGTTGAGTGCGCGGCAGGGCAATCCGGAGTCGCTGGCGCTTTGGCTCGGCAATGGCGGCGCGGCGACGCTCGAGAGTTATGGGATCGCGGCGCGTGATCGGGCGATTCCGGCGCGGTGGGGCGCGATTTCGCAGGACGACATCGATTTCCTGACGCAGCTGCCGCTGATGCATCGCGAGGGCGGCTATGTGTTCGTGCATGCGGGCATCCGGCCGGGGCGGGAATTGGGTGAGCAGGTTGCGGCCGACCTGCTCTGGATCCGCGAGCCTTTTCTCTCCGATGAGAGTCCGCGCGATTTCGTGGTGGTGCATGGGCATACGCCCACGGTGGAGCCGGAGATCCTGCCCGCGCGCGTGGGGCTGGACACCGGCGCAGCGCTGGGCGGCCGCCTGACCTGCGGTGTGTTCGAGGAAGAAACCGTGGGTTTCTTGGTGGCCTGAAGTCATGGGGTCTGGGGCCTTTCGGCCCCAGTGGGGGTGCAGGGGGCAAAGCCCCCTGCCCTTTTTTTACCCAACCAGCGCCGTGATCGCCTGGGTCGCTTTCCCCCAATCGGCCGGCCCTTCGAGCTTGCCGCGGAGCCTGCCCTGGGCGTCGAGGATCAGCGTGGTTGGGAAGCCCGCGATCTCGAGCGTGTGGACCGCGCTGCTTTCCGGGTCGAGCAGGACGGTCGCGTGGGTGATGCGGTGGGCGGCCGCGAAGGGGCGCACGACGGAGGCGCCGCCATGGTCGGCGGAGACGGCGAGCACGGTGAGGTTGGGGTCGGAGGCCGCCAGCCGGTCGAGGGCGGGCATTTCCTTGACGCAGGGAGTGCACCAGGTGGCCCAGAAATTCAGCACGACCGGGCGGCCGCGATAGGCGGCGAGGGGGTGGGACGCGCCGTCGAGCCCGGTGAAGGCGAGGTCGGGGAGGGTTTTGGGCGGGTCGATCCGGGTGATCGCCGAGAGCGGGCGGAAGGCGTCGGGGTCGATATCGTCATCGGCGGGAGGGGTTGGGGCGGCACGCGCCGGTTTGCGCAACCCTGCCGCCGCCACTACCGTCGCCGCCAGAACCGAGCGCCGCCGCAGAGCCATTCCGCATGTCCTCCTCGAACCCGCAATGGGGCGGCCGTTTCCGGCTCGCCTCCGCCGACATTTTGCAACGCATCAATGCCTCGATCGACATCGACCGCAAACTCTGGCGCCAGGATATCGAGGGCTCGCGCGCGCATGCCAGGATGCTGGCCCGGACCGGGGTGCTGAGCGAGGCCGACGCCGCCGCGATCGAGGAGGGGCTTGCCGAGATCGAGGCCGAAATCGAGGGCGGCCGGTTTTCGTTCGAGACGGCGCTCGAGGATATTCACATGAATATCGAGGCGCGTCTGGCCGAGCGGATCGGCGAGCCCGGGCGGCGGCTGCATACGGGACGCAGCCGCAACGACCAGGTAGCGACCGATTTCCGGCTCTGGGTGCGGGACGCGATCGACCGGATCGACGCGGCGCTGGCCGCCGCCATGCGCGCGCTGGCCGACCGCGCGCTCGAGCATGCCGCCGATCCGATGCCGGGCTTAACGCATCTGCAGACGGCGCAGCCGGTGACGCTCGGGCATCATCTGCTGGCCTATGTGGAGATGCTTGGGCGCGATCGCGGGCGCTTCGCCGATGCGCGGGCGCGGCTCAACGAATCGCCGCTCGGGGCCGCGGCGCTGGCCGGCACGGCGTTTCCGATCGACCGCGAGATGACGGCGGGCGCGCTTGGCTTTGCGCGGCCCTGCGCCAATTCGATCGATGCGGTCTCGAGCCGGGATTTCGCGCTCGAATTCCTTGCCGCCAGCGCGATCTGCGCCGTGCATCTCTCGCGGTTCGCGGAAGAGATCGTGATCTGGTGCAGCGCGCCATTCCGCTTCGTGCGGCTGTCGGACGCCTACACCACCGGCAGCTCGATCATGCCGCAGAAGCGCAATCCGGATGCGGCCGAGCTGGTGCGCGCGAAGCCGGGCCGCATCGCCGGCGCGCTGATGGGGTTGCTGATGGTGGTCAAGGGTCTGCCGCTCGCCTACGCGAAGGATTTGCAGGAGGACAAGCCGCCGGTGTTCGAGGCGGCGGACGCGCTCGAACTCGCGCTGGCGGCGACCGAAGGTATGGTGCGTGATTTCGTGCCCGATCTTTCGCGGCTGCGGGCGGCGGCGGGCGATGGTTATTCGACCGCAACCGATCTCGCGGATTGGCTGGTGCGCGCGCTGGAACTGCCGTTCCGCACCGCGCACCACGTGACCGGGCGGATCGTGGCGCGGGCGGAGGGGATGGGCGTGGCGCTCGCGGATTTGCCGCTGGCCGAGATGCAGCGCGAGGAGCCGCGCATCACGCAGGCGGTTTTCGAGGTGCTGTCGGTGGAGGCATCGATCGCGTCGCGCAACAGCCATGGCGGGACGGCGCCGGCGCGGGTGCGCGAGCAGGCGATGCGCTGGCGGGAGGCGCTGGCATGAGAGCCGCCGTCGCCCTGCTCGGTCTGGCGTTGCTGCTGGCGGCGTGCGGCAAGAAGGGGCCGCCCGATCCGCCGGGGCCGCCCGAGGACATCACCTACCCGAAAACCTATCCGACGCGGTGAGCGGGCTTGCCGATCTGCTGGCGGCGAAATCCGGCCTGCGGATGCACGCGCGGGACGGGCTCGAATTCGACGGCGTGCCGCTGCGGGCGCTCGCCGAGACCCAGGGCACGCCGCTTTACGTCCACTCGCTCGACACGCTGCGGCGGCGCTTCGGCGCGCTGCGCGCGGCGATGGGCCCGATCGCCATCCATTACGCGCTCAAAGCGAACGCGACGCCCGCCTTTCTGAGCGCGCTCGCCGCCGATGGCGCCGGCGCCGACGTGGTGAGCGGGGGCGAACTCGCGGCCGCGCTCGAAGCCGGGTTTCCGCCGGAGAGGATCGTGTTCTCCGGCGTCGGCAAGACGGCGCGCGAACTCGCCGCCGCGCTCGAGGCGGGGATCGGCCAGATCAATGTCGAGAGCCCCGAGGAGCTGACGGAACTCTCGGCGATCGCCGCGCATCTCGGGCGCGCCGCGCCGGTCGCGCTGCGCGTCAATCCGGATATCGAGGCGGGCGCGCACGACAAGATCGCGACCGGCCGGCGCGGCGACAAATTCGGCATTCCGCACGATATGGTCGCCGATCTCTACGCCGGCGCCGCGCGCCTGCCGGGCATCGCGATGCGCGGGCTCGCGATGCATATCGGCAGCCAGATCCTGAGCCTCGGCCCCTACCGCGCCGCCTATGCGCGGCTCGCCGCGCTGGCGGCGGAACTGCGCGGGCGGGGGCTGCCGATCGCCGCGCTCGATTGCGGCGGCGGGCTTGGGATCGGCTATGCGGGCGAGCCGGCGCCGCTGCCGGAGGCGTGGGCGGGCGCGATCCGGGGGGCGCTCGGCGATCTCGGCCTCGATCTCGCGATCGAGCCCGGGCGGTGGCTCGCGGCACCCGCCGGGCTGCTGCTCACCCGCGTGATCCGCACGCGGCGCGCGGGCATGGAGCGGCCGATGCTGGTGCTCGATGCGGGCATGAACGATCTGCTGCGCCCGGCCCTGTATGGCGCCTGGCACGCGATCCTGCCGCTCGATCCGGTGGCGCTGCGGGCGCCGGCCGAGCCGACCGACGTGGTGGGGCCGGTCTGCGAAAGCAGCGACGTGTTCGCCCGGGAGCGGAGCCTGCCGGCGCTCGAGCCGGGCGCGCTGGTGGCGATCCTCGATGCCGGGGCTTACGGTGCGGTGATGGCCTCGACCTATAACGCGCGGCCGTTGGCGCCCCAGATGGTGATCGAGGCGGGCGCCGCGCGCCCGGCCCGCGCCGGACAGGAACGCTGATGGAAACCACCCGCCTCGACTGGCTGCGCCGCGCGGCGCTCGCCTTTCTCTGGGCCGAGCGGCTGGCGGCGCTGCTCTGGGCGCCGCTCGCGCTGCTGCTCGGCTGGGCGGGGCTCGTGCTGCTCGGCGCGGGGGCGGTGCTCGGGCCACTCACGCCGCTCGCCACGCTGCTCGTGCTGGGCGCGGCGGTCTGGTGGGTGCGCCGCTTGCGGCCCGGCTTCGTGCGGCCGACGCCGGAACAGGCCGAGCGCCGTCTCGAGACCGACAGCGGCCTGGCGCACCGGCCGCTCGCCGTGCTGCGCGACCGCCCGGCCGCCGGCGAGGACGGGCCGCTCTGGCAGGCCCACCGCGCCCGCGCCGCGGCAGCGCTTCCCCGGCTCCGGCTCGATCCGCCCCGCGCGGTGCTGCCCGCGCTCGATCCCCATGCCGCCCGCGTCGCCGCCCTGCTGCTGCTGGCGTCGGGGATCGTGGTGGCGGGGCCGGCCTGGCAAGCGCGCCTCGTCGGCGCGATGCTGCCCGGTATCGGCCTGCCGAGTGCTGGGGGGACGATCGTGCAGGCCTGGATCGAGCCGCCGAGCTATACCGGACTGGCGCCGATTTTCCTGGCCCGCGGCGCGGCGCCGATCGAGGTGCCGATCGGCTCGAAACTCACCGTCTCGGTCACCGGCGGCGGCCAGCCGACGCTCGACATGCCGGGCGCGAGCGCCGCGTTCGGACGGCTGGCCGAGGGGGCCTGGCAGGCGAGCGCGCCGATCGCGGCGAGCGGCACGCTCGCGGTCCGGCGCCACTGGCTGACACTCGCGGCCTGGAAGATCGCCGCGATCGCCGATGCGCCGCCCGTCATCGCCTGGAACGGCACCCCCGCGCAGGCCGGGCGGACGGCCGAGACGCGGCTGCCCTGGCATGTCGCGCAACGCTGGGGGGTGGCGGCGCTGCACGCGGAAATCCGGCCCGAGGCGAATCCCGATCTGCCGCCGCTCGTGGTGCCGATCCCGCTGCCGGGCACGCCGCGGGATGCGCGCGGCGCGGCTTTGGTCGATCTCGAATCGAACCCGCTGGCCGGGCTCGCGGTGCGGGCGGTCCTGGCCGGCCGCAGCGTCTCGGGCCAGACGGGCCGGAGCGCGGAGGCGCGCTTCACGCTGCCGGCGCACGCTTTCCAGGATCCGCTGGCGCAGGCGGTCGCCGCGCTGCGCCAGCGGCTGGCGCTGAACCCGCAGGCGCCGGACGAGGCCGCGGGCGATCTCGATGCGCTGGCCGGCGCACCGGAAGGCCGCGCCCGGCAGCCAGGGACGTTCCTCAACCTCAGCTCGGTCGCCGCGCTGCTGCGCGATCAGGGGCCGGCCGGCGAGGCGGAGGCGCAGTCGCGGCTGTGGACGCTGGCGCTCGATCTCGACGGCGCGCTGCCGAGCGCCGCCGAGCAGCGTCTCGCGCAGGCGCAGGAGGATGTGCGGCGGGCGATCGCCGAGCGCGCCCAGGGCCGCATCACCGACAAGCAGCTCGCCGCGAAGATTCAGGCGCTGCGGCAGGCGCTCGCCCAGCGGCTGGCCGATCTGGCGCGGCGGGCCTTCGAGCGCGGCCAGCTCGGCCCGTTCGACCCGCGCGGCAAGAATTTCGGGTCGCCGATGCTCGACCGGATGATGAAGCGGATGGAGCAGAGCGCCCGCGAGGGCCACTACGACGAGGCGCGGCGGCAGATGGCGGAGCTGCAGGACCTGCTGCAGAAGCTGAATCACGCGAAGGTGCTGTCCCCCGAGCAAGCCCGGCGGGCGGCGGAGGCGAACCGCAAGGCGCATCAGCTCACCGGGGCGGCCGCCGATCTGGCGCGGCGCGAGGCGGGGCTGATGGATCACGGACAGGCGCGCGCGCCGCGACCGCCGCCATTGCCGATGCCGACGCCGGTGCCGCCGGCCATGTGGGGGCAGGACATGCCGCCGCCGCCGCCCGACCCGCAGAAGCTCGAGCAGGACGAGGCGTCGCGCTCGGCAGACGCGAAGACCGAGCGGGCCCTGCAGCAGGCGCTCCGGGCGCTGCAGCAATCGATCGCGCGGTTCGGCATGAAGCCGCCGGGCAATCTGGGCGAGGCGCAGAAGGCGATGCAGCAGGCCGAGCAGGCGCTGCAATCGGGCCAGGACGGCGCGGCGCGCGACGCCGAGTCGGAGGCGGTGCAGGATCTGCAGAAGGGCGGGCGGGCGCTGGCGCAGCAGATGCAGCAGGGCTCGCAGCTGGCGATCATGCCGGGGGGCGGCCAGGGCGGCGACGAATTCGGGCTCGGCGAGGGCGAGGGGCCGCAGCAGGAGGGCCAGCGCGATCCGCTGGGGCGCCCGATGCAGGCCGGCAATACCGGCCAGGTGCAGGATGATGGCAGCGTGAAGGTGCCGACGGAGATGGAGGCCGGGCGGAGCCGGGCGATCCAGGAAGAGCTGCGCCGGCGCGACGCCGAGCGTGACCGCCCGCAGGGCGAACTCGACTACATAGAACGCCTGCTGCGCCCCTATTAAGCCCATTTGCCCCAGCGCTCAGGCCCCCCCTAAGTAGAGGGGTCTGGGGCCGGTGGCCCCAGCGGGGATGCAAGGGGCAGCGCCCCTTGCCCGCCGGAGGCAAAAGATGGACCCCGATTTCCGCGAAGCCGCGCTCGACTATCACCGTCATCCGCGGCCCGGAAAACTCGCGATCGAGCCCACCAAGCGCATGGTCACGCAGCGCGATCTGTCGCTCGCCTATTCCCCGGGTGTCGCCGCCGCCTGCGAGGCGATCGTTGCCGATCCGGCGGCCGCACGGGACCTTACGAGCCGCGGCAATCTGGTGGCGGTGATCACGAACGGCACGGCGGTGCTGGGGCTGGGCGCGATCGGTCCGCTGGCGGGCAAGCCGGTGATGGAGGGCAAGGCGGCCTTGTTCAAGAAGTTCGCCGGGATCGACGTGTTCGATATCGAGGTGAGCGCCGACGACCCGGATCGGTTCGTCGAGGTGGTGGCGGCGCTCGAGCCGAGTTTCGGCGCGATCAACCTGGAGGATATCAAAGCCCCGGAATGTTTCGAGATCGAGGCGCGGCTGCAGGCGCGCATGGGCATTCCGGTGTTCCATGACGATCAGCACGGCACCGCGATCACGGTCGCGGCGGCGGTGCGCAACGCGCTCCTGCTGCAGGGCAAGCCGCTGGATGGGGTGCGGCTGGTCACGGCCGGCGCGGGAGCGGCGGCCCTCGCCTGCGTCGATCTGCTGGTGGAGATGGGCCTGCCGGCGGACGCCGTGACGCTCACGGACGTCGCCGGCGTGGTGTATGCGGGGCGCGATCCCGGCATGGCGCCGAACATGGCGCGTTACGCGCGCCGCACGGACGCGCGCACGCTCGCCGACGTGCTGCCGGGCGCCGACATTTTCCTCGGCCTCTCCGCGCCGAATGTACTGCGTCCGGAATGGCTGGACCGGCTTGCGCCGCGGCCGGTGATCCTCGCGCTGGCCAATCCCGTCCCCGAGATCGATCCCGACGCCGCGCGCGCCGCACGGCCGGATGCGATCATCGCGACCGGGCGCAGCGACCTGCCGAACCAGGTCAACAATGTGCTTTGTTTTCCTTTCATCTTCCGTGGCGCGCTCGATGTCGCGGCCAGCACCATCAACCGGCCGATGCAGATCGCCGCGGTCGAGGCGATCGCCGAGCTCGCCCGCATGGAGGCCGACGAGGTGGTGGCGCGGGCCTATGGCGGCAGCGCCCCCATTTTCGGCCCGAGCTATATCATTCCGAAGCCGTTCGATCCCCGGCTGATCCTGCATGTCGCGCCCGCGGTCGCGCGGGCGGCGATGGAAAGCGGCGTCGCCGCGCGCCCGATCGAGGATTTCGACCATTACCGCGAGACGCTCGAACGTTTCGTATTCCGTTCCGGCCAGCTCATGCGTCCGGTGTTCGAGGCCGCGCGCAAGCATCCCGCGCGGGTGGTGTATGCGGAAGGCGAGGACGAGCGGGTGCTGCGGGCGGTGCAGATCGCGCTGGACGAGGGCATCGCGCAACCGGTGCTGCTGGGCCGCCGCGACGTGATCGCGCGGCGCGTGCGCGAATTGGCGTTGCGCCTGCGGATCGGCGACGATGTGCAGGTGCTCGATCCGAGCCTCGATGGCGGCGTCTATGATGGTCTCGTGGCGCCCTATCAGGCGCTGGTCGGGCGCCGCGGCGTGCCGCCCGACGCCGCGGCGCGCCGCATCCGCAACCGCCCGACCGTCACCGCCGCGATGCTGCTGCATACCGGGCAGGCGGACGCCGCGCTGTGCGGCGGCACCGGCGATTGGTGGCGGCAGATGGCCTATATGCTGCCGATCATTCCGCGCCGGCCGGACGTGACGCGCGTATTCGCGCTCTCGGCGGTGATCCTGCAAAGCGGCGCGATCTTCATGTGCGACACGCACATGAATGTCGATCCCGACGAGGACGAGGTCGCGGAAATGACGCTGCTGGCCGCCGACGCGGTGCGCGGATTCGGTCTCACGCCGAAAATCGCCTTGCTGTCTCACTCGAGTTTCGGAGCCAGCCGGTCGCCCTCGGCGCGCAAGATGCGCGCGGCGCTGGCGCTCATCCGGGCGCGCGCGCCGGAGCTCGAAGTGGATGGGGAGATGCATGCGGATGCGGCGCTGTCGGAGGCGATCCGCGAGCGCGCCGTGCCCGACAGCCGGCTTGCGGGCACGGCGAATTTGCTGATCCTGCCCAATCTCGACGCGGCGAACATCGCGTTCACGCTGCTGAAGGCAGCGGCCGACGGGCTGCCGGTGGGACCGATGCTGCTTGGGATGTGCAAGCCCATTCATGTGCTGGTGCCGAGCGTGACGGCGCGCGGCATCGCGAATTTGACCGCTTTGGTGTCGGTCGATGCGTCCGGCGGACGGGGGACCTTGTCGAGCCCCCGGGAAACGGGCGCTCAACCGATGGGAATGGGGTCTGGGGCCCGTTGGCCCCAGCGGATCCAGGGCGGCGCCCTGGCCGCCGGAGGTAGAATGCCATGAAACCCGTGATGCTCGTCATCCTCGACGGATTCGGCTGGCGCGCAGAGTCCGCCGACAATGCCGTCGCCCTCGCGCGCAAGCCCAATTTCGACCGGCTCTGGCAAAACTCGCCGCGGGCCTTCCTGCACACATCCGGCAACGATGTCGGATTGCCGGAGGGCCAGATGGGCAATTCCGAAGTGGGGCACCTCAATATCGGTGCGGGCCGCGTGGTCGAGCAGGAGTTGGTGCGGATCGGTAACGCCGTGCGCGACGGGCGTCTGGCGGAGGCGCCGGCGCTGCGCTCGCTCATCGAGGCCACGCGGAAACGCGGCGGCGTCTGTCATTTGTGCGGTCTCGTCTCGGATGGCGGCGTCCATTCGCACCAGGATCATGCGGTGGCGCTGGCGCGCATCCTGACCGATGCCGGACTGGCGGTCGCCGTGCATGCCTTCACCGACGGACGCGATACGGGTCCGCAGACGGCGGCGGGTTTCCTGCGGGAACTCACCGAGGCGTTGCCCGAGAACGCCCGCATCGTCACCGTGTCGGGCCGCTACTACGCGATGGACCGCGATAAGCGCTGGGACCGTGTGGAGCGCGCGTGGCGCGCGATCGCGCTCGCCGAAGCGCCGCGATTCTCCAGTCCCGGCCAGGTGATCGAAGCGGCCTACACGGAAGGCACGACCGACGAATTCATCGCTCCCGCCGTGGTCGGCGCCTATGACGGAATGAAAGACGGCGATTCGCTGTTGTGTTTCAACTTCCGTGCGGATCGCGTGCGCGAGCTGCTGGCCAGCCTCACCGATCCTGCTTTCGACGGTTTTCCCCGCGCCCGCCTGCCCGAACTTTCGGCGTTCGCCGGCATGACGCGCTACAGCGACGCGCTCGCCGCGCGCATGGGCGTGATTTTTCCGACCCAGCCGCTCGACCAGCTTCTGGGAGAGGTGGTGGCGTCCGCCGGACGCCGGCAGCTTCGCATGGCGGAGACCGAGAAATACCCTCACGTCACCTATTTTCTCAACGGCGGGAAGGAAACGCTCTACGCGGGCGAAGACCGCATCCTGGTTCCCTCGCCGAAAGTGGCCACCTACGATCTGCAGCCGGAAATGTCGGCCCCGGAACTGACGGATCGCGCGGTGGCTGCGATCGGCTCCGGACAATACGATCTCATCGTGCTCAATTACGCCAATCCCGACATGGTCGGGCATACCGGCGACCTCGACGCGGCGATCCGCGCAGTCGAGACGGTCGATGAGGGGCTGGGACGGATCGCGCGCGCGATCGACGCGGCGGGCGGCGCGATTCTCGTGACGGCCGACCACGGCAATTGCGAGCTGATGCGCGATCCCGAGACCGGCGGACCGCACACGTCGCATACCACGAACCCCGTGCCGGTGTTTTTGCACGGCGCGGGTTCTGTCGGGCTGCATGACGGACGGCTCTGCGATCTTGCGCCGACCCTGCTGGAACTGATGGGGCTCGATATTCCGCCGGCCATGACCGGACGGTCGCTGATCGAACCGGCCATCTGCGCCGCGCGTTAGAACGGGTGTTTGGCAGGCGGGGCTTTTCCCCGGTTTTGCATCCACAGTGCGACGAGAGGCGGGTTTCTGAAGAAAGGGGGTCTGGGGCCTGATGGCCCCAGCGGAGTGCAGAGGCGGAGCCTCTGCTCGCCGGAGGCCAACCCAAGTCCGCCGCGCCCCGATCACCGGTCCCTCCGGTCGCGGCGATGTGAAGGAACATCTTCAACTTACAAAGGTTTGCTGCTGACCGCTCGGGCTCGCATCATTTCCGAGCGTAGCGGAGGTTGCATGGCCGGAACTGTCCTGGTCACCGGAGGCGCCGGCTTCATCGGCACGCATGTGGTGCGCGCCTTATTGCAGCAAGGATGCAATGTTCGGGTCCTCGACAGCCTGATCGAACAGGTTCACGGCGCTGCGGCAAGCCGTCGCGAACTCCTGGAAGAGGTCGACTTCCACGAGGGTGACATTCGCGACGAGGCGCTGGTCCGCAGGGCGCTGCGCGGTATCGATCGTGTGATCCATCTCGCGGCCGAGGTCGGTGTCGGCCAGAGCATGTATTCCATCGACCGCTACGTCTCCAGCAACGATCTCGGCACCGCCGTGCTGATGCAGGCACTTCTCGAAAATCCCGTGCAGCGCATCGTCGTGGCGTCGTCGATGAGCGTCTACGGGGAGGGGCTTTACGTCACCGATGCGGGACAAAGGATCGAGGACGCAACGCGGCCTCCCGCAGGTTCGGGCTGGGATCCTTGTGACGAAATGGGCAAGCCGCTCACGCCTGTGCCTACGCCCGAGAGCAAGCCCGTCCATCTGGCGTCGGTCTATGCGATGACGAAGTATATGCAGGAAAAATTGGTGATGACCGTGGCGGCGGCCTACGGGATGGAAGCCGTGGCGCTACGGCTTTTCAATGTCTATGGCGCCGGTCAGGCACTTTCCAATCCCTACACCGGCGTGCTCGCGATTTTCGCCTCGCGGCTGCTGAACGGGCAGCGTCCGATGATCTTCGAGGATGGCCGGCAGCAACGCGATTTCGTCCATGTCGCCGATGTCGCGCATGCCTTCACCCTGGCGCTCCGCCACGAAGCGGCACCTGGCAGGGTCTTCAACATTGGAAGCGGCCGGCACGTCAGCATCGCCGAAGTCGCTGAACGGTTCGCATCTGCCATGGAACGTCCCCAGATCGCTCCCGAAATCACCGGTCGGGCCCGCGCGGGTGACATCCGCCATTGCTTCGCCGACATCACGCAGGCCCGGCAGACGCTCGGGTTTGCGCCCCGCCGCGGCTTCGAGGACAGCCTGCCCGAACTCGCCGACTGGGTCCGCTCCCAGCAGGCCGTCGACCGTGTTGCGGAAGCCCGCCGCGAACTCGAGATGCGCGGCCTCGTTGCATGAGCGTTGTTCCGGTGTCGATCGGCCCGCGCCCGATCCTGATCACCGGTGGCGCCGGTTTCATCGGTTGCAACCTTGCCGACCGGCTCGCCGGCGCAGGCCATCCGATCCTGATTTACGACTCACTATGTCGGCCTGGCGTCGAGCGGAATCGTGATTGGCTTGCGGGCCGGCACCGGTCGCGCATTGCTTTCGCCGTGGCGGATGTCCGCGACACCGCCGCCCTCGAGGATGCGGCGGCCAACGCCGCCTGCGTCTTTCACCTTGCGGCGCAAGTTGCCGTGACCACGAGCCTGGTGACGCCGGAACAGGATTTCGCGGTCAATGCCGCGAGCACCCTGCGCTTGCTCGAAATCCTTCGCAAGCACAACCCGAGCGCACCCCTCATCTTTGCCAGCACAAACAAAGTCTATGGTGATCTGGCCGATCTTGACTGCATCCGCACCGAAGCCGGCTACGCGCCGCGCGATGCCCTGCTTGCCGAAGCGGGCATCGCCGAAACCCGCCCGCTCGACTTCCACACACCCTATGGCTGCAGCAAAGGCGCCGCCGACCAGTACGTTCTGGATTATGCGCGTAGTTTCGGGCTAAAAACCACGGTTCTGCGGATGAGCTGCATCTACGGCGAGCGCCAACTCGGCACCGAGGACCAGGGCTGGGTTGCCCATTTCCTGCTCCGTGCCATCGCCGGGGATCCTCTGACCCTTTATGGCGATGGCTGGCAAGTGCGCGACATCCTGCATGTCACCGACGCGGTGGCGGCGTACGAAGCGGCATGGCATCGCATTGACCAGGTGACGGGGCAGGCCTTCAATCTCGGGGGTGGACCCGCCAATGCGGTCAGCCTGCGGGCGCTCACCCTGCATATCGCCGATTTGCTTGGCCGGCCGGTCGATATCGCGTTCGCAAATTGGCGCCAGGGCGACCAGAAATGGTTTGTTGCGGACACGCGCGCAGCACGCGCAGCTCTGGGACTGCCTTCACCGATCGGATGGCGGAGGGGGGTTGCGCGTCTCGCGGCGCATTTCGGCGCTGCGATCGCGCCGGCTCTGGACGCCGCGTCGTGAGAATTGCCCTGGTCAATCCGGCATGGGATTTCACCGGCAGCATTTATTTCGGCTGCCAGGAGCCGCATCTGCCGCTCGAACTCGGCGCCGCTGGCCTGCTGCTCGAGCGCGCCGGGCACGAGGTGCTCTTGCTGGACGGGCAATATGACGGCCTCACCAACCCTGAACTCGCGGATCGCGTGGCAGGGTTTGCGCCGGCGATGACCGTCGTGACCACGGCTCCGTCCTATCTTTTCTGGCGTTGTCCTCCACCGGAATTGCGGTCGCCGCGCGATTTTGTCGCGGCGCTCGATCGCCGCGGGGGCCTGCTCGTCGCCATCGGCCCGCACGGGTCGGCGACGCCAGGCGCCTGCCTGCGCAAGCTTGACGTCGACTACGTGATCCGGGGCGAACCCGAAGAAACGCTTGTCACTTTAGCGCAACAAGGCGCGTGGGCGGACATCCCCGGAACCGCACGCCTGGACCGTGACGGAGGATTGCGGGTGACCGGCCGGCCCCAGATGGCCCATTTCCGCCACCTGCCGCCGCTGACCTGGCCCGCGCAATGGATTGCGGCACATACGCACCACCATCACCGTTTCGATACCGCCCCTCATGGCCTTGGTGCTGAAACCGAATCGTCGCGCGGTTGCCCCTACGCTTGTACATTCTGTTCAAAAATCGACTTTCGTGACAACTACCGCCGCCGCGATTTGCCCGCGATCCTCGCGGAGGTCGACAGACTTGTGGAAGCCGGGGTCGCCTACCTCTATTTCATAGACGAGATTTTTCTACCGAATTCGGCGCTGCTCGATGCGCTCGCCGAACGCAAAATCCAGTATGGCATCCAAACCCGGCTCGATCTTTGGAAGCCTGCCATGATCGAAAAGCTCGGCCGCTCGGGATGCGTTTCCATCGAAGCCGGCGTCGAGAGCCTGACCGAAGCCGGCCGCGCCGTGCTGGACAAGGATTGCCGGATGAGCACCGAGGCGCTTACCGAACGGCTCGTCCATGCCAGAAACCATGTTCCCTTCGTGCAGGCTAACCTGATCGCGACCGAGTCGGACGATCCCGCGATGATCGGCCGGTGGCGCGACCGGCTGCGAAGCCAGGGGGTGTGGGCCAACGATCCCGTGCCGCTGTTCGCCTATCCGAGTAGTCCCGAATATCGCGCCCGCTGGGGAGAGCCGGATGACGATGCCTGGGAACGGGCTCTCGACCATTATCTGGGGCAGTTCGACCGGCTGAGCGATATCCAAAGCAACACGCCACTGCCTCTTCATGTTCTTGAATCGCAATGCCACCACGCTCCCTGCTGCTGACCACTGACGCGGTCGGTGGCGTCTGGCAATATAGTTGCACGCTCGCACGCGAGTTTCGCCGGTTTGGCGTGGAGTGCACGCTTGCCGTACTTGGTCCACCCCCCTCGGAAACTGCTCGCGCCGAAGCCGATGGTCTGGTCTGGGTTGCGACTGGACTCGATCTCGACTGGATGGTCTCCGATGCGGGTGCGCTTCGCGGCGTCTCGCGGCGGCTCGTGGCAGTGGCGCAGGAGTTGCGGGCCGATGCGGTTCATCTGCACAGCCCGGCTTATGCCCTGGAACCGTTCGAGTGTCCCTGCGTGGCGGTCGTTCATTCCTGTGTCGGTACATGGTGGCGGGCGCAACGACGAGGTCCGTTGCCTGCGGATCTGGCTTGGCGCACGCAGGCGCTTGCTGCCGGCGCACGCCATTGCGACGCGCTGATTGCGCCGACCGCGGCATTGGCCACGCAAATCGAGGCGGTTTACGGCACGGCCCTGTCGCGACTCGAAATCGTTCCGAACGGCATTCCGCCGGCACCCGACATCGTTGCCGGTCGGGAAAGCGTCATTCTCTCCGCGGGGCGGATCTGGGATGAAGCCAAGGGCATGCGGCTGCTCGATGCCGTCGCCGCGCGAATTGCCTTACCCGTGCGGGTCGCCGGTCCTTTGCATGGGCCCGCGAATGCCGGATTTGTACCGCAGCATATGCAGCCCTTGGGCGTTCTGTCTGGTCCGAATCTTCGTTGCTGCATGGCGAGCGCCGCGCTTTTTGCTTCGCCCGCGCGATATGAACCATTCGGACTCGCCGTGCTCGAAGCCGCCTCTCTCGGAACGCCTCTCCTGCTCTCCGATATTCCCACTTTCCGCGAGCTGTGGGAGGGAGCCGCGCTGTTCCTGCCGGCCGATGATCCGACCGTCTGGGCGGAATGTATCGGCGAGCTGATGGCCGACCCGGCGACCCGGTTCCAGCTCGGCGCCGCTGCCCGTCGACGGGCACTCTGTTTTACTGCCGATTCCATGGCTCGCCGGACCCTGCATGTGCATGCCTTGGCACGCCGGGATTACGACGAGGTCAGGCCGGCGGCCTGATGCGTATCCTCTATTTCACACACTCGCTCGTCTCATGCTGGAATCACGGCAACGCGCATTTTCAGCGCGGCGTTCTGCGCGCTCTGCGAAAACTCGGTCACGATGCCATTGCCTGCGAACCTGAGGGAGGCTGGAGCCGCAGCCATCTCCGGCAGGATGCCTCCGATGCCGAGGATCGCTTCGCGTCGTCCTTCGCCGATCTGCCAGTCGTGACCTACGCCTGCCCAGAGGATATCGCGGGGCTCGTGGGCGACAGCGATCTCGTCATCGTTCATGAATGGAACGATTCCGACATCATTACCGCCCTTGGGCGCTGGCGGCGCAGCGCGGGCTTCACGCTCCTGTTCCATGACACGCACCATCGCGCGCTCAGCGATCCCGAATCGCTGCGTACGCATGATCTGGGCGATTATGATGGTGTGCTGGCCTTCGGCGAGGCACTCGCAGAAATCTATCGGAAGTGGGGCTGGGGAAGCCGCGCTCAGGTCTGGCACGAGGCCGCGGATACGACGCATTTTTACTCCATCGTATCGGAAACGCCGAGGCACGGATGCGTCTGGATCGGCAATTGGGGCGACGATGAGCGCAGCGAGGCGCTGGTGGATTTTCTCCTTGTTCCCTGTCGGGATAGTCAAACAGCACTCGACATCTATGGTGTCCGTTATCCGGAGCCGGCGCTGGCGACCCTGAAGCGCCACGGGGCGCGTTATCATGGCTGGCTGGCCAATGCGGATGTTCCGCAGGTATTCTCGCGTCCTGAATTCACGGTTCATGTTCCACGCGGATTCTATGCGAGACAGCTCCCGGGCATCCCGACCATCCGCGTTTTTGAGGCGCTCGCCTGCGGTGTTCCGCTGATCTGCGCGCCATGGGAGGATCGCGAAGGCCTGTTCCGAGCTGGCGACGATTTCCTCGTGGCGCATAGCCGAGAGGAGATGACAAAGCATATGCGGGCGCTTCACCACGACCCGGCTTTTGGCCAAGCTCTCGCCCAATCGGGCCTGACTCGGATCCGCGAACGCCATAGCTGCATGCATCGTGCGCTGGAATTGGTGGAGCACGTGGAGCAGTTCAAACAGAGGGCGGAACGGGTGTAATGCGCATTGCCTTTTACGGGTCGAGCTTGCTTTCCTGCTACTGGAACGGTGCCGCGACGTATTATCGCGGCGTGCTGCGGGCACTGGCGGCGCTGGGCCACAGCATTTCGTTTTATGAGCCGGACGCGTTCGATCGTCAGGCGCATCGCGATATCGATCCGCCCGATTGGGCGCAGGTCAGCGTCTATCCGGCGACCCCGGAGGGTGTCCGTCGCGCTCTGCAGCAGGCAGCGCTTGCGGATGTCGTCATCAAGGCGAGCGGCGTCGGCGTATTCGACGATGTTTTGCTCGCGGGGATCTCGCGCTGCGCGCGAGAGGACGCGCTCCGTATTTTCTGGGATGTCGACGCGCCTGCCACACTCGCGGCGTTGCGGCGGGGACAGGAGGCCGTCTTGCGCGACGCACTGGGGGGTCTGGATCTCGTCTTTACCTATGGCGGCGGACCGCCGGTGGTTGAGGCCTATCGCCGGGCGGGGGCGCGCGGCTGCCAGCCGATCTATAACGGTCTCGATGGGACAACGCATTTCCCGGTTCCGCCTGACTCCGATCTGATCTGCGATCTGGCCTTACTGGCGAACCGTTTGCCTGACCGCGAGGCGCGCATCGACGAATTTTTCTTCAGAGCCGCCGGGATTGATTCGACTCGCGCCTTTCTCTTGGGCGGCGCCGGCTGGGAAGACCGGCTTCTGCCTGCCAATGTGCGCTGGCTCGGACATGTGAAGAGCGAGCGCCATAATGCACTCAATGCGTCTGCGCTCGCGGTGCTGAACGTGGCGCGCGACAGCATGGCGGAGGTTGGCTATTCCCCCGCCACCCGCGTGTTCGAGGCGGCCGGCGCAGGGGCATGCATCATCACCGACCGGTGGGATGGTATCGATTGCTTTTTCGCGCCTGGCCAGGAAATTCTCGTCGCGGACGATGGCGATGCGGTCGCGGCCCATCTCGCCGCCCTCACCCCGGCGCGCGCTCGAGAAATCGGGGAGGCAGCCCGCCGCCGCGCCGTTGCGGACCATAGTTACGCGGCGCGTGCAGCGCAGGTGAATGAAATCCTGCAGGACGCGCTGGCCCGCAAACGCGCCCAGCGTGCCGCATGAAACGGCGCCTCTCCTTCGTTTTCGTGGGGCTGACGCTCAGCTCCTCCTGGGGCAACGGACATGCCACGACCTATCGCGCGCTGCTCAAAGCGCTGGGCGATCGTGGGCATGATATTCTGTTTCTGGAGTGCGACCGGCCCTGGTATGCCGCGGAGCGCGATCTGGCCGATCCCTCCTTTTGCCGACTGGCGTTTTACGATGAGGTGGCCGACCTCCATGCCTTCCGCGCTGCCATCGAAAGCGCCGATCTCGTGGTCGTCGGTTCGTTCGTCGCGGACGGGGCCAGGGTGATCCGCCGACTGCGTCCCTGGGCGCGGCGGCTGGCATTTTACGACATCGATACACCGGTCACGCTCGCGGCTCTGGATGCCGGCGAGTGCCCCTATCTCGCGCCGGACATCGTGCCATGTTTCGATCACTATCTTTCGTTCACAGGTGGGCCGACGCTGAGGCGCCTCGAACGAGACTATGGGGCCCGCGACGCGCAGGCGCTGTTCTGCGCCGTCGATCCCGCGCTTTATGGGCCGGCCGCTGCGCCGCTGCCGGCGCGCTGGTCTCTCGGGTATCTCGGCACGTATAGCATCGACCGGCAGCCCATGCTGGAACGGCTGCTTTTGGAACCGGCGCGCCGGCGCCCGGATCTGCGGTTCGTCGTTGCTGGGCCGCAATACCCTGCTTCCATCGCCTGGCCCTCCAACGTCGACCGGATCGAGCATGTCCCACCGGGACGGCACGCGGAATTCTACAACAGCCTGGCCTGGACCCTGAACGTCACACGTGCCGACATGATCGAGGCAGGCTATAGCCCGAGCGTTCGCTTGTTCGAGGCCGGCGCCTGCGCGACGCCGATCGTGTCCGATCCGTGGCCGGGCATCGGCACGTTCTTTCGGATCGGCAGCGAAATCCGGATCGCCGAACAGAGTTCCGACATCCTGCCCCTGCTGGAGATGATGCCGGAACGGCGCCGCAGGATCGGCATCGCCGCCCGCGCGCGGGTTCTGGCCGAGCACACCGCTGCCGCCCGGGCTCTTGCGCTGGAGCGCGTTCTGGAGAAAAGTCCCGCGGTCGCAAGCCCAGGATCGCGGGCCAAATCCGGACGGCCCGCAGGGCTTGAGGTTACAGAAACGTCATGAAGAAACTGCTGCTCGGCTCGGTATTCTTTGTCTCGCTGGCGCACGCTGCCGATCAGCCCCCGCTCATTCCCCGTCAGGTCCTGTTCGGCAATCCGAGCCGGGCCGGCGCCATGCTCAGTCCGGACGGGACGAAGCTGGCCTTCTCGGCGCCGGTAGGCGGCGTCATGAATGTATGGCTCGGCCCCGCCGGCGATATCAGCGCGGCGAAGCCCATCACGCACGAGACCGACCGTCCGCTACGGATTTTCTTCTTCTCCCCCGACGGCAGTCGCATGCTCTACATGCAGGACAAAGGGGGTAGCGAAAATTTCCTGCTGCACGGCATCGATCTCGCCTCCGGGAAAGTCACCGATTATACGCCCTTCAAGGACACACGGGTCGAGATCGAGGCGGAAAGCCCGATCGTGAAGGACGCGATCCTGATCGGCCTGAACAATCGCGATCCGCACTGGCACGATCTCTACCGGCTGGAACTCGCGTCCGGTAAGCTCACGATGCTGCGCAAAGGCGACGGGCTCGCAGGCTTCGTGGTCGATTTCAACCTCGTGCCCCGTCTGGCGCAGCAGGTGAACCCGGACGGCAGCTACACGATCCTCAAACTGCTCCCCGACGGCAAGACCGCGAAGCTGCTCGATATTCCGTTCGAGGATGGCCTCACCACCTCGATCGCGGGTATCCCGAAGGGCGCGGACTTCGCCTACATCATCGATAGCCGCGGGCGCGACACGGCGGCTCTCGAGAAAATCGATCTCGCGACCGGGAAGGAAACCCTGATCGCGGCCGATCCCCGCGCCGATATCGGCGGTGTGCTGACCGATCCCATGACCGGTACGGTGCATGCCTATGCGGTGGAATATCTCAAGACACGGTGGACGCCGCTCGACGACACCTACCGCGCGGACATCGATTTCCTCGACAAGACCGCGCAGGGCCAATGGTCGGTGATCAGCCAGACCGATGATGACCGTCTCTGGACCGTCGCCATCGACAAGGTGACCGAGCCGGCGGCGTTCTATCTCTACGACCGCCAGAAAAAGCAGCTGACGAAGCTGTTCACGGCTCGTCCCGAGCTCGAGAAATACAAGTTGCTGCCGATGGAGGCCTTCACCTTTCCGGCTCGCGACGGGAAGCTGCTGACCGCCTATCTGACCCGGCCGGACACAAAAGGACCTGCACCGCTCGTGCTCGCGGTACATGGTGGGCCCTGGTCACGGGACAGTTACGGTTACGATCCGGAGCACCAATGGCTCGCGAACCGGGGCTATGCGGTGCTCTCGGTCAATTACCGCGGCTCCACGGGTTTCGGGAAAGCGTTCATCGCCGCCGGCGACAAGCAATGGGGCCGGGCGATGGAGGACGACCTGCTCGACGGCGTCAGCTGGGTCATCCAGCACGGCGTCACCACGGCCGATCAGGTGGCGATCACCGGCGGCAGCTATGGCGGGTATGCGACGCTTGCGGGCCTTTCGATGCACCCGACGACGTTTGCCTGCGGTGTCGATATCGTCGGCCCCTCGAACCTGTTCACCCTGCTGCAGACCATTCCGCCCTATTGGAAATCCGGCTACGAGCAGATGGTCCAGCGCATGGGCGACCCGAGCACCGCGGCGGGCCGGGAGCTGCTCAAGGCCGAGTCGCCGCTCACCTATGCCGATCAGATCGTGCGTCCGCTGCTGATCGGTCAGGGTGCGAACGATCCTCGTGTGAACAAGCGGGAATCGGATCAGATCGTCGCGGCCATGCGCGCGAAGCACGTGCCGGTCACGTATGTGCTCTATCCCGATGAGGGGCATGGTTTCGCGCGGCCGGAGAACCGCACCTCGTTCAATGCGATTGAGGAAGGGTTTCTGGCGGCCTGCCTGCATGGCCGGGCCCAGCCGATCGGCGAGGATTTCAAGGGCTCCAGCCTTGAGGTGCTGAGCGGCGCCGATTACGTGCCCGGGCTGAAAGCCGCGCTGGAGACCCACGGCAAGCATTGAGCCATGCCGGCCTTGCGACTGGTCCTCGGGGACCAGCTCTCGCGCGAGCTCGCCGCGCTGGCCGACACCGCGCCGGATGACGTGATCCTGCTCGTCGAGGCCGACGAGGAGACGCGGTACGTTCGCCATCACAAGCAGAAGATCGCGCTCATTCTCTCGGCGATGCGGCATTTCGCGGCCGATTTGAAGGCGGCGGGTCTATGCGTCGATTACGTGCGGCTCGACGATCCCGGCAATACCGGCAGCTTCACCGGCGAGGTGGGGCGCGCGATCGCGCGTCATCGACCTGACCGGCTGATTGTCACCGAACCTGGCGAGTGGCGGGTCGAGCAGGCGATGCGCGGCTGGGAAGCAGCGTTCGGCATTCCCGTGCATATCCGGGCCGATACGCGTTTCTTCTGCTCCCGCCAGCGTTTCGCGGAATGGGCCGGAGGGCGTAGCCAGTATCGCATGGAGTTCTTCTATCGCGAGATGCGGTGCGAGACCGGACTCCTCATGGAGCAGGACAAGCCCGCGGGCGGGCAGTGGAATTTCGACGCGGAAAACCGCAAGCGCTTGCCGGCGCGTACCCGCGTGCCGGCTCTGCCGCGCTTCACCCCCGACGCGGTGACGCGCGACGTGCTGTCGCTCGTGGCCCAGCGCTTCGCGGACCATTTCGGCGATCTCGAGCCATTCGGCTGGGCGGTGACGCGCGCCGAGGCGCTGCGGGCGCTGGCGCATTTCCTGCGGCATGGACTGCCGGCGTTCGGCGATTATCAGGATGCGATGAAGAGCGGCGAGCCGTTCCTGTTCCACGCTGTCATCTCGCCTTATTTGAATTGCGGGCTCCTGTCTCCGCGCGAAGTCTGCGAGGGCGCTGTAAAGGCCTATGAAGCCGGCACCGCGCCGCTCAATGCGGTCGAGGGCTTCGTGCGGCAAATTCTCGGCTGGCGCGAATATATCCGCGGCATCTACTGGCACCGGATGCCGGACTATGCGACGACGAACGCGCTCGGTGCGAAGCGCGATTTGCCGTGGTTCTACTGGTCCGGCGAGACCGACATGAATTGCATCGCGGAGGTCGTGCGCGACACGCGGCGTCACGCCTACGCGCACCACATTCAGCGCCTGATGGTCACCGGCAATTTCGCGCTGCTCGCCGGCATCGAGCCGCGGCAGGTGGAGGAATGGTATCTCGTGGTCTATGCCGATGCCTATGATTGGGTGGAATTGCCCAATGTGCACGGCATGATCCTGTTCGCCGATGGCGGCGTTCTGGCGTCGAAACCTTACGCGGCCTCGGGAGCCTATATCGACCGCATGTCGGATTATTGCGGCCGCTGCGCCTATGACGTGAAGGCAAAAGCGGGCCCGAAGGCCTGCCCGTTCAATTACCTCTATTGGAACTTCCTGATCGAGAACGAGCGGGCTCTGTCGCGCAATCCGCGCATGGGGATGCCGTATCGCACGCTGGCCGCGATGAGCGAGGCGAGGCGCAGGGAAATCGTGGCCGACGCCGAAGCTTTTTTGCGGTTGCGTGCCTCCGGCGGCCCGGGCTCTGCCCGGGACAAGCCGGGGCCGAGAGGCCCTAGACCCCATCGCCTTGAATAGGCCTTGCTCGCTGGGGCGACTTTCTAAAGAAACGGGGTCTGGGGCCTTTCGGCCCCAGTGGGGTTCGCCATTGAGTGCGCCATTGGTTCAAGCACCAATGGCGAGGGGCAAAGCCCCCCTGCCCGCCGGAGGCCAAAAGAATGCACCTCATCGTCCAAGGCGCCGCCGCCGGCGGCGGTTTCCCGCAATGGAATTGCGGCTGCGCGAATTGCGCGCGCGCGCGGAGCGGGGATCCGGCCGCCCGTCCCCGCACACAGGCTCAGCTCGCCGTCAGCCCTGACGGGGCGCGCTGGACGTTGATCGGCGCCTCGCCCGACCTCCGCCAGCAGATCCTTGCCACCCAGGAACTCGCCCCACCTGCCGGCACGCGTCATTCTCCGGTCGACACGGTGGTGCTGATCAGCGCCGATGTGGACGGTATCGCGGGACTGCTGGCGCTCCGCGAGCAGCACAGGCTGCGCATTCTGGCGCCCAGGGCAATTCTCGACATTCTCGCTGGGAACAGTCTTTTTGCCTCGCTCGACCCCGCGCTCGTGGTGCGCGAGGCGCTGGCACCGGGCCAGGCGGCCGATCTCGGTGACGGAATGACGGTGCGTTTGTTGCCGATGCCCGGCAAGGTTCCGCTGTATCAGGAAGACCGCCAGGCGGCGCGCGCCGAGGCCGCGCCCACCTACGCCGCCCGTCTTGATGCGAAGGGCCGTGTGGCGATCGCGGCACCCGGTTGCGCCGAGATCACGCCGGCGGTCCTCGAGGCTCTGGCGCCGGCCGATCTGCTGCTGTTCGACGGCACGCTTTATGATGACGAGGAAATGATCCGCGCCGGGATGAGCGCCAAGACCAGCCGGCGCATGGGGCATGTGCCGCTCTCCGGGGCCGGCGGGTCGCTCACTTCACTGGCCGGGCTGCGGGCGCGGCGGATTTTCTTTCATATCAACAACACCAATCCCATCCTGCTCGACGATTCCCCCGAACGCGCGGAATGCGCCGGGGCCGGATTCGAGGTCGCCTATGACGGGATGCGGATCACGCTGTAGGCCGGGGCCGCGGCTCAACCAAAACGCACTCCGGTCTATCGCACGCCCAGCGCCGGCGAGAGAATTTGCAGCACCAGCAACACCAGGACGATCACGAGCACGATCCGAATCACCCCGCCGAGCAGCCGTACCACCGCGACCAGCAGCAGAATCGGCAGCAGAGTCACGATGATCGTCTGCAGGTCGCCGCCGACATGGAGCGCGCTCAGCGCGCCGCGCAGCCAGGCTTCGAAAGCCGCGAGGATGCGGCTCACGAGTTGGACGCCGATTTCGAGGATATGCAGCAGCGCCCGCGTGATGGCCTGCAGCAGCGACCCGCCGCCGTTCATGCTGATTTCATGCCGGGCTCAGGGCGAGGAAGCGGTCTGCCGGGCCGCATAATCGGTGAGCGCGGAGACGGCGCGCGCCGTCGCTTCCTCGTCGGCGAAGCCGTCATTGCCGCGCGTCAGGGCCGCGACGGCGTCGTAGGCGCGCCGGTCGAGCCGGATGAGCTGCATCTTCACGGCCGGATCGACATCGGGATTTTCCACCGTGCTCGCCGCCATTCCGTGAGCAATATGATAAGCGTCGAGCAGCGCCTGCAACCGCGTGCCCGGATCGCCGCCGCGATCCAGGGTGCAGGAGGCCGCCATGCCGAAAAGCCCAGCCAGGAGAAGCCAGCGTGTCGTCACGATCCCTCCTGCCTAGCCGCTCGCGCGCCGCCGCGCCAGGGTCCGGTGCGTTCGAGCCAGCACCAGGCCCCGAGCACGCCGCCGACCATCGCCCAGGTTGCGTTGTAGTTCTCGACGCCGATCACGCCGGCGACCATGGCGGCGAGCGCCGCCCAGTCGCCGCCCCGGAGAAAGGCCAGCAGCCCGAGCGCCAGCGCGGCGTCGCCGAGCAGGTATTGCTGTTGGAGCCACAGCAGCGCGCCGCGCGGCACGCAGGCGAGCGGCGGCGCCGAGGCGCTGCAGAGCGCGCCCCATGCCCGGGGCTCGATGAAGGCCGCCCGGTATTCGATCGTGCCGGCGAGCGCCGCCGCCACCGCCAGGATCGCCCAAAGATCGCGCCGCCGCATGCCGCGCCCGCCTGCCTTCCGCTCACACCGCCCCGCATGCTACCGGCCTCGTCCCATGGGCGCCACACCGAGCTTTCAGGACATCATCCTGCGCCTGCATGCCTATTGGGCGGCGCAAGGCTGCGTGATCCTCCAGCCTTACGATCTCGAGATGGGCGCGGGCACGTTCCACCCGGCGACGACGCTCCGGGCTCTCGGGCCGCGCCCCTGGCGCGCCGCCTACGTGCAGCCTTGCCGCCGGCCCGGCGACGGGCGCTACGGCGAAAATCCCAACCGGCTGCAGCATTATTACCAATACCAGGTGATCATGAAGCCGAGTCCGGAGAACGCCCAGGCGCTGGTGCTGGACAGCTACCGCGCGATCGGGATCGATCCGGCCCTGCACGATTTCCGCTTCGTCGAGGACGATTGGGAAAGCCCGACGCTCGGCGCCTGGGGGCTCGGCTGGGAAGTCTGGTGCGACGGCATGGAGGTCACGCAATTCACCTACTTCCAGCAGGTCGGCGGCATCGCCGTCGACTTGCCGAGCGCGGAATTCACTTACGGTCTCGAGCGTCTGGCGATGTATGTGCAGGGAGTCGAGAGCGTCTACGATCTCGACTTCAACGGCGCGGGCGTGCGCTACGGCGACGTGTTCCTGCGGGCTGAACGCGAATACAGCGCCTATAATTTTGAGCGGGCCGACACGGGCCGGCTCGCATCCCATTTCGCCGACGCGGAGGCGGAATGCGCGGCGCTGATCGAAGCGCGTCTGCCGCTGCCGGCCTACGATCAGTGCATCAAGGCGAGCCATCTGTTCAATCTGCTCGATGCGCGCGGGGTCATCTCGGTGGCGGAACGCGCTGGCTATATCGGGCGGGTGCGGGCACTCGCGAAGGCTTGTTGCGAATGCTATTTGACGGGCGAGACATAGAGCGGGATTGGTTTGCGTTGATGCGCGCCTCCGGCGGGCAGAGGCTCCGCCTCTCTTGCCTCCGTTGCTCGGACCGATGGCGCGCCGGCCGCAGGCCGCCGGGGCCGAAAGGCCCCAGACCCCGTGACGTCAGGAAATCGGCTCCGCCAGCATGGCTTATTCGACGGGATGGGGTCTGGGGCCTTTCGGCCCCAGCTTGTCTCGGGCAGAGCCCGGGCCGCCGGAGGCGCGCATCAACCAAAGCGGCGCACCTCCCGTGCCCCAAACCCCATGACTTATGATCCCTCCCGGCCGCTTGTGTTCATGCACATCCCGAAGACGGCGGGCATCGCGGTCGCGGATGCGCTCGTGCAGGCGGCCGATCCGCCGCGCTGCCTGTTCGGCTTCGATCTCGCTTTTTTCGGCAGCTTCACCGATTTCGATACGGTCGGCAGCGAAAACCGCGGATTTATCCATTTTGGCCCGGCAACCATCCCGCTCGGCGAGCGCCTCGTGCGCGCGCATATGTCGGCCTCGACGCTGCGCGCCGCCTACGGCGGCGGTCAGTTCGTCACCGTGCTCCGGGAGCCGGTCTGCCGGCTGCTCTCGCATTTCGTCTTCTGGCGCAGTTTCCCGCCGGCGGCTCTCGCCGACTGGGGCGGCTGGGCCGGCCGCATGGCGCTCGCGCGCGGACCGCTCGCGGCGTTTCTCGAAAGCCCGGAAATCGCGTGCCAGATCGACAATGTGGCGCTCCGGCTTCTGCTCTGGCCGCATGAGCGGATCCCGGATGGCGGGTTCATCCCGCCGGAGGAAGATGCGGGCCTGCTCGACGCGGCGCGCGCCTCGCTCGCCCGTTTCGATCATGTGGGCATCGCCGAAGCGCCCGATTTCTGGGCGCGTCTCGCGGCCTGGCTCGGTCGCGATTTCACGCCGCAGCGCGTGAACGAAACGCCCAATCTGCCGCCCGACGCGAGGCTCGATCTGGCGGCGGAACTGACGAGCGAGGCCTGGGCGCGGCTCGAGGCGCGCACCCGGCTCGATCGCGTGCTCTGGACGGAAACGCTCGCCCGGGCGGACGCGGCTGCGATCGCCGAACAGGCACGTGGGCGCACCATCGCGCGGCTCGCGGCACTCGGCGCCTGAAGCGGGGCGCGCCTCCGGCGGGCAGAGGCTCCGCCTCTCTTGCGTCCGGTGCTCGGACCGATGGCGCGCCGGCCGCAAGCCGCTGGGGCCGAAAGGCCCCAGACCCCATTTCTTTAAAAAGTCGCGGAAGCCTGCCCGGCCCATTCAAAGTCATGGGGTCTGGGGCCTTTCGGCCCCAGCGGGTGCAGGGCAGAGCCCTGCCCGCCGGAGGCGCGCCTCACCGCAATCGTCCCAGGATCGCGAGCGCCGGCAGGCTCGCCAGCATCGTGAACGCGAAGAAGGGCACCCAGCCAAGCGCCGCCTCGGTGTAGCCCGACAGCCCGCCCAGCGTATGGAACACGAGCGCCGCCAGCGAGGAAAGCAGCGCGTATTGCGAGGCCGAATAGTTGCGCGAGCAGAGCGTCGAGACATAGGCGAGGAAGGCGGTGTCGGCGGCGCCGCCGGCGAGGAATTCGCCGCCCACTTTCGCCGCCAGCATCGGGCCGGTCGGGTGGCGGTCGAGCAGGATATAGAGACCGAGCGAGAGCGCCTGGGCGGTTCCGGCGACCAGCACCGCGCGGCGCGCGCCGAGCCGCGCCACCAGCGCGCCGCCCGCCGCGGCGCCCGCGAAGGTGCCGATCAGTTGCGGGACCGTATTGGCCGCCGCCACCGCGGCCGAGGAGAAATGCAGCGCGTAGCGGTAGAACGGGGCCGCGGTCTGGTCGGCGAACACCTTGCCCAATCGGAACAGGATGACGAAGGCCAGCAGCCACGCCGCGTTCTCGCGGGTGAGGAAATTGCGCAGCGGGTCGAGGATCGCGGCGCGGAAGGCGGCAAGACCCGCCGGGCGGTTCACGAGCGCCGCACCTTCCGGCTCGGGCGCCAGCCACGCGGTCGCGAACCCGACGCCCACCAGCGAGGCCACCAGCGCGAGTGCCAGATGCCAGCCGATTTTCGTCGAAAGCCAGATCGCGCCGGCATTGGCGACCACCATCGCGGTGCGGTAACCCCAGACATAGGCGGCGAGCGCGGCACCTTGTTCGTGTTCCGCGAACGTGTCGATCCGCCAGGCGTCGATCAGGATGTCCTGGCTCGCCGACATCAGCGCGACCAGCCCCGCCGCCGCGGCGGTGAGCGCCGGTCCGGTCGCGGGATCGCTTGAGGCGAGCAGCAGGATGGCGCCGGCGAGCAGCGGCTGGACGAGCAGGAGCCAGCCGCGGCGGCGCGCGGCGGGCGCCCAGGGCGGCGCGCGGTCGAACAGCGGCGACCAGAGGAATTTCAGCGTATAGGGCAGGGCGACGAGGGCGAGCAGCCCGATCGTCTGCACCGAGATGCCGGCGACCGCGAACCATTGATGCAGCGTGAAGGTGCTGAGCGGGAGCGGGAGCCCGCTCGCGAAGCCGAACGGGAGCATGAGGGCGAGCCTGCGGCGGGGCGGAGGCTTCGTCTCCCGCACCCCGGCTGGGGCCGGAAGGCCCTGGACCCCGCGCCTCGGCGGCGATGGCACGAGAAAGCGGCTGAACCTCAACGCCGCCGGAGCGGCGGATCGAGTCTCGGCTCCGCCCGCCCCCGTTCGGCGCTGCGCGGCGCCGGCGGGATGGGCGGCTGCGCCCGCAGCACCGGCGCGTCGTCGAAGCCGCTGCCGCGCACGGGCTCGGGCAGCCTGAGCGCCAGGTTGCGGATCTCCCCCTGGATCTCATCGAGCCGCGCCTCGATCAGGTCGAGCCGGGATTTCGTGCCGATGACGCTGAAGGGCATGATGGCGAAAGCGATGCCGAGCAGGATTAGCGCCACGAACACCAGCAGCTGCACCCACCACGGCACCCAGTCCGGGAAACTCAGGGGAATCGGCATGGGCGCAGACTAGCCTCAAGCGCCGGAGTCTGGAATCGGCGAAACGGTGAAACGGTTGCAACAGGCGGGGATGTGGCAGTGAAGCCAGAGTGGCTGGGTTCGCCCTGGCGTAATCTGCTGGCCGGCTCCGGCTTCGTCGCCCTCGTGATGGCCGCCGCGACCGTCGGCTACATGGCGTGCGGCTGGAGCTTCCTCGACGCGCTCTACATGGTGGTAATCACCGTGTACACGGTCGGCTACGGCGAGGTGCATCCGGTCACCGGCCCGGCGCTGCATGCGATCACGCTCGGGCTGATCGTGCTCGGCTGCACCGGCATGCTGTTCGTCACCGGTGCGTTCGTGCAACTGATTACCGCGAGCCAGTTCGCGGCCTATTTCGGATCGCGCCGGATGAGCAGGGAAATCGAGCGCCTGAGCGGGCATGTGGTGATTTGCGGCTATGGCCGGATCGGCCAGCAGCTCGCGCGCGAGCTGCAATCGGCCGGCATGCGCTTCGTGATCGTCGAGCGGTCGCCGGACCGGCTGGCGGCGGCGCGGGCGCTGGGCCAGCTCACGCTCGAGGGGGACGCAACCGACGAGGGCTGCCTCGTCGCGGCCGGCGTGGCGCGGGCGCGGGCGCTCGCGACCGTGCTGCCCGAGGATGCGGCCAACGTGTTCATCACGCTCTCGGCGCGCAGCCTCAACCGCGAGCTCGTCATCATCGCGCGCGGCGAGGCGCCGAGCACCGAGCGCAAGCTGGTGCAGGCCGGCGCGAGCCAGGTGGTGATGCCGACCCATATCGGCGCCGAGCGCATCGCCGAGCTCATTCTTTATCGCGACCTGGCGCAGCGCCTTGCGGGGCCGCTCGACGCGCTGGAGCGGCTCGGTCTCGCGCTCGACGTGGTGCCGGTCGATCCCGGCTGCTGGGGCGCGGGCCGTCCGGTCGCGGCGCTCGAGGCCGAGGCGGCGGGCGCTTTCCTGGTGGTGGGGCTGCATCGCCAGGGCAGCGACGACCGGCTCCCGCCGGCGCCGGACATGATCCTGAGGCCGGGCGACGGCATCGCCCTGGTCGGCCGCACCGGCCGCGCCGCTGCCGTGGAGCGGTTGCTCAAGGCGCCGTTCGACCCGGAGATGTGAGCGCGGGGAGCCTCTGCCCGCCCGCGCCGGGCCGGGATACACTCCCCGGCCGCGCGGGGGGTGCGGTGCCATGGATGACAGCGAAACCGACGACCCGGCCTCCGACCTGATCGACCTGACCGAGCGTGCGCGGGCCCGCGCGGAGGAGGATCCGTTCGGCAATCCGGTGCTGGCGGTGGCGCTCGCGATCCACCGGCAGATCGATGAGGGCGAACTCAACGAGGGGCGCATCGCGGCGCTCGTGCGCGAGTTGCGCGACCGCGCCTTCGCTGCCCGTGCCGCCCGGCTCGCCGCCTATGTCGGGCTGCGTGGCGGTGGGGAACCGGATTTCGCGGCGCTCGCGGCGCGGCTGATCCGTCCCGATCCGGCGGACAGCCCGGTGCCGCTCGCCGCCTTCCGCGGCGCGGTCGAGCGGGCGCGTTTCGCCGCCGTGTTCACCGCGCACCCGAC
Organism: Acetobacteraceae bacterium; assembly: GCA_027451405.1. GTDB lineage: Bacteria > Pseudomonadota > Alphaproteobacteria > Acetobacterales > Acetobacteraceae > DAIDJM01. Next base: position 38,926 of record DAIDJM010000059.1, on the reverse strand, counting down.
CTTCGCGCATCCGCCCGAGGTGTATGAGGCGCTCGCCGGGGCGGCGTCCGGTGTTGCGACCTCGCAATGCTTCATCTCGCACCGGCCGGCGCGGCCGACGCTGGCCGAGGAGTTCGAGGCGGCGCGGCGGGCGATCGAGAATGCGCGCGACGCGCTCGACGGGCTGTGCCGCGCGCTGCTGGCGGCGGCGCGGGAATCCTGGCCCGCCTACTGGAGCGAATTGCGGCCGCAGCCAATCGTGCTCGCGACCTGGGTCGGTTACGACACCGACGGGCGCACCGATATCGGCTGGTGGGATACGTTCCGCTACCGGCTCGTGATGAAGCATCTGCAGCTCGTGCGGGTGCGGCGGCAGGTGGCGGCGGCGGCGCCGGGATGCGCGCTCGCCGCCCGGCTCGAACAGGCGGAGCGGGTGGTGGCGGGGCAGATCGCGATCTGCCCGACGCGCGCCGAGCCGGCGGCGACGGCCGCCTTCGCGAGTGCGGTGGTGCGCGGGCGCGAGGAGGCGATCCTTTCGCCGGCCGAACTGGATCCGCTGTTCGCCGAGGCGATGGCTAGCGTGTCGGACGAGGGCAGCATGGCGCTCGCGGTCGCGCGCGCCGGGCTCGCGGCGCATGGCATGTCGCTGGCGCACACGCATGTCCGGCTCAACGCCTCGCAGGTGCATAACGCGCTCCGGCTGCGGCTCGGACTCGAGGATCCGCCGGCCGATCTCGCGCGGCGGCGCACGCTGCTCGCGGCGCTCAACGCGGCGCTGGCCCGCGTCGAGCCGGTGCCGGTCGATTTCGGCGCGATCCTGGCCGAGCAGGCCTCGGCCGCGCGGCTCATGATGACGGTCGCGCAGATCGTCAAGCATGTCGATTCCGGCACGAAAGTCCGGTTCCTGATCGCCGAGACCGAGAGCGGGGCGACGCTGCTCGCGGCACTCTGGCTGGCGCGCCTGTTCGGCATCGAGCACGCGATCGAGATCAGCCCGTTGTTCGAGACCGAGAACGCGCTGGCGCACGGCGCGCGGCTGCTCGAGGAGGCGCTGCGCAGCCCGCATTGGCGCGCCTATCTGCGGCTCACCGGGCGCATGGCGCTGCAATTCGGCTATTCCGATTCCGGCCGCTATATCGGCCAGATGGCCGCGAGCTATCACATCGAGCGGCTGCGGCTGAAAGTGGCCGATCTGATGGTCAAACATGGGCTCGCCGATGTCGAGCTCGTGCTGTTCGACACGCATGGCGAGAGCATCGGCCGCGGCGCGCATCCGCGCTCGCTGCTCGACCGCATGCATTATCTCTCGCCCGCGGCGGCGCGCCAGGCTTTCGCGAATGCCGGCATCGCGCTCTGCGAGGAAAGCGCCTTTCAGGGCGGCGACGGTTTCGTGCTGTTCGGCACCGAGCGTCTCGCCGAGGCGACGGTCGCGGTGCTCGCGCGGCACGCTTTCGCATCCGTGCCGGCGCGCACCGATCCGGTCTATACCGAGACCGATTTCGCGACCGATTTCTTCCTGAGCGCCGGCGCCGCCATGGGCGATCTCGTGGAGGATCCGGGCTACGCGGCGCTGCTCGGCGCGTTCGGCCCTGCCCTGCTCGATGCGTCCGGCTCGCGGCCCCCGGCGCGGCAGTCGGATACCGGGGGGCCCGCCGTGATCCGCCACCCGCGTGAACTGCGCGCCATCCCGAACAATGCGATCCTGCAGCAATTGGGCTGGTGCGCGAACACGTTGCAGGGGATCGGCGGCGCCGCGGCGCGCATGCCGGAACAGTTCGTCGAGATGCGCGAGGCGAGTCCCCGCTTCCGTCGCGCGCTCGATTTCGCGCAGCACGCGCTGCGCCATTCCGATCTCGACGTGCTGCGCGCGGTGATCTCGCTGCTCGATCCGGGCTCGTGGCTGGACCGCGCGGGCCATGCGCGGCGGCCCGGCCGCGCCCGCGCGCTCGCCGAAATCGCCGGGGCGCTCGAACAGCTCGGGCTGTGGGCGCCGGCGCAGGCGATGTTCCGGCGGATCCAGGCCGATCATGTGCGGCTGCGCGAGGCCTGGCCCGACGCGCCGCAGATGGCGACCGAGGAGATGCTGCTGCATGCGCTGCGCATCGCGCTGATCGGCCGCATCTGGCTGCTGGCGATGGGCATTCCCGAATTCTCGCCGCGCCACGGGCTGACCCGCGAGACGCTGATCCGCCGCATCCTGCGGCTCGACGTGCCGGCGGCGCTGACGATCCTGCACGAGATATTCCCGGCCTCGCCCGACCCGGCGGCCGAGCGCGATTATGCCGAGCCGCGCGGCCCCCGCGCGGCGACCTCGTATCTGCGCGAGCATGAGCGGCTGTTCGCGCCGATCCACCGGCTGTTCGGGCTGGTGCGCGAGATCGGCACGGCGATCACGCACCATGTGGGGGCGTTCGGATAGGCGTGCCTCCGGCGGCCGGGGCTTTGCCCCTGGACCCGACTGGGGCCGAAAGGCCCGAGACCCCCATGACGGCGAACCGCCGTGCTGGCTGAGGCGATCCCTGAAGGAACGGGAGGCACGCCTCGGAGGGCGGCAGGTCTGGCCTAGCCCCCGGATGGCGGGCAATCTCCCGCCACGGCGTCTTCGCCCCTCACAGTTTCAAGAGCCCGATGTCCCTCTGGTCCCGCAAGAACATCGCCGCCATGCTGGCCGACGCCGACGCGGCGGAATCCGACCCGCATGCCGGCGGCCATCTCCAGCGCAGCCTGGGCCTGCGCAACCTGGTCGGCTTCGGCGTCGGCTCCGCGGTCGGCGTCTCGCTGTTCGTGCAGACCGGGCCGGAGGCCGCCATCCATGCCGGCCCGGCGGTGGCGCTCTCCTTCGTGATCGCGAGCCTCGCCTGCCTGTTCGCGGCGCTCTGCTACGCCGAGTTCGCAGGCCTCGTGCCGGTCGCGGGCAGCGCCTATTCCTACGCCTACGCAACGATGGGCGAGGGTGTCGCCTGGATGATCGGCTGGTGCCTGCTGCTCGAATATCTGATGAGCGGGTCGCTCGTCGCGATCGGCTGGTCGGGATATTTCACGGCGACGCTACATAGTTTCGGCTTCGATCTGCCGAATGCGATCACCGGCGCGCCGCTCGCGGTCGCGGCGGACGGCAGCGTCTATGCCAGCGGCAAATGGTTCGACCTGCCGGCCGTCGCCATCACGCTGTTCACGGCCTGGCTGATCCTGCGCGGCACCAAGCTTTCGGCGCAGGTGAACGACGCCATCGTGGGGCTCAAGGTGCTCACGATCGTGGCGGTCATCATCGGCGCGGCGCCCTATGTCGTGCCGGCCAACTGGCACCCGTTCATTCCGCCCAACACCGGCATCTCCGGCCATTACGGCTTCTCGGGCGTGATGCGCGCCGCCGGCATCCTGTTCTTCGCCTATGTCGGATTCGATTCCGTCTCGACTCTCGGCCAGGAAACCAAAAATCCGCAGCGCACGATTCCGCTGGCGCTGATGCTGTCGCTCGCGATCTGCGTCGTCCTCTATGTCGGTGTGGCGCTGATCATGACCGGCATCGCCGATTACCGCACGCTGAACGTCGCAGACCCGATCGCCGAGGCGCTGCGCGCGCAAGGCCATCGTCTCGACTGGGCGCGCTGGTGCGTGAGCATCGTCGCGGTGTTCGGACTTATCTCGGTGCTGCTGGTCACGCTGCTTGGGCAGGTGCGCATCTTTTACGCCATGGGCCGGGACGGTCTGCTGCCGCCGGCCTTCGCCCGCATCCACCCGCGCTACCACACGCCGCATGTCGGCAGCCTCGTCACCGGCATCGGGGCGGCGCTGTTCGCGGCAGTGTTCCCGCTCGATCTGCTGGGCGATCTCGTGTCGATCGGCACGCTGCTGGCCTTCGCCGTGGTGTCCGCCGGCGTGCTGATTCTGCGCCGCACGATGCCGGACGCGCACCGGCCGTTCCGCACCCCGTTCATGCCGGTGACGCCAATCCTGGCGGTGCTGAGTTGCTTCTGGCTGATGGCGTCGCTGTCGAACGGGACCTGGTGGCGGCTGGCGCTGTGGCTGATGATCGGGGGCGTGGTTTACGCGATGTATGGGGCAAGGCATTCGCGGCTGCGGCGCCGGCCGGCGCCGTTCGCTTCCGGCGCGCAGGGAGCTTTGCCCCCATCGCCACTGGAGCCATAGGCCCCCGGATACCCGACAAAGCGGGGTTTGGGGCCTTCCGGCCCCAATGGGGTGCAGGGGCAAAGCTCCCTGCCCGCCGCAGGCTACTTGCCCTTTGCCCTTTGCAGGGCCGCCCGCAACTCCGCCCATCCCGGCGCCAGCGGCAGCGCCGCGCGATATTTCTCCATCGCATCGTCCCGCTTGCCCTGCGCCATCAGCGCGTCGCCCCAATATTTGAGCGGATCGGCCCATTTCGGCCCGCGCTCGTGCGCGGCGGCGAAATCCGCGATCGCCCCGGCATAATCGCCGCGCGCCAGCCGCGCGCGGCCGCGGGCGTTGAACGCCTGCGGCAGGCTCTGGAACAAATCGATCGCCTTCTGAAAGGCCGCGTCCGCCGCCGCGCGGTTGCCGAGCGCCTCCTCGACGCGTCCGCGCGCCGTGGCACACCCCCAGACCGCACTCCCCGGCGCCTGATCGCCCTCGGCCAGCGCCGCGCGCGCCGCATCCGCCTGGCCCTGACCGGCGAGCGCCACCGCGAGATAGCAGGGCGCGTTCGGCAGCCAATATTGCAGATCAGCAATGGCATGCCAGGCTTTCGCATAGGCACGGAAATGCCCCACGGCATCCGCCGGGTTGCCTTGCTCGAGCGCGCGCATGCCGGCGATCAGGTGGCCGATCGGCTCGCGCTCGGGATCGCTCGGCAGATCGGACAGCAGCCAGTTCTCGGCCGCGTCCCAATCATGCAGCAGCGCCTGCAGCCAGGCGATGTTGGATTGGATGGGCGTGCCCCACACGCCGCCGATCGGCGTCGCCTCGTCGTTCGCCATGGCGTTCGCCGCGCCGATATAGTCGGCGTGCCAGATCAGTTCGTAAGCGAACGAGATCGGGTTCGGCTGTTTGTCGGGTGGCGCCGATTTCGCCTGCGCATGCATCGCCGCCGCGGCCGCGAGCCCGGCCTTGACGCCTTTGGCCAGCAGCGTGATGTGGGTGATGTCTTCCCACAGATCCCAGTCGTAGGGGTTCTGGGTCAGCGCGAAACGCAGCTTTTCGAGCGCCGGGTCGAGCTGGCCCTGCAGCGCCAGGCTCTCGCCCCACAATTCCAGCATCTCGGCGCGGTGCTGCTTCGGCGCCGACCAGTAATGCGCGTCGAGGAAGCCGATCAGTTCGCCGTAGCGCTGCTGCTGGAACAGATATTCCGCGAACAGATCGGGCGCGGTCGCGGCATAGAGATATTCGGCGGCCTCGCGCGAGAGATCCTCGAGATGGGTATCCGGTCCGGTGAAGCTGCGGGCCGGGATATCGGTGCCGCGCACGGTGAGCGACATGCGCCCGCCCGGCAGCGAGACGATCTCGCCGCCGATATGCGTGTCGTTCCCGAGCCATTTGCGCAGCAATTTCGAGATTTCGCCGATCGCGATCCCGGTCGAGGGAATTTCCACCCGGATTTCGCCGGACCAGGCCGCCTCGACGCGTCGCTTGCCGCCGATCGCGCGCGTGCCGTTCTGGATCGCGGTCAGCTCGTCCAGCAGCGAGGCGGCGGCCACTTCGCCGGTGAGCCCCGAGGTCGCCAAGGCCGGCGGCACGTCGAACGGGTCGACGATGACGTCCTGAGCGTTGACGGCGCTGATCACGAGCTGCGCGACGAGCGCGACGAAACTGGCCACGACGGCCAGGATCACGAGCTGGATCACCAGCCGGATCCGTTCGCTATGGGTGCGCAGCCGCAGGTTTTGCACCATGACCGCGCGCTGCTCGTGCAGGTGCTCGGTCTGGATTTTGACGAAGCGCCGCTGCTGGTCGATGTAGCTGCCGAGCTCCCTGGCGATCTCGGGATGCTGGGCGGCGGCGGCGAAGGCGGCGGGCGTCAGCAGCGGGTCGAAATCGGTGCGCCCTTCGGTCTCGCGCGCTTCGGCTTCGCTGCCCATGAACTCGGCCAGCGGATTGGATTCGCTCATGCCTGCCTCCGGGGCGGAGGTTTCGGCGCATCTTCCGGCCGTTGCAAGCCCGTTCCGCTTGCCGTGGAATGGGCCATGCCCGAACCGCCCGCTCCCTCCGAACTGGCGCGCGACCGCGGGCTCGCGCGCGGCATCGGCCCGCTCGGGCTTGCCGGCAGCGTCGTGAACAATGTGGTCGGCGCGGGCATCTTCACGCTGCCGGCCTCGATCGCGCTGCTGGCGGGAGGTGCCGCGCCGCTCGCCTACGGGCTCGGCGCCCTCATCGTCGGCGGCGTGGTGGTCTGTTTCGCCGAAGCCGGCAGCCGCGTGCCGACCAGCGGCGGCGCCTATGGCGCGGTCGCCATGGCGTTCGGCCCCGCCGCCGGCGCGGTCACCGGGATCGTGTTCCTTGCCTCCAACATCCTCGCCGACGCCGGCGTCGCCGCGGCGCTCGCCGACAGCGCGGGCGGCGTGCTGGCGCCGCTCGCGCACGGCGCCGGGCGCCTCAGCCTGCTGGCTGCCATCTACGCGCTGATGCTCGCGGGCAATCTGCGCCCGGTCGCGGGAACGGCGCGGCTGCTCGCGGTTGTTGCTGGGGCGAAATTACTGCCGCTGATCGGCTTCATCGCGCTCGGGCTGCTGCTCGCGGGGCATGGCGCGTCTGCGCAGGCGGCCCCTTCGGCGGCCGGCGCCCTGCCCTTCGCCCGCGCCGTCGTGCTCACGATCTTCGCGTTCTCCGGCTACGAATGCGCGCTGCTCAATAGCGGCGAAATCGCCGACCCGGCGCGCACCCTGCCGCGCGCGCTTCTCCTCTCCATGCTGGCGATCCTCGGCCTCTATCTCGGCGTGCAGATCGCGTCGCAAAATCTGCTCGGCGCGGCGCTCGCCCATTCCGACGCGCCGCTCGCGGAGGGCGCGGCACATATCCGTCCCTGGCTAGGCCACGCCATGCTCGCCGCCGCGGCACTCGCCATGCTCGGCTTCCTGGCCAGCGACGTTCTCGGTTCGTCACGGCTGCTGTTCGCTTTCGGCCGTGACGGGCTCATGCCGCGCTGGCTGGGCGGCCTGGCGCCGCATACCGACATCCCGGCCCGCGCCGTGGCCACCTACGGCGTGGCCGCGTTCCTGCTGGCCGCGAGCGGGAGTTTTCTCGAACTCGTCTTTCTCTCGGGCCTCGCGGTGATCCTCGTCTATGCGCTCAACTGCGCCGCATCCCTCGTCCTGGCGCGGCGCGGCGTGGCGCTGGCCGGCAAGCCGCTCGGTTTCCCGGCGCTATCCGCCGCGGCTTCGGTCGGCTTCGCCGGGGTCGCCGCGCTCGCTTTGTCCGCGCGGCCGATCGAGCTGCTGGGGCTGGCGCTGCTCGTCGCGATCAGCCTGGGGTTGCATGGTCTGCGCCGGCGGCGGCCAGCCCGCGCACCCGCGCCAGATGCCCCGATTTGAGCCAGACCCGGCACCCCGCCGCGCCCGCGCGCGCGCAGAGCCGGTCGCCGTCCGGCCGGCGGAGCCAGGAAAGCGGCTCGAACGGCTCGCCCAGGCTGTCGAACCCTCCCTCCAGCACCAGCAGTTCGAGGCCGCCGGGCGCCGCCCGATCCACGACGGCGCCGGGCGCCCAGCGTTCGACGCGCACACTCTCCTCGTCGTTGCCGAACAGAAGGGTCGATTCGACACCGGCCGCGAGCCGCTCCGGCGGGGCACAAGCCCAATCGCATCGCACGGTCGCGCGGTCGCCCGGATCCATCTGCCATAGCTTGACCAGCAGCGTGCAGCCCGGCGCCGAGCCCGGCCGGTGCCGCGAGCCCGGCGGATTGCGCAGGTAGGTGCCAGCCGGGAAATCCCCGGTCTCGTCGGAGAAGACGCCGTCGAGCACGAGGATCTCCTCGCCGCCGCCATGCGTGTGCGGCGGAAACTGCGAGCCCGGCGCGTAGCGCACGATCGAGGTGGCGCGGGCGACCTCGCCGCCGACCCGGTCGAGCATGCGGCGCTCGACGCCGGGCGTGGGCGAGGGCACCCAGGGCAGGCGCGCGGCATGGATGGCGGCGCGGGCGGTGAAATCAGCGTTCAGGTTCATGCCGGGCCTCGGCGGGAAGGTAAGGATTCTCCTTTTTCGGAAGAAAAAGAAGCAAAAAGACTTTATCCGTATAGGACGGGGTGGTTGAACCGCCTCGTCACATGCGAGAAAGTTTTTCGGTTCTTTTTTTCAAAAAAGAACATCTTCCTTCGCTGGCTCGGCACGTTATCCCGTCTGCAAAACATTCCGCCTCCGCGCGCCGGGCCGTCACCGGCCGGTGATCACGGAATGTGAAGCCGGTGGCCGGATCGCCCCCTGCCCGGCGGCCGCGCCTTCGTGCCATCATGGGCGCGGGAGGGCGCATGACGCTGCAATCGATCATCCGCATCGCCAACTACTCGGACGGCGTTCTCTACGCGCTCGCCGTGCTGATGCTGCTCGCGCTGGCGGTCATCCTCGACCGGGCCTGGTATCTGCGGCGCACCATCCTGGGCGGGGAGCGCCTGGTCGCCGACGTCGCGGCGCATGAGGCGATCGGCACGGCCGATCTCGGCCGCCTGCTGGCCGAGGCCGGCAACCTGCCGGAGGCGGCGATTCTGGAGATCTGCCTGCGTCAGGGCCCGCGGCGCGATCTCGGCGATCTCGGGCGGCTGCTCGACGAGGCCATCATGCTCGCTGCCCCCCGGCTCGACCGGCGGCTCTGGTTCCTCGACACGATCGTGACGCTCTCGCCGCTGCTCGGGCTGTTCGGCACCATCCTCGGCATGTTCCGCGCCTTCTCGGTGCTCGGCACGCCCGGCAACGCGCCGACCGCGGTCACCGGCGGCGTCGCCAATGCGCTGATCACCACGGCGGCCGGCATCTTCGTCGCGATGATCGGGCTGCTGGCCTATAATGGCTTGTCGAACGCGGTGCGGCTCGTGGTGCACCAGATGGAGACGCTGCGCACGCTCGTGCTCAACCGGTTCACGGAGTCGCGCGCCGGACGCGCGGCGGCGGAGTAGAGGCCGATGGAAGGCAGCAAATCGCGCTATCTCGAGGTTCGCCGGGGCCGCGTCGAGATCATTCCGATGATCGACGTGATGCTGTTCCTGCTCGTGTTCTTCATCATCGTCACGCTGCAGATGATTCCCGATTCCGGGCTCGCGCTGAAGCTGCCGGCCTCCAGCCAGAGCGAGCGGCTCGAGCATCCGGAAGTCACCGTCAACCTGCACAAGGACGGGCATATTACGGTCAAGCACCAGACGCTCGATGCGGCGGGGCTCACCGCCCTCCTGCGCGCGCTGCCCGATCCCGCCCATGCGCAGGTCACGATCGCGGCGGACAGGGATACGCCGGTGCAGCAATTGCTGCGCATCATGGATGCGTCGCGGGCCGCCGGCGTCTCGGATGTGGGTCTGGCCGCGACACCCGAGAGCGCGGTGCCGGCGGCGCCGTGAACGGCGCCGAGTTCCTCCACGATCCCGGCGAGGGCCGCCGCTTCCGGCTGGCGCTCTTCGCCGCCCTGATCCTCGAGGCGCTGGCGATCCTCGCCGCCATGAACGTGGACTGGGCGCCCTCCTTGCCGCCGCACCACCCGGCGCGGATGCGATTGCACATCGCGATGAGCGCGGCCCCGGCCACGCATCCGACGACGATCGCGGCGCCCGCGCCGCCGCCGCCACCCGCGCCGCCTCAGCCCGCGCCACCGAAACCTGCGCCGCCGCCACCGCAGCCGGCGCCGCGCCCGTTGCCGGAGACGCCCAAAGGCACGCTGCCGCCGCACCGGCCGCCAGCGCCGCACCGGACCGAGCCCAGGCACCGCGAGATCCACCACCGGCCGCCGCGGGTCCACCACGAAGCACGGCATGTGCCTCGGCCCGCGCCGCCGGCGGCGCCGGCGGCCCCCTCGCCCGCGCCGGCGCCCGCGCCGGCTGCCCCGGCATCATCCGCGCCGAGCTTCACCCCGGCGCAGTCGGTGGCCTTCCAGGCCTATGCGGAAAAACTGGCGGCGCGCGTGCAGCAGGCGGCGACGACGCCCGACTCGGTCTACAAAGCCGGCGTCGACGGCACCGCCCATATCCGCATGCTGGTCTCGCCCGACGGCCAGGTTCAGAAGGTCTGGCTGGAGGCCACGAGCGGGAGCGATGCGATCGACCAGGCGGCGCTGGAAGCCGCGCGGCAGACCAGGCCACCCCGGTTCACGGCGGACATGCCTCAGATGAGCCTGCCGTTCGGGTTCGGGATCCATCTCGGGAATTATCAGTGAGCCTGCCGGGGAGCGCGGCTGCTGGGGATTGACGGGTTGAGGCGTGCCTCCGGCGGCCCGCTGGGGCCGGAAGGCCCCAGACCCCACAAGCTCCGGAGGCACGCCTCAGTAGCGACGCAACAAAGCGACGAGCTTGCCCTGGATCTTCACGCGGTTGGCGGGAAACAGCCGCGTCTCGTAGCGCGCGTTCGCCGGCTCCAGCGCGATCGAGTTGCCGCGGCGGCGCAGGCGCTTCAGCGTCACCTCGTTCTCGTCCACCAGCGCCACCACGACCTGGCCGTTCTCGGCCGTCTCGCCCTTGCGGATGACCACCGTGTCGCCGTCGAGGATGCCGGCCTCGATCATCGAGTCGCCGGCGATTTCGAGCGCGAAATGCTCGCCCGCGCCGAGCAGCGCCACCGGCACCTCGATCTGCGCCGCGTCGTCCCGGATCGCCTCGATCGGCAGGCCCGCCGCGATGCGCCCATACATCGGCAGCGCCACGGCCGCCGCATCGTTGGCGGCCTTCACCGCCGGCAGCCGGCCCGAGAAATCGCCGCGGATCACGTTCGGGGCGAAACCGGTCGCTTCCCGTTTGCCGCCCATGTTTTCCGGCAGCCGCACCACCTCCAGCGCCCGCGCCCGATGATGGTGCCGCCGCAGGAAGCCACGCTCCTCGAGCGCCGATATCAGCCGGTGGATGCCCGATTTGGAGCGGAGCGACAGCGCCTCCTTCATCTCCTCGAAGCTCGGCGAAACGCCGGTCTCCTTCAGATGCTGGTCGATGAAGGTGAGCAGTTCGTGCTGCTTACGCGTGAGCATGAAAGGGCACTCGCTTTCCTGGCCATAGGCGTGCCGCGAATCCGGGCCGAGCCGCGAACAAAGCAGCAACTCCATTCGCGTTCTATATTTATTCTCCGGGCCGCGTCAAGCGCTGCCACTGTCACCGGACCATCACGGAATGCTTGTGCCCGGCTGCCGAAAATGCCTAGGCTGCCATTCGTTATCAGGAGGTGTCGGGAATGCAGCGTCGGTCCCGGAGTGTGGCTTCAGTGCGGGCGGAAGCGGATAGCACGCTTCTCCCCAGACTCGGACTGGCTGGGCTCGGCATCGGAGTCGCCCTCGCCCTCTATTTCGGCGCGGTCCATTCCTGACCGGCCGCCGGGGCCTCACCACCCCGGCAGATCGAGTCTCAGCACGCGAACCGGGTCGCCGATTTGAGCGGCGCCCGCTTGGGACGGACGCTGGATGAGGCCATCGGACGCGGCGAGCGTCGTCAGCATCGCCGAATCCTGCCTGGGAAAGGGTAGAGCGATCGTCTCTCCCGCCTCGTCCCGGTCCAGCCGCGCGCGCAGATAATCCTCCCGGTGGTCGTTGGCGGGCAGCGCGCCGCCGAGTTTCGCCGTCGCGAAGGCGGGTTCGGTGGTCCGCTCTCCCGCCAGCTTCCGCAGCGCCGGCAGCAGGAACAGCACCGCGCAGACGAAGGCGGAAACCGGATTGCCCGGCAGGCCGAGCACCGGCAGCGCGCCGATCCGGCCATGCAGCATCGGCTTCCCCGGGCGCATCGCGATCCGCCAGAAATCAAGCGCGAAACCGCCCTCGGCGAGCCCCGCCCGCACCAGATCGCGGTCGCCGACGCTCACCCCGCCGGTCGTGACCAGCAGGTCGGCCCCCGCGGCCTCGCGCGCCGCCGCGGCAATGGCGGCCGCCTCGTCACGCACCACCGGCAAGAGCCAGGGCTCCCCCCCGGCCGCGGCCACAAGCGCCGCCAGCATCGGCCCGTTCGACCCGGCGATGCCGCCGGGCGGCGGATCCTCGCCGGGGAGCACGATCTCGTCGCCGGTGCAGAGCAAGGCGACCCGCGGCCGCCGGTGCACGCTGAGCCAGGCGCGGTTCGCCGCGGCGGCCAGCCCGATCGCCCGCGCCCCGAGACGCAGCCCGGGTTCGAGCACCACGACACCGGCGCGGAAATCCTGACCGCGCCGCCGGATATGCTGGCCCGGGCGGGGCATGGCGGAAAACCGCACGCGCTCTCCCGCCGGCGACGCATCCTCCTGCAACAGGACCGCGTCGGCGCCCTCGGGCACCACGCTCCCGGTGAATACCCGCACCGCCTCGCCCGGTCCGACCGTGCCGGCGAACGGCTGGCCGGCGGCGGAAGCGCCGGCGTCGCGCCGCTCGGCCGCGCCCTCGCCGGCCCGCACCGCCCACCCGTCCATGGCCGACAGATCCGCGGGCGGCTGGTCGAGCCGCGCCAGGGCCGGCGCCGCCAGCACCCGCCCCGCGGCCTGCGCGAGACTCGCGACCTCGACGCCGACGGGCGTGAGATCCGCGAGGATCCGCGCCCTGGCCTCGGCCACCGGCAGCAGGTCAGCCAGCTTCGAACCGCCCGGACCGGCCGCCATCCTTCAGCACCACGCGCACGCCCTCGATCCGCATCCCGCGATCGAGCGCCTTGGCCATGTCATAGACCGTGAGCGCCGCGACCGAGACCGCGGTCAGCGCCTCCATCTCGACGCCGGTGCGGGCCGTGGTCCGCACCGACGCCTCGATCGCGACCCCGGCGGGCTCGACGGTGAGCGCCAGCTCGACTGCCGCGATCGGCAGCGGGTGGCAGAGCGGCACCAGGTCGGCGGTCCGTTTCGCGGCCAGGATGCCGGCGATCCGCGCCGCCGCGAGCACGTCCCCCTTGGGCAGCGACCCAGCGCCGATCGCCTGCGCGGTCGCCGGCGCCATGGACACGAAGCCGCGCGCCACCGCGGTGCGGGCGGTCTCGGGCTTGTCCGACACATCCACCATCCGCGCCCGGCCTTCGGCGTCGAGATGGGTCAGCGTGTTCATTCGCCGAGGAGCGCCCGGGTGGCCGCCACGATATCGGGCTGGCGCAGCAGGCTTTCGCCGACCAGCAGGCAATGGGCGCCAACGGCGGCGAGCCGCACCAGATCGTCATGCGTCCGGATGCCGCTCTCGGTGACCAGGATGCGATCGGGCGGCACGTGGGGCGCGAGTTCGATGGTGGTCGAGATGTCGGTGTGGAGCGTGCGGAGGTTGCGGTTGTTGATGCCGAGCAGCGGGGTCTGCAGCCCGAGCGCGCGATCGAGATCGTGGCGGTCATGGACCTCGACGAGCACGTCGAGATCGAGTTCACGGGCCGCCGCCTCGAGCTCGATCGCCTGGGCATCGGAGAGCGCCGCCATGATCAGCAGGATGCAGTCGGCCCCGGCCGCCCGGCTCTCGAAGACCTGCCAGGGATCAAGGATGAAATCCTTGCGCAGCACCGGCAGATCGACGGTCCGGCGGACCAGCCCCAGATCGGCGAGCGAGCCGCGGAAGAACGGCGCATCGGTGAGGACCGAGAGGCAGGTCGCGCCGCCGGCCTGGTAGGCCTGCGCCACCTCGGCCGGATCGGCGTCCGGGCGGATCACGCCGCCCGAGGGCGAGGCGCGCTTGAACTCGGCGATCAGCGCGCAGCGATGGCCCATGAGCGTGGCTTTCAGCGCCAGCCCGAAGCCGCGCGGCTTGAGCTTGCCGCTCGCGATCTTCGAGCGGAGCTTTTCGAGCGGCAGCAATTCGCGCCGCCGCTCGACCTCGGCCAGCGTCTCGGCGCAGATCCGCGAGAGCGTTCCGGCGCTTTCTGGCAGGCTGTCAGGCATCGGCCACCTCGCGGACCGCTCCTTCCTCATGCCGGGCGAACCGGCGCCGCATCCGCTCGAGCCGCGCCCGGGCCGAACCGTCGTCGATCGCCCGCGCCGCCCGTATCGCGCCGTCGCGCAGCGTCGCGGCGTGCCCGGCCACCATGAGCGCCGCCGCCGCATTGAGCAGAACGGTATCGCGATAGGGTCCGCGCTGCCCTGCCAGCAACGCTTCCAGCGCCGCGGCGTTTTCGGCCGGGGTTCCGCCCGCGATCGCCTCGGCCGGCGCCCGCGCGAAACCCGCCGCCTCGGGCAGGATCGCGAAGCTCCGGCAGACCCCGCCCCGCCACTCGGCCACCTGTGTCGGTCCCGACAAAGTTACCTCATCCATGCCGTCGCCATGCACCGCCCAGACATGCTCGGCGCCGAGCCCGCCCAGGATGGCGGCCAGAGGCTCGAGCCAGCCCGGATCGTGCACGCCCACCAATTGCCGCCTGACCCCGGCCGGATTGGCCAGCGGGCCGGCGAGATTGAAGATGGTGCGGAAGCCGAGTTCCGCACGCACCGGCGCCGCGTGGCGCAGGGCGGGATGATGGTGCGGCGCAAAAAGAAAGGCGAGTCCCTCCTCCGCGAGGCTGGCCTCGAGCGCGGGAATGTCGGCGACCGGGGGGATACCCAGCGCGCCCAGCACGTCCGAGCCGCCGCTGCGCGAGGACATCGCCCGGTTGCCGTGCTTGGCCACCGGCACGCCGCAGCCGGCAACCACGAAGGACGCGGCGGTGGAGACGTTGAGCGTGTGCCGGCCGTCGCCGCCGGTGCCGCAGAGATCGATGGTGCCGGGGGGCGCGGCCACCGGCACCATGCGGGCACGGAGCGCGCGGACCAGGCCGAGCAGTTCGTCCGGGGTTTCGCCGCGGACCCGGAGCGCGGTGAGCAGGGCGGCGATCTGCGCGTGCGTCGCCTCGCCTTCCATGATGGCGGCGAAGAAGGCTTCGGCGGCGGCGGCGGTGAGGGTTTCGCCGCGGGCCAGGGCGGAGAGGTAGGGTTTCGCGGCGAGGTGGGGTTTCATGGGGGGTGGCCTCCGCTCAAGCCGCCACCCGCTCCGCCTGCGCGAGACGCAGGAAATTCCGCAGCAGATCGTGCCCGTGCTGGCTCGCGATGCTCTCCGGGTGGAACTGCACGCCGTAGAGCGCGTGGGTGCGGTGCCGCAGCCCCATGATCAGCCCGTCCTCGGTATGCGCCGTGGCCAGCAGGCTCGGCGGCAGCGTCTCCGCCCGCACCACCAGGCTGTGGTAGCGCGTGGCCTCGAACGGGTTCGAGAGGCCGGCGAACAGATCGGTCCCGTGATGGTGGATGCGGCTCACCTTGCCATGCATCGGGGTGGGCGCGCGCACCACCTCGCCGCCGAAAGCCTGGCCGATCGCCTGGTGGCCGAGGCAGACGCCGAGCACCGGGATGCGCCCGGCCGCGAGCCGGATGAGGTCGAGGCAGATGCCGGCCTCGTTCGGCGTGCAGGGGCCGGGCGAGAGCACGATCGCCTCGGGCGCCAGCGCCATCGCCTCGTCGGCGCTCAGCGTGTCGTTGCGGCGCACGTCGCATGCCGCGCCGAGTTCGGCGAGGTAGTGCACGAGGTTGAAGGTGAAGCTGTCGTAATTGTCGATGAGCAGGATCATGGGTGCCGCCTCGCCGGGGCGCAGTGTCGCACGAGGGCGCGCACGGGCGGAAGCGCCGCTATCCGCGCGCCCGGAGCACGATCTGCATGCCGGCGAGCGGGGCCAGACCCTGGCGCGGCACGCAATCCTCGCCGTCGCCCACCATGACCGGCTCGGGATCGAGACCGAACGCGCCGATCGCGCTCACCTCGTAGGCCGCGCGGCCCGCCTCGGTCAGCCGGACCGCGAAGCCCGTGAGGTCCTGGCCACGCCCGCGGGTGCCGACGAAGGCGGGTGCCGGGGCCCAGTCGGTCCAGGCGCCCTGGGCCAGCCGGGCGCGATATTCGAGCCCGACCTCGGTGCGCGGCGTGGTGACCGCGAAACCCTGGATGTGCTGGCCCGGCTGCATCGGCCGCATGGCGCCGGTCGTGCTCCTGCGGTCGCCGAAATTGCCGACATGGGCGAAGATCGCGATGCGTATCGGGTCGTTGATCTGCGAAACCGGGACGAAGGGCGGCGCGCTCGCGATTTCCATCGCCTGGCGCATGGATTTCTCGATCAGGCAGGCGCGGCGATAGAAGATGATCGCATGCATCGCGTGCCCATAGGTGCGCAGGAACGGGTCTTCCTCGCGGGTGATGTCGAGCATCGGGTCGGAGACGCGCAGATCGACCAGCTGCTTGAGGTACTCCATGCAGGATTGCGTGGCGACGCCGCGATAGGAGTCCGCGAGTTCGCCGTAGTTCGTGTGCAGGTCCTCGACGATGTAGATGCCGCCGTCCCTGACGAACGGGAACATGGTGCGCAGCGAGGTGATCTGGTGTTCCCAGAGATGCGAGCCATCATCGATGATGACGTCGAACGGCCCGTGTTTCATGCCGATCCGGACGAGATCCTCGAGGTTCGACTGGTCGATGATTTCGATGGCGACGCGCTCGCGCGCGAAACGGCTCGCCGTCGGCTCGATGTCGGCGCCGACGATCTGACCGTAGGGGAAATAGGCTTCCCAGACCGCGAGCGAGGCGCCGTTGAACACGCCGATCTCGAGCAGCTTGACGGGTTTGTCGCGCAGGCCAAACAGATACCGCTCGTAGAAGGTCAGGTAGTCGTGGGCGAGCGAGGATTTGTCGGTGCGGAATTCGATACCGAGCGCGTTCAGGCTCTTCGGGGCGTCGATCAAGGGGGAGAGGTCTCCGGTAGGCGGGCGGAACTTATGGGCGGGGGAGGGTGAAGGCAACGAAAAGGCCGGGGTGACGGCCGCCGAACTCAGCGCTCCTGCGCCTTGACCGCCTGCCAGGCCGCCTCCATCGCCTCGAGCCCGGCCTCCGCCGGTGTTTCCCCCCGCGCCGCCAGCGCCTGCTCCACCGCCCCGAAGCGCCGCTCGAACTTCGCGTTCGCGCGCCGCAGGCACGCTTCCGGATCGAGCGACAATTTGCGCGCGAGGTTGGCGAGCACGAACATCATGTCGCCGAGCTCGTCCTCGAGCCGCGCCGGGTCGGCCCCCGGCAGCTCGGCGCGCAGCTCGGCGATCTCCTCCTCGAGCTTGGCGATCACCTGTTCCGCATCCGGCCAGTCGAACCCGACGCGCGCCGCCCGCCTCGTCAGCTTCTCGGCCCGGGTGAGCGCCGGCAGCGCCCGCGGCACGCCGGCCAGCACGCCATGCTCGCGGCGGAGCGCCCGCTCGGCCGCCTTGCCCGCCTCCCACGCCTCCGAATGGGCGGCGGCGTCGCGATCCTCGCTGCCGAACACGTGCGGATGGCGCCGCACCATCTTGTCGGCGATCGAGGCCGCCACGTCGCCGAAGGCGAAGGCGCCTTCCTCCTCGGCCAGGCGCGCATGGTAGACGACCTGGAACAGCAGATCGCCGAGCTCGTCGGCGAGCGCCGGCAGATCGCGCCGCTCCGCCGCGTCGGCCACCTCGTAGGCCTCCTCGATCGTGTAGGGGGCGATGGTGGCGAAGCTCTGCACCCGGTCCCAGGGACAGCCGCCCGCGGGGTCGCGCAGCCGCGCCATGATCTCGATCAGGCGCAGGATTTCGGCATCGGGACGCGGCACGGTCAGGTCTCCGGAGCGGGGCGGAGACGGGCTTTTGGCCGAGCGGGCGCCGGCTTCCAAGGCGCTGGCCAAAGGCCTCGGCGCGAGGCGGGGACGTTACGGGCTTGGCCGAAAGGATTCAGCGTGCGTTAATCAACTCCCGGTAGAAGCATCCAACGGCCGCAAGCCGGTCAGGAGGCCCGTTCCCGTGGGATTTTTCGGCTTCCGTACGCGCCCGGCGCCGCCGCCCGCCCTGCCGCTCTCGCGGCCGGCTTCCCCCTCAATCGGGCGCCACGCATCCCGGCGCGACGGCATCCGCTTCTACCATGCCCGCACCGGCCGCGGGGACTGGCTCCACCCCGGCGCGCCGCGCATCGGCATGGGCGGCACCGATCCGGGCCGGCTGCTGGTCGCGATCCCCGACGCCAATCCCAGCCTCTGCTTCCTGCTCGCGCCCGATCTGCGCCCGCTCGAAGTGCAGTCGGACGGGCTGCGCGCAGTCGCCATCTCGGGTTTCCGGCTGCCGGGTCCGGAGCCGGACCTGATCCGGCTGCGCCATCCGCTCTCCGGCCGCTATCTCGCGGTCACGCGGCCGGGCGAAGGCTCGCCCGAAGGGTGCGTCGTGTTCGACGGTTTCGGCAACGGCCCGCTCGGCGCTCTGGGGCTCGAGCCGGTGTCCGCGCCGGCGGTGGCCGAGCCGGCCCGGCTCGCCGCGATCGAACTGGCCGAGGCCGCGTCCCGCCCGTTCCGCGCCGAACCGCTGATCGCCCTGCTGCGCGGCGGCGTGGTGCGCCAGGCTTTGGCCGAGCCGCTGATCCGGCTGTTGCCGTCCGATGAGCTCGAACGGCTCGCCGCGCTGGCACTCGCCAACCCCGACACGCTGGCGCTGCTGCGGGCGGCGATGCCGCGCAATCCCTGGATCACAGGCGCACTCGCGCCGCTCGCCGCCTGGTCGCGCGCGCCCGGGCCGCCGCCCGCGCGACTCGCCTCGCCGGCCGCCGACCAGTTCGCCGGGGACGCGATCGAAGGGTTCGGGCAGCCCCAGGCCGGGCAGGCGATGGCGGCTCTCGCCCGCCGCCGCGTGGCGCCGCGCCGCGGCGCCTGCCTGCTCGCCAGCGTGTGCAACGAGGGTCCCTATCTGCTCGAATGGATCGCCCACCACCGCGCCCTCGGCTTCGAGCATCTGTTCCTTTATTCAAACGATTGCGACGACGGCTCGGAGGCGCTGCTCGGTTCGCTCGCCGCCGCCGGCGAAATCACCTGGATCGAGAACATGCCGGGCGGCCATTTCGGACCGCAGCCGAAAGCCTACGCGCACGCGCTCTCGCTGCTGCCCGCCATCCTCGACTATCGCTGGACCGCCATTCTCGACCCGGACGAATATCTGGTGCTCGATACGGGGTCGTTTACCACCATCGCGGATTTTCTGGCGTTCCAGGAAACCCAGCCGACCGACGCGGTCGCGCTCTGCTGGCTCATCTTCGCCTCCGGCGGCGGCGAAGGCTGGCGCGACGCGCCGACCACACTGCGCTTCACCGAGCGCGAACCCGCCATCAATCCGCACGTGAAATCGCTGTTCCGCCCGCAGCGCTTCTGGCACGCGCAGTCGCACTTCCCCTATTCGCCGCTCGGGCTCCCCTTTTTTTTCCGCAACGAAACCGGCGCGCTGCACCACCATCCCGGCATCGAGGGCCGGCTACCCGCCTTCGCCGCCGCGCCGTCCGCGAGCCATGCCTGGGTGAACCATTATCTGTTCCGCAGCGCCCCCGAGGCGCTCTGGAAACTCGCCCGCGGCCGCGGCGACTGGCCTGCCCGCACGGCCGAGCGCGAAACCGCGTTCCGGCACTTCATCTGCCGCAGCTTCGTCTCGCTGGCGCGCGGCCCGCGCGTCGCCGACCGGCGCGGCTGCCTGCCCGGATCGGAGGCCGAACTCGCGCGCCTGCGCGCCCTGCCCGGCGTCGGCGACGCCGATGCCGAGATCCGCGGCGCGATGCCGCTCCGGCTGCGGCGATTGACGCAGGCGTTTCTCGATTCGGGGCCTGCGGACATACCCGAGATGGAGGCGTTTCGGGACATGTTGAGGGTTTTTTAAGACCCTGCTTTTTCTGAAGAAAAGGAAGCAAAAAGACTTCACTCGTATGAGACGGAGGTTGCTGCACCCCCCGGTCCCATACGGAAGAAGTTTTTTTGGTTCTTTTTTTTCAAAAAAAGAACAAAGCCTCCCCTGGCGCCGGTCTCCACCCAAGCTATGCTGCGGCGCCATGACGCTGCTCCGGTTCCTTCTCCCCGCCCTCCCGCTCCTGCTGCTGAGCCTGCAGGCTCGGGCCGACGAAACGCCGGTGGAATATCGCTCCGTGGCACAGTTGCAGGACGATCTTGCCCACCATCGGCTGACCTCCGAGCTGCTGGTCGGCGCGCTGCTCGCGCGCATCGAGGCGGTGGATCGCGGGCCAAGCGGGGTGCAGTCCGTGATCGCGGTCAATCCGCAGGCGATCGAGGATGCCCGCGCGCTCGACGAGGAGCGGGCGGTCGGCCATGTGCGCGGGCCGCTGCATGGCATTCCGGTGCTCATCAAGGACAATGTCGAGACCGCCGATCCGCTGCCGACGACGGCAGGCTCGCTGGCGCTCGCGAAGAACCAGACCGACCGCGATGCGCCGATCATCGCGCGGCTGCGCGCGGCCGGCGCGGTGATCCTCGGCAAGACCAATCTTTCCGAATGGGCCAATATGCGCGGCAGCCGCTCGATCTCGGGCTGGAGCGGCGTCGGCGGCCTGGTGCGCAACCCGTATGCGCTCGATCGCAACAGCTGCGGCTCGAGTTCCGGCAGCGCCGCGGCGCTTGCCGCCGGCCTCGCGCCGCTCGCGATCGGCACCGAAACCGACGGCTCCGTCACCTGCCCCGCCTCGGTGAACGGCGTGGTCGGCTTCAAGCCGACGCTCGGCCTGCTCTCGCGCACGCATATCGTGCCGATCGCGCACAGCCAGGACACGGCGGGCCCAATGGCGCGCAGCGTGCGCGACGTGGCGGTCCTGCTGACCGCGCTCGCCGGCAGCGATCCGCTCGATCCGGCGACCGCCGATGCCGACAAGCATAAAGCCGACTATGAGGCCGCGCTCGATGCCGGCGCGCTCGCCGGCAAGCGCATCGGCGTCGCCCGCTTTCTCGCCGGTTTCCATCCCGAGACCGACGCGGTCTTCGCCCACGCGCTCGAGGTGCTGAAGGCCGCCGGCGCGACCCTCGTCGAAATCCCCAAGCTGGACGGCTACGAGAAGATCGGCGACGCCGAGTTTCTGGTTCTGACCACGGAACTGAAAGCCGACCTCAACAAATATCTCGCGACCACGCCGCCCGCCGTGACCACGCGCACGCTCGCCGCCCTGATCGATTTCAACAAGCAGCACGCCGACCGCGAGCTCGCGCTGTTCGGCCAGGAGGATTTCGAGAAGGCGCAAGCCGGGCCCGGGCTCGATGATCCCGGCTACCAGGCGGCGCTCGCGCTCGAGAAAAAACTGGCGGGACCCGAAGGCATCGACAAGCTGCTGGCGCAATACAAGGTGGACGCGCTGGTCGCGCCCACCGCCGGGCCTGCCTGGACCAATGACGTCGTCAACGGCGATCACGCGCTCGGCTCGACGCCGACGCTCGCGGCGGTCGCGGGTTACCCGCATTTGTCGCTGCCGATGGGCAGCGTGAGCGGCCTGCCCGTCGGGCTCTCGATCATCGGCCCGCGCTGGGGCGACGCGCAGGTGCTGGCGCTCGGTTACGCCTTCGAACAGAAGCTCGGACTCACGCTGCGCCCCGGTTTCGCCGGCAGCGTGACGATCGCCGCGCCGGTCGCCGACCTTTACGCACCCGCCGCCCGCTGAAGGCAGCCGGTTCAGTGTCCGGTGACGGTGGCCGAGACGCCGCCGGGATTGGCGATCGCGGTCCCGCTGCCGCTGCTCGCGGCCGGTACCCCCGCCCCCGGGGGTGGAGAGATCGGGTTCGGCACGCCTCGCGACGGTGACGCGGGCAGCGGCAGACCCGGCGCCATCGGCGTGACCTGCGTCAGGCCGCCGATCGGGGCGGGGCCAGAAAAGACCGGACCGTTCAGCGCCGGCTGCACCGGCTGCGGGTTCAGCGCCAGCGGGTTCGGATTGTAGTTGATGGAACAGGTGCTGAAGAGCAGCCCGAAGGTGAAGCACGCGACCAGCAGCCCGGCCAGGGACAGCCAGACCGGCGCGGTGTGGACCTTGTTCTCGTGGGTCTCGAGCCAGGTTTCGATCAGCGTCACCGGCGGATGCGGCGCGACCGGCACGACCCCGAGCAGCTCCTTCATCGGCCGCACGCCATGCCGCTCGATGAGCTTTTCGCGGATCTCCTCCGGCCCGGCGAGATCGAGCGCGATGAACCAGCGCACCAGATCGGACTGCGCGTAGCGCGCGAAATCGGCCTCGCCCAGCACCCCGCGCCAGAATTGCAGGATCCGGATTTCCAGCCGGAAGTCGACGGCTTCGTTTTCCATGTTCGGCCCGGATCTACACGCGCCCGGTTATTCGCGCATGAAGCCGCCGTCTGTCCATGCGCCGTTGCCCGACGGCCGGATCGCGGCTAATCGGGCGGGCTTCATCGGGGGCGGGAGCCGGCGGGACGTGGTGCGAGCGACAGGCGGGCGGCGGCAGCAGGCGCTCGCCATCGGATTGAGCTTGGCACTCTCGGGCTGCGGCGCGGTCGGCTCCGTCAAGCGGGCCGTTCTCGGCGGCGGCGACACCGGCCCCCACGTGCTGAGCGGCTTCATCGGCGGCGTCGCGGCCGATGAACCTCGGGCCGCGCTGGTCGGCCGCGAAGTGCTCGCGACCGGCGGCAATGCCGCCGACGCCGCGGTCGCGATGGGGTTCATGCTCGCGGTGACGCTGCCGTCGCGCGCCTCGCTCGGCGCCGGCGGTGCCTGCATCGCCTACGCGCCCGATACCGGCTCGCCCAATCGCGGCGTGCCGGAGGCGATCCTGTTCCCGCCCATCGCCCCACGCACCCTTGCCGGGGACCGTCCCGCCGCCGTGCCGATGCTGGCGCGTGGCCTCTACCTCCTGCTCGCCCGCTACGGCAGCGAGCAGATCGGGCGGCTCATGGCGCCGGCCGAGGAGGCCGCCCAGTTCGGCTTCGGCATCTCCCGGGCGCTCGCGCTCGACATCGCCGAGGTGGCTGGCCCGCTCGCCGGCGACCCGGCGGCGGGCGCGCTGTTCGTGCCCGGCGGCAGACCGCTTGCCGACGGCGCCCGGCTCGTGCAGCCGGAACTCGCGGCCACGTTCTCGCAGCTTCGCACGGTCGGCGTCGGCGACATGTATCAGGGGCTGCTAGCCCACAAGCTCGCCGAAGTGACGGCCGAGGCCGGAGGGCCGGTCGGGGTCGAGGATCTGCGTCTGGCGCGCCCTGCCCTCGCCCCGGCGCTGGAAGTCCCGGCCGGCGACGACCAGGTGGCGCTGCTGCCCGCCCCGATCGATGGCGGCCGCGCCGCCGCCGCCGCCTTCGCCGCGCTGCGGGCCAACCCGCGGGATCTGGAGGCCGCGAACCGGGCCGCGCTGGCCGCGGCGGCCGCGGCGCGGGGCGGGTCGCTCCCGGCCCTGCCGGCCTCCACGAGCTTCGTGGCGCTCGACCGCAAGGGGGATGCGGTCGCCTGCGCGCTCACGCTCGACAATCTGTTCGGCACCGGCCGGATCGCCCCCGGTACGGGGATCGTGCTGGGTGCCTCGCCGGCTGCCAAGCCAATGCCGCTGCTGGAAGCCGGGATCGGCTGGAACGACAACCTGCACGCGTTCCGCGCCGCGGTCGGCGCGAGCGGACAGGAGGCGGCGGCGGTGGCGGAAGCGGCCGGCCTGCAGCGTGCGCTGGCCGGCGAGAGCCCAGGCGAGGTGCCGCCGCCCGGGCGGACGAACGCGGCCCTCTGCCCCCGGTATCTGCCGGGCGATGCGGGTCTGTGCCGGTTTGCGACCGATCCGCGCGGGGCGGGATTCGCGACCGGCGGGTGAGGCTGTGCCGCCGGCCCCCGGAGGCGGTCCTTATTCGCCGATGATCTTCATCAGCACCCGCTTTGGCCGCCGCCCGTCGAACTCGCCATAGAACACCTGTTCCCAGGGCCCGAAATCGAGCCGCCCGCCGGTCACGGCGATCACCACCTCCCGCCCCATCACCTGCCGTTTCATATGTGCATCGGCATTGTCCTCGCCGGTGCGGTTGTGGTGATACGTTTCCGGCGACGCATCGAACGGCGCGAGCCGCTCGAGCCAGCGCCGGTAATCCTCGTGCAGCCCGCGCTCGTCGTCGTTGATGAAGACCGAGGCGGTGATGTGCATGGCGTTGCACAGCAGGAGCCCCTCGCGCACCCCGCTCTTCGCCACGAAGGCTTCGATTTGCGGCGTGATGTTGAGGAACCCGACCCGCGCCGGCACGGTGAAGGTGAGATATTCCGTCATCGATTTCACGGTCTGCACTCGCCAGGGTTGTGGAGACGATGTGCCACCATGCCACGCGGCGCGCCTTCGCCACAGGCGTATTGATCGGCGGGCGGCGGTGGTTCACAATTCGGTGTCCAATGTTTCGGCGGTGCCGTTTGCGCGCTCGTCTTCCGGCCTTGTTCTGTGTTTTCGTGCTGTCGAGCGCACCGCTCGCCGCGCCGCGCGCGCAGGACGCGCTCTGGCCTCGCACCCTCACCCGCGACGGCGCCAGCCTCACGGTCTACCAGCCACAGGCCATCGCTTGGCCCGACCGCAAACGGCTGACCGCGCGCGCCGCGGTCGCGCTGACGCCCAAGGGCGCGGCCCAGCCGCTGCTCGGCACGATCGAACTCTCGCTCGCCACCGCGACCGACGATGCCGGCAGCGTGATCCTTTCTGATCCGCAACTGATTTCGACGCATTTCCCGTCGCTCGACACCGCCCGCGCGGCGCAGGTGGAAGCACGCCTGCGCGCCGCGTTGCCGAGCGTCGATCTGCGTCCGGTCCCGGTCGCCTCGGTGGTCGCGAGCCTCGAGCAGAACGGCCCCGCGCCGGCCGCCATCCGCAACGATCCGCCGCCGATCTTCTATGCCGACAAGCCCGCGAGCCTCGTCGTGTTCGATGGCGACCCGGTGCTGGCTCCCGCCGGCAAGAGCGGCATCAGTTTCGCGGTCAACACGAATTGGCCGGTCTTCACCTATGGCGGTACCTGGTATCTGCTGATCAACGACCGCTGGTTCGCCGCCCGGGCGGCGACCGGCCCCTATGCGCCGGCAGCCCCGCTGCCGCCCGCCTTCGCGCATCTGCCCAACGATCCCGCCTTCGCCGATGCCCGGCGCAACATCCCGGCCCGCGCGGCGCCGCCCGGCGCCCCCGTTCCCACGGTTTTCGCCACCACGGAGCCGGCCGAAATCATCGTCACGGACGGCCCGCCCGCGCTCGCGCCGGTCTCCGGCACGTCGCTGGAGCGCGTGACCAACAGCCAGGCCACGCTGTTCTTTCATCCGGGCCAGAAACAATATTACGTGCTGCTCTCCGGCCGCTGGTTCGCAGCCCCCGCGCTGACCGGCCCCTGGAGCTTCGCGACCGACCGCCTGCCGCCCGATTTCGCCGCCCTCCCGCCGAACGGCGGCGCCGACGCAGCCCTGCTCACGAGCGTGCCCGACACCACCCAATCGCAGGAAGCGGTGCTGAAGGCGCAGATCCCCACGACCGCGACCCTCAAGCGCGCCTCGGCACATTTCGCGCCGCGCTATGCCGGCCCGCCGCGCTTCGAGCCGATCCCCGGCACCAGCATCCAGCGCGCCGTCAACAGCGCGAGCGTCGTGCTGAAGATCGGCGCGCGCTATTACGGCTGCGAAAATGGCGCCTGGTTCGTGGCCCCCGCGCCGAACGGCCCCTGGGTCCTCGCCGACAGCCTGCCTCCCGCCATCAAAACCATTCCGCCGTCGAGCCCCGCCTATCCCGTCACCTACGTGCAGGTGTACGGCGCGACTCCGGATGCCGTGACCTTCGGCTACACCGCCGGCTATCTCGCGGGCTTCGTCAGCGCCGGCGTGGTCGTCTACGGCACCGGCTACGCCTACCCGCCCTATGTCGTGCCGGGCCGCATCCCGGTCTTCTATCCCTATCCCGTCACCTATGCCGGCAATGTCTGGTACAATTCCGCAACGGGAGCCTGGGTCCGCGGCGGCACGGTCTATGGTCCCTACGCGACCGCGCACGGCGCCAGCTATTACAATAGCGCAACGGGCGCCTGGGCGCGCGGCGGCGCGATCTACGGTCCTTATGGCGGCGCCGGCGCCTTCTCCGCCTACAACCCCTCGACCGGCTCCTGGGCCCATGGCAGTGCGAGCTGGAGCGGCGGCTACGGCACCGCCAACGCGAGCTTCTACAACGGCCGCACCGGCGTCTCGGGCAGCACGAACCAGAACTGGAACCCCTACGGGCGATGGGGATCGAGCAGCTTCAGCGGCCCCAACCAGACCGTGAACACGCAAAGCCGCAGCAACGCGAACGGCTCGGCCGGCGGTTTCCGTTCGAGCAGCGGCGCGGAGGGCGCGGGCTACCATAACCGCGTCACCGGCAATTCCGGCGGCGCCGTGAAGACGGCGAACGGCGACGTCTATGCCGGGCGCGACGGCAACGTGTATCGCAAGACCGACAGCGGCTGGCAGAAATACGGCAATGGCGGCTGGAACCCGGTCAATCCGCCGAGCCGCAACAACACGAACGGCAGCCGCAACCCGTCAGCCAGCCGCAACAACAGCAATCTCGGCGCTTCCAACCGCACGCTCTCCGGCCGCACCCCGTCCGGCAGCAATTTCGAGCGCGGCACATACCAGCAGCTCCAGCGCGACTGGGCCGGGCGCTCGGGTGGCAATTTCGGCGGCAGTTTCGGCGGCTCTTCGGGCGGCGGCTTCCAGAACCGCGGCGGCTTCCGCGGCGGTGGCGGCGGCGGACACGGGCGGCGGTTCTGAGGCCATGAGGTTCCCGATGCGATACGGTTTCCTGCTTCTCGCGGCGTCGCTCGCCGTGCCCGCCGCGGCGCAGACGCCGACCCAGGCGCAATCGAGCGCCATACGCTCGGCCTGCCGCGGCGATTACATGAATGTCTGCGCCAACGTGCCGACCGGCGGCCGCGCCGCGCTCGAATGTCTCGAGCAGCACCAGAACGCGGTCTCATCCGGCTGCGCGGCAGCGCTCGCCGCCGTGGGCGGCCAAGCGCCGGCGCCGGTGGCCGCCGCGACCCCCGCCATGCCGCCGCCCACGCCGGTCTCCCCGCGCCAGGAAGCCATGATGCTGCGCATGAGCTGCCGCGCCGACTACCACCGCTTCTGCGCGGGCATACCGCCCGGCGGCGGGCGGATTCTGGTGTGCCTCCGCGCCAACGCGCCTGCCCTCTCGCCGCCCTGCCGTTCGGCGATGATGAGCCTGCGCGGCGCCCGATGAAGCGCGCGGCGCTCGCGCCCGCGCTCGCGCTCGGCGCCTGCATGCAGAGCCATGTGGAGACGACCGCGGTCGCCCCCGTCGCCGCTCCGCTGCCGCGCCCCGCCCATATCGTCCTCACCGAATTCGCCGTGAGCCCCGACCAGGTGCATCTCGACGCCGGGATCGGCGCCTCGCTGCGCCGCGCGGCGAGCGGCACCGCGCCCGAGCAGGCCGCGCAAGAGGAAGCCGCGGAGGCGCAGCAAGCCATCACTGAGACGCTCGCCGAGAGGCTCGCCGCCGACGGACTGCCGGTCGAGCGCCTGCCCGCTTCCGCCGCGCCGCCGCCCGGCTCCCTTCTGGTGCAGGGCCAGATCGTCGCGATCGACGAGGGCAACCGCACGCGGCGCACCCTGATCGGGCTCGGCGCCGGCCAGAGCCGCGTCGTCGCCGAGGCGCAGCTCTACGACGCCACCGACCCGGCGCATCCCCGCTTCCTGCAATCCTTCGAGGCCACCGGCGATTCCGGCCGCATGCCCGGCGCGGCCGAAACCATGGGTGCCGGCGCCGCGGCGGAACGCGTGGCCGCGAGCGCTGCCACGAGCGCGATCCTGCATGGCTATGCGGAACGCTACAAAACCGGGGGCGCCCAGAATGCGGCCAAGGCCGGCGGCGCGCTCGCGCGGGAGATCGACGCGTTCGCGGCGCGGCAAGGCTGGGTGGCGGCCTCGAACTAGAGCAACATCACCCAGACCGGAATCGGTCTGGGTGGGCGCTGCCCGGGACCCGCTGGGGCCGGAAGGCCATCGAAAAGCGCCATCAATGCCGCACGAACAGCGGCAGATCCGCGCCCGCGAGCAGCGTCCGGGTCACGCCGCCGAACACGGCCTCCCGCCAGGGCGCGCGGCCGAATGCGCCCATCACCATCATGTCGGCGCCGCAGCCATGCGCGGCCCGCAGCAAGGCTTCGCCGACCGCATCCGGAGAAGCCGGCACCTCGGACAGCGCCGCCGCGACGCCATGCTCGGCGAGCACCGGCGGCATCTCGGGCGGGTGGCCGGCCTGCAGCACATGCACGGAGCCCGCGCGCGCCAGCCAGGGAAGGGCAGCATGCACCGCGCGCTCGGATGCGGGCGCGTTCTTCCAGGCGACCGCGATCACACCGCCCAGGGCACCACCCGCATAGGAAGGCGGCACCAGCAGCACCGGCGTGCCGGTCCGGAAGATCGCCGCATGACGCCAGGATCGCTCCGCCGCCGGCTCGTGCGGCTCGGGCCTCGTCAGCACGATCAGATCCGCCCGGCCGCCGCGGGCCGCCACGATGTCGGCGCCCTCGCCCTCCTCCGATTCACATCGGACCGCGACATCCGCCGGCGCGCGCGCCTCCCATTCCCGGGCTTTGGCGCAGAGCCGTTCGGCATGGGCGCGCGCCTCGTCCGCGAAGGCGGCGATCCGTTCGGGCAGCAGCACTTCCTCGGTTGGCAGCACGCGATCGAGCGCCGGCGTGCGGATGGCGAGCGCGCAAAGCTGTCCGCCGCCCGTGCGGGCGAGCAGACAGGCGGTCGCCGCGAGCAGATTCGCGACCTGGGCCGGATGATCGAGCAGCACGAGAGCCGAGCGCCGCATGGCAACCCTTGCCGGAGACGGGAAGCCGGGAAAGGGTAGTCCGGCTTCTGAGGAGAAAGCGATGGGGCGGCTTGCATGGATGGCCGGCGCGGCGTGGCTCGCGGCGACGCCGTCGCCGGCGGCGACATTCACGATAGTGCACGCTTTCCCCTGCCGGTCCGCGACGGACGGCGTCACGCCGAAAGGTCGGCTGCTGCCCTTCCGGGGCGCACTCTACGGGGTGACGCTCGCCGGGGGGTCAGCCGGCGCCGGCACGATCTACCGGCTCGATCCCGCGACCGGCGCGGTCTCGATCCTCTACAGTTTCCCGGGCGGCGCGGGCGGAAAGTCGCCTTATGCCGGGCTGGTCGGGAGCGGCGGCCAGTTCTATGGCACCACGCAGGAAGGCGGCGCGGCCGGGCTCGGCACGGTGTTCGTCTTCGATCCCGCCACCGGCAAGGCCCGGGTGCTCCACGATTTCCGGGGCGGCCAGGACGGCAAGGCGCCGCAGGCCGAATTGCTGGCGGCCGGCCACACGCTCTACGGCGTCACTCTCGAGGGGGGCGGCGCGAACTGCGCCGGCTTCGGCTGCGGCACGCTGTTCGCGCTCGATCCCGCGACCGGCGCCGAGCGCGTGATTTTCCGCTTCCCGGGCGACGCGGGCGGTTTCGACCCCGAATCGGCACCGGTCCTGGCCGGCGGCGCGCTCTACGGCACGGCCGCGTTCGGCGGCGCGGCCGGCGACGGGCTGATCTACCGGATCGACCCGGCGAGCGGCGCCGGGACCGTGCTCTACAGTTTCGGCGGGCTCGAGGGCGGCCACGGCGACGGCGCCTATCCGCGCGCCAGCCTGCGGCCGGTCGGCGGCACGCTATATGGCACGACCGATGCGGGGGGCATGAAGGGCTGCGGCGATGAAGGCTGCGGGACCGTGTTCGCGTTCGATCCGCAACAGCGGCGGGAAACCGTGCTGCATCGCTTCACGCCCGAGGAAGGCGGCAATGCGCTGGCGGAACTGACGCCGGTCGCGGATGCGCTGTGGGGCACCTTGTCGGACGGCGCGGGCAGTGGCGCGGTCTTCGCGCTGCGACCGGAAAATGGCGCGCTGTCGCTGCCGCACCAATTCACCGGCGGAGAGGATGGCGGCAATCCCGCGGCGGCCTTGGTGGCACTCGACGGCGCGCTTTACGGCACCGCCGAAGCGGATGGCGCCGGCGGGTGCGGGGTTCTGTTTCGGATCGCGCCGTAGACGCGGGCGCGTCTGGGTCAAGGCGTGCCGCCGGCGGCCCGCACGGACACCCTGCGTGAAACCGCTCTAGCAACTCGCCCCGGCGCCGGCCACGCCCATCAGGTCCCGCCCCGTCGCCGCCTGGCCGCCGATCGTGTTGTAGGCCGAGCCGGCGCAGTTCGTGTGCGGCGGGAGAAGCCGGTCGCGCGGTCCCGCCGCCTCGATGAAGAGCGGGTTGCCCAGATCCTGCCGCTGCCAGAGCCTCGGTTCGATTTTCCGTTTCTTGCCGAACACGAAGATGCTGTTGGGATCGTCGTCGCGCACCCCGAGATCGAGCGCGTTCGATCGGGACGGCGCGAGGGCCCCGCTGCCCGCCGGCGCCAGATCGAACCAGTTGGCGATCGAAAACGGGTCGGGCTCGGAGGGCACCGGCGCCGGCATGTAGATTTTCGCTTTCGGGTCCGGCGGCGGCGCCTGACCGGCCGCCGCGAGAAACAGCGCCCCGAGCGCGAGCCCGCGTCTCATGCGGTGAACTGTTCGGCGACGATGCGCTCGGACAGACCCTGCTCGGGATCGAAGAGGATGGTGGTTTTCACGCTTCGGTCCTCGCTGACCGCGACGCTCGCCACGTCGCGCACCTCGGTGAAGTCGGCGACCGCGGCCACGGGGCGCTTGTCAGCCTCCAGCACATCGAACACCAGTTCGGCGGTGCTGGGAAGCAGCGCGCCCCGCCAGCGGCGTGGCCGGAACGCGCTGATCGGCGTCAGCGGCAATAAATTCGCCGATAACGGCACGATCGGCCCGTGCGCCGAGAGATTATAGGCCGTGCTGCCGGCCGGCGTGCAGACCAGCACCCCGTCACAGATCAACTCCTCGAGCCGCACGCGCCCGTCCACCGTGATGCGGATCTTCGCGCTCTGCCGCTGCTGGCGCAGCAAGGACACTTCGTTGAGCGCGATCGCCTCCTCGACGCTGCCGCCCCGCGTCACCGCGTGCATGCGCAGCGGGTGGAGATCGACCGCCTGGGCGCGCGCGAGACGGCCCGGCAGATCCTCCTCGCGATACGGGTTCATGAGGAAGCCGACCGAGCCGCAATTCATGCCATAGACCGGCACGTCGCGCCCGAGCGTGCGATGCAGCGCCTCCAGCATGGTCCCGTCCCCGCCGAGGCAGACCACGAGTTCGGCCTCCTCGAACCGCACGTCGCCGTGGCGGAGCGCGAGTTCGGCGCGGTGCGCCTGGGCCTGCGGCGTGTTCGCGGCGTGGAAAAAAAGGCGCCGGACGGCGCGGGCCGCGGCGGCCGGCGCCGGGCGGCTCAGCACAGGACCCGGTGCTCGATCACCGGCATCGCCCCGCGAATGCGGGCCAGCATGCCGAGATCGGCCTCGGCGGCAGCGATCCCCGGCGCGTCGCCGAGCGATGCGTGCACCTGTCCCCAGGGATCGACGATGAGACTATGGCCCCAGGTGCGCCGCGGCCCTTTCGGGTCCTGATGCGTGCCGCAGGTCGCGGCGGCCACCACCCAGCATTGCGTCTCGATGGCCCGCGCCCGCACCAGCGTCTCCCAATGGTCGCGTCCGGTCTCGGCGGTGAAGGCGGCGGGGATCAGGATCAGCTCGGCACCTGCCCGGCGCAGCGCCAGGAACAGTTCCGGGAAGCGCACATCGTAGCAGATCGAGAGTCCCAGCCTCACCCCGCCGGCCTCGCACACCACCGGCAGTCGGCCGGCGCCGAACAGCGCGCTCTCGCGATAGCCCTCGCCGCTCGGGGTGGTCACGTCGAACAGATGGATCTTGCGGTAGCGCGCGATCTCCGCGCCGTCAGGCCCGAACACCAGCGTCGTGTTGAAGAGCCGCTCGCCGTCGCGTTCGCCGATCGAGCCGCCATGCAGCACGATCCCGTGCCGCCGCGCGGTCTCCGAGAGAAAATGCCAGGCAGCGCCGCCCGGCTCGCCCGGCGGGAGGGTTTCGGCCTCCGCGAGCTTGGTGGCGCGGTCGCCGCCGAGGCAGGTCCACATTTCCGGCAGGCTGACGAGATGGGGCCGGTGTCCCGCGATGGCCGCCGCGATGGCGGCCCGCGCCGCCTCGATATTGGCCGCCTTCTCGGCGCCAGGCGCCAGCTGCACCGCCGCGATCTTCACGGGGCGCTCCCGTTCAAGTCGGCGGCGAGGCCTCGTGCAGCAGCCGAAGCAATGAATCGGGCAGGTTTTCTTGCAGCGTCGAATCGAAGCGGGCGGACAGCATCTCCCGCAGCCAGCGGTCGAGATACTGGTCGGGGACGGGGCCGGGCGGATCGAGGCGCTGCTGACGGGACATCGCCCGGACCAAAGGCCGGGGCGGCGCGATAGTTGCCGAAAGTAACGCGGCGTTTCGGGAATGCGGTGACGTGCGGCATGGCGGCCCTAATCCGGCGTGGCGGCGGCGCTGCCGGCGAGCAGCAGCCGCGCGAGTTCGCGTCCGAGGCAGGCATGGAGAAGCTGTGCCTTGGCCGGGCGGTCGGGTTTCTTCGTGCGCTCGAGATCGATCGCGCCGGTCTCGGCCCAGCGCCGCATCAGCGCGTAGCGCGGAAACAGCAGCACGCCAGGCAGTGTGTCGATCTTGTGGAGCGTGTCGAGATAGGGCTGGAGATTGGCGTTCTCCTCGAGGAACCGGCTGTATTGCGGCCCGATCAGCGCGAGATCGGCGCCGGCCTTCGCGACCGCGGCGCTGGTGTCTGCGAGCGTCTGATAGAAATCGTCCGGTGTCACCTCGTCGATCGCATCGACCGTGCCGGTCTGCCAGATCACGAGCGCATAATGGCCGCGCGCGAGTTCGGCGCGGATGATGCCGGCGAGGTCGGCGGCGGTGAGCCCGCGCCCGGCGCGGGCGGTCAGCACGACGTGCAGCCCGTGCACACTGGCTTCCAGGGCCCGCACGGCCTGCCCGGCGATGCCGGCCGGCGTGGCAAGGCTCGGCTTGCGCCCGGCGGCGGCCGGCAGGTCGGGCACCGAGCCCACCGCCAGCACCGCAATCGTGGCCCCCGGGTGAAGCTGCGCCGCCAGATGCGGCAGCGGCGAGAGCGAAGGCTCCGCATCGTCGGTCGGCGGGCAGAGAGGTGCGGCGGCGCCGGTGAGCCAGGCAGCGGCCAGCAGCGCGGCGAGACGCCGTGTCACGACGCCGCGACGCCCGGGCTCGGCGGACGCGCGCCGCGGCCCTTGTTGGAATACCAGGCGGCCACCGCCGCCACGCTCCAGAGGGCGAGCGCACCCACCACATTGACGCCGATCTGCATCTTCCAGCCGTCATCCGCCTCGGTAGCGAGCCGGCCGAGGAAAGAGAGAAATATTCCGGCGCAGAATACCGGCAAGGAGTGCTGCCCCGCCACCACGAAGGGCGCGGCCCAGAGGCTGCGCAGCCAGCGTGCATGGCGCGGGATCAGCCGGGCCGCCAGCCAGGTCAGGGCCAGGATCGAGAGCAGCCGGAACGGGTGCAGCCCTTCCTTGTCCACCGACATGAGGGCCTGGGTGAGCCGGTCGGGCCAGCTCTCGACCAGATCGGGATGGACCCAGACCACCCATTGCATGAGCAGCCCGAACACCACGATCACGATGGACGCGACGTCGAACGGCCATTTGCGCCGTGGCATCTCGCCCGGCGCGAAGGACAGGATCGCCCCCATCATGAAGAGCAGCTGCCAGGTGAGCGGGTTGAAGAACCAGCCGCCGCCGGTCCAGCTCGGGAAATTTAGTCCGAACAGCCGCGCCGCCGCGTAGACCGCGAAGGAGAGGGCGCCGAGCACGGCCGGCCAGCGCAGGAGCGGCATCGCGACCGCGAACATCAGCAGCAGCACGACATAGAGCGGCAGGATGTTCAGGTAGGCGGGCTGGAAATGCAGCAGCAGCGCTTCGAGCAGCGCGCGGTAGGGACGGTCGCCCAGGACGTCGAGATGGATCTCGTCGAGATAGTCGTCGCGGTCGAGCGCGTTGGCGGAATAGCCGACCTGGGCCGCGAAGATCACGAACAGGAAGATGTGGGCGATGTAGAGCACCCAGGCGCGGCGGACCACGTCGGCCGCCGCGTAGAGCCAGCCCTGGCGCCGCATGGTGCCGCCATAGGCGAGGCCGCCGGCATAGCCGGCGAGCAGGACGAAGATCTCGGTGGCGTCGCAGAGCGCGAAATTGCGGATCGAGAAATTGCCGAGCCAGTCGGCGGGAATGTGGTCGGTGAAGATCCACCAGAGGGCGAGGCCGCGGAAGAAATCGATCCGCAGGTCCCGGTTTTCGCGGATGAGCGCCACGGGGGGGCCATGTCCGACGGGATGGAGGCTGGGTCAAGCGGCCCCTGGCGGCCCGGGCTCTGGCCCGGGACCCGCTGGGGCCGGAAGGCCCCAGACCCTCTTCTTTCGAAAATGACCCCAGAGCCCGGGCGGCCGGAGAGGCACGCCAGAGGCACGCCTCGGCGGAGACGCGCCTCGCTCTAGCCGCGGCTGTCGAGAAGCGCCGCGAGCTTGGCGAAGACGAGGCCGAGCTCGGTGCGGCATTCGCCGCCCTGCGCGAGCTGGGCGGCGCTGAAGGCGATGCGCAGGCCGCCGAGCGCGGGCGAGCCGAGCTGGACGGGCTGGCCGAGCAGGCAGCGGACCGAGGCGGCGTGGCGTTCCTCGGGCGTGCTGCCGATGCGGTCGCGCATGTCCTGGCTCAGCGCCACGTAGAGGGGGCGGAGTTTCTCGGCGGACAGCCAGCCCTCGGCGCCGCGCACGGCGAAGGTGAAGACCGAGCGGCGGCCCGACCAGACCGGGCCGGGCGGGCGCGGCGCCTGGATGAGGCGCAGCCTTTCGTCGCGCATCAGCGCGGCGCGGGTGGCCGAACTGGCGCGGTCGATCGCCTCGCGCACGTCCGTCGCCGACAGTCCGGAGAAGCGGCGCATCTCGTGCAGCGCGGCTTCCCAGCGCATCAGCAGGCCGGGGCAGCGCCGGGAGACGCCTTCCTCGGTGAGGTCGGCATAGGCGCCGAGACCGTCCGGCAGGCAGCCGCCGCCGGCGATCGCGGCGAGGCGGGCGCGGGGGAACAGGATCGCGCCGCAGAAGCCGGGGGCGGCGAAGAATTTCGAGCCGGTGATGAGCACCGGAAAGCCCTGTTCGAGATAGCGGCGCACGATGGAGGGCTCGATGCGGGCCTGGCAGGCATCGATCACGATGTCGAGCCGCGGGCCGAATTTCCGGGCGAGGCGCTCGCAGGCGGCACGGTCGGGGGCGACGAGGCCGGTCTTGCTGCCGTCGATCGCGTGGAGCACCGCGTGGCCGCCGGCGGCGGCGATCTCGGCGATCAGCGCTTCGGCCTCGGCTTCGAGCACGGCGGCGTCGCGGGGCAGGCCGTCGGCGGTGCGGATGGCGAGGCTGCGCATCGCGAGCGCGGGGGGGAAGCCGTCCACCGCGTGGCCCTTCACGACGAGCGTGCCCGAGGCGGTGCAGCTGGCGAAATGGCGTCCCTGCACGGCCTCGGGCACGCCGCTGCCGGTCTCGGACGGGCTCATCAGGATGGTGGTGATGGGCCGGCCGGGCTGTTCGGCGGCGAGCAGGCCGGTGAGCAGGAGGGTCGCGTCGGTGCCGGAGGCGGCGAGCA
This sequence comes from Acetobacteraceae bacterium, assembly GCA_027451405.1. Classification (GTDB taxonomy): domain Bacteria; phylum Pseudomonadota; class Alphaproteobacteria; order Acetobacterales; family Acetobacteraceae; genus DAIDJM01. The sequence continues at coordinate 3,502 of DAIDJM010000059.1, read as the reverse complement.
CGGCCTCGGCGAGGTCGGCGATGCCGTAATGGTCGAGCAGCGCGCCGGTGACGCGGGCCGAGGCGGCGCGGAGCGCGGGGCCGGTGCCGTCGGCGAGGGCCGCGGCGATCAGGGCCTGGCGCGCGGCTTCGGCGGTCGCGTAGGGCGCCTCGCCGATGCGGCTCGCGGTGCAGGAGCTGAAGGTGACGATGCCGGGCTCGGGATAGGGCGCGCAGAGATAGCGGTTCAGGCCGGTTTCGGGATCGAGATCGAGCCGGTCGTCGCCGCCATCGAGCAGCAGCGCCTCGAGCGGCGGCGCGCAGCGCCAGAGCCGGGCGACGGTCTCGAGCGCGGCCGGGTCGGGGGGCGCCGCGCCGGGTTCGAGCGTGGCCCAGGCGGCGCGGAGCCGGTCCGGCGCGGGCGGGCCGTCCGCGAGCGCGGCGAAGGAAGGCAGCAGCGGGTCCTCGAGGGCCGCGTCGCGCTCGGCGCGGGGGAGCAGGCGCAGGAAGCGGCCGGCGGCCTGCATGGCGAGCAGCCGGGCGGCGGCGAGGTCGAGCGCGGGGAGGCCGCTGAGCCAGGCGAGTTCGAGCCCGTAGCGCAACAGAACGCGGGCGCCGGGCCGTCCGGCCAGCGCCGCGGCGAGCCGCAGATGGCCGGGCTCGGGGACCGCGAGGTCGAGCGGTCCCGGCGCGGGGCCGATGGAGAGGCGGGTGGAGGCGAGAAGCGGGCCGAGGGCGGGATCGGCCAGGAGAGGTCGCAGGACCTCGGTTTGATCGACGGCCTGGAGCCGCATCCGGCGCATCCCTCTTTATTCGCTCTGATGCCCGGCCCGGGGACCCGGAGGGCAGGTAGACATGCCGCTTTGTGCCTTGTCTGCCGAGCCGCCGGGCTTTGGCAACTCCCCCGCCAGGGCGGGGCAGGCAAGTAGTTGCGGCGGCGTGGCGCGGCGGTGACAGAAGACGGGCGGAGAACGCCCCGTCCTCCGCCCGCCGTCAGGCCATCAACCGTGTCCGGCGTTCAGCGGTGCACGCCGAAATGCATGCCGCCGCCGCCGCCGCCATAGCCGCCATGCCAGCCGCCGCCATAGCCGCCGTGCCAGCCGCCGCCCCAGCCGCCATGCCAGCCCCAGCCGCCGTGCCAGCCCCAGCCATAGCCCCAGCCCGGGTGCCAGCCCCAGCCCCAGCCGCCGACGACCACGCCGGTGCCGACATAGGCGGGGTAATAGCCGCCGTAATAGGCGGGGTAGCCGTATCCGGCGCCGTAATACCCATAAGGGTAGGTGTAGCAGCCGCCGAGCGCGGTGCTGGCCAGCAGCGCGGCCGGCAAAGCGGCGCGCCGCAGGAAGCGCGTGATCGTCATCTCCAGCTCTCTCCGTGGCCGCCACGATCTCGGGGCGGCTTACCTGGGCGCATAACTGAGGGTTTCCGCGCCCGACGTCAGCCGCCGGAACGGCCGCGTCACACTATGTCACCCGCCCTGCCGGAGGCGAGGTGCGCGCAACCGGCGGGCGACGGTCCGAACCGGCTCCGGTTACACGGCGTTACGCGATCGCCCCGATTAGGCCACCGATGGGGCCGGGAGGCGCCACGATCGCGGCGTTGCTGCTAAGACGCCGAACCGGTTTTGACGGAGAGACGAGATGCGTATCGGAACGACGCTGTTCCGCGCCTGCGTGTGGCTGGCCAGCACCAGCCTGGTCTGGAGCAACGTGGCGCCTGCCTGGGCGCAGGAGCCGCCGCCGCCCGGCAGCGAGGATGTGCAGGCCAACGAGAATGGCGGCGATCCTCCGGCGCTCGCGGGCCGGGTCGCCGATATGCAGGGCACGGTGTCGTTCCACACCGAGGGCGAGGATCACTGGGAGACCGCGTCGCTCAATTATCCGGTGACGAACGGCGACAGTTTTTGGACGGAATCGAGCGGCGGGGCCACGCTCGAAGTGGACAGCGACCGGATCGTGATGGCCGGCGCCACCGAATTCGATGTCGGCACGCTCGATCAGAGCCAGCTCCAGGCGACGCTGCCGCAGGGGGCGCTGTTTCTCGACCTGCCGGATCTGCCGAACGGACAGGGGGTGCAGATCGCGACGCCGCGCGGCACGGTGCAGATCACCGCGGTCGGACGATACGAGATCGTCGCCGGCGACACCAATGACGCGACGACCGTGACGGTGGTCGAGGGTCAGGCGCATGTGAGCGGGCCGGGGATCGAGCTCGATATCGGCGCGCAACAGATGGCGACGATCACCGGCAGCGATACGTTCCAGGGCAGCATCGGCGCGATGCAGCCGGACGAGTTCCTGCAGGCGCAGCTCAATCCGCCGGCACCGCCGCCACCGCCGCAAGCCGCCGCGGCGCCGCCGCCGGTGGTTCAGGAAATGACCGGCGGCGCCGAACTCGCGCGCTACGGTTCGTGGCAGCAGACCGCGAATTACGGACAGGTCTGGTATCCGAACGATGTGCCGCAGGACTGGGCCCCCTATCGCGACGGGCGGTGGTCGTATGTGGCGCCGTGGGGCTGGACCTGGGTCGATTCGCAGCCCTGGGGCTTCGCGCCGTTCCATTACGGCCGCTGGGTGCAGGTCGGGCCGCGCTGGGGCTGGGTCGCGGCCGCGCCCGATGTGCCGGTGGGCGCCTATCCGGTCTATGCGCCGGCGCTGGTGAGTTTCGTGGGCGTGGCGGCGGCCGCGGCGGCGATCGGGTTCGCGGCGGGCGCGCTCGCCGGCGGCGCGGTCGGCTGGGTGCCGCTCGGATACCGCGAGCCCTATTATCCCTGGTATCGCTGCTCGAACCGGTATCTGCAGAACGTCAACCGGATCAGCATCGTCAATGTGCGGAACATTTCGATTACGAATATCCGCAACGTGACGATCAACAACTACGTCAATTACCGCGGCGCGACGGTGATGCCGGCGGCGGCGATGGTGCGCGCCGAGCGCGTGCAGCGCTTCGGCCGGCCGCTGCCGCGCGAGGCCTTCGCCCAGTCCCGGCCGATCGTCGGCCGCCTGCCGGTGCGGCCGACCGCGGAGACGCCGCATCTGACGCCCGCGGTCGCGCGCCGCTTCGACATCCGGCGGCCGGCACACCCGCTGCGGCCGGCACCGGGCCCCGAGATCCGGCCGGTCGTCGCCGGCCCGCATGTGCGCCCGCCGCTCCGCCCCGCGCCGTTGCCACCGCATGTGCGGCCGGTGCCGGTCAACCAGGTGCGCCCCGCCGTGCCGCCCCGGCCGGAAAATCGCCCGGGCCGGCCGGTGCCGCGGCCCGGCGAGACCAGGCCCGGCCTGCCGCCCGCCCGTCCCGGCGAGACCCGCCCGGGTCTGCCGCCGCTGCGCCCGCCGGGTGACATCGGGCAGCGCCCGGCCATCCCGCGCCCTGGCGAGCGCCCCGCGCCTCGCCCCGGTGAGCGCCCCGTCGAGCGCCCGGGTGAGCGCCCGGGGGGTCCCGCGACCCGGCCTGCCCTGCCCGCGCCCCGCCCGCCCGGCGAGACCCGGCCGCCCGCGATCCGGCCGCCGGTGAACCCGGCGCCG
>DAIDJM010000058.1 GCA_027451405.1 Acetobacteraceae bacterium | reverse complement strand
AAGACATGGGAAAGTCGGTCGCCGCCAGGTCTTCCAATCCTGACACAAACCACACACCCACGCGGGATGGAGCAGCCCGGTAGCTCGTCAGGCTCATAACCTGAAGGTCGCTGGTTCAAATCCAGCTCCCGCAACCATATCCAGCAAACACGCCAACATAGGCAGATCCGTCGCACGTTCGCTCTACGACTTGCCGGCCCCAAAGCGTAGTTGGGATGAGGGTGAGTAGCCCTCCGAAGTTACTCTGAATTCAGCTCGGTATTCCTAACAGCGACGGCAATTCTGCGAGGCTGCGCACCTCATGGTCTGGCCGGCCAGGTAGTCGCTCGTGTTGCTGTCCGTAGCGGTTGCACCACACCACCCGCATGCCAAACGCGGAGGCCGCGTAGGCGTCCCAGTCATTGGGATATTGAAACAAAATCTGGTCTGCACGCATACCTAACTGTTGCAGGGCGTAGTCGTAGACGCGCGAATCGGTCTTGAAGACCTGCACGGCGTCGGCGGAGAGCACTGCGTCGACTAGGGGATGCAGACCAGCCGCGCGCACCGCCGAATCTAGCATTGCCGGTGAGCCGTTGGACAGGATCGCTGTGGTGAAACCCGCCTGTTTCAGGCGCCGCAACGTGTCATGAACTTCAGGGAAAGCCGACAGAGTCAAATAGAGATCCATCAAGCGGTCGCGCAAGCCGGGCACCGCGATGCCCAGACTATCAAGCGTGAAGTCGAGTGCCTCGCTGGTCACATGCCAGAAGTCGGCGTAGCGGTCCTGTAGCGAACGCAACCACGTGTATTGCAGCTGTTTTTCGCGCCATAAGCTGGTTAGTTCCGCGTGCCTGCCTCCAGGGATGTCCGTGCAGCGCGCCGCTGCCGAGGCGAAGTCGAAGATCGTGCCATAGGCGTCGAAGACGCAGGCGCGAATATTGGCAAGTTGGGTCAAATCACTGTCCCTCGAATCCGATGCGTCTTCTCGATGACGAAGTCGAGCCCGCGCATAATCCGGTCCGGATGGAAGCACGCGAACCGCGCGCGTCGGCGATGTCGAGGAGACTCTCATTTACGGTTGCCCGCGCTATCTTCTCGCCATGCGCTGCGCGGCTCGCGCAAGACCGCCATACGCGTCGAGCATCCGTTCGACCCAAGCAGAAATCGGATCGTCTGCGACCGTCAGCGAGCCAGGGGTGATGACGTGAGCCCACTGGAAGGCCCCGAATACGACATGGTCGGCATAGGCCGGGGCCGCGCCAGCGACGAAGGGTTGGGCCCCCAGTGTGGTACGCAGCGGAGCGAGGGTGCGCCTCAAGGCAGCGAGCGCCTCATCGCGCTCGGCGGCGATCGCCGAGAAGCTTCGCCCGAACGCGGCCTCGCGAGTCGTGCGAAAGTAGTCCTTGTCCTTCTCGTGCAAGGCCGCGTGGATGTCCGGCAGGAGCAAGCGCGCCATCGCCGGGTGTAGGACTTCGTTCGCCCATTGGTTGACGAACCGGGCCGCCGCGCGGCCTTGCGAGCACCCAAACAGAGAGGGCCGGTCCGGATAGGTGTCTTCGAGATACTCGGCGATATCCCAACTCTCGTAGAGCCATTGGTCGCCCGCCACGAGAACTGGCACCTTTCCTTGGCCGGATTTAGCAATGACTTCCTTTTCGGTGAAGCGCCAGGCCACCGTCTCGACCGGCAGACCTTTATGCGCCAGTGCAAGCCGCGTGCGCCAGCAATTAGGACTGAACCGAAGATTGTCGTCGGCGCCTGCGAGATCGAAGAGGCGGAGGTTGGCGCTCATGCCTTCGCTCCCGTTGGAGTGGTGGCGGATTGTCCGAACAGAAGCTTTCGCGATGCTTCGCTGACCACAGGCGCCGTGTTGATGTTTTCCGCGAGCGCATAGGCGCGCTGGACGGCAGGACGCGCGCGGATCGTCTCGAGCCAGCGTTTCAGATACGGAAAGTCGTCGAGATTCTGCTGCTGACGCTTGTGCAGAACGATCCAAGGATAGCTTGCCATGTCGGCGATCGAATAGTCACCGGCCATGAATTCGCGGTCGGCAAGCCGTTGGTTCAGCACGCCGTAGAGGCGACTCGTCTCGTTGACATACCGGTCTATGGCGTAGGGAAGCTTTTCCGGAGCGTATTGCACGAAGTGATGGTTTTGACCCGCCATCGGGCCAAGGCCGCCCATTTGCCAAAATAGCCACTGCATGACCTCGGTTCGCCGACGAATGTCGGATGGCAGGAAGTTGCCGGTCTTCTCGGCTAGATATTGCAGGATGGCGCCGGACTCGAAGACGCTGATTGGCGCGCCGCGATCGGCCGGTGCGGTATCGACGATCGCCGGGATGCGGTTGTTTGGTGCAATCGCTAGAAACTCAGGCTTGAACTGATCACCCACGCTGATATTCACAGGAACAATACGATAGGGCAGGCCCGTCTCCTCGAGAAAGATCGTTACCTTGTGTCCGTTGGGTGTGGTCCAATAGTGGAGGTCGATCATCTGCGGGTCCCTGTGCTTTTGGTATTCGGCTTGTAGGGAAGGCTGGCGATAGCGTGCTCGGCCAGCGTCCGTAGCCGCTTGGGGTTGGGATCGAGACGCGCCATCACGCGGATCGCGAAAACTGTGCCGAGCAGGGCCGTGGCATTCGCGGCAATGTCGGCTTTCGGATCGAGTGCGTTGTCGGCAACGGCCTGCTTCAGCCGCTCGGTAAAAAACCGTTCGACCTCGCGCAACCGCGTGCGCACGAGCGCTCGCGCCTCCGCCGACGTTGCGGCGCCGTCGAGCGCCGTGTTGACGAGCAGGCAGCCGCGATGGTGAGGATCGGCCAGCGACATGACGATCAGTTCGGAGAGGAAATCGCCGATCGCGCCAAGAGGGTCTTCGCCGGCGGAGAGCCGGGCGAGACGCTCGTCCAACCCCTCATCGGCGTAACGGCGGAGCGCTTCGACGAATAAGCCATTCTTGTCCCTGAAACGGTGATAGAGCGCGGCCGAACTCAGCCCTGTCGCCTGCGTGAGGTCGCGTAGCGACGTTCCGGCATAGCCGCTCTGCCAGAACACGTTGATGGCCCGTTCGAGTACGATATCGTCGGGAAGCGTGCGGGTGCGCGGCATTGACTTGGGGTGAGGAAAGCGTGGGGCTGTTTATAAACAGAACGATCGATCTAGAACAAGCCACCGTGTGGGGTTGGATTTCAGCCTGCCCGGCGCAATGGCTCGCCACCTCCACAAAGGCGGTCAAACCTCGGGTAAAACGGCCGCCACCAATCGACTTGCTCTCTCCCGGATTGGATTCCGCGCGCGGCCGCCTGCACCAGGCGATCCCGGGCGGTCTATGGGCCGCCCAGTTCAGCTGCGCACAAGCTGGCTGGTCGCCAGCCAAAACAGCAACGCCGCATTGAGCGTCAGCAACGGGGCCGTCACACGCGCCAGATTTCGGCGCCAGCGATTGGCTGTAGCCTGGCTCGCGAGTCCAAGGAGCGCGAGCACCGGGACCGTACCCAAACCGAACGCCAGCATGGAAGCGGCGCCCAGCCATGGCCGCCCCGTGGAGGCCGCGGCGAGGAGCGCACCGTAGAGGAAACCGCAGGGCAGGAAGCCTAGGGCGAGCCCTAGCGTGTAGCCGCGGGCCCTGCCGGATCTGGCCACGGCGCGCCCCGTCAGGCGGCCGATCCATTGCGGGACCAGGGAGCCGGAGCCGGCGCCGCCCGCGCGGGCGGAAACCACTCGTGCGAAGAGCAGGACAGCGCTCGCGCCGAGTATCAACCCGGATAGCCGAGAGAAAACGGGCGTGCGGGCGAACAGCGCGAGAGGTGAGGCGGCGGCCGCGCCGAGGGCAGCATAGGTTGTTAGTCGCCCGAGATGATAGGGCAGCACCAAGCCGGCCTGTGCGCGGCGCCACGCGCATGGCACACCGACCGGCAGACAGGCCATGCGTTCGGCAACCTGTCCGGCAACGAACCCGCCGCACATAGGCGCGCAATGCCCGGTACTTCCAGCCAGCCCTGCCGCGAACAACCCGGCCAGAAGACCGCCATGGACAGCGCCCGTCGTACACAGCCCAAAGCCGGGGAATCCGTGGAGCACAAGCCGAAATTGACAGCCGTTTTCCGACCGCACGTTGATCTGAATCAACGCCTGCGCGCGGCCTTCAGCATTCGATAGCGACGGGCACCGCGACTTTGCGCGCGCCCGAAGGGGAATGGGGAATGGGAACCGGATTGGGGGATGGGGTCGTTGGCGTATTCGTGGGACTCCTCGGATTGGGCGGACTCGCGCTCGGGTTAGGCGCCCGGGATGGCGAGATGTTCGTGTTCGGCTTTTCGCTCGCCGCATTTTCCGCGTTGTTCGTACGAGGCCTGATCCGGCAACGCGCGCTTCTCACCGGACGTGTCGCTGAAGAGGCGGCAGCCAAGACGGAAACCGCCGCTCATGTCTAAATACAGGGTACAGGACGGCGCGCTGGTCGATGGCGGACCGCTGACCTACAATGACGACGTCGTCCGCAAATTCACGATTGCAGCCGTCATCTGGGCAATCGTCGCATTTTCTGTGGGCGTCTATATCGCGACGGAGTTGTGCTGGCCGAGCTTCAATCTTGGTCTTCCCTGGACCAATTTCGGGCGGCTACGGCCGGTGCACACGTCTGCAGCGATCTTCGCTTTCGGCGGCAGCACGTTGATCGGCACGGCTTTCTACGTGGTCCAACGCACCTGCCGCGCGCGGCTTTGGGGACCGCCCGCGCTCGCGAACTTTGTTTTCTGGGGCTATCAGTTCTTCATCGTCATGGCGGCTCTCAGCTACGTCATGGGCTTCAGCAAGAGCCGTGAGTACGCTGAGCCGGAATGGCATCTCGACATCTGGCTCACGATCATCTGGGTAACCTTCGCGGTGATCTATGTCGGTACGCTGGTCAAGAGGCGTGAGCCACATATTTACGTCGCAAACTGGTTTTACCTCGCCTTCATTCTGACCATTGCTGTCCTGCATGTCGTCAATAATCTGACGCTGCCTGTCTCGTGGTTCGGTTCGAAGAGCTATTCGCTGTTCTCCGGGGTTCAGGACGCGCTCGTGCAATGGTGGTACGGACATAACGCGGTCGGTTTCTTCCTGACCGCTGGCTTTCTGGGGATGATGTACTACTTCATTCCCAAAGCAGCGAACCGGCCGATCTATTCCTATCGGCTCTCGATCGTCCATTTCTGGTCACTGATCTTCATCTATATATGGGCGGGACCGCATCATCTGCTGTGGACCGCGCTTCCAGACTGGACACAAACACTCGGCATGGTCTTCTCGATCATGCTTTGGATGCCAAGTTGGGGAGGCATGATCAACGGATTGATGACGCTCTCGGGGGCCTGGGACAAATTGCGCACCGACCCTGGGTTGCGTTTCTCGGTCACCGCAGTGGGCTTCTACGGCATGGCGACTTTTGAGGGGCCGGTGATGTCGATCCGCAACGTCAACGCGCTCTCGCACTATACCGATTGGGGAATCGGTCACGTGCATTCTGGCTCGCTAGGCTGGGTCGCGTTCATCAGTTTCGGCGCGATCTACTACCTTGTGCCGAAACTATGGAATCGCGACGGCCTGTATTCGGTGCGTCTGGCGTCCTGGCATTATTGGATCGCGACGCTGGGCATCGTCGTCTACATCGTGGCTATGTGGGTAGCCGGCATCACCGAAGGACTCATGTGGCGTGCCTATGACAGCCATGGATTTTTGCAGTACTCGTTTATAGAATCCGTTGTGGCCGTGCACCCCTTCATGGTGATGCGGCTTATCGGCGGTCTTCTGTTCCTGACCGGCGGCTTGTTGATGGCCTACAATCTCGCGCGCACAATCGCCGGGACAAAGCCGCTGATCCCGGGTCTTGCGGCGGCGTGGCCGGTGCTTGGCGCTGCTCCGGCAGGAGAGTGAGCGATGCGACTCTCTCACGCCATTCTAGAGAAAAATGCTTTTCTGCTGCTGATCGGCACTCTGGTGACGGTAGCGGTGGGCGGCATTGTCGAAATCGTGCCATTGTTCACAATCGAGACGACAGTCGAACATGTGGCAGGCGTGCGGCCCTACTCCCCGCTCGAGTTGCGTGGCCGCGACATTTATGTGCGAGAGGGCTGCTATCTTTGCCATAGTCAGCAGATCCGCACACTACGTGACGAGGTCGAGCGTTACGGCCATTACTCGATTGCCGCCGAGAGCATGTACGACCATCCGTTTCAATGGGGCAGCAAGAGAATCGGTCCGGATCTGGCGCGTGTGGGCGGTAAATATTCCAATGACTGGCAGTACGCGCATCTAAAAAATGCGCAGCAATTGGTGCCCGAATCGCTGATGCCGCATTATGCCTTCCTGGCGGATACCAAGCTGTCGACGAACGATATCGTCGAGCGCATGCGGACATTGCGGGCAGTGGGGGTACCCTACACCGATGACCAGCTTGCGCACGCAAAGCAGGATTTGCTGACGCAGGCCGATCCCGGGGCCGATCCGAAGGCCCTGCTCGCACGCTATCCGAAGGCCAATGTCGTGCCGGGCCATGGCAGGCCGACGGAGCTCGATGCGCTGGTGGCCTATCTGCAAGTGCTCGGCACTATGGTCAATTTCGCTGATCCCGCAACCGAACGGAGGCTCGCGCAATGAGCGCATGGCTCGCGTGGGTGGATTTTCTGCGGCACTACGTGGTGGCCGCCATGGTCCTGGTGTTTTCGTTGATCGTGGTGAAAGCCTACTGGCCGGGTCGGCGCGACGAGCAGCAGCTTCCCGCTCTCATTCCCTTCCGGGAAGAACGTTGATGCCGACGAAAATCGAAAAAGATGCGGCCCGGCAGGCGGAAGCGGAAGCTGTCCGAACCACCGGCCATGAATGGGACGGCATTTACGAACTCGACACGCCGCTGCCCAAATGGTGGGTTTATCTCTTCATCGCCTGCGTCGTCTTCGCTGGCGTGTATGCACTGCTCTATCCATCCATTCCGTACGGACGGGGCTATATGCACGGCATTCTCGGATATTCGAGTCGTGATAGCGTAAATGCCGAAGTGGCTGCCGTCGACAAGCAGCGAGCGGTAGCGATGGGCCGCATCGCGGTGCTGCCTTTCGAAAAAATCGAGGCCGATCCTGAACTGCGAGAGGTGGCCGAGATCGCCGGGCGCACGGCTTTCGCAAATGATTGCCAGCCTTGCCACGGCGCCGGTGGCGCCGGCCGGCCGGGCTATCCGGCGCTGGCGGCCGGTGCCTGGATCTGGGGCGGACATCTCGAGGATCTTCAGGCGACCATCACGCACGGCATCCGGAGCAGCGACCCGGAAGCGCGCGAGAGTGATATGCCGCGCTTCGGCGCTGACCGGATGTTGACCAAAGCCCAGATCCAGCAGGTCGCCGATTACGTCTGGACGCACTTCTACGGCCATAGTGAGTCGGGGGTCGATACGGCACCGGGCGAGAAGCTCTTTGCTGATAATTGCGCGCCCTGCCACGGCGACCACGGCCAAGGCGAGCGTGAAGTGGGCGCACCAAGGCTCGCCAGTCACGTGCATCTCTACGGCGATGCGCGCGAGACAATCGTCGCCCAGATCGTGGCACCGCACGAGGGTATAATGCCGAACTGGAACAAACGCTTGGACCCAGGTACGATCAAGAGCCTGGCGCTCTATGTGCATGGGCTCGGTGGAGGCGAATAAGGGCCATGTCGAAAATCGGCCGGAACGACGCTGTGCCGGACGGTCCGGGCCAGTCGACGCCCAAGCTTTACGCTGATCGGGTTCGGGTTTATCCCGCCGCCGTGCAAGGGCCGATGCGGCGGCTCAAATGGTCGATTCTAATCGTTTGCCTCTGCATCTATTACGCGCTGCCCTGGATCCGGTGGAACCGAGGTCTCCACGGGCCCGATCAGGCGATCCTGCTCGATATCGGCCAACGGCGTTTCTACATCTTCGATCTCGAGTTCTGGCCGCAGGACGTCGTGTTCTTAGCAGGTACTCTGATCCTGGCTGCAGTCGCGTTGTTCTTCGTGACCAGTCTGTTTGGACGGGTTTGGTGCGGATATGCCTGTCCGCAAACCGTCTGGACCGATTTGTTCTTCTGGATCGAAAGGAAGCTGGAGGGGGATCGGAACGCGCGCATGCGGCGCGACGCGGCGCCGATGTGTTTCGACACGGCTTGGCGCAAGCTCGCCAAGCACGGAATCTGGCTGGCGGCCGCGTTCTGGACGGGAGGCGCCTGGATCATGTATTTCCAGGATGCGCCTACTGTGGCTACATCATTCTGGACAGGCGCCGCGCCCGCACCTGTCTATGTATTTACGTTTCTGTTCACTGCAACGACCTATCTCCTGGCCGGCTGGGCACGCGAACAGGTTTGCACCTATATGTGCCCCTGGCCGCGGTTTCAGTCTGCCATGCTCGATGAACAGAGTCTCACCGTCACCTATCGGCGTGCGCGTGGCGAACCGCGCATGTGGGGCCGTGCGGCCGCGCACGGCAAGGTGGGTGCGGGTGACTGTATCGATTGCGGCATGTGTGTCGCGGTTTGTCCGACCGGCATCGACATCCGGGACGGCATACAGCTCGAATGCATCAATTGCGGGCTTTGCATGGATGCCTGCAACCATGCAATGGAGAAGCTCGGTCGCCGGAAATGGCTGATCGCCTGGGACACGTTGGCGCGGCAAGACGTGCGCTCCGGTGAGACGCCGCCGCGGCTGCGGCTGCTGAGGCCCCGCAGCGCGATTTATCTTGCGGCGCTGTCGGTTGCGCTGCTGGTGATGCTGGGCGCGTTGGTGTCGCGCCAGACCCTGTCGATTTCCGTCCTGCGCGATCGGGCCCCGCTCTTCGTGGTGTTGCCAGACGGCGACGTGCGGAATGGCTATACGTTGCGGATCCTCGACGAATCGGCTTCGGGCGGTGAAGGCCGACTGCGGGTCGAAGGTTTGCCCGGAGCCCGGATCACTCTGGCCGGTTCCGGCGCGGCGCCGGTCCCTGAGTTGGCGCTCGCGGTGGCGGCAGACCAGATCGGCACGGTGCATGTGCTCGTGCAGGCGCCGCTGGCTTCGGTGGGGCGCAGCGCGACACCCGTGCGTTTCGTACTCGATCTGCCGCCGCATAGGCCGGCGCGCCACGCGAGCGAGTTTTTGGGACCAGTGACGCCATGAGGGGAAAGTCGCAATGAGCGTGCGCGACAGCGTCGACTCACGGTGGCGCTGGTTTCCGGCGGCCATGATCGGCGCCTTGCTGGCGGTGGTCGCCGTTAATGCCGGCATGATCTATGCGGCCCTGCGCAGCTTTCCAGGCAGCGCTGGTCAGGATGGTTTCGATCTCAGCAATGGATACGGCCGGATCCTGGCAAGTGAAGCGCGGCAGACGGCGCTCGGATGGCACATCGCGATCACGCTCGATGGGGCGCGGCCCGTGATCCGGGTCGCGGACCGCGACGGCGCGGTGCTCTCCGCCGCAACCGTCGATGCCGTGGCCGAACGGCCGCTGGGGCCGCCGCGGTCGACCGCCATGCGCTGGAAGCCCCTTTCCGGTGGTGCCTGGCGGGCGGGCGAGGCGCTCGATCACGGGCAATGGATCGTTTTGATCACGGTGCGGCAGGGACAGGAAGTTTTCACCGCCTCCGACCATCTGATCGTTCCGTGAATGCGTTGACCGCCGCGCAGCCACGGGCGGAAGCCGTTTCGGAAGTATGCGCGCATTGCGGACTGCCCGTGGCGGCGGGGTGCCGTTTTTGTTGCTCCGGATGCGAGGCGGCCCACGGGCTCATCGAGCAATCCGGGCTCGGGCGCTATTACCGGGACCGGGTGATCAATCGCGCGGTGCGGCCGCTCACGCCGGAAATCGGGAACCGGCCGGATCTGGCGGTCTACTGCCAGGTGCAGGATGGGATCACGGAACTCACGCTGGCGGTTGAAGGGCTGCAATGCGGCGCTTGTGTGTGGCTGATAGAATCTGTGCTGGCGCGGGCTCCCGGACTGATCTCCGGTCGCGTAAATATGGGGAGTTGCCGGCTCCGGCTTGCATGGCACGGCAGCCCCGAACTGGCCCGGGGCTACGCGGATCAAATCGAAGCGCTCGGCTACCGCCTCATCCCTTACGATCCGGCCGCCATCACGGCAGCGCGGGATAAAGCCGGACAGGCTTTGTTGCGTGCCTTGGCTGTCGCGGGGTTTGCCGCGGGCAACGTGATGTTGCTGGCGCTGGCATGCTGGGTAGGGCCGGCGCAAGGCATGGGGCCGGCGACCCGGGCGCTGCTGTCCTGGCTGGCGGCGTTGATCGCGATGCCGGCCATCGCCTATTCCGGATTGCCCTTCTTCGCCTCCGCTTTCGCAGCACTGCGCCACGGGCGCACGAACATGGATGTGCCAGTCAGCCTCGGCGTCCTCGCGGTCACCGGCCTCAGCGTCTGGCAGGCGATGGTGGGGGGCGCTGGCGGTTATTTCGAATCAGCGACTATGCTGCTCTTTTTTCTGCTGCTTGGGCGCGTGCTCGATCACCGGGCACGGATGGAGGCGCGGGGAGCGGCGGAACGGTTGCTGGCGCTCCGCGCCACCGATGTCGGCATCCTGCAATCCGATGGCAGGGTTACTCGGTGCCGGCTCGACGAGGTCACGACGGGCGATCGCGTGGTGCTCGCCATGGGAGAGCGGCTCGGCGTCGATGGCATCGTGCTCGAAGGGCGTGGCGCGGTGGATGCAAGTCTCGTGACCGGGGAGAGTTTGCCGGCTGCGATTGGTCCCGGCGATCGTGTCTTTGCCGGAACACTCAATATGGGGCCGGTACTGACCGTGCAGGTGACGGCGGTTCAGGCGGATACTCTGCTCGCCGAATGCGTGCGGCTGATCGAGGCGGCTGAGGCGGCGCGTGGGCGCTATCGGACTCTGGCCGACCGGGTGGCGCGCCTCTATGCGCCCGTGGTGCATCTTTGCGCGCTTCTGACCTTGTTGTTCTGGCTGTGGTCGGGGGTGGATTTCGCGCGCGCTGTGCTCGCGGCGTGCGCTGTGCTGATCATCACCTGTCCCTGCGCGCTCGGGCTGGCCATTCCTGTCGTACAACTGATTCTCACGGGACGGCTGTTCGTGGCCGGCACGCTCTTGAAGACCCCGGCAGCGCTCGAACGTCTGGCCTCCGTCGATACCGTTTGTTTCGATAAAACAGGTACTTTGACCGAGCCGGAACTGAGCCTCGCGTCGCGGGTGGATCCCGTGATCCTGACGGAGGCGGCGGGACTGGCTGCCTGCAGCCGCCATCCGCTGGCGCGGGCGCTCGCGGCGGCGGCGGGCCGGGTTCCCGCCGTGGATGGCGTCCGCGAATTTCCCGGCGAAGGATTGTCGCGCGCCACCGAATGGGGCGAGGTGCGGCTCGGGAGCGCGGCGTTTTGCGGCATGGCGGCTGCGGGCGAAGGGACGGAATTGTGGTTCGCGCGTCCCGGCCGAGAGCCGGTGCGGTTCGGCTTTTCGGAGACGTTGCGGTCGGATGCCGCGGAGACGGTTACGAAATTGCAGCGGATGGGCATGACGGTACGGCTGTTGTCGGGGGACCGGCCATCCTCGGTGGCGCGGGTCGCGCGGCAGGCGGGCATCTCGGATTTCCGGGCAGAATGCCGGCCCGACGAGAAAGCGGCGGCGATCGCGAGGTGGCAGGCGGCGGGGGCGACCGTGCTGATGGTGGGCGATGGGCTGAACGATGGCCCATGCCTCGCCGCGGCCGCAGTTTCGGCGGCGCCGGCGAGTGCCGCGGACGTCAGCCAGACCCTGGCCGATATCGTCTTTCAGGGGTCGAATTTAAGGCCCGTGTGGCTGGCGCTGCATGGGGCGCGCCGAGGACGCCGAATCGTGCAGCAAAATCTGGCGATGGCGGCTGTCTACAATCTTGTCATGGTGCCGTTCGCGATGTCGGGCCTGGTGACCCCGTGGCTTGCGGCGGCGGCAATGTCGGGCTCTTCCTTGGCGGTGGTAATGAATGGTTTACGGGCGCGGAGGATCCGGGCGTGACGATTTTGTTTGCGCTGATGGCGATCAGTCTGTGCCTCGGTGCGCTGGGGCTTGTGGGGTTTTTGTGGTCACTGCGGAGTGGCCAATACGAGGATCTGGAGGGGGCGGCACACCGGGTTCTGTTCGACGATTGAAACGGGAGAGTCAGGCGCCGACCTGACGCAGCCAATCCTGGAGATTATAGAAGTTGGTCAGGCGGGCGATGCGTCCTTCACGGATCTCGAAGAAAGCACCGGCCGGCAGGACGTAGGTCTGGCCGTGGGCTGGCGGCAGATCGGCATCCGTGGCGCGATAAGTGCCGTGCACGACAAACTCAGCTGCGGCGCGCTGCCCGCTCTGGTCGGTGAGAATCGTGATGTCGGAGAGGCGTTCCGTGTAGCAATGGTCCATATGCGCAAGAAAAGCGCCGAAGCGGTCGCGGCCGATTTCGCGGGCACCTTGATTGATGTCGTGGATGATGTCGTCGGTGAGCAGCGCGAGCATGCCCGCGCGGTCACCGCTGTTGAAGGCGTCGTAGTAGGCGGCGATGAGATCGCGGACGGCGTCGGTCATGTTCGCTCCGGAGCCTGCACTCCGGTCATAGAATCGTTCAGCCGGATGCGCGAGAGGGGGAGTGGGCACCCGGCAGATTGTCGGGTTGCGCGAAGCGGAAGCTGAGCTCCGGATCGCGGGCCGAGACGTCGCCGACGCCCATGATCGAGATGCGGAACAGCAGGCTGCCGGCGAGTGTCGCGAGCGCCGGCAGAGGCGAGCGGCCGCCGCGGGCGAGGGTCGCGCCATACATGGCGAGCGGGGCCACCAGGCCGAGAGCGGTTGCGCCGCCTTCCTCAAGCCTACCCCAGGGAGTTTGGAAGGCGCCGGCGATGCCGCTCCTGCTGTAGCGGTGATGCGAGACCAGCGTGGCGGTCAGTTCCGCCGCGAGCGCGGCGGCGGTGATGGCATCGAGATTGCGCCGCGTGCGGCCGCGCTGTCCGAGAGCCAACGAAGCCGCTCCGGTAGCCATCGAGGACGCGCCGAATCGGGCCGCGAGCGAGCGCGGGGCGGCTGCCCAGAGCGGCGTGCTCGTTGCCGACAACAGGGCCGCCGTGTAGGTGGAAAGTCCCGCGCCGGCGAGTGCCGAGGACCAGCGCGCAAGGGTGGAGAGACGACGCCAGCCGCGCCGGTTCGGGCGGCGATCGCCCCACCATCCGGCACCGGAAGCGAGGAACGCAGAGGCGGAGAAGGCCGACAGAATCCACGTGCCGATCGACATCGGCGACGTGCCTTTGGCCACGCGCAACATGTTGTAGAAACGCTTCGGCGTATGCAGGTCGTAGATCAGCAGCGGCGCGCCCAGAACCGGTGCGAGCAGGGTGAGCCAACGCGCGCGGCGTTCCAGAGCGGCGCTCGCACGGGGCGATGCGGTGCTGGCGATGGTGGATAACAGCGCCGATGCGCCGGAAAGGCCGGCGAAAAAGATGTAGCCGCCGACGACTCCATTTTCGAAAGGTGCGGCTTTGAGCTGTGCGCGGCCGTAATAGGTTGGGCCCTGCCAGCCGCTCGGCCAGCGCGGCATCGGCTCGGACGGGTGGCGCCGGACCGGCGGCGGCTCTTCCGGTGTCGGTGGGGCGATGTCGGCGCGATCAGCAAGGTCCATTGCGGTCACCACCGACGGGCAAAGAGCGCAAGCGCTGCGACGGCGAGTCCCGCCACGGTCGCGAGACCGCTCGTGAGCGCGGGCGCGACACGGTTGGCGGGACGGGTGGGCGCTGCCGGCAGATTGTAAGTCTCGGGGCGGTCGGTGAGCAGGAAAAACGCGTTGAGATATTGGAGATCGCCGGTGGCGCCGGCAGCGCCCGGCGTGCCGTAGAGATAGGCGTTGGCGACGCCGAGCGCGTGTAATTCGGCAACCCGCTCTTGCGCCCGCGCCTGCAATTTATGGAGTTCGCCGAACTGGATTGAATCCGTCGGGCAGGATTTGGCGCAGGCCGGCTCGAGACCGCCCTTGAGACGGTCGTAGCAGAGCGTGCATTTGTGTGCCTTGCCGTCTACCTTGCTCACGTCCACCACGCCGAACGGGCAGGCGGGAACGCAATAGCCGCAGCCATTGCAAATGTCCTGCTGCACGACGACCGTGTCGAATTCGGTCTTGAAGATGGCCCCGGTGGGGCACGCTTCGAGGCAGGGGGCATTATGGCAGTGCTTGCACACGTCGCTCATCATCAGCCAGCCGCTTTGAAACGGTTGCTGCAGGTCGTGACGAAGGACGGGTTTTTCGATAAAGCTGACATGGCGCCAGGTATTGGCTGAAAGGGCTCCTGTATTATCGTAGCTCTCGCCGGTCAGGCCGATATTGTCGGCAGGCAGGTTATTCCATTCCTTGCAGGCGACTTCACAGGCCTTGCAGCCGATGCAGACCGTCGTGTCCGTGAAGAAACCATAGGCTCGGCCGGGCTCGATACGCACGTTCGCGGTAAGCTCCGACTCGTCGGGAATGAGCGTGTCGAATTCCGATCGCGTCTGTTCACGCACACGGGGGTGCATTTCCATCAGTCTAGCACGCCGATTGAGGACGCCATCTGCCCGATCAGATTGCGGGCTTTGCGGTAATGCACTCGGATGCGGGTCTGGCGGTGCTGCAGGGGCGCAAGGTCCGCGGGCTCGGCGGCGGCGTGGCGGCTGAGCAGGAAGAGGTGGGCGACGCCGTCATCGTCGATGAGCTGAAAGCGACTCTCCTGGACAATCGTTACCATGCCTTCCACAGTTTGGACCATAAGAGCACCTGCCGCACGTTGGGAGGAGAACCTCGGGAACGGTTTCGGGTTGCAGCGGCGGGAACGTGCGACACCAGCGGTGCGTTGTCCCGGCGTGCTGGGAGCGAGTGGATGGCCAGAAAACTTCGCAAAAGCGTGACAGAGCGGGTCACGGAGTTTTTGACGGATTGGTCGGTTCCCCGTCAGCTTGCGGGTCAGAGCGTCATGGCGGAAGCGGCGAAGAGCCGCCTTTCGGCGGGATTGCGGCCGAGGCTCAAGGAGGCCGATACGATCGGCACCAGCATTTGTCCGTTCTGTGCGGTCGGCTGTAGCCAGCTCATTTATGCGAAAGATGGCAAGCCGCTGCACATCGAGGGTGATCCGCGCAGTCCGGTCAACCAAGGGACGCTTTGCCCGAAAGGGGCTGGAACGCTGGGGATGCTTCTTTCGCCTCAGCGAATCAACCAGGTGCTCTACCGGGCTCCGCATTCCGATCGCTGGGAAAGCCGGTCCCTCGAGTGGGCAATGGAACGGATCGCGCATCGCGTGAAGAAGACTCGCGACGACACATTCGTCGAGGCTTTGCCGGGCGGCCGGGCGGTCAATCACACGCTCGCCATCGGGTCGCTCGGCGGGGCGACGATGGACAATGAGGAGAATTACCTCATCAAGAAATTACTCGGGGGTGGTCTCGGCGTCGTCAACATCGAAAACCAGGCGCGCATCTGACACTCTTCTTCGGTGCCCAGTTTGGGCACCTCCTTCGGGCGCGGGGCCGGCACGACGGCGCTGTGGGATCTCGCGAACGCAGACTGTCTTGTCGTGATGGGCTCCAATATGGCGGAGAACCATCCGGTCGCGTTCCGCTTCCTGCTGGAAGCGAAGCAGCGCGGGGCAACCCTGATCCATGTCGATCCGCGATTCACGCGGACCACGGCGCTTTGCGACATTCATGCACCCATCCGCGCCGGGAGCGACATCGCGTTCCTCGGCGGGCTGATCCACCACATGCTCGAGCACGATTTGTGGTGGCGCGACTTCGCGATGGCCTACACAAATATCGCGGACATCATTGAGGAAGGCTACGAGGATCCGGAGACGACTGGCGGTGTGTTCTCAGGCTTCAACGTCGCGGAGGGCGACTACGCGTCCGATACCTGGCAGTATAAAGGAAAGAAAGTCCCATCCTCGATCGCTGAACATCACGCGGAAAGCCGTGAAAGCGCCCGTGATTCCGACAGCATGTCGAAAGGACCGCCTCCCAAGGACCCAACGCTGCGACATCCGAATTGCGTGTATCAGATACTGCGCAGGCATTTCGTACGCTACACGCCTGACATGGTGGAGCGGATCACAGGCTGCCCACGCGAAACCTTCCTACGCGTGGCGGAGGTGCTCGCTCGCAATTCCGGGCCAGAGCGCACCGGAACATTCTGTTACGCAGTAGGCTGGACACACCACACGACCGGCGTGCAGATCATCCGCGCCTGCGCGATTCTCCAAGGCCTGCTTGGAAATATCGGACGGCCGGGGGGCGGTATCCAGGCGCTGCGCGGACATTCGAGCATCCAGGGCAGCACGGATATACCCACACTGTATAATATGCTGCCGACCTATCTTCCGCAGCCGGATGCATTCAAGAACCATGCGACGCTGAAGGACTTCCTCGAGGAAGAAACACCGGCCACCGGCTGGTGGCATAATTTCCCGAAATACATGGTCAGCCTGCTGAAGGCCTGGTACGGGAGCCGAGCCACGCCGGTGAACGATTGGGGGTATGGCTGGGTGCCGAAGCTTACCGGCGATCTTTCCCAGTTGCCGATGACGCTGGCGATGGCCGACGGGGTGGTCAAAGGCCAATTCATTTTCGGTCAGAACCCGGCCGTGGGTGCGGTGAATTCAGAACTTGTCGAAGCTGGACTTGCCAAGCTTGATTGGCTCGTCGTACGCGACTTCGCCATGCTGGAGACGGCCGATTTCTGGCAGAAGGGCAGGCGCGTGCAGCGCGGCGAGGTTACGCCGGCGCAAATACCGACCGAAGTGTTTTTCCTGCCCGCCGCCATGCCGGGCGAGAAAGACGGCAGTTTCACGAACACAAGCCGGCTCGTGCAATGGCACGACAAAGTCCTGGAACCCGCGGGCGATAGCCGTTCCGATCTCTGGTTCGTCTATCATCTCGGGCGGCGCCTGCGCGAACTCTACGCGGGCAGCCGGGAGGCAAGGGATCAGGGCTTATTGTCGCTCACCTGGGATTATCCGGTGCGGGGCAAACATGCCGAACCCGATGCGGAGGCGGTTCTGCGCGAGATCAACGGCTATGAAGTCGCAAGCGGCAAACAGCTTGGCGATTACCAGACCCTCAAGGAGGACGGATCGACCGCGTGCGGAGGATGGATGTATTGCGGGGTTTACCCGGGCGAGGGCGACAATCGTGCACGGTCGCGCGTACCCGATGGGCCGGGCGGGAACGGCAGTCATCTCGAATGGACCTGGGCCTGGCCTTCCAATCGCCGGACGCTTTATAATCGTTGTTCGGCCGATCCGGCGGGAAAGCCCTGGTCCGAGCGGAAGAAAATGGTCTGGTGGGACGAAGCGAAGGCCGAATGGACTGGGACTGACAACCCCGACTTCGTCAAGACGAAGCGGCCCGATATGCGCCCCGACTGGTCCAAGCATCCGACAGGCATGGAGGCGCTCGGCGGGGACGATCCCTTTATCATGGAAGCAGATGGGAAATGTCAGCTGTTCGTGCCGACCGGCCTGCGCGATGGGCCGCTGCCCACGCATTACGAGCCGGTGGAAAGTCCGGTGCGCAATCTCCTCTATCCGCAGCAGCATAATCCAACAGCGAAACTATGGGAACGGCCGGGCAATGAATATAATCCGCCGGAGGATCCACGGTTTCCCTATGTGTTCACGACGTTCCGGTTGACCGAACTGCATTGCGGCGGCATCCCGTCGCGGGTGTCGCCGCATACCGCAGAGTTGCAGCCCGAAGCCTTCGTCGAGGTGCCGACCGAGCTCGCGCGGGAACTTGGCATCGAGCATCTCGGCTGGACCACGCTTTCGACGATGCGCGGCGAGATCGAGGTGCGCGCGATGGTGACGGATCGGCTCCGACCCCTCCAGGTTGCCGGGCGTACGATTTATCAGCTCGGCATGCCTTGGGTATTCGGCTGGGATGGATACGCGCGCGGTGCCCCAGCCAACGCATTGCTTGCGATCTATGGCGACGCCAACACCAGCATTCACACCACGAAGGCGATCACTTGCAACATCCGCCCGGGGCGTCAGCAACGATGGCAGAGGAGGCCTCATGCCGCGGAGTGAGGATTTCGCGCTGAGCGCCCGGCAAGCGCTGGACGATATTCTCACGCGCAAGCCGGAAAAAAGCAGCCACGAATTTTCGAAAGCCACGCAGTGTCTATGCGCGCTGCGCGATCACTGGATCGCGGAATGCGGCGGCGCTGCGGCCTCGCCGGCTGCCCGATCGCGGTTGGACCAGGTCAATGCGGTGATCAGCGTGCTGATCGCCGGGCATTTTCCGCTCGGGAAGATCCC
The DNA here is from genome assembly GCA_027451405.1 of Acetobacteraceae bacterium. Lineage (GTDB taxonomy): Bacteria > Pseudomonadota > Alphaproteobacteria > Acetobacterales > Acetobacteraceae > DAIDJM01. The sequence goes on along the minus strand of DAIDJM010000058.1, from coordinate 27,025 downwards.
GTGGGCGGAGATCGAGCGTTCGCGGGCAATAATCGCGGAGATGGAGTAGAAAGCCCCTACCGTCTTGGCGGAGGCGGATGGGAATCGAACCCACCGCTCGCGTTTGGCGAGCCGCTGGTTTTGAAGACCAGGGGGGCCACCAGACCCCAGTCGCCTCCAATCTCACAAACGTCGTGGATCGGCTTCGGTCGCGAGCCGGCGCCGGTCGCCGACGCGGCACGTGAATCGGATCGCGTCGAGATACTCCAGCAGAGGCACACTGTATTTGCGGGAAATGCCGAGCAGTCGCCCAGCGTCGCTCACGAGCAGTCCTGGAGGCTCGCGCAGGCTCGGCTCGAGGCGGCGCCGCGCGTCGTCGATCGCGCTTCGATGGAACAGCAGGTCCCGCGCCTGCACGCGGTCACGCAGCCGGAGAATGAGACCGGCGCGCAGCAAATCGGCGAGGGCGGCGCGTGTCTCCGCGTTTTCCAGGAGCGCCGCGGGTTCGGGGGGGGCAAGACCGGCGTGAGCGAGTTTCGCTTCAACCCAGGCGGTCATCTCGGCCGCGCGCCGCTGGCGCGCGCGCTCGGCTTCCGTGGTTGTTGCGACACAGCGCGAGGCTTGCCGGCGTATGCGGCCGAACTCCTGAAGTGCGTCCAGCACAGCTTCACGTTCGGCATCGGGAAGGTTCGGGAATGCGGCCCGCAGGCTCGCGCGATCGAGGCCATCGGGCGCGCGACGGAGCGTGGTTTCCATTTCGGTCATAAGCTGCACGAGAAGGGGGCGGCGAACGATTCGTCCGTTGGCACGCGTGATCACCTGGGTAGCATCAAGGTGATGCGCGGCCGTTTGTGGTGCCAGTCCGGATTGCCGCGCGAGCGTGGTCAGCGTGGTCCCGTCGGCGCCCGCCTCCGATAGATAGAGCCCAAGCGTGTCGCCCGCGTCGAAGCGGGCGAGGATCGCGCAGCGCGTGCGCGTGGCGTCCGTGTGACGTCGTAGCCGGCGAGGTTCAGAGTCGAGGATGGGCCCCCCCGCGACAGTGCGGGGGGGCGACGCGAGCCGCAGAAGCACGGGCTCGCGGGGTGGCGCTGGGAGGGGGTGCGCGAGATGCAGTTGCGCGAACGCGCTCTCGCCCGGATCGAGCCGGTCTCGGTCGAGCAGCCGGAGTCTCGCATCGCATTCCGCCGTGCCGATATGCGCGCGTAGCATCGTACCGGTCTCGAGCGGCGGGGCGGCGGGAACGCTGCGTAGGACGACCGCGACCCAAGGTGTCGCCGATAGGAGGCCTGCCGGGGCGAGAGCGGCACCCCGCGCGATCTCGGCCGGTGCAATGTCGCGCAGATTGAGCGCAACGCGGTTGCCGGGCGTCACGCGGGAGACGCGCTCGCCGTGAGTCTGGATGGCGCGGATGCGCAGCCTGCGGCTGGATGGCAGCAGCTCCAGCATGTCGCTCGCGGCAAGTGGCCCGCCGCGCAATGTGCCCGTGACGATTGTGCCGTGACCGGGAAGCGTGAAGGCGCGATCGATCGGCAGAAACGGGATGGCGCCGGCCGGTCGCGGCGGCGCGTGACCGGCGAGCGCGCCAATCGCCTGTTCCAGCCGCGCAAGAGAATCCGGCGCGCATAAGCCGGTGACGGTCGGCGGACCCGCGTCGAGGCCGCGTGACTCGGCAAGCCGCGAGGCCGCGCGCGATACGGCTTCGATCGCAGGGGCTGCGACCAGATCGGCCTTGGTGATCGCGATAACGGCGCGGGTAACCCCGAGCAGCGCGGCAATGTCGGCATGCTCGATCGTTTGCGGCTGGATGCCCTCGTTCGCTGCCACCACCAGCAGGACCGCGTCGATGCCGGTGGCGCCGGCGATCATGGCGCGCACGAAGCGCTCGTGACCCGGCATGTCGATCAGTTCGATGCAGAGATCAGGTCCCGGGGTGAAATGGGCGAAGCCGAGCGCAATCGAGATGCCGCGGCGCTTCTCGTCGGGCAGGCGGTCCGTGTCGATACCGGTGAGCGCGCGCACGAGTGCGGTCTTGCCGTGGTCGATATGCCCGATCACGCCGACCACGAGCCGTCTCACGAGGCGAGCTCGCCGATGCGTCGAGCCAGGGCAGGAAGTTCTGCTTCAGCAACGGTACGCATATCGAGTTGCACATGCCCCTGCGCGATGCGCGCGATCACGGGTGGTGTGCCGCCGCGGAGACGGCGCGCGAGCTCGCTGGACGAAACGCCAACGATCGCGAGGGTGACGGCATGGCTCGGAAGCGCCTCTCCCGGCAGCGCACCGCCGCCGGCATAGCCATCGCACGCGACGATTCCGGCCCCCGCTTTCGCGGGCAGTTGCGCGACGAGGCGCGCGGCGCGATCGGCGAGCTGGCTCGGGGAGGTGGCCAGCATGCGCAGCACCGGGATGCGCTCCGGTGCGTGACGGTGCAGCCGGAGCGTCGTTTCGAGCGCCGCGACCGACATCTTGTCGAGCCGGAGCGCGCGCAGGAGCGGATGTCGCCGCAGCCTGCCGACCGCATCCCGCGTCCCGGCGATCAGCCCCGCTTGGGGGCCGCCGAGCAGCTTGTCGCCGCTGGCGGTCACGAGATCGGCGCCGGCTGCGAGCGCGCCCGGCAGGCTGGTCTCTCCGTCGCCGGCGAGCGAGCCGCTGCCGAGATCGGCGACGAGATGGAGGCCATGCCGCCGCGCAAGACCGGCCAGATGCTGAAGAGGAACCGACTGCGTGAAGCCGCTCATCCGAAAGTTGCTGGCATGCACTCTGAGCAGCACGCGGGTTCGCCCGGTGATGGCCGACTCGTAATCGGCGAGGCGGGTGCGGTTTGTGGTGCCGGTTTCGACAAGCCTGGCGCCACCGGTCTCGATCACGTCCGGAATGCGGAAGCCGCCGCCGATCTCCACCAATTCCCCGCGCGAGACGACGACGTCGCCGCCGGACGCCAGCGCCGATAAGGCGAGCAGGATCGCGGCCGCACCGTTGTTGACCGCCAGCGCCGCGACCGCGCCCGTGAGCGCGCAGAGCTGGCGCTCCACCGCGCCGGTGCGATCGCCGCGGGTCCCTTCGGCGAGGTCGAATTCGAGCGTGCCATACGTGGTGGCTGCCTGGTGGGCAGCTTCGGCGGCCTCCGGCGCGAGCGGCGCCCGGCCGAGATTGGTGTGAAGGACGATGCCGGTCGCGTTGATGACCGGCACGAGCCCCGGCGCGGTCTCGCGCTCCAGATGCGACGCAGTCTCCGCGATCAGCCGCTCCTCGCTGGGCACCGGTTCGGGATGCCCGGCGCGCAGGGCCGCGCGATGCGCCTCGAGCGTTGCCCGAAGCCCGTCGAGCACCGCGGCGCGGCCGAATTGGGCGAGCGGCGCACGGCAAGCCGGATGCGCGAGCAGCCGGCCGATCGCGGGCAGGCGGGCGAGCGCGGATCGGTCGGGGTCTGCGCCTCCGTGCACTTTCCTACCCCGTTTGCGTTGTGGCCGCGGTCTCAACGTGCGGAGGGGCGGCGCGATCATGGATGAGCTTTCGCCTTCGCTCGTGGCGCTCGCGCAGGGGGGCGGCTGCGGCTGCAAGCTGCCGCCCGCGACCCTGCGGGCGATCCTGTCCGGGCTGCCGTCCGGTGGCGTCTCGCCCGATCTCCTCGTGGGACGCGAAACCGCCGATGACGCGGCCGTATTGCGGATCGGGCCGGACCAGGCGCTGGTCTCGACCACCGATTTCTTCACGCCGATCGTCGACGATCCGTTCGATTTCGGGCGCATCGCGGCGGCGAACGCGCTGTCGGACGTCTATGCCATGGGCGGCCGGCCGGTGCTGGCGCTCGCCTTGCTCGGCATGCCGGCGAGTGCGCTCGACCTCGCAACGGCTCGGCGGATCATGGAGGGCGGGGCGGCCATCTGCCTCAAGGCAGGCGTTCCGGTCGCGGGCGGCCACTCGATCGACAGCCCCGCGTTGTTCTTTGGGCTCGCGGTTTCCGGGCTGGTGCATCCGGAGCGGGTGTTGCGCAACCACACAAGTCGGCCGGGCGATGTCTTGATCCTGACCAAGCCGCTCGGCATCGGCGTGCTGGCGCAGGCGCTGCGGGCCCCGGAGCTTCCGGCGGCGCGCAAGGCGGAAATCCGGGCGCTCCTGCTGGAGACGACGACAGCGCTGAACCGGGTGGGCATGCGGCTGGCGGATATGTCCGGTGTCCACGCCGCAACCGACGTCACCGGTTTCGGCCTTTTGGGGCACTTGCTGGAGATGTGCCACGGTGCCCATCTCGGGGCGAGGCTCGATGCTTCACGCATACCGATGCTGCGGGCGGCCGAGGCGCTCGCCGCGGCGGGCATACGGACGGGCGCTGCGCCGCGGAACTGGAGGAGTTATGGCGGTGACGTGGCGTGGCCGGAGGATGTACCCGGTTGGCGGCGGGATCTGCTGTGCGATCCGCAAACGAGCGGCGGGTTGCTGATTGCGGTGGCTCCGGACCGGGCGTCCGCGGTTTGTTCGGAGACGGGGGGATACGTGATTGGCGACATGATCGAAGGAAAAACAGGAATCTGCTTTGTCTGAAGAAAAGGAAGCGAAAAGACTTTCGTTCTTGGTCGGGATCTGATTGAGCGCCATGGCGGTCAACAGAAAGTTCGAAAAAGAACAAAGCCTTGTCAAAGGCCGGGTCGCCTCACATCTGGGCGCCCCATAGGGCACCTCCAAAGGAATTTCGCATGGACCAGAAGAGCGATCTGTTCGAGCCGGTGCGGCTCGGGCCCATTACGCTTGCAAACCGGATCGTCATGGCCCCGCTGACGCGCAGCCGGGCCGGTGAGGGCGGCGTGCCGGGTCCGCTCAACGCCGAATATTATGCGCAGCGCGCATCAGCAGGGCTGATGATCGGCGAGGCCACGAATATTTCGGCGGAAGCGCGAGGCTATGCCTTCACGCCAGGCATCTGGAGCGAGGCGCAAATCGCCGGCTGGCGGCTCGTGACCGACGCAGTGCATGCCAAGGGTGGGCATATCTTCTGTCAGCTTTGGCATGTCGGGCGCATCAGCCATCCCGATTTACAACCGGGCGGCGTGTTGCCGGTGGCGCCCTCGGCGATCCGGCCAGAGGGCGAGGCTTTCACCGAAACCGGGCTGAAGCCGCATGTGACGCCCCGGGCACTCGAGACCGACGAAATTCCTCGCATCGTCCGCGACTACGCGCATGCGGCCGAATGCGCGCGCCGTGCGGGGTTCGATGGGGTCGAGATCCATTCGGCGAACAATTATCTGCTCGAGCAATTCATCCGTGACAGCACCAATAGGCGCACCGACCGCTACGGCGGCTCGGTGGAGAACCGGCTGCGGATCGTCCTTGAAGTGACCGCGGCCGTAACCGAGATCTGGGGCGGAGGCGAGCGCGTGGGTATCCGGATCTCCCCACTGACCCCGCAGCCTGGGGGCTCGCCGCTCGATAGCGATCCGATGGGCACATACGGCACTTTGGTGGCGGCGCTGAACCGCTTCGGCCTCGCCTATCTGCACTGCATCGAGGGTGCAACCCAGGGGCCCCGCGACGAGCCGCCGGGATTCAGCTTCCAGCGGTTACGGCGGCAGTTCCGCGGCCTCTACATGGCGAATAACGGTTACGACCGGGAAATGGCGCTGCGCGCGCGGCGCGAGGACCTCGCGGACCTGATCTGCTTCGGCAGACTCTTCATCGGCAATCCGGATCTGGTCGAGCGGTTGCGCACGGGCGCTCCGCTCGTCGAGGCGCCGAAAGCGACCTGGTATGGCGGCGGTGCCAAAGGCTATACGGATTATCCGACACTCGCCGACGCTCGCGGCGCGGCGGCCGCATGAAGATCGGCTTCATCGGGCTCGGGCGGATGGGTGCCGCCATGGCGGCCAATCTGCACCGAGCCGGGCACGAGCTTACCCTCTACAACCGAACGCCGGACAAAGCGCGGGCTCTCGCGGGCGATCGCGCCCACATCGCGGAGAGCGTTGCCGAGGCCTGCCGGGGGCAGGACGCCGTGGTGACGATGCTCGCGAACGACGAGGCAGTCGAAGGCGTGACCTTGGGAGCGGACGGGATTGTGGCGCATTTGCCGCCCGGGTCCCTCCATATTGCCTCGAGTACGATCGGCATTGCGCTGGCGGAGCGTCTTGCAGCCTCGCATGCGAAATCGGGGCAGCGGATGGTGTCTGCACCTGTGTTCGGCCGACCGGAGGCGGCGGCTGCCGCGAAGCTGTTCGTGGTGGCGGCCGGCGATCCTGGCGCCGTGCGTGATGCGGGGCCGATCTTCGACGCGATCGGTCAGCGCACTTTCGTGATGGGCGAAACGCCGCCAACGGCGAATCTTGTTAAGCTGAGCGGCAATTTTCTTATTGCGTCGGTGATCGAGTCGCTTGCCGAGGCCCTGGCGCTCGTCGGAAAAGGGGGTGGGGATCAGCATGCCTTTCTGGAGCTGCTGACCTCGACGCTGTTTCCGGCGCCGGTTTACCGCACGTACGGCACGTTGCTGGTGGAAGAAAAATTCGCCCCGCCGGGTTTCGCCGCTCCTCTCGGGCTCAAGGATGTCGGGCTCGCGCTCGCAGCGGGCGAGCAGCTCCGGGTGCCGTTGCCGCTGGCCAGTCTGCTGCGCGACCGTTTCATAACTCTGCTTGCCCAAGGCGGCGACGGGTTGGACTGGTCGGCGATTGGCCGACTCGCCGCGCAGGACGCCGGCAAGTCAAGCTAAGACCTTCAAAATCGTACACGCATCTCGGCGAAAACGCTGCGCGGTATATCGGTGGTGACGCCGGGCTCGACGAATTCGGGATGGCGCGGGTGGAGCAGGTTGAAGCCGGCGAGCGAGAATTGCAGTTTGGGAGTCACCGCCCACCCGATCCGTGTGTCGAGCTCCGTGTAGCCGGGCACTTTGGGGTGTGGCAGCGCATCCACCCGGCGCAGAAACATATCCCAGGTGACACCATCGCCGCAATCGAAGGAGGACCGGAACGTCTCCTGATTGCCGGGATCGTTGGCAAGGAAACCAAGCGTGAAATTCGGAATGGCGCCGGCAAGATAGTGCAGCCTCTCCCGCAGCACGAAAAAGCCGGCGGACAGGCGCCACCAGGGTGTCGCCTGAACGCTGCCCCAGCCCTCCAGTCCGAGCGCATGTCCGTCGGCACGGTTGCCGAAAACATAGGGTATGCCGCTAGGTGTCGCGCTTGGATCGACGCTGCGCAAGGCACCGTAGACGTTATAATAGCCGGTGAGTGAGAGGGAGGCGCGCGCGCCGAGATTGCTGCGCAGTCCAAGTTCGTAGGCGGTCACGGCTTCGGGCCGGAACGAGTTCGACCCGCTGACATAGACGATGTTGCCGAGCAGCTCGCGGAAGTCGCTGTCCACCGGAGTCGGTGAGCGCAGAGCGCGGGAAATAGCGCCCCACAGCAGCGTTCCATCGACGGGCTTGTAGGCCAAGCGCAGGCTCGGCATGAACTGCCAGGACGCGTAGGGCTCATTTTCCAGCTTGGCACCGAACGTCAGCTTCAGTGCATGGTCGAGCGAAATCGTGTCCTGAGCAAAAAGATCGGCCAAGTTGATGCCATTGCTTGGCGGTTGAAGCGCAAGCACGCTGTTCTCGAAGCTGTAGTCCACATGACGCTCTCCCGCGCCCCACACAATCTGATTCCAGCCGGCGATTGTCAGATTGTGCTGTAATTCGGCATCGTAGGTTCGCACGTCGAAAGAAGAGCCGTTGTTGATGGCTCGATAGGAGTCATCGTAATAGGTCAGAAGTTGCAGGCTCGAGTCACCGCCGAGCGCGTGCGTCCAATTTGCGCTCGCTCCATTTTCACGCACGAACCCGCCAGGCTGCTCGACCGCGGTGAGGAGATCCCCGCGAAGCGTTACCTGATCCTCGCCCGGCGTCCAATCGAACCGTAAGCCGCCCCCGGGTCGCCACCAGGCATCATTGGCGGAATGCCCATTCGCGAGCGGAAAGGCGCTGATGCCGGTAATGTCGGCATGGGCGCTGTAGGTGAGGTCAGGCGACAGGCGGCCGCCATAGCCGATGCTGGCCTGACGCTCGATATTGCCGCCCCCGATCGTAAGCCAACCTCCTTGCGCGTCCTCGCTGCGGCGGGTGATGATATTGATCACCCCTTGCACCGCATTCGAGCCCCAGAGTGTGGCACCTGGCCCGCTGATCACTTCGATGCGCTCAATCTGCTCTGGAAGAAGATCGAGCATGTCCCAATAGACGCCACCAAACATCGGCGAGTAGACGCTGCGTCCGTCGACCAGCACGAGGAGTTTGTTGGAAAGGCTGGCGTTCAGCCCGACATTAAAACCGCGAGCCGAGATCGCGTAGCTGCTCGAATTGAGTTGCGCGACTTCGAGATTGGGAGCGAGCCGTAGAATTTCAGGCAATGTGCGGCTGCCCGAGCGCATGATATCGTCATGCGTGATGACGAACACCGAGGCGGGTGCGTCGCTGAGCGCCTCGGCGCTCCGCGAAACCGTCGTGACCGGTATCTGGCCGAGCTGATCCACGGACAGCGCGCGCAACGCTTCAAGCGATTGCGCAGATGCAAGAGACGGCCCGAATGCGCCGGCTGTCAGCACGCAGCAGAAAGCGCCCGCACGACGAACGAGGGTTTCTCTCATGTGCGGCTGGCCGCATCGCTGCGCGGGGATTGTGTGCGCCGGGAGCTTGAGGCAAACGCCGGGTGTGGACGCGGCGTCTTGAAACGTGGTCGATACGGCTTTGGCATGCGGGCGCGGTTTGCTGCTTGGTCTCTGCTCGCTGTTGCTTGGCGCGACGACGGTGGAGGCGCCACCGCTCGCCGCGGCCGTGAAGGCCACCTACCTCTACAAGCTGCCGCAATTCGTGACGTGGCCCGCGGAAGCGTTTGCGGGTAACAGTTTTGTGATCTGCGTTTACGGCGCCGTTGCCTTCCGCGACGTCGTCGCCGATGCGGCCCGGGGCGAAACACTGCACGGTCTTCCGGTCGAAGTGCGGCTGATCGACGCGGGTGGCGACCCGCGTCCCTGTCAGGTCATGTATTTCCCGCCAGGAAGAGCCTCGCCCCTGCTCACCAGCTTGCGGGGAACGCCGATATTGACGGTCACCGACGACGATCCGGCACCACCGGGCGGTGTGGTGGATTTCATCGTACGCGGGGGGCACGTCCGTTTTGCAGTCGATTTGCAAGCGGCGGCCGCGGATCGGCTGTCGATCAGTTCCAAACTGCTCGGCATCGCGCTGCGCGTGACCGGGGAACCCTTGCGATGAGAGCCGGCGGGAGGACGGCGACACGTCCCGGCACGGCGCTCTGGGCCGCCCTGCTTGCCGCCGCCATTCTTCTGTTTGCCGGCATCGGGCTGGCGGCATTCATCGATCGCGTCACCGTGCGCGCGCGCGTCGCCGAGGTGACGGCGCAGGCACGCATTCTCGCGGCGACGGCCACGGCCGCGCTCGCCTTCAACGACCGCCAGGCCGCGAGCGAATATGTCGGCGCATTGGGAGCCAATCCCGAAATCGAAGCCGCCGCCATCTATGATGGAAGCGGTGCGCGTTTCGTCAGCGAGCCGGAGGGCGCGCGTAGCCTGCCACAACGGCTGATCCACGGCCGGCCGCCGCCGCTGGGCGGCATTCAGCAGATCGCCGTTCCGATCGATCAGGGTCGTCATCCGCTCGGCACGGTCTTGTTGCAGTTCCAATCGGAACCTGCCTCGCACCGAATTGCCCGCCACGGCGCGATCGCGCTGCTGGCACTCATGGCGGCATTGCTGGTGGCAGTCCTTGGCTATGCGCAAGCCGTGCTGCGGCGAGCGAATGCGGCGCTCAGCGTACGCGCTCAGGAACTCGCGGAAGCAAACCGGCAACTCGCGCTGCAGATTGCCGAGCGGGAGCGTGTCGAGGCGCGGCTCCGGCAGGCACAGAAGATGGAGGCGATCGGGCAGCTCACCGGCGGTGTGGCGCATGATTTCAACAATCTGATGCAGATCGTGCTCGGCAGCCTCGAGAGGTTGCGTTTGCGGGCGGCACGCAGCGGTGGTCTGGCACCTGGACTCGACGAGATGGTGACCCAGGCGATCCAGGGGGCGCAACGGGCAGCGACCGTGACGCAGCGCCTTCTCGCCTTCGCGCGCCAGCAACCGCTCGCGCCCAAGCCGCTCGACGTGAATCGGTTGGTCAACAACATGTCCGACCTGTTGCGCCGCACGATCGGCGAAAGCATCACCGTCGAAACCGTGCTCGCGCCCGATCTCTGGCCTACCCTCGCCGACGAAAATCAGACCGAGAGCGCACTCGTCAATCTGGCGGTGAATGCGCGCGACGCGATGCCGGAGGGCGGCAGGCTGGTGATCGAGACCGCCAACGAGACCCTGAGCGGCATGCAGGAGCGCGGCGAGGAGATCGCGGCGGGCGATTACGTCCGTATCGCGGTGCGCGACACCGGCAGCGGCATGCCACCCGAGGTGCTTTCGCGCGCATTCGACCCATTCTTCACCACGAAGGGCGTCGGCCGCGGCACGGGGCTTGGGCTCTCGCAAGTGTGGGGTTTCATCCGGCAGTCGGGCGGCCATGTCCGCATCGAGAGCGAACCAGGACGTGGCACGACCGTGCTGATCTATCTGCCTCGGCTGGCCGCGCCAGCGCAGGCGCCGGAAACGGAGTCGGGAACGGTTGCCCGGCCTGCCGCCGGCCTCGCGGAATGCATTCTCGTCGTGGAGGATGAGGCGCGCGTGCGTGAACTCAGCGTGGGTATCCTCCGCGATCTGGGTTATCGGGTGCTGCAAGCCGAGAATGGGACGGCCGCGCTCGCGATGCTGGCGCGGGAGCCCGGTGTGCAACTGCTCTTCACGGATATCGGGCTTCCCGGCGGCATGAACGGCAAGTCGCTCGCGGAGCAGGCGCGGAGGATGCTGCCGGGGATCAAGATACTGTTCACCTCGGGCTATGCGCGCGAAATCGCGTTGCCGGACGGCCGGCTGGGCCCGGGGGTGGAGCTGATTGGCAAGCCGTTCCAGGCGGTGGCGCTGGCCCAGAAGCTGCGATCCATGCTCGACGGCCGCGGCCCCGACGGGTCGCCGCCGGCGGCCTCGGGAGCGGGGTGACGTGCGTGCGATGCGACTGGCCGCACCTGGACGCGGCCTTTCGATGACGGAGCGACCGATGCCGCGGCCGGGCCCCGGGCAAATCCTGTTGCGCGTCGCGGCCTGCGGCGTGTGCCGCACCGATCTGCACGAGATCGACGGCGACCTGGCGTGGCCAGGACATCCCATCGTGCCAGGACATGAGATCGTCGGGCGTGTGGTCGAACTGGGCGAGGGCGTCGAGGGTTTTCGGCGCGGCGACCGCGTCGGCGTGCCTTGGCTCGGCTGGACGTGCGGCATCTGCCCCTATTGCCGGTCGGGGCAGGAGAATCTCTGTCCGCGGGCGCGTTTCACCGGTTACCAGATCGATGGGGGCTACGCCGACTACACCGTCGCCGACGCGCGCTATGGCTTCCCTCTGCCGGACGTCTTCTCGGACGAAGCGGCGGCGCCCCTGCTCTGCGCGGGGCTGATCGGCTACCGCTGTCTGCGGATGGCTGGCGATGCCCGGCGGCTTGGACTCTATGGGTTCGGGGCCGCGGCGCACATCCTCACCCAGGTGGCCCGTCACCAGGGACGTGAGGTATTCGCTTTCACGCGGTCAGGGGACATGGCGGCGCAGCATTTCGCGCGGGAACTCGGCGCCGTGTGGGCCGGCGGTTCGGAGACGATGCCGCCGGAGCCGCTGGATGCGGCGATCTTGTTCGCGCCGGTCGGCGCGCTCGTGCCGTTGGCCTTGCGGGCGGTCGTTCCCGGAGGGATCGTGGTCTGCGGCGGCATCCATATGACCGACATTCCGTCCTTCCCTTACAAGTTGCTCTGGGAGGAGCGCAGGCTGTGCTCGGTCGCGAACCTGACGCGACGGGACGGCGATGAGTTCCTGCCGCTCGCGGGCCGGATTCCGGTGCGGACCGAGACGCATCCGTTTCCCCTCGAAGCGGCGAACGCGGCCCTCGCTTCCGTGCGCAGCGGCACGATCACCGGCGCCGCGGTGCTCTTGATGGATCCGGGCAGGGTCCAACCCGGCGCCTGAGGCCGCCGGCGCGCAAGGCGGAGCGCAACAATTCCGCTCCCCTGGCGTTCCCGCGCTTGGCAAACGCAGGAACCGCGCGCATGAAGCCGATCGTGGATATCACGCCCAAGCGCGTTCTGGTTACCGGCGGCGCCGGCTTTCTCGGTTCGCATCTCTGCGAGGCGCTGGTCGCGGCCGGGCACGACGTGCTCTGCGTTGACAACTACTTCACCGGATCAAAAGAAAATCTCGCCGCGCTGCTGGATCACCCACGATTCGAAGCGATGCGCCACGACATCACGTTTCCGCTCTATGTCGAGGCCGACGAGATCTACAACCTGGCCTGCCCTGCCAGCCCCATCCACTACCAGTTTGATCCGGTGCAGACCACGAAGACGAGCGTGGTCGGTGCCATCAACATGCTGGGTCTTGCCAAGCGCACGCATGCGCGTGTTCTTCAAGCCTCGACCAGCGAAGTCTATGGCGATCCCGAAATTACGCCGCAGCCCGAGGAATATCGCGGCAACGTCAATCCGCTAGGTCCGCGCGCCTGCTACGACGAAGGCAAGCGGTGTGCCGAGACGCTGTTCTTCGACTATCACCGGCAGCACAAGACTCGCGTCAAGGTGGTGCGCATCTTCAACACCTATGGCCCTCGGATGCACCCGAACGATGGTCGCGTGGTGTCGAATTTCGTGCTCCAGGCGCTGCTCGGTGAGGATCTCACGATCTACGGCGAGGGACGGCAGACTCGGGCATTTTGCTATGTGAGCGATCTCATTGCCGGGCTCGTGCGCATGATGGAAAGCCCGGAGACGCTGATCGGTCCAATCAATCTTGGGAATCCGCACGAAATCACGGTGCGGGATCTCGCTGAGCGCATTCTGGCGATCACCGGGTCGCGCTCGCGCATGGTATTCCGCCCGTTGCCCGCAGACGACCCGATGCAACGCTGTCCCGATATCGCCAAAGCCAGGCGCGAGCTTGGCTGGGAACCGAAGGTGGCGCTGCATGACGGGCTCACGCGCACGATCGAATATTTCGAAGATCTGCTGACCCGGCGTGGGCGGAGCGTGGCGGCACGTCGCAAGCTGGGAGCAGCCTAAACCGGGGCGCACTTTGGTTGATGCGCGCCTCCGGCGACCCGGGCTCTGCCTCGCCATCGGTGCTTGAACCGATGACGCACGCGATGGTGAGCCCGCTGGGGCTAACAGTTCCCGGGCCCCACGACTTCGAATGAGCCGTTTGGCTACGGCGATTTTCTTCAGTTCGGGATAAAGTCTGTTGCTTCCTCTTCAGAAGGAGACTTGTTCTGCCCTTTGGGATGCGTCGCGTGCCAAGTTTCGAGCAATTTCCCGGCTTCAACTGAGGTATAAATCTGGGTTGTCGAAAGACTGGCGTGCCCCAGCAACTCCTGAATTGCGCGAAGATCGGCACCCCCGGCCAGCAGATGGGTGGCGAAGGCGTGGCGTAGCTTGTGCGGCGTCGCGTGCTCGGGCAGGCCGGCCAGGCGGCGGAAATCTCGCATGGCGCGCTGCGCGACGCCGGGGTTGAGCCGGTCGCCGCGGATGCCGATGAAAAGCGGTGCGGCAGGGTCATGGGCGCGGGGATGGAGCGCCCGCCATGTTCCGAGTGCAGAAGAGACGGCCGGAAGCAGCGGCACGATCCGTTGCTTGGACCCTTTGCCCGTGACCCGAAGCAGCGCTTCGCCGCGCGGCAGATCACGCAGGTCGAGCGAAAGAGCTTCAGCGATACGGAGGCCGGCCCCATAGAGGAGCGTGAAAAGCGCGCTGTCCCGCGCCTGCCAGGCGGGCTCTTCTTGAAGCGCGCCGACACCGCCAGCAACCTCGGTGGCCTCCGCGACGGCCAGCGGCCGCGGCAGGCTGCGGCGCAGTTTTGGGGAAGCAACAAGCCTGACGGCCTGATTGTCGGCGCCATGGCGGCGCGCGAGGTAGCGGAAGAAGCTGCGGATCGCGGCCAGCTGACGCGCGCGGGTGCGGGCGCCGACGCCCTCGCCAGCACGCGCGGCGAGCCAGGCGCGGAAATCGGCCTCGCGCAGCGCGGCGAGTGCGGCGAGCGTGGGCGTCTCGCCCAGATGGCCGGCCAGGAATGCCAGAAACCCGTTCACGTCCCGGGCATAGGCTTCGATCGTGAGTTTGGCGGCGCGGCGTTCGGCGCCGAGCCAGGCAAGCCAGGCGGCGGCGGCGTCCGCGCCGGTCACCGTGCGAGCAGTGCGCCGATCACGCGGCCCAGAAAGGCGAAAGCCTGTGTGCCCGCCAAGCCTGGAAGCGCTCCGGGATCGCGGCTCACGAGTGCCAGGAGGGTGGGTGTCCGGGCCGGAACAAGCACAAGCACGTCGCGCTCGGCCAGTTGCGCGGCTTCGGCGTGAAGCAATACGGCGTCGTCCGGACGATCCCGGAAAATGACGGGCTTGCCCCCGGTAAGCATGGCGACCGCGCCCGGGGGAAGGCTCCGCCAGCGAGGCTGGAACCCTTCGCAGCAAAGTGCCGCAGCATCGAGGCCCAGCAGAGCCGGCAGCGCATTCGGCACCCAGTCTGCCAGATCGGAGGCCTGCAGCGCGGAGATGACAGCCCCGTGCACGCGCTCCACCAGGGAGGCCGTGGCACGGCTGGCGGCCAGCACGGTTTCGGCGCGTTCCTGTTGTGCCGCCGCGTGCGCCCGCTCGAGTCGCACCATGGCCGTCATATGGTCGGCGAGCCGCTCACCATGGACGCGTTCCGGCGGCGTCAGCGTGCGAAAAAGCTCGGGTCGCGCCGCCAGGAACCCGGGATGGGCGCGGAGAAAGGCCTCGACGCTGGCGGCGGAATCGTCGCTCATCGGCGGGGATGATACATGCGGCGGAGAATGAGCCAAATCGAAGATTGCGTCATGCCGTGCTGAGCCAGGACGGCGAGGCGGCGCCGGAACTCGGCTTGGGCGAGCCGGTGTTGGGGCGGCGGGTGTCGGTGCTGCTTCCGTATCCGTTTCCGCGGCCGTTCGATTACCATGTCCCCGCAACTCTGGAGCTGGGACAGGGCGATATCGTGCTCGTGCCGCTTGGGCAACGTCAGGTCACCGGGGTAGTGTGGGACACGCCGCCCGATTCCGGCGTGCCTGGATCGAAATTGAAGCCGGTGACCGCACGGCTCGACGTGCCTGCGATGACGCCGCCATTGCGCAAATTTATCGACTGGCTGGCGGCGTACACGCTTTCCTCTCCCGGTGAGGTGCTGGCCATGGCCTTGCGCGTGAATGCCCTCGTTCCGGTTGCCCCGGCGATGGGTTGGCGGGCGGGACCCCCGGCGGGTGGAGCGCGCCTGACAGGCGCGCGAGAGCACGTGCTGATGGTGCTCGGCGGTTCGGTGATGACGGCATCCGAACTCGCGCGTGCGGCGGATGTAAGCGCGTCGGTGGTCCGCGGCATGGTGAAAGCCGGGCTGCTGGTCGCGTCACCCTTGCCTGTGCGAGCACCATTTTCGTGGCCCGATCCGGCCCATGCCGGGCCTGCCTTATCGGAGGCGCAACGAAACGCCGCAGCGTCGCTGTCGCTCGCCGTGCAGGAGCGGCGCTTCTCGGTGACGCTGCTCGACGGCGTTACCGGATCGGGCAAGACAGAAGTCTATTTGGAGGCCGTGGCCGCCTCTCTGCGGGCCGGACGCCAGGCGCTGATTTTGTTGCCGGAGATCGCTCTCTCGGCCCAGTTTCTCGCACGTTTCGCGCGGCGCTTTGGCGCGGAACCAGCCGTGTGGCATTCGGACTTGCCCAGCCGCATACGCCGTCTGACCTGGCGCGCCGTCGCCGAGGGCGCAGCCCCCGTTGTGGTGGGCGCGCGATCGGCCTTGTTCCTGCCGTTCTCTGATCTCGGTGTGGTGGTCGTGGACGAGGAGCATGAGACGGCGTTCAAGCAGGAAGACGGCGTGGTTTATCACGCACGCGACATGGCCGTGGTGCGGGCGCGGTTTGCGGAGGCGCCCGCCATTCTCGTCTCCGCGACACCGAGCCTCGAGACGCTCGCGAATGTCCAAGCTGGACGCTATGGGCATCTCAAGCTCGAGCAACGTCATGGCGGTGCATCAATGCCGGAGGTGGCTGCCATCGATTTGCGCGCCGCCCCGCCGGAGCGCGGCCGATTCCTCTCGCCCGTGCTCATAGAAGCCATTCGCGCGACATTGGCGAAGTCGGAACAGGCGATGCTGTTCTTGAACCGTCGCGGCTATGCGCCGCTCACGCTCTGCCGCGCCTGCGGACATCGGCTCGCCTGTCCGAACTGCACGGCCTGGCTCGTGGAGCATCGGGCCCGGCGTGAACTGGCTTGCCATCATTGCGGCCATGTAGAGCCAGTTCCACGCGATTGCCCGGTTTGCAAGGCGGAGGAAATGCTGGCACCGATAGGTCCGGGCGTGGAACGGATCACTGAGGAGGCAGCGTCGCTGTTTCCGTCTGCGCGAACCTTGGTGATGGCCAGCGACACGCTACCGGGGCCGGCGAGTGCCGCCGAGGCCGCCCGCGCGATCGAGGCGCGCGAGGTCGATCTGATCATCGGCACGCAAATCGTCGCGAAAGGCTGGCACTTTCCGCATTTGACATTGGTCGGCGTAGTCGACGCGGATCTCGGGCTCGGCGGCGGCGATCTGCGCGCCGCGGAGCGAACGGTTCAATTGCTGCATCAGGTCGCGGGGAGGGCCGGGCGGGCGGAATCACCTGGGCGGGTGCTCTTGCAAAGCTATTCGCCGGAGCATCCGGTGATGCAGGCGCTCGTGCAGGGGCAGCTCGACGATTTCTACGCCCGGGAGGCGGAGTTGCGCGCGCCGGGGCACTGGCCGCCTTTCGGGCGGCTGGCAGCCTTGATCGTGAGCGCGGACGATTCGCAGGCGGCCGACCTCACTGCGCGCGATCTCGGACGCGCGGCACCGGAGGGCGAGGGCATCACCGTGCTCGGACCCGCGCCGGCGCCGCTCGCCATCCTGCGCGGGCGACATCGACGGCGCTTGCTGCTCAAGACCCGGCGGGATGTCGCCGTTCAGCCTTTGCTGCGGGATTGGCTGGCCAGAGTTCCGGCCCGACGCGGTGTGCGTGTGGACGTGGATGTCGATCCGATATCGTTCCTATAGCGGAGCGATAGCGTCGGTCGAAAGTCAAGGCGAAGAGGCGAGTTTCTTGGTCGACCTGTTCAAAAGAGAACAAAGCGCATGATCGATGCGGTGGTGATCGGTGCGGGCGTGGTCGGACTCGCCGTGGCCCGCGCATTGTCCGAACGCCATCCTGAAATCCTGATCCTCGAGAAAGAAGATTCGTTCGGGCAGGCGACCAGTTCGCGCAATAGTGAGGTCATCCATGCCGGGCTCTATCACGCACCCGGCACGCTGAAAGCCCGGCTCTGCGTCGAGGGACGCGAGAAACTCTACCGTTATTGCGTGGCACGCGGGATCGGTCATCGCAAGTGCGGCAAGCTCATCGTGGCCTCGGATGCCGAGCAGAGCGTCGAGCTGGAGCGGATCCGGGCGCGCGGCATGGCCAACGGTGTGCGGGGCCTCGCGATCCTCACGGAGGCTGAGGCACGATCCCTGGAACCCGCTCTACGCTGTGTCGCGGCGCTCCATTCGCCGGTCACCGGCATCGTTGACTCGCATGGACTCATGTTGGCGCTGCTAGGCGAAGCGGAATCGCGCGGTGCGAGGCTGGTTTGCCGCGCGGCGGTGACGCGTTTGGCGCGCGAGGATGGTGTGTGGCGCGTGGAGACGAGTGCGGGAGAGGAGCCGGTGCGGGCGCGGTTCGTGGTCAATGCGGCCGGGCTCGGCGCCCAAGCGGTGGCGTGGGCCACCGAGGGATTCCCACCCAGAGAGATTCCAGAGCTTTTTTATGCGAAAGGGAACTATTTTTCCCTGGCAGCGTCGGCGCCCTTCTCGCGCCTGATCTATCCGGTGCCCGAGCGGGCGGGGGCCGGAATTCACTTTACGCTCGACCTGGCGGGCCGTGCGCGGTTCGGTCCCGATGTGCAATGGGTTGACGACATCGACTATCACGTTGCTCCAGCCCGCCTTGACGCATTCCTGGCAAGCATCCGGCGCTATTGGCCGGCTGTGCGCGAGGAGTGGCTCAGTCCAGCCTACGCTGGCATCAGACCCAAGCTTGCGGGACCCACTGAAGGAGGCCGGGATTTTGCAATTCTCGGCCCCGAGGCGCACGGGTTGTCGGGATTGGTGAGTCTCTTCGGAATGGAGAGCCCGGGCCTCACGAGTGCGATCGCGATCGGCGATTACGTTGCGGAACGGCTCGCATAGGCATACGGGCCGCCACGTTCGAGGGCGCGGGCATAGGCCGGCCTCGACTGAATTCGTTCGAGCCAGGCGGCGAGCTTTGGGGTAGCGCCGACGCCCCGTCGCGAGGCCAGGGCTTCGACCGGAAAGCTCATCATAATGTCGGCGCCACTCAGTTCCGGTCCCGCGAAGAAAGCGTGATCGGTAAGCGCCGCCTCGATCATCGTGACCTGTGCCTCGATCATGGGCCCAAGATACGTTCGCTGAACGCGATTGCCGATCGCCCGGCCAATCGGGCGCAACAGCCCCGGCATGCGTTTCGGAATCTCGGAAAAGATCAGAGTCATCACGAGCGGTGGCATCGCCGAACCTTCGGCGAAATGAAGCCAGTAGAGATAGCGTAGCCGCGCCTCGGGATCGCTGGGCCGCATGCGGCCATCGCCGTAACGATCGAGAATATATTCGACGATGGTGCCGGTCTCGGCAATCGTGCGGCCTTCGTCGGTGATGATGGGAGATTTGCCAAGCGGATGGATCGCGCGGAGCGCCGCCGGGGCGGCCAGCGTCTTCGGGTCGCGCTGATAGGGCACGATGCCGTAAGGCACGCCGAGTTCTTCAAGCAGCCAGAGTACGCGCTGGGATCGGGAGTTGTTGAGATGATGGACGGTGAGCACCCCTCAGAGGCTCCAGCGTAACCCGCAATTCCGGCATGGTTTCGGCGGATCGTCGCTCATGAGCTGCGCACGGAATTGGCGATAAGCCTCGCCATTCCAGATCTCGGCGAGGCTTTGCGTCCTGGCATCGCCGAGCGTGTAGTTCTCGTAGCCGCGCGCCGAGAAGGGCGCGATGCAGCAGGGCAGGGCGCGTCCGTGGGCGGTGAAATACATCAGGCTCCAGGGGCGGCGGCAACCGGACCAAGGGGTGTCGCCTTGGCGCTTGAGGCTGAGGCCGGGTTCGGTGGCGCCGGAGGCGTCGAGAGTGACACCCAAGCTGCGGCCGAGCGCCTGGGCCTCCGCGATGGCCGCTTGCTCGTCTGCTTGCGTGGCTTCAAAGAGGCTGCTTTCGGCGCGAGCAAGGCCGAAACCGGCTTCGTCGAACACGAGGCGCTGCAGGTGGACTTCGCGAACCTCCATGCGGGCGGCGAGGCGCACGAAGTCAGGGAGTTGTGCGATCGTTTCTTTGAGGCCGGTGAGCCAGAGCGAGATGCGGGGCGTGTCCGCGCCGGCTTCACGCTGATAGGCGCGCAGGCGGGTGACATCGCGAACGATGCGATCGAAGAAGGGGCGGCCGCGGACTTCGGCGTAGGTTTTGGCATCCGCCGCGTCGAGCGAGACGCGCAGCTCGTCGAGACCGGAAGCGATCAGGTCGCGGAAGCGCTTTTCGCGCAGGAGCGTGCCGTTTGTGTTGAAGAGGACATAGACGCCGCGGTCTTTCAGCAACTTCACCATCTCGGGCAGCTCGCGCACCAGCATCGGTTCGCCAACACCGTGGAGGACGGCGCGCTTGAGGCCCGGCACTTGGTCGATAATTGAACGGAACAGATCGAGACTCATGTCGGCCGGTGGTTCGAGGGTCTCGAACGTGCGCGGACAGGTTTCGCAGAGCAGATTGCAGCGGTTGGTGACCTCAAGATAAAGGCAAACGGGCGGGGCCTCGCTTTCCGGCTTCCGTTCTTTGAAAACGGACTCGAAATAGCGGCGCGGATCGGCGAGCGTCGCTGACATCAGGGGCTCCTTGCAAGGGAAGGGACAAGCGAGGGCGGGTGGCGGCGGCGCCGGAGGTCGCGGGCGGCAAGCAGCGCCGCTGGTACGAAAACCGCTGTCGGGATGAGTATTTCATCGTGCCAGGGGTCACTGTAGAGCAGCAGGGGCGCGGCTGAGAGGAAGATGACGCTCGGGATCGGCGCGAGGCACGAGGGCATCGCAAGCCAGACATAATACCATGGGTAGTGGGGGCTCATGGCGGCGGTGGTTCCGGCCGCGAGGAGCGCCATGTTGCGACCCGTTCGGATGCATTCCTGAGCGGGGTCCGCTGCCGGGTGTTGTCTGAAGATAATAAATAAGGCGAGGGCCGCGAGCAGCGCGGCGGTGACGGCGACGTAGAGCGGGCCTGCCCAGGACGGCAAGGGAGCAACCTGCGCGAGCAGGCCAAGCAGCCAAAAGCCCGAGCCATGCGCGAGGTTTTCTTCGTGCGTGTAGTTGGGGAGAAAACCGAGCACTTGCCTGCCGGCCGATAAATACAGCGTGTAGAGCGCGGCGATGGTGAGAGCGGCGGCCAGCGGCATGCGCCAGTCGCCCCGCCGCCAGAGCGCGGGAGCAACCGCGATGGGCAGAAATTTCGTGAGGATCGCCGCGCCGAGAAGCACGCCGGTGGCTACGCGGCGGCGCAGCACGCATCCGGCGAGAGCCAGGGTGACGAGGCCGATAGCTGCGGCGTCGATATGGCCCTCGCCGGCGACGGCCCAGACGGCGAGCGGGTTCCACACATAGATCGCGATGCGGGTCAGGGGCAGAGCCGCGCGGCAAAGCAGCCAGAGCATGGCGGCAATGCCGGCGGCTTCGATCGCCAGCATCGCCGCTTTCATGGCCGACACGGTTGGGCTGATCGCGGCGGCGGCACGATAGAGCAATTGTGCGGTCGGCGGATAGATCGTGTGCGCGTAATCGGCGCGGTTGATGCGTGGATAGATCCAGCCGTCGCGCAGAAAGGCGAGCGCGGGGTCTGCCGGGATGTAGCGGTAGGGGTTGATCCCGGCATTCTGCACCCGGCCATCCCACACATAGCGATAGATGTCGCTCGACATGAAAGGCGGCGAGGCGAGGAGTGCCGCGCGGAGCGCGATCGCGATCACGAAGATGGTGAGCAGCGACCAGCGGCCGGGTGGATTCGCGACGACGATGGCGCAGGCTCGGAAATAGAGCCCCGCACTTACGGCGATCAGCGCGACGACGAGGTCCTTGCGCCAAAGCGTGCCGACCCAGATCGAACCCGGAACGTGAAGCGAGAGGGCCAGGAGCGTGCAGACCAGGATGCCCGCGCCGCAACTCGGCAAGCGGAGCAACGGCTTCATGCGGCCGGGCGGTGCCGGGTGGCGGACGCGTCGAGGGTGGAGAGAAATTGCCGCGTGTGCGGTGCGACCCCGGAATTCGCCGCGAGTTCGTGGCGCAGGCGATCGAGGGAGGGTGGTTCGTCCACATCGTACCAGGGCGGCAATTCGTGAACCGCAAGGCCGAGCCGGGCCGCCTGTCGACGCGTTTGTTCCGCTACCCCGCTTGTGCTCCAGGCGATGTCGGCGAACAACGCGGCGTAAGGCGCGCCCATGCCGAGAAAGTAATAGCCCCCGTCGTCGGCTGGGCCGAGCACGATGCGGCGCTCGCCGGAAGCGAGGATGGACGCGGCCTCGGCGAGGTAGGCGGCGGGCAGGGTGGGGCTGTCCGCATTCAGCACGCCGGCCGCCACATGGCCGGTTTCCAGCATCGTTTCAATGGCGTGCAAAAGGCACCGGCCGAACCCGGTGACGCCGTCGGGCACGGGACGGCTGCCATCGGCGAGCAGCAGGTGCGTGCCGGGAGCGGCGATCCCGGCGAAGGCCGCTTCGCTGCCGGCGGGAGCATAGGCGATGCAGGGGACGATGCCGTTATCGGCGCGGAACAGATTGGCGGTGATGTCGCGCAGGAACGCGGCGCTGAGACCGGCTGCCTGGTCGGCGGTGAGCGGCGGGACGAGCCTCGTCTTGCAGCGCCCGGGTTCGGGCGCCTTGGCCATCACCGCAATCGCCACACTCATGTCAGCTCCCGGAGAACCAATTATATCCACGATCGGGCCAAAAGCCCGACGGGTTCCGGTCGGTAACATAGATCGCGGTGATCCACTTTGGGTTCTTGAAGCCGAGCTTGGTCGCTACCCGAATTTTGAACGGAAAACCGTGCCGAGGCGGCAACGGACGGTTTGCGAGCTGGAAGGCCATGAGCGTCTGCGGGTGTAGCGCGCTCGGCATATCGAGCGACTCGTAATACCCATCGGCGCACTCGAACCCAACATAGCGGCGGGAGGTATCCGCGCCGACACGTTCCAGAAACGTGCGAAGCGGCGTGCCAGACCACATGCCGATCATGCTCCATCCCTCGACGCAGACATGGCGCGTGATCTGGGTCACTTGCGGCAAATCGTGTAATTCCTCGACCGTCCAGGGCGTCTTGTTCGCGATCTTGCCGCCCAGCGCCAGCCGATATGTGGAGACATCCAGTTTTGGAGATTTTTCTTCAGGATACCACGCATTGTAGCGGAACGGGTAGTGCGCAAGCCGGTCATCGAATTCGGGTGCCAGCCGATTCGGGTTGAAGAGTGCGGCTTGCACGCGATCGTTCCATCGCGAAATCGCGTGCAGCGCGCGCTGCACTGCCTCGTTGTCGCTGACATCGCAGCCGGTGAGAAAGGTGAGTGCGCCGAGGGAGAGTCCCCCCCGCAGCAACTGCCGCTTCGCGAGCGCGGTGCGCAGCGCGGGATCGAAGTCGGTCATTCGGCTGGCGCCTGCATGGTTTCGCGGACGTGGCCGGTAATCATGGAGACCAGCGTTTTGGGCACGAGCGCGACGAGCGCCAGATGCACGACGAGGAAACCGACCAGCGCCGACATAAACAGGAAATGCACCAGGCGTGCGCCCTGGAAGCCGCCGAACAGAGCGGTGAGCCAGCCGAACTGCACCGGCTTCCAGATCGCCAGGCCGCTCGCGATCATCATCGTAACCGACAGAACGACCCCCCAGTAGAAGGCCCGTTGCACGGCGTTGTAGACGCCCAGCGTGTGCGGCAGCCGGAACGTGGCGGCGGCGACGAAATCCCGAACAAAGCTTTTGGGGCCAACCGGCAGCAGATCGCGGCGGAAATGGCCGGAGAGCAGCCCATACAGCAGGTACAGGAGAAACGCCGCCCCCAGCAGCCACATGCCGGCGAAATGCCAGGCGATCGCGTTGGCGACACCGGGATCGTTGCTGTGGGACAAGGTGTGCTTGATCGTTCCCCCCAGCGTGAACGTCTCTGGGAAACGGAACGGAAAAATCGGCACGCTGTTGTAGATGCGCCAACCGCTGCCGATCATGATCAGGATCGCGAGTGCCTGCGTCCAGTGCGCGATCCGCAGCGGCCACGGGTGATGCTGCTCGTGCACTGTCACGCTCATGTCACAATCTCCAGCCCGGCGCGCCGCGCTAGCGTGGCACATGTCTCGCCACGCAGGAAATCGAGGAACGCGCCCTGGTGCCGGCTCCACGCCTTGCGCGAGAGCGCCACGGCATAGGTGAGATCCGGGCATGCCGCCTCCGGCACTCGCATTGCCGCATAGAGGCCCGGCGCCACATCCGTCGCGTAGCAAAGTGCAAGCCGGGCCTCTCCGTGCGTGACCTGAAATGCCGCATCCACGCTGTTGGCGGCGCCGGTGACACGCGCGGCAAGGGCCGCCGGGAGCTTGAGACCAGCCAGCACGGCGCTGCCGTCAAAGCTGGAGGCGGGCGTTGGATCGGGGACTGCGAGCTGGCCGCCCGCCAGCAAGGCGGCCAGCGCCGCAGGGTCGAAGTCGCGCGTGGGTCCTGCGCCGGAAGCGGCGAACACCAGCCGGTTGCGCCAGAGGCCGCGGGCGCCTTGCGCGACGAGGCCGGCGGCTTCAGCCTCGGCCATGACAGACGCAAGTGTAATCAATACATCGTCCTGCGTGTCATGGGCGAGCAGCGCCACGCTCTGGCGCGGCGGCGCCGTGAATGTCAGGACGCGGCCGGGTGAGAACCTGCCGGCGATGGTCCGTAGCAGCGGCTTCAGCGTGGGGTCAGCATAGACCACGACCTCGTTGCGTAGCCACGGCTCGGCGTGCGCCGCGAGCGGGGCTGATAGCGCCATGGCCAGCAGCGCGCGGCGAGAGGGTAGTATGCCTCGGTCTTCCGTCGTCATCCGTCCCTCGCGGTGATCGGGCGAGTTTCGGCCGCCGGGAACCGGCGGTTACGCTACTTTTCCACGAAAGCCTTCTCGATCACAAATTGACCCGGTTTCGCGTTGGTTCCTTCGATCCACTCGTTGCGCTTGAAGTAGGCGCCGAAGTCGGCGAGCAAACCTGGGCTGCCGCAAAGCATGATGCGGTCGACCTCCTTGTCGACCGGCGGCAGGCCGAGTTTTGCCGGCAACGCGCCGGTGAACATCAGGTCGGTGACGCGGCCCTGATTGTGGAATGCCTCACGGGTGACCGTGGGGTGATAGACAAGCTTCTCGCGGACCAGCTCGCCGAGTAACTCGTGCTCCGGAAGCTCGCTGTCGATGAAGTCGCGGTAAGCGAGTTCGGCTGCGAGCCGGCAGCCATGGACGAGCACCACCCGCTCGAACGGCTCGTAGGTGTCGGGGTCCTTGATCAGGCTCATGAACGGGGCGAGCCCGGTTCCGGTCCCAAGCAAATAGAGGTTGCGGCCCGGCAGCAGGCTGTGGGCGAGGAGCGTGCCCACCGGCTTGCGGCCGATCAGAACGGAATCGCCGGGCTCGATATGCTGGAGCCTCGAGGTGAGGGGGCCATCCGGCACTTTGATCGAGAGAAACTCGAGCTGCTCCTCCCAGTGTGCGTTGACCATGCTGTAGGCGCGGAGCAGCGGTTTGCCGTCGATCGCGATCCCGATCATCGTGAACTGCCCACTTTCGAAGCGAAAGGCCGGATCACGGGTGCAGGTGAAGCTGAAGAGCGTGTCGGTCCAATGGTGCACGCTCAAGACACGTTCTTCGGAGGTAGCGCTCATCTCAGCCAGTGGTTCGTGGGAAGCGCGCGAGATGGGGCAAGGGGAAGAAATTGTCCAGGGCAGGGGGTGGGCATCCATCATGCCCAAGCCGGGAGCGCCAGAACCGGCCGGCTATCGTCCGCCGCCGTAGTGTGCCTCGTACCAGAGGAGGAAGCCGGAAAGGGTCGCGGGATTGCTTTCCGGGAGAAAGCGGGTGGGACGCGGGTTTCAGGTCGGAATGACGGCTTGGGCCGGAAATTATCCGGAACGCGGCGACGAAATCCTGTGTGTTCATCCGAGCGGATGCGGCGCGGTCTGCATGCCTGCGCACACCCATTTACCCCGAGGCTCTCGATCCTCCGCTCGCCCCAAGCCGCGGATTGTCACAGATGGCGCTCACCGTTCGCTTTCCAAACCTACCGCCTCTATGCCAGATCGACGAGTGAAGCACCCGTCAGGACACCCATCGCCGCGCCACGATAGGTTCCAACCGCGCCACAATCCGCCCAAGCGCCGCCTCCCAGGTGAATTGCCGCGCCCGCTCCCGGCACGCCTGCGCCAGGGCTGGCCCCTCGACCCGCCGCCGGCGTTTCATCGCCTGTATGGCGCGAATGAAATCTCTTGCCGAGAACGGGTCGAAATAGCAGCAAAGATCACCCCCTACCTCCGGAATGCTCGAGCTCCACGAGGCCACGCACGGCGTGCCGACCGACAAACTCTCCAGCACCGGAAGCCCGAACCCCTCGAACAGTGACGGGTAGAGTGTGGCCTCGGCGCCGCGCAGCAGCTTATACTTTTCGAAGTCTCCGACATATCCCGGGAACAGGATGCGTCCCGCCGCGACGGCCGGCTCGAGGCTCGGCGGCAAGGCGTGCTGCTCCTCGAGCCACCCCATGCGCCCGGCGAATACGAACCGGTGCTGGCGGAGCAACGCCGGGGCCTGCTCCAGCGCATCAAACACCAGCATGACGTTCTTGCGCGGTTCCCGCGTGCCGAGAATCAGAAAATACGGCTCGACCATTTCCGGATCGAACGTGTTCTCGGCCGCCACTTCATACCAGTCCGGCCAGGATACGCCGTTGGGTGCTACTGCGATCTCTGTCGGTTTTAGACCGAAATAGGCGGCCAGGTCATCAGCAGACGCCTCGGAGACTGCCACCACCACATCATCGCTTGCGATATCTGCCGCCATGTTGCTCGTGTGGTGGTCCACCGTCTGGCGCGTGTGGAATTGCGGCACGACCAGGGTCGAAAGGTCGTGAAAAAGACTGCATTCGATGGCAAAGCTTCGCCGCATCCGCTTGACGTTGGGGAACAGCGCGATGCGGCGCGCGGTTGCGCCAAGCATGTCGATCGTGCCCTCGATCGCGGTGCGCGCCTCGACATCGCGTCGCAGGAATCGCCCATGACCGCGCGCTAAAGCATCGGCGACCGCCTCTCGGCGGACGATCTCCAGATCGAGAAAAAACCTTGTCTGGTCAGGCAGGCAGGCCTGGAGCGCTGCCGAAAGGCCCGCCGCGACGATCGGGATGCCGGTCCAGTGAGACTCCATCAGCGGCGAGATGTCCATGAACATCTCGGCTTGCGTGGCAGAGAGCAGCGAGGCGAAACGAGCGATCGGGTCAAACATGGAAGAGTCGTGTTTTACTCGGGAGAAAGAAGCAAAAAGACTTTTCCCTCATGCCCTTTCGACCGCCGCGCTGCGGAGTCATGCGCCAACTCGCGCGGGTTTTCTGGTTCTTCTTTTCAAGGAAGAGCCTGTTCCCGTCGGTTCCGCCAGCCCTGCCCGGCAGAGTTCGGTCGTGCTCAGCAACACCGGAAAATCTCGCCTCGAAACAATCGCCGATGGCAGGCTGAGATGACCCCAGCGCGTATCGGCCTCGACCCAGATCGGCTCCTCCGCGGCTACACGTCTCGCTGAGAGATCGTTGCCCTCTCCCGGATCCAGCAGGATGCTCGCGATACCACAGGCGGTCAGTCGGCGCAGCG
>DAIDJM010000057.1 GCA_027451405.1 Acetobacteraceae bacterium | reverse complement strand
GATCGCCGCTGTACGAACCGCCATCGAGGCGGCCGGGCGGCGCTGCTCTTTCTGCCGCCCTACAGCCCCGATCTGAACCCGATCGAAATGGCGTTCGCCAAGCTCAAGTCGCAGCTCCGCGCCAA
Organism: Acetobacteraceae bacterium; assembly: GCA_027451405.1. Lineage (GTDB taxonomy): Bacteria > Pseudomonadota > Alphaproteobacteria > Acetobacterales > Acetobacteraceae > DAIDJM01. The sequence continues at coordinate 76,525 of DAIDJM010000057.1, read as the reverse complement.
GGCACTGCGCGCGATGGATGAGCTTTGGCAGGCGCTCGGGCCGCTATCTGACGCCTTCACCCCAAACGAGTGCGCCAACTACTTCCGCCACGCCGGCTATCCCCAGTCAGCGTGACTCCGCTCTAAACCATATCGCGTTCGAATCGACCCGTCACGAATGCCTCCGGCGGCCAGGGACTTGCCCCTGGATCCCCCTGGGGCCGAGCGGCCCCAGGCGCCGGCACTCAGCAAAATCGCCTCCGACGACACGGCTTGTTGCGAGACGTGAGATCTGGGGCCTTCCGGCCCCAGCGGGTCCCGGGGGATGCGCCCGTCAATCCATCAACTGGCGCGTCAGATACACCATGGTCAGCGCCATCTCCTCGGCCTTTTCCTTCGCATTGGCTCCGGCCGAGTGCCCGCCTTCGATCGCTTCGTAATAGAGGAACGGCAATCCCATCGCCTCCATTTTGGCGGCGAATTTGCGTGCGTGCTGCGGGCCTACGCGGTCGTCCTTGGTGGTCGTGTAGATGAACGGCATCGGGTATTTCACGCCGGCTTTCAGGTTCGCGTAGGGAGAAATCTTCTCCAGGAAGGCCCGCTGTTCCGGGTTCGAGACGCTGCCATATTCGCCGACCCAGGAGGCACCGGCATCGATCTGCTCGAAGCGCAGCATGTCGAGAAGCGGCACCTGGATCACGACGGCGTGCCAGAGATCGGGATGCTGCTCGAATTCAACGCCCATCAGCAGGCCGCCATTGGAACCGCCCTCGATGCCGAGCCGGCGCGGGCTCGTAATCTTGCGTGCGATCAGATCCTTCGCGACGGCCGCGAAATCGTCATAGGCGTTCTGGCGCTTGGTCTTCAATGCAGCCTCGTGCCAGGCGGGACCGAATTCGCCGCCCCCGCGAATATTCGCGAGCACATAGACGCCACCGCGCTCGAGCCAGAGCTTGCCGAGCACGCCGTTGTAGCGGGGCAGCATGCTGACCTGGAAGCCGCCATAGGCGTAGAGCAGCGTCGGCGCCGAGCCGTCCAATTTCATGTCCTTAGGATGGACGACGAAATAGGGCACCTTGGTGCCGTCCTTTGAAGTCGCCTCGAATTGCTCGACGACGTCGCGGCTCGCGTCGAAGCGCGGCGGCGACTGCTTGATCATTTCCGGCTTCGTATCGGTGTCGAGATTGGCATACCAAAGGCTCCCGGGTGTCAGGAAGCCGGTGACGGAGAGGAAGATTTCGTTGTTGGCGAGCGTGGTCGAGACGATTCCCGTGGTCGAATCGTCCGGCAGATCGAGCGGCTTGCTCTCCCATTTGCCGTTCTTGTGGGTGAAGGCCAGGATGCGGCCGCGGACATTGTCGAGGATCGAGGCGACGATTCGGTCATGGGTGACCGCGGCGCCTTCGAGGCTCTGGCGCGGGCCCGGAATGAAGATGGCCTGCGGCACCGCGTTGCGCTGGCCCATGTCGAGCACGGCGAGGCTGCCGGCGGGGATGGTGGTGGCGCCGGTCTTCCAATCCTCGTTGACCTGGATGACGAGTTCGTTGTCAACCAGGCCGAGCACCGCGGATTTCTCGGGCAGCGCAAGACGTTCCACCGCGGTCGGCAGCACGCGGTAATAGGCCTGGCGGAAGAAATCGAGCCCTTCCTGCAACAAGGCGACCCGGTTGCCCTGGCCGTCCACGGCGACCATCGGGTTGACCCAGGTATCCTCTTTCGTGCCGGCAAAAACTTCCTGTGCGTCGGTGAGTTTGTCGCCGCGCTTCAGACGCTTGACGATATAGGGGTAGCCGCTGTCGGTCATCGAGCCGGGCCCCCAGTCGGTCGCCACCAGCAGCGTGTCGGCATTTTCCCAGTCGGTGGCCATCTTGGACCGCGGCAGCGTGAAGCCGTCGGGTACGAACCCGGACTTCGTCACGTCGAATTCGCGCTCCGTGACGGCATCCTCGCCCCCGTCGGAGAGGGAGAGCATGCAGCGCTTTTCGTCGGGTTCCTCGCAGCCGGCACCTTCCCAGATCCAGTTGGCATGTTCCGCGCGGGCCAGCGCGTCGAGATCGAGCACGGTGGTCCAGTCGGGCTGCGGCTTGCGGTAGCCGGCGAGGTCGGTGCGGCGCCAGAGCCCGCGGACATGCGTCGCATCCTGCCAGAAATTGAAGATCTGGCCATTCAGCTGCGCCGGGACCGGGACGCGGTCCTGGGCATTTTCGATGGCGAGCGCCGCGTCGAAGAATGGCTGGTAGCGCGGGTCCTTCTGCAGCACCGCGAGCGAGCGCGCGTTCTCGTGCCGTGCCCAATCCAGCGCTTTCGCGCCATACTGATCCTCGAGCCAGAGATACGGATCGGCCGGTTGCGGCGAGATGGTCGCCGCCATCGCCGGTAGAGCCAGTGCCGTCAGAAGAAGCGCAAGCCGCATAAAGCACCTTTCGTAAAGGGGTCTGGGGCCCTCCGGCACCAGCGGAGGTCCAGGGAGGCAGAGCCTCCCCGGCCGCCGGAAGCCGGATTTAGATATAAACTCCCAACGACCAGATTTTCCGGGCGACGAGCGCGCACAGCACCAGCACCAGAGCGGCGACCCACCACCGTCCCATGCGCGGCGCCGCGATCCCGTCGGCGCCAACGGTCCATCCGGTGATCATGGGGCCCACGAGATCGGTGCGCTTGACGAACCGATAGGCCAGGATCGCCGCCACGTGCAGCGCGATCATGGCGACCAGCACCCAGAACAGGCGCGCATGCAGCCCGGTCAGTTGCATCCGGGTCGCGTGCGAGACGAAGCCGCCGAGCGGGCCTTGGGTCGCGATATCATCGTCGGCGAAAAGCCCTGTGCCCACCTGAAGCGTCAGCAAAACCAGCATGGCGATCACGGCCCAGCCGCCTGAGGCCGAGTGGCCGAACGCCGCTTCCGCCGCGCGGCCGCGGAAGGTGGCGAGGTGCTGCCAGGCGGCGCGCGGGCCGCGCAGGAAATGCGCGAAGCGGGCGGTTTCGCTGCCGACGAACCCCCAGACGATGCGAAACAACAACAAAGCCAGCATCGTGCAGCCGGCGGCGATGTGCCAGTCGAGCCAGCCGGCCTCGGCGGTGACGTATTGGAAGGCGACCAGCGCGACCACCGACCAATGGAACAGCCGGACCGGCAAGTCCCAGACGCGCACGCGGGTGCGGCTCATGCGCGGCAAGCCTCGTTTCTGTTGACGGCGCGGCGTATGCCAGTCATCGCCGGGCTATGCACCATTTTCTCGCCGGAGTCGCGGCGGCGCTGCGCCATCTGCCGGCCTGGCAGGCCCTGGCGGCGGCGCTCCTCGTGGCGCTCGCCGTGCGGCTGCTCGCGCGGCCGGGGCCGGCGCTCGGCGCGGCATTCGCGATCGCGGCCGGCTGGTTCGTGCTGCTCTGGCCGGTGAGCGTCGCGTTTCCGCCCCATGCGGGGCTCGGGCGTCTGCCGGGCACCGCGCTGCTGTTGCTCGCCGCCACCTGGGCCGCGCGGCGCTGGCCGGATCGGGCCGGCGCGATCCGCTGGGGATTGTTGCCGGCCGCCGCTTCCTGGTGGCTGCGCGGCGCGCCGCTGGGGCACGGCATCACCGAATGCGTCCCGCTCTGGCTCGGCCTCATCGTCGGCTTCTTTGCGGCCGGCCGCCTGACGCGCCGGGAGCCTGCCTGGACCATGGCGGTCGCGGCCTGCGGCTTTTCGGCCGCCCTTGCGGCGTGTCGCACGCCCCTGGTCTGGCCGCTCGCCGCTTTGATCCCGGGACTCGCGATCTTGCCGCTGGCCCCGGCCGGCGAGGCCGCCATGGTGACCGGCGACGCGCTCGTGCTCCTGGCGGCGCTGGTCATCGCCGCCTTCGATCGCGGCCGCCTCACCGCGCTCGACGCCGCGGCCGTGAGTCCATTCCTGATTTGGCTCGCGCTTCGCCTGACGGCGACGGGCGGCGCGGCGCCTGCCGCTCCCGCCCGTCCCGTCGCGGCGCGGAAAACCCGGCGCCGCGTCAGCCAGCCACAACCGCGTTGAGCTGGAGGTAGGGCTGGACATTGGTGAAGTGCTTGATGTCGCCCATGATTTCGTCCCCGTGCGCGCCGGCGGCCCGCAGGAATGCCTCATGGCTCTCGAACTCGAGCAGCGCGATGACCTCGTAATCCGGCGTTCCCCCGAGCGAGGCCGTCCCATGCAGGACCCGCGCCCCTTTCAAACCATGCGCTCCGCCCCACAGCTTCTGCACGAGCGGGACGTGCTTCTCGAGGTAATACTTCATGTCGAAATGAGAACCGTCCCGCTTGGGGTAGATCACCGAAACGATCACACGCCTCTCCTCTCCCATCGCCCTGCCCTGGCGCAGGGCCACGCAAATTGCCATACCCCCGGGTCTTGCTCATGATAAGCACCGACATCGCCATCATCGGCGCCGGCCCCGCCGGCCTCTTCGCCGTCTTCGAATGCGGCATGCTCAAATTGCGCTGCGTGCTGATCGACGCGCTCGGCGAGGTCGGCGGGCAGTGCGCGGCGCTCTATCCCGAAAAGCCGATCTACGACATCCCGGCGCATCCTGCGATCTCCGCCGGCGCGCTGATCGCGCAGCTCGAAGCCCAGATCGAGCCTTTCGCCGCACCACGCCTCCTCCATCGCCGCGTGGAAGCCCTCACCGGCTCGCCCGGCGAATTTCACCTGCGCACCGATAAGGGCGATGACATCATCGCGCGCGCCGTGCTGATCGCCGCGGGTGCCGGTGCTTTCGGCCCGAACCGCCCGCCGCTCGACGGTCTCGAGGAATTCGAAGCCACCGGCGCCGTCCAGTATTATGTGCGTCGCCGCGACGATTTTCGGGGCAAACGCATCGTCATCGCCGGGGGTGGCGATTCCGCCGTCGATTGGGCGCTCGCGCTCAAAGACGTCGCCGCTCGCGTGTCCGTCGTACACCGGCGCGCGAAATTCCGCGCTTCCCCCGAAACCGCCGCGCAACTCGACGCCGCCGCGCAAGCCGGCGGGCTCGATCTCGTCATCCCCTACCAGCTGCACGCGCTGCTTGGGGAAGCCGGCCGGCTGGAAGCGGTCGAGGTTGCCGATCTCGAGGGCCGCACGCGCCGCCTCGAAGCCGACCACCTGCTGCCCTTCTTCGGGCTCGCCATGGAGCTCGGCCCGATCGCGGAATGGGGTGTGGCCCTCGAGCGCCACCATGTGCAAGTCAATCCTGCCACCTGCGAAACCTCGCTGCCCGGCGTGTTCGCGATCGGCGACGTTGCGACCTATCCCGGAAAACTCAAGCTCATCCTGCAAGGTTTCTCGGAAGCCGCGGTCGCGGCGCACGCCATGCACGCCATCGCCCGGCCGGGCCAAGCGCTGCATTTCGAGTATTCCACGTCGAAGGGGGTGCCGGCGACGTAAGGAAAAATGCTTCTTGTCTAAATGAAAAGAAGCAGAACGACGTTTTCGTGTCGGACCTGGGCTGTATCGGCGCCGATCCGACGCGAGGAATGGCCTTACATCGGTTCCACGAGCATGGGGCCGAGCGCCCTTCCGCCGAAGAGATGCACATGGAAATGCGGCACCTCCTGATGCGCGTCGGAACCCGTGTTGGCGAGCATCCGATATCCGGTGGTCTCCAATCCGAGTTCCCGGGCGACCTGACCCACCGCGCGGAAGAATCCCGCGATCTCTCCCTCGCTCGCGCGCGCCAGAAAGTCCGCCGACGAGACATAGCGCCCTTTCGGAATCACCAGCACATGCACGGGCGCCCGCGCGTGGATGTCGTGGAATGCCAGTGCGAACCCATCCTCGAACACACGCTTGCACGGGATTTCGCCCCGCAGGATGCGGGCAAACACGTTGCTATCGTCGTATGGTTCCGTGGCACGCACGCTCATCTCGCCCTCCTTACGGAATCTTCCGGGTCGGCGCCGATTTCCGCCGCGCCGCTTTTTCGGCAAGGCCGGAGATTCCCTCGCGCCTGGCGAGCTCGGCCCACACCTCGGAGGGATGCAGCCCGGCCGACACCCACAGCACGAGCAGATGATACAGCACGTCGGCGCTCTCGCAGGCGAGGGCAGGGAGATTGCCCGACACCGCTTCGATCACGCACTCGACCGCTTCCTCGCCGAATTTCTGCGCGACCTTCGCCCGGCCGCGAGACAGGAGCCTGGCCGAATGGCTCTGCTCCGGGTCCGCATCCCGCCGCGACAGCACGACGTCCCAGAGCCGGTCGAGCACATCGACCGAAACGCCGGTCGCGCGCGCCTCGGTCGCGTCGCGCTTGCGCGGCTTGCCGTTCTTCTTGGCCATAGGGGCGCTCCTACGCCCGGTTGCGCCGGACCGGCAACCCGGCGCCGGCCAGCGCCAGCTTCACATCCGAGATCGTGAACGTACCAAAATGGAAGACGCTGGCCGCCAGCAAGCCGGTGGCACCCGCCTCCGCCCCCGCCACGAAATGCTCGAGCGAACCCACCCCGCCGGACGCCACCACCGGGAGCCGCACCGCGCCGCAGACCGCGCGCAACAGGTCGAGATCGAAACCTTCGCCGGTGCCGTCCCGGTCCATGCTGGTCAGCAGAATTTCCCCGGCGCCGAGCGCCTCGGCTTCGGCACACCAGGCCAGGACATCGCGCCCCGTGGGCCGGCGTCCCCCATGCGTCACCACTTCCCACGCGCCGCCCGGGCGAGCTTTCGCATCCACCGCCACGACCACGCATTGGCTGCCGAATTTCTGTGCGGCCTCCCGGATCAGCTCCGGCCGGGCCACGGCCGCCGAATTCAGGCTGCATTTATCCGCGCCTGCGAGCAGCAGCCGGCGCATATCGTCGGTGCTGCGGATTCCGCCGCCGACCGTGAAGGGCAGGAAAATCTGCGCCGCGGTGCGGGCGACCATGTCGATGATCGTGTCGCGATTCTCATGGCTCGCGGAAATGTCGAGAAAGGCGAGTTCATCCGCCCCGGCCGCGTCATAGACGCAGGCCTGCTCCACCGGATCGCCCGCATCGCGCAATTGCTGGAAGTTGACGCCCTTCACGACGCGCCCTGCCTGCACATCGAGGCACGGGATCACCCGTAATTTCAGCACGTCCGTTGCCGCCTCACTAATCCCGGCTCAAGCTCGGCGGTCCCTGACGCGGTCCGAGCCGGGCCGGCACGAGCCCGGTATCGGCCGCGAGATACTCGCGCGTGAGCGGCACCGCATCCTGGCGTGCGGCCAGCTGCATTTGCCAGACAACATGACCCAGCCTGCGAAAAGTCAGTTCCGCCCCGGTCAAGTAGAGATCGAACATGCGGCAGAAGCGCTCGTCGTAGAGCGCGGCGATGGCGTCACGGTTGGCGGCGAAGCGGCGCCGCCAGTGGCGGATCGTCTCCGCATAATGCAGGCGCAATATCTCGCAATCGGTGGCGACCAGCTCGCTCTGCTCGACGGCGGCGAACACTTCGGAAAGCGCAGGCGCATAGCCTCCGGGAAAGACATGCCGCGCAAGCCAGGGATTGGTCACGCCCGGCCCTTCGCTGCGGCCGATCGCATGGATCAGGGCGATGCCGTCGCGCCGCAGGAGCCGCCGGATCGCTGCGAAGAACTCGTGATAATGTGAGAGCCCCACATGCTCGAACATGCCGATCGACACGATCCGGTCGAAACGCCCGAGCACCGTGCGATAATCGAGCATCTCGAAATGGACGCGGTTGGACAGGCCCTCGGCCGCGGCGCGCGCCCGCGCCTCCTGCAGCTGCTCGGTCGAGAGCGTGATGCCGGTGACGCGCGCGTGATAGTCGCGCGCGAGCGTGATCGCCATGCCGCCCCAGCCGCAACCGATATCCAGCACCTCGAGCCCGGGCCGGTCGAGCAGCAGCTTGGCGGCGATATGTCGCTTTTTCGCCGCCTGCGCCTGTTCCAGGGTTTCATCGCCGCGCGCGAAGTAGGCGCAGGAATATTGTTTGTCACGATCCAGGAACAACGAGTACAGCCGGCCGTTGAGATCGTAGTGATGCCGGGAATTGTCTCGGGCGCGGTTGAGCGGGATATGCTGAGTGAAGCCGCGCAGCCCCCTCGCGAGCGCGCGCCGCAAGGCCAGCCCCGGGTGACGCCCCCCGGCTTTCACGTTGAGGAACAGAAGGTCGAGCAGTTCCTGCAGCGAGCAGTCGAGGGGCTCGAGTTCTCGCGCCACATAGGCCTGACCGAACGCGAAGGATGGGTTGGCGAGCAGGCCGCGCACTGTGCGCCATGTCGCGATCGATACGCCGGCCACCGGCGCGCTGTCGGGGCCGTAGCTCGCGAGCCGTCCATCCGGGAAGCGGACCGTGAGCCGCCCGGTCAGGATCAAATTCCTTAGGATGCGATCGAGCAGCCCCCGCATCGGCACGACCTTTTGAGGGAGAGGCCGATTAACGCAAGCAATCGCGAAAAAGGCCAGAGGGGCCGGAGTCTCCGGCGGCCAGGCGGCGTTCCGTCCGGCCGGCCGGAGGGAAGATCAGGGAACGTCCGGCTGCGGCGCACTCTCGAAGAAGGCGATGTCGGACTCGAGCGCTTCCGGGGTCTCCGCGGCCAGTCCGACGGCCTCGCCCCGCGCCTGCTTCTCGGCCTCTTCGGGGCTGCGGGCGATGTTGGCGGTGATCTCGATCGGCACTTCCGGGTGCAGCATCACCCGCACCCGGGTCAGCCCGAGCGTCTTGATCGGGTGCGGCAGCACCACTTGCTGGCGATTGATCGACAGTCCTGCCGCGCTGGCCGCGTCGGCGATGTCCCGGCTCGACACCGAGCCATAGAGCCCGCCCGCCTCGCCGGCCTGCCGCAGGATGATCACGGACATGCCCGCGACCCGCTCGGCGACACGCTCCGCTTCCTCGCGCCGCTTGAGATTCTGCGCCTCGAGCTGGGCGCGCTGCGCCTGGAAGCGCTCGATATTCGCCTTGCTCGCGCGGATCGCGCGCCCCTGCGGTAGCAGGAAATTGCGCGCGTAACCGGGCTTCACCTTCACGAGGTCGCCCATCTGCCCGAGCTTTTCGACCCGCTGGAGCAGGATCAGTTCGACGGCTGCCATCTCCGGCTCCTCAGCTCACGATGTAGGGCAGCAGGGCCAGGAAGCGGGCCCGTTTGATGGCCTGCGCCAGCTCGCGCTGCTTCTTCGCCGAGACCGCGGTGATCCGCGACGGCACGATCTTCCCGCGTTCGGACAGGAAACGGCTGAGCAGCCGGACATCCTTGTAGTCGATCTTCGGCGCGTTCGGCCCCGAGAAAGGGCAGGATTTCTTGCGCCGGTAGAACGGGCGGCGCGCGCCGACCGCGGCGCGCCGGGCGGCCGGGTTGATTTCGGTGCTTTCCGACATGGCTTATTCCTCGATGATCTCTTCGCGGTCGCGTGCACGGAATTCCTCCCGGTCGTCATAGCCGCGGCGCGTGCGCCCGCTATCGAAACGGCCAGGCGGCTTCGGACCGCGGAAGGTGCGCTCGCGATCGTCGCCTTTGCGGGCCAGGATCGCCGACGGCGCTTCATCGATCTTGTCGACCCGGATCGAGAGATGCCGCAGCACGTCCTCGTTCAGCCCGAGCTGCCGCTCGATCTCGGCCAGGCTCGCCGGCTTCGCCTCGAGGCCGAGCAGAAGATAATGGCCCTTGCGGTTCTTCTTGATCCGGTAGGCCAGGGAGCGCAGGCCCCAATATTCGCGCTTGCGGACCGCGCCGCCCTCGCCCTCGAGCTGGGCGGCGATCTGGTCGGCGATCGCCTCGACCTGCTGCTGCGTCACATCATTGCGTGCGATCAGCACGCATTCATAAAGCGGCATAAAAACTCCCTATGGCTGGGGGCCCAAATGGGCATAGCCCGGGCGATGCCGCGCCCGAGCAGGGAAGCGCCGCTAGAAGCATGGCCGGAGGAAACCCGCAAGCCCCTCCGCCGAGCGGGGCCCCGGCTTGGGGGGAGGGGGGCGCCGGCGTCCTGGGCCCGGCCCGGAACAGGCTGGCGCGGAAAGGCCCCAGACCCTAGCCTTCGAGTGGGCCGTGCCGGCTGAAGGCGGGCCGGCCCGCCCCCTGGCCCAGCCCCGCAAGCTGCGCTACCTGCCAGAGCGCCATGCCGAGCACAAACGACATCCGCGCCAGTTTTCTCGAGTATTTTGCCCGCGCCGGTCATGAGATCGTGCCGAGTTCGCCACTGGTGCCGCGCAACGACCCGACGCTGCTCTTCACCAACGCGGGTATGGTGCAGTTCAAGAACGTGTTCACCGGCCAGGAGCGGCGCCCCTACGTGCGCGCCGCCAGCAGCCAGAAATGCGTCCGTGCCGGCGGCAAGCACAACGATCTCGACAATGTCGGCTACACCGCCCGGCACCACACCTTCTTCGAGATGCTCGGCAATTTCAGCTTCGGTGATTATTTCAAGGAGCGCGCGATCGAACTCGCCTGGAATCTGGTGACGCGGGATTTCGGGTTGCCGCGCGAGCGGTTGCTGGTGACGGTATTCGCCGAGGACGAGGAGGCGGCCACCCTCTGGCGTCGCATCGCGGATCTCCCGGAGGCGCGCATCATCCGCATTCCGACGGCCGACAATTTCTGGCGGATGGGCGATACCGGGCCGTGCGGCCCCTGTTCGGAGATCTTCTACGATCACGGGGAGGGTGTCCCCGGCGGCCCGCCCGGCAGCGTGGATCAGGACGGCGACCGGTTCATCGAGATCTGGAACCTCGTCTTCATGCAGTTCGAGGAAGGCCCGCCCGGCACGCGCGTGCCGCTGCCGCGGCCTTCGATCGATACCGGGATGGGGCTCGAGCGGATTGCCGCGATCCTGCAGGGCAAGCACGACAATTACGATATCGACCTGTTTCAGGCGCTGATCGCCGCGAGCGCGGAAGCGACCGGTGTGCCGGCCGACGGGCCGCACCGCGTGAGCCACCGCGTCGTCGCGGATCATCTGCGCAGCAGCAGTTTTCTCATCGCCGACGGCGTGCTGCCGAGCAACGAGGGACGCGGCTACGTGCTGCGCCGGATCATGCGGCGCGCGATGCGCCACCTGCACAGGATGGGGGCACGCGACCCGGTCTTCTGGCGCCTCGTCCCGGCGCTCGTGCGGCAGATGGGCGTCGCCTATCCCGAACTCGGCCGCGCCGAGGCGCTGATCGAGGAAACGCTGCGGCTCGAGGAGACACGGTTCAAGGCGATGCTCGAGCGGGGGCTCGCGCTGCTCGCGGAAGAAACGGCGCGCCTCGGCGAGGGCGAGACGCTCCCCGGCGCCGTCGCGTTCAAGCTTTACGACACCTACGGTTTTCCGCTCGACCTCACCCAGGACGCACTTCGCGAGGAAGGCCGCGGGCTCGACATCGCCGGATTCGAGACGGCCATGGAAGAACAGCGCCGCCGCGCTCGCGCGGCCTGGGCCGGCTCCGGCGAAACGGCGACCGAAACCGTCTGGTTCGAGCTCCGCCAGCGCCTCGGTGCGACCGAGTTTCTCGGCTACAGCACCGAGACGGCGGAAGCCGAGATCCTTGCCATCGTCGCGGACGGCGAGCCGGTGGACCGCGCCACCGCCGGCAGCGACATCGCGCTCGTGCTCAATCAGACCCCGTTCTACGCCGAAAGCGGCGGCCAGGTCGGTGATACCGGTACGATTTCCGGGCCAGGTTTCCGCGCCAGCATCACCGACACGCAGAAGAAAGTCGGTGATCTGTTCGTGCATCTGGCGACAATCGAATCCGGCGAAGTCCGCATCGGCGATTCGGTGCTCGCGGAAGTGGATCATGGCCGCCGCACCCGGATCCGCGCGCATCACAGCGCCACGCACCTGCTGCATGAGGCGCTCCGGCGCGAGCTCGGCATGCATGTCACGCAAAAAGGCTCGCTCAACGCGCCGGACCGTCTGCGCTTCGACATCAGCCATCCGAAGCCGGTGACGCCAGACGAGCTCGCGCGCGTGGAGCAGATCGTCAACGCCCGCATCCGCGAAAACGCCAAGGTGACCACGCGGCTCATGACGCCGCAGGAAGCGGTCGAGCAAGGCGCCATGGCGCTGTTCGGCGAGAAATATGGCGACGAAGTCCGCGTCGTCTCGATGGGCGAAGGCGAGGGCAACAAATCCGCCTTTTCGATCGAGCTCTGTGGCGGCACGCATGTGCGCCGCACCGGCGATATCGGCTTCTTCCGCGTGCTGTCCGAGACCGGCATTTCCGCCGGCATCCGCCGCATCGAGGCCGTCACTGGCGATGCCGCCGAAGCCGCCGTCCAGGAAGCCGAGCGACGGCTCGCGACGGCCGCGGCCGCGCTGCGCACGAGTGCTGCGGAACTTCCCGACCGCGTGGCCGCACTTCTCGAGGAACGCCGCCGGCTCGAACGTCAGGTTGCGGAATTGCAGAAAAAACTCGCAACCGGCGCAGCCGCGACCGAAGTCGAAGCGCTCGGCGGCACCACGCTCGCCGCCCGCAATCTCGGTGACGTGCCGGCGCGTGACCTCAAAGGACTTGCCGATACGATCCGGCAACAGACGGAGGCCGGTGTCGTGGCACTCGTCTCGACCGCGGAAGGCAAGGCCAGCATCGTCGTCGCGGTCGCGCCCGATCTCGCCGGCCGGTTCGACGCGGTGCAACTCGTGCGCGAGGCCAGCGCCGCCGTCGGTGGGCGCGGTGGCGGCGGACGTCCCGATCTCGCTCAGGCCGGCGGTCCCGACGCGGCCCGCGCCGACGCAGCGCTCGACGCGGTGCGCAACCTGCTCCGCGCCGCCGAGACCGTCGCATGAGCGGGTCGAACCCGACCGCCTGCATCCTCGTCATCGGCAACGAAGTCCTCTCGGGGCGCACCCAGGACGCCAATGTCCAGTATCTCGCCAGGCGGTTGGGCGAACTCGGCATTCCCGTCCGCGAAGTGCGGATCATTCCCGATATTGCGGAAACGATCATCACCACCGTCAACGAAGTCCGCGCGCGTTACGATCACGTATTCACCACCGGCGGCATCGGCCCCACGCACGACGACATCACCAGCGAATGCGTCGCCGCCGCGATCGGCGTCCCCTGGGTGCCGCACCCGGTGGTCTGGGCGCGCATGCGCGCCCATTATGGCGACGAGCGGTTCAATCCGGCCCGCCAGCGCATGGCGACGATGCCGCAGGGTGCCACCCTGATCGACAATGGCGAGATGCTCACACCAGGCTTCTCGATCGCAAACGTGCATGTCATGGCGGGCGTCCCCGCGATCATGCGGCTGATGTTCGAAGCCCTCGCCTCCGCTCTGCCGCGCGGCGCGCCCGTGGTCTCGCGAAGCCTGCATGCGCACGGGCTGCGCGAGGGCGATCTCGCCGAGGGACTGGAACATATCCAGTCGCGCTACCCGGCGCTCGACATCGGCAGCTACCCCTATTTTCGCGAAACCGGCCCCGGCGTTGCCATTGTCGCGAAAGGTGTCGAGCCGGCGGCGGCGGAAGCTGCGATTGCGGAAGTGGCCGCGTTATTCAGGGGGCTCGGCGTCGAGCCCGTGCTGGGTGAGCCGAAGTAGGGTAGGGTTTTTTCTAGAGCATAATGCGTTTTGGTTGAGGCGCGCCTCCGGCGGCCCGGGCGCTGCCCGGGACCCGCTGGGGCCGAAAGGCCCCAGACCCCAGAAAGTTGGTGCGCCGTGAGGCAAAGCGCCGGATGCAGGAAAGGCGGAGCCCTGTCCGCCGATCGGCTGTTGCTCTAGCCGCACGCAAATCCTTGGCGGCCAGCACCATCGAACCGGAAAGTCTTTTTGCTTCTTTTTCTTCAGAAAAAGAAGATTCCTGTTCCGCTTCTACATGCCACCCGGATAATTCGGGCCGCCGCCGCCTTCCGGCGTCACCCAATCGATATTCTGTGTCGGGTCCTTGATGTCGCACGTCTTGCAGTGGACGCAGTTCTGCGCGTTGATCTGCAGCCGTGGGTTGCCTTCCTCGATACCGACCGCTTCGTAAACTCCGGCCGGGCAGTAGCGGCTTTCCGGGCTCCGGTATTTTTCCCAGTTCTCCGGCAGCCAGCGCGCCGGGTCGCGCAGGCGCAGATGTACCGGCTGGTCTTCCTCGTGGTTGGTGTTGCTGATGAACACCGACGAGAGCCGGTCGAAGGTCAGCACGCCGTCGGGTTTGGGATAGTCGATCTTCGGCGCGTCCTTCGCCAGCCGGAGCGTCTCGTTGTCGCGGTGTGCGAGATGCAGGGTCCAGGGCGTGCGCCGGCGGAACAGGAACGTGTCGAGCACGGAATACGCAAGAAATCCATACAGGCCGAGTTTTTCGTAGGCCGGACGGAGATTCCGTTCCTGCTTCAGTTCGGTGTGGAGCCAGCTCGCGCGGAACCGCTCCGGGTAGGATTCCAGCACCGGCGGGCGGCCGCCGGCAAGCGCCTCGGCCGCGGCCTCCGCCGCGAGCATGCCCGATTTCATGGCGCAATGCGTGCCTTTGATCTTCGGCAGGTTGAGAAATCCCGCTGCGTCGCCGATCAGTGCGCCGCCGGGAAAGACGAGGCGCGGGATGGCCTGAAATCCGCCTTCCGAGAGAGCGCGTGCGCCATAGCTGATGCGGCGCCCGCCCTCGAAATGCTTGCGCATGAAGGGGTGGGTCTTGAGGCGCTGGGTCTCCTCGAAGGGCGAGAGCCAGGGATTGCTGTAGTCGAGCCCGGTGACGGTGCCGTACGAGACGAGGCCGTCACCGAAATGATACAGCCACGAACCCGCATAGGTGTCCGGCGTCCAGGGCCATCCGACGGTGTGCATGACGAGCCCGGGTCTGTGGTTCTCGCGCGGGATTTCCCACAATTCCTTGATGCCTAGACCATAGGTCTGCGGATCGACGCCGCGCCGCAGATCGAACATTTCCATCAACCGCTTGGCGAGGCTGCCGCGGCAGCCTTCGGCGAAGAAAGTGTAGCTGGCGCGCAATTCCATGCCGGGCTGGTAATTCGGGCCGTGCTCGCCGGCTTTCCGTATGCCCATATCGCCCGTGACCACGCCCCGCACTTGCCCATCCTCGACGATCAGATCGGCGGCTGCGAAGCCGGGATAGATTTCCACGCCCGCTTGTTCCGCTTGCGTGCCGAGCCAGCGCACGACGTCGCCGAGGCTGACGATGTAGTTGCCCTGGTTGTGCATCTGGGGCGGCGTCACCGGCGAGCGGATCGCCCGCGTCTTCGTGAGGAACACGAAATGATCTTCGGTCGCCGGCGTTGCCAGCGGCGCGCCGCGCTCGCGCCAGTCGGGAAGCAACTCGTCCAGCGCGCGGGTCTCGATGACGGCGCCCGAGAGGATATGGGCGCCCACCTCGCCGGCCTTTTCCACCACGCAGACCGAAGCCTCGGGGGCGAGCTGCCGCAGCCGGATCGCGCAGGCGAGGCCGGCCGGGCCTGCGCCCACGATCACCGCATCGAACTGCATGGACTCGCGCTCGGTCATCATTGCGCTTCCTAAAGAGGGACGCCCGGCGCCGGGCGCGGGGTGGCGTTTGTGATAAGGTGGGTTTCGATGCGCGCGCTAGACGCCCTGCGGATTCAGCTCGAATGGGGGGCGGACGAGGCGCTCGATGCCGAGCCGCTCGACCGGACCGCGCCGGCGGCGCCGCGCCCTGCCGCACGCCCTTCCCCCGCCCTGCCGGCGAGCGTAGCGCGGCCGACCCTGCCGGGCGCGCCGGCCCGGGCCGAGGCGCTCGCTGCCGCCGCGGAGACGATCGAGGCGCTGCAGGCGGCGCTCGCCGGCTTCACCGAGTGCCCGCTGGCCGCCACGGCCACCAATTTGGTCTTCGCCGACGGCAATCCGGACGCGGGCCTGGTTTTCGTGGGGGAAGCGCCGGGTGAGGAGGAAGACCTGGCCGGCCGGCCCTTCGTCGGCGCCTCGGGACGCTTCCTCGATCGCATGCTGGCCTCGATCGGCATCGACCGCACGGTCTGCCGGATCACCAACCTCATTCCCTGGCGTCCTCCGGGGAACCGCAACCCGACCGATGCCGAAATCGTGATGTGCCTGCCCTTCCTGCGCCGGCACCTGGCCCTCCTGCGTCCGACAATCGTCGTCACTCTGGGCGCGCTCTCGACGCAGACGCTTGGGGGCACAACGGCCGGTATCCTGCGGTTGCGTGGCACGTGGCGGGAACTCGCGCTCGACGGGCTTTCGGCGCCCGTTGCGCATCTGCCCATGCTGCATCCCGCCTATCTTCTGCGTACTCCCGCGAGAAAAAAAGAGGCCTGGGCAGATTTGCTGAAGCTGCGGGAAAGGCTCGATCAATCCCTTCCGCAAGCATAAGCAACCGTTACTGGCAGAGTCGATTTAGACGCGACTTTGCCGAGATTGTGGCTTAATTGTGGCATAGACACGAATATTTTAATTTGCGCCCAGAGTAATAGGCTGTTAACCGCCCCGGCATGCGAGGGATTGAACGCTCTCGCCTGGTCACTGCCCGCGTCTTCCTGGCGGGCGCCTTGATCGCCGGGGCCCTCGTCTGCCCCGTGCATGCCCGACCCGACCAGGCGCCGCCCCCCGATCAGACCGCGCTCGCCATGCCGCGGATCCGGCTGCCCGCCGGGGACAGCGCGCTCGGCTTGCCGCAGCCGCTGCCGCCGGACGACGCCGCGCGCATCCGGCGCATCTTCGCCTGGCAGCGCACGGGCCAGATCCGCCGCGCCGCCGCGGAAACCGCGCAGCTCTCCGACACGACGCTGCTTGGCGACATTCTGGCCGACCGGCTGCTGCGCCAGCCCCGCGTCTCCGTGCCGGCCCTCACCGACTGGCTGACGCGCTACGCCGATCTGCCCGACGCCGGCGCGATCTATGCCCGTCTCCTCGCGCATCTCCCGCCCGGCGCGAAGCGGCCGCCGGCTCCGGTCACCGCGGCTCTCGGCAGCGCCGACGTCACCGACGGTGCCGACGCGGCCGGTCCGGCACGGGAAGCCTTCGCCGCCGGTCACGACGCGGCGGCCCTGCGGCTCGCCACGGCCGCATGGCGCCGTTCGCATGGCGCTGATGGCCAGGCCGCCTTCACCGCCGGTCTCGCGGCCTGGCGCGAGGGCAATTTCGACCTCGCGGGCACGTTCTTCGAGGCCGCCTCACTCAGCCCGCAAGCGGGCGCGGGGCTGCGTGCCGCGGGCGCCTACTGGGCTGCCCGCGCCCATCTCCGCGATGGCCATCCGGACCGCTGGCGCGCCTGGATGCAACGCGCCGCCGCCGACCCCGCCACGCTGCATGGCCGCCTTGCGCGCCACGTGCTCGGCATCGCCGTCCCGACACCGGTCCGGCTGGTCCTGGGAGAAGCCGATCTCGAGGCGGTCGCCGAGACCCCGCAAGGCCGGCGTGCCTTCGCGCTGCTCCAGGTCGGCGAGCCGGCGCGGGCCGAGGCCGAACTCCGCAGCCTGTGGCCCCATGTCGCCGGCAACCCCGCCCTGGCCCGCGCCGTGCTGCTGGTCGCGCGCAATGCCGGCATGGACCGGCTGGCCACCGACGCCGCTTCCGCCCTCGGCACCGACCCGCCGGTGAAGCTGCCCCGGCTCCGTCCCGCCGGCGGCTTCACGCTCAGCCCGGCGCTGATCTATGCGGTGGCGCGGGTGGAATCGAATTTCGATCCGCACGCGAACTCAGAGGCCGGCGCTCAAGGGCTCATGCAGCTACGCAGCGAGGCCATCGCGGCTCTCGGCCACGCCGCCAAGGTCAATCTCAGCGACCCCGGCACCAACCTGAAATTCGGCCAGCGCTACCTCGCCTATCTCAGCCGCGACGCTGCCGTGGGGGACGATCTTCTCCGCGTGCTGGCCGCCTACAATGCGGGACCGGGGGCTGTTGCGCGATGGAAACTGCCCGAAGACGACCCGCTATTGTTCATCGAGGCCATTCCGGTCGGCGAAACACGGCGCTACGTGCAGGCCACACTCACCTATCTGTGGCGTTACGATGCGCGCATGGGGCTCGAATCCCCGAGCCTGGAGGCCATCGCGGACGGCGACCGGCCGAGATTCTCGGATGAGCTTGGGGGGCAAGGGCCGCGGATGGTCGGCTTCATCCGAACCGAATAAGGCGCTTTGCTGCCTTATCCCGCAGAATGAGAAGACCTCAGACCCGCCTCCACAGCGGCCGCACCTTCAAAAACAGGCCGTAACCCAGTTCCGCAACAAAGCCCGCCGGCGCCCATCCGACCAGCCGGCCCGCCCAGGCGAAGCCCGGCACGCGCCGCCAGATCGCGCCGAACGCCGCCGCACCGTGCCGTAAGGTGCCGTCCGGCTCCCGCACATGCAGACGCGCGAGGGCCGCGTCCCGCGTCAGGTCCGGCCCGAGCGAAACGCCGGTCCCACTGACATCGACCCATTCGACCGCCTCGCCGCACGTCCGGGCGCGATAAAAGCCGATTTCGCGCGAGCAGACCGGGCAGGCGCCATCGTAGAAAACCTGCAGCTTGCCCGACATCAGACCCGCCGCGCGGCCTGCACCGCAAGCGCGCTGCCGGTGCCGACGAGCCAGGCCCAGGCACGGAGCACGAAGCCGGCCGCGCCACCACCCGCCTCGCGCGCTTCGTCACGGTGATGCACCTCGTCCGCCTGGCACTGCACGAGAAGGGCGCGCAGCGCGCCCGCCTCGCCGTCGGCGGGCAGCTTGCGGATCTGATCCTCGTAATGGCGATCCACGAAACTCTCGACGGCGTCGATCGTGGCATAGACCGCCCGTGGGCCCGCGAGCCCGGGCAGGAAGCCGGTGAGGAAACCCGCGATCCGCCAGAGGGGCAGCAGCCGGCTCTGCTGGCCGGCCGGCAGCAGGCGCTCGAGAAGCGCGAGGTGCCCCTGCTCGGTCGCCATGTGGGCGCTGGCGAACCGGCGGATCTCGGGGTCGCGGCAGATCGCGAGGATTCCCCGATAGATCATCACGGCGCCGGTTTCGCCGGCGTGATCGGATAGCAGATCCCCGGTAAGCCCGGGCGTGGAGCGGGCGACGCGGAGGACCGCATCGGCGTCGAGATCGGGGTCAAGCAAAAGACTCATGCGCGGCAAGATTGGCCCGCGCGCCACCAACGCAACGGGCCAGGCCTGTCCCCGGCGGGATTCGAACCCACGGCCCCAGGATTAGGAATCCTGTGCTCTATCCGGCTGAGCTACGGGGACGCCGGGCCGCTCACCCCTAGCCCAAAGACCGCGCCGCGTCAGCCTTCCCATGGCGACGGCCGCGCTCCATCTTGGCCCTCATGCTCACCCTTCCCGAGGGCGCGGCCGAGCCCGGCGCCGCCGCCCTGCATCGCGCGACCCTGACACTCGACAGCCATATCGACATTCCGTGGCCGGCCGGCGCCGATCCGTTCGGCGATACCGACCGGCATGTCGATCTGCCGAAAATGCGGGCCGGCGGGCTCGATGCCGGGTGTTTCGTGGCCTTCGTGCCGCAGACCCGCACCGATCCCAGCTTCTGCGCCGAGGCCACGGCGCGCGCGCTCGCGATGCTGGAGGCGATCCGCGGCATGGCGCGGCAGGAGCGCGGGATCGAGGCGCGGCTCTGCACGACGCCCGCGGCGATCGTGGCGGCGAAAGGCGACGGTGCGCTGGCGATCGTGCCGGCGATCGAGAACGGCCACGCGATCGGCCACGATCTTTCGCTGCTCGAGCGGTTCCGCGCGCTCGGCGTGATCTACATGACGCTCACGCATAACGGCCACAATCTGCTGGCCGACAGCGCCAACCCGCGCCGGGACCTGAACGACCCCGAAACATTACACAACGGACTGTCGGCGCTCGGCCGCGAAGCCGTCACCGAGATGAACCGGCTCGGCATGTTGATCGACGTCTCCCATGTCTCGCGTGCCGCCATGCTGCAGGCCGTCTCGCTCAGTCGGGCGCCGGTGGTCGCGACCCATTCCTGCGTGGCGGCGTTGTGCAATCATCCGCGTAATCTGGACGATACGCAGCTCGACGCGCTGCGGGACACCGGCGGCGTCGTTCAGATCACCGCGATGCCGCCGTTCCTGCGCCCCCGCGGCCGGGCACAGGACGTGACGGTCTCGGATTTCGTCGATCATGTCGATTACGTCGTGCAGCGGGTGGGTCTCGCGCATTGCGGCATCAGCTCGGATTTCGACGGCGGGGGCGCGATTCGCGGCTGGGCGAACGCCGCGGAATCGGGGAACGTGACGGCGGAACTCGTGCGGCGCGGCTACGGCGATGCCGAGATCGCCGCCCTCTGGGGCGGGAACTTCCTGCGCGTGATGGGGCAGGCGCAAGGCGCCGCGTAATGAAGCAGGCGTAAGCGCCTTGCTCGGTGCTTTATGGCGTCGTTTTCGCCTCAAGGATCCGTGCGACGCGTTCGCGATTGCCGGCGCGGACCGGATAGCCCATGGTCGCGCCATGGATCGCCGAAGCGCGCTGCTGGAAGGTCTCGATCCCGCGACCGGCCGATGGCTGGAAATCGGCGCGCTCGACAAGCCGATGCTGCGGCCGCCGGGATGCCGGGTGGTTTACGCGGACCACGCAACGACGTCGGATCTGCGGGCCAAATATGCCGGTCACGCGTTGGTCGATCCGGATGCGCTGGCGGACGTGGAGATCGTCTGGGAGCCAGGAAAAAGCCTGCGCGAAGCCGCTCGCGGCCAGGTCTTCGACCATGCGGTGGCGTCCCATGTCATCGAACACGCGCCCAATCTGCTGGGCTGGCTGGAGGAGATCGCGTCGGTGCTGCAGCCGCGCGGTTCATTGCGCCTCGCGATACCGGACAAGCGATATTGTTTCGATTTCCTGAGGCGGGAGACCGGGCTTCCGGAGGTCCTGGACAGCTACCTCAACAAAAGAACGCGGCCGGGCGTGCGCGACATTCTCGATTTCTGGGGCTGGTACCGCTCGGTCGATGCCGCCGCCGCATGGCGGGGCGACTACCCGTCCTTACGCGCATTCAGCCTCGACCAAATCCCGGTGGCCCTCGGCCGGTGCCGGGACTCGCTGGAGAGGGGCGGTTATCACGACGTGCACTGCTCGGTTTTCACACCGCACAGTTTCGCCATCCTAATGTTGCATTTGGCCGAGCTTGGGCTTTTGCCGTTCGGCTGCACGCAAATCCGGCCGACGGCGCCAAACCAGCTGGAGTTCTTCGTTCATCTGATGCGCATGGAACCCGGCAGCGAGGCGCTGCTCAGCAGCTGGCGCTGGGCGGTTGGCCATACCAGCGCGGAGACGCTTGACCGCCCGCCAGTTGTGCCCCTGCCTCCGGCGGCCCGGGCTCTGCCTAGGCGTCTGAGGCGACTTTTCAAACGAATGGGGTCTGGGGCCTTTCGGCCCCAGCGGAGTGCAGAGGCGGAGCCTCTGCCCGCCGGAGGCACCCACTCAACCCAAAACGCGCTCCCCTCGTGCGCTCTGTTGCAGCGATCAACATCGTCAGCCTGACTGATTCCGGTCAGGCTGATGTCGCTCTAGCCCGGCAAGACAGTTTTGATGATGCTTGCGTCCAGCGCTTCGTAATCCGCCAGCCGGATCATGTCGTATAGTTCCGCCCGCGTCTGCATCTCGGGGAGCATCGGCTCCGCGCTCCCCGACGCCGCAATCGTGGCGTAGAGCTTCTCGGTCGCCTTCGCGCTGACGCGGAAACTGCTCACCGGCCAAATGATCATGCGGTAGCCCATCGCGTGGAACTCGTCCGCCGTGAAAAACGGCGTGCGGCCGAACTCGGTCATGTTCGCGAGCAGCGGCACGCCCGGCAGGCGGGCGGCGAACTCCCGGAACATCTCCGCCGTGGTCAGCGCCTCCGGGAAGATCGCATCGGCGCCGGCATCGAGATAGCGCTTCGCCCGGGCGATGGCGCCGTCGATCCCCTCGCTCGCGGCGGCATCGGTGCGGGCGATCAGATAGAGATGCCGGCGCGCGCGGGCGGCGGCCGCGATCTTGGCGGCCATGTCGGCCGGATCGGCCAGGCGCTTGTCGTTGAGATGGCCGCATTTCTTGGGCAGCAGCTGGTCTTCGATATGCACGGCGCCGGCGCCGGCATCCTCGAACGTGCGAACCATGTGCATGACGTTGAGCGCTTCGCCGTAGCCCGTGTCGCCGTCGGCGAGCACGGGCAGGCCGGAGGCCCGGGCGAGCTGTCGGATGAAGAAGGCGGCCTCGTCCACCGTGAGCATTCCGAGATCGGGCAGGCCCATGCTGGCAGTCATGGCCGCCCCCGAGAGGTAGAGCCCGCGAAAGCCCGCGCGAGCGGCCTGGAGCGCCGCCATGCCGTTATGCGCGCCGGGCAGGCGCAGGATGGGCTCGGCTGCCAGCGCGGCGCGGAACCGGTCGCCGGCCGGCGCGTCGGGAAGGTCTTTCGCGACCAGGTAGGGCATGAGGTGCGGTCTCGTAGGGCAATGGGGGGGAAGGCGGAGCGGCCCGGTGGGCCGGCCGGGCAGTTCGTGCGCAGGGCGGGCCGGTTCTTCGCCCGCACCCGGCCAAGGTCAAGCGCGGGTAGAGTATGAAAACGGATCAGGGTTGACGGCGGGCGCCCGGCGGCGCTTTGGGAAGGCGCGATGGAACCGGTGGAGAAGGAAGGCGTGGACCAGACGGACGAGCACGAGGCGGTCAGAACCGGCACGCGGCTGGTCATCCCCCGTACCTGGAAGGGGTATCCGTGGTTCGCCTGGCTGGCCGCCGCGATTTATGCCTTCATCTTTTTCCAGATTTTCTCGTCCTACCTCTGACTAGACGGGCGGACGTGACGGGTCCGCCGTCCCGTCGCCCACGGAAATGTGAGAGCGATTCGCAAATCACGTTTTCGTGAGCTAAGCCCTGTTCGCGTCTCGTTCTGCTGACACATGCGCGTATTCGAGCCAGGTTTTAAACCTGTGGTTGCATTCTCCGGGGGGATGCAGCGGCCGAAACGGCTCGGAAGGGGTCGGCGCGCATGGAGCAGGGTTGGGTTTATGTGCTTGTTAATTCGTCGATCCCAGGTGTTTCGAAAGTAGGACGGACGAGCCGGCCGCCTCTCCAGCGCGCGGCTGAGTTGTCGGCGGCAACCGGGGTGGCCACCCCTTTCGTGCTGGCCTTCGAACAGGAATTCGCCGACTGCGTGTTGGCCGAACGGCTGATCCACGCCGAGCTGGACCGAAGAGGCTGGCGGCTGACGGCCAACCGGGAGTTCTTCCGGGGCTCACCCGGAGAAATCGTGCGCGTGGTTCTCGATGTCGCGGCCGCCTCGGGCGACGGGCCGGCCCCCCCGCATGTGGCCGGCGCGGAGGCGCTGCTGGCGGAAGCCGACCGGCACCTGTTCGGGCAAGGCGACACGTTGCAGGACCTGACCGAGGCGATGCGCTGCTACCGTCTGGCGGCCGCCCGGGGATCGCTCGTGGCGCTCGAGCGGCTGGGCGCCATCCATGCCCAGCTCGATCCGCGCGGCCGGATCGGGCGGCGTCGGGCGATGCGCTTTCTCAAGGACGGGGCGCGGCTCGGGAATTATTATTGCTATGTCGAGATGGCGGAACTGTTTGCCCAAGAGCGCCATCTCGAGAATTTCCGCAAAGCCTGGGATAAATTCTTCGCGGCGCGCGAGACGATGCGATGCGCCGAAGTGGAGGAAGGGCACGAACGTTTCGCGCTGGCGCTCCGCCGCTACATCGGCAACTGCCTGGCTCTCGCCGAGGTGCCCGGGCATCTGTCCGAAATGATGCCGGAAGCGGAGGTGCTCGAACGCTCGGTGCTGGCGGCGCTCGATGCCGTGCGGGATGCGCCGGAAGCGCGCGAGACATTGATGGCGGTGCTGCGCTGGACGCAGGCGGCTTTGCTGCCGGGCGCGGCAGTCGTCGCGCCGGAACGGGTGCGGCGGCGGGTCGGCGCCTGGCTGGTCCGGGCACGGGGAGTCGCGGCTTGAAGCGGAGGCGTTTGGGTCGACGCGCGCCTCCGGCGGCCCGGGCTCTGCCTCGCCATCGGTGCTTGAACCGATGGCGAGCCCGCTAGGGCCGAAAGGCCCCAGACCCCGATTTCCGTCCTCAGAACGCGAAGGCGCTCACGCCGCGACTTTCGTCTCGCCTTTGATTTGTTCGACTTTACGTTCGACCAGCTCGACGATGTGGTCGATCATCGCGGCGCCTTCGACCGTGTGGTCGGTGCGCCCTGCGGCATAGACCATGTGGCGGCCCTGGCCGCCGCCGGTGACGCCGAGATCGGTCATCAGCGCTTCCCCGGGGCCGTTCACCACGCAGCCGATGATGCTGAGCGTGACCGGGGTCTCGATATGCGCGAGACGCTCCTCGAGCGCCGCGACGGTGCGGATCACGTCGAAGCCCTGACGCGCGCAGGAGGGGCAGGAGATGATTTTGACGCCGCGGTGGCGCAGGCCGAGGCTTTTGAGGATTTCCCAGCCGACGCGGACTTCCTCGGCGGGTTCATCGGAGAGCGAGACGCGGATCGTGTCGCCGATGCCGGCCCAGAGCAGGTTGCCGAGGCCAATCGAGGATTTGACGGTGCCGGTGCGGCGGCCGCCCGCTTCGGTGATGCCGATATGGAGCGGGTGGTCGCATTGTTCCGCGAGCTGCTGGTAGGCGGCGACCGCGAGGAACACGTCCGACGCCTTCACGCTGATCTTGAATTCGTGGAAATCGTGGTCCTGCAGGATCTTCGCGTGTTCGAGCGCGGACTCGACGAGCGCATCGGGGTTGGGTTCGCCGTATTTCTCGAGCAGGTGTTTCTCGAGGCTGCCGGCATTGACGCCGATGCGCATGGAGCAATTGTGGTCGCGGGCCGCCTGCACGACGTCGCGCACCCGCTGCGCGCTGCCGATATTGCCGGGATTGATGCGCAGGCAGGCGGCGCCGGCTTTCGCGGCTTCGATCGCGCGTTTGTAGTGGAAATGGATGTCGGCGACGATCGGCACATTCACTTCGCGCACGATCTCGGGCAGCGCGGCAGTGCTTTCCTCGTCGGGGCAGGAGACGCGGACGATGTCGGCCCCGGCGAGTTCGGCGAGCCGGATCTGCGCGATCGTGGCGGCGGCGTCGCTCGTGAGCGTGTTGGTCATGGTCTGCACCGAGATCGGCGCATCGCCACCGACCGGGACGCGGCCGACATGGATCTGGCGCGATTTGCGGCGCTCGATCTGCTGATACGGGCGGTAGTTCATGCCGGCTCCCAATCCATGCGGGCTTTTGCGTCTGGTCCGCGGTTTAGCGGGTTTTGCCGGGCGCGTCAGGTCCGCGGCGCCAGCTCGAAGCGCACCGGCCGGTCGGGCTGCACGGTCACGAGCCCGCGCGGCATCACCTCGCCGCCGCCCACCAGGCGGAGCCGGTAGCGGCGGAGCAGGCGCGCCAGCACCAGCACCGCTTCGGTGAGCGCGAACTGCATCCCGACACAGACCCGGGGTCCCGCGCCGAACGGCAGATAGGCGAAGCGCTCGGGCGGGGTCGCGCCGGGCAGGAAGCGGTCCGGGTCGAACACATCCGGGTCGCGCCAGAGGCGGCGATGACGATGGACCACCCAGGGGGAGATGCTGATGACCGTACCGGGGACGATCGCGCGGCCGTCGATCACGTCGGCCTCCATCGCCTGGCGGACGATCAGAAAGGCGGGCGGGTAGAGGCGGAGCGATTCGTCGATGAAGGCGCGGGTGTAGGGCAGGCTGCGGATCGCCTCGCCCGCGGTCTCGGGGGAGAGGTCGAGCGGGGCGGCTTCGGCGGCGATGCGGTCGGCGAGGTCGGGATAGAGAGCGGCGAGGTAGCAGGACCAGAACAGCGTCACCGCGGTCGTTTCATGGCCGGCGATGATCATGGTCGAGACTTCGTCGCGCAGCTGGGCTTCGCCGAACCCCTCGCCGGTCTCGGGGTCGCGGGCGGCTTCGAGCAGGTCGAACAGGTCGCGCGGGGAGTCGGGCGCGGGCTGGGCGCGGCGGGCCTCGATCACGCGGCCGAGGAAGGCAAGCCATTCGCGGCGGAACCGGTCACGGCCGAAATCGAGCGTGGAGGGGTAGGGGGCCGGCAGGACCAGGTCGAACAAGCCTGGGCGGCCGTAGCGCAGACCGTATTTCGTGATCAGCGCGCGCAGTTCGGCGCTGAATTCCGCAGTCTGCAGCGAGAACATCGAGGTGCCGGCGACCTCGAGGGCGAGCAGTTGCAGCAGCGGCAGGAGCTGGACCGGACGGTAGAGCCGCTTCTCGAGTCCGGCCTCGAATTCTTCGCTCGCGGTCACGACGTGGCGGGCGAGCAGCCCCATGGTGCGCGGGGCGAGGGCGGGGGCGATGGTGCGGCGCTGGTGGCGCCAGGCGGCGCCTTCGGCGAGGAACAGGCCCTCGCCGATGATCGGCCGCAGCACGCGGATGGTCGCCGGGCTGCGGCCATATTTTTCCGCGTTCGTGACGAGGACCTGGCGGATCGCGTCGGGCGCGTTCAGCAGCACCTGCTCGCGGCCGAGAAAGCGGCCGAACAGGATATCCTCCTCGTAGGCGGGGGCGCCCCAGAGTTCGAGCGGATTGCGGCGCAGCACGAAGAAACCGTCGACCTGGCCGCGGACGCGGGTGGGGGCAGGCGGACGCGGGGGGATGCGCAGCGTGTGGGGCAGCGTGTCAGGCATGCGTGGGAGATAGGGGGCGGCAGGCTTGAAGACAGCCCCGCGGCGCTCGACAAGCCGGCGCGCATGGGCAGCGCGGCGCAGCAAAGCTGGCGGCATCATTTCGCCGCGACGGTCGCGCTCGCGGCGCCGATCGCGCTCGCCTGGCTGTCGCAGATGGCGATGGGGCTCACCGATACGGTGATGCTGGGCGGGATCGGCACCGGTGCGCTCGCGGCGGGCGGGCTCGGGGCCAATCTGTTCTTCACCGGCTGCTACATCCTGGCCTGCCTGCCGTCCGGCGTTCCGGTGCTGGCGGCGCAGGCGCTGGGCGGCGGCCGGCCAGGCGAGGTGCCCGCGATCTATTGGACCGGCATGGCGCTGGCGGTGGCGGTCGCGGTGCCGTTTTTCTGGGCGAGCAGCCATCCGGGGCCGCTGCTGCGCTGGCTCGGCGAGCCAGCGCAGATCGGCGCGGATGTGGCGGCCTATCTCGCGGCGCTGCGCTGGGGCGGGCCGGCGGCGCTGGTGGGGTTCGGCGTGGTGCGCGGGATCCTGCCGGCGCTCGGGTTGCAGCGGCTGCTGCTCTGGGTGCTGCCGGCGGGGGTCGGGGTGAATGCTGGGCTCAATCTTTGGTTGATCCATGGCGGGCTCGGCCTGCCGGCGCTCGGGCTGCGGGGCAGCGGCTATGCGACCGCCATCACGCAATGGCTGGTGACCCTGGCCTTGCTCGCGCTGCTGCATGGGCGGCGCGAGGGCCGGGCGCGGCTGCGGCTGGCCGGGCCGCGGGCGCGGGTGCTTGGGCCGTTGCTGGGGCTCGGGTTGCCGACCACCGGGCTCGCGATGGCGGAGGCGACGCTGTTCAGCGCGACCGGGGTGCTGATCGGGCGGCTCGGGGCGGAGGCGCTGGCGGCGCATATGGTCGCGCTGTCGGTCGCGTCGTTCACCTTCATGCTGCCGTTCTCGGTGGGGCTGGCCGCCAATGTGCGGGTCGCGAGCGCGTTCGGTGCCGGGCGGATGCGCGACGTGCAGAGGGCCGGCTACGCGGGGCTTGCGCTGTCGGTGGCGCTGATGGGGGCAAGCGGGGTGGTGCTGCTGACGGCACCGGGGGCGATCGTGGGCCTCTATATGCGGCCCGGGCCGGCGGCGCGGCTGGCGGCGCATCTGCTGCGGATCGCCGCGCTGTTCCAGGTTGCGGACGGAACGCAGACGACTGCGGCCAACGCGCTGCGGGGGCTGTCGGATACGCGGGTGCCGCTGGGGCTGGCGGTATTCGGCTATTGGGGGGTGGGGTTTGCGCTCGGCTATGCGCTGGCGTTTCCGGGCGGGCTCGGGGCGGTCGGGCTTTGGTATGGGTTGCTGGCGGGACTGGCGTTTACGGCGGTGGCTCTGGCCGGGCGGTTCGTCTGGTTGACGGCGCCTCCGGCGGGCAGGGGAGGCTCTGCCTCCCCTGCACCCCTCCGCTGGGGCCGAAAGGCCCCAGACCCCTTTACGTGATGGGATCTGGGGCCGCCGGCCCCAGCGGGTCCAGGGCAGAGCCCTGGCCGCCGGAGGCTACGGCGCCAGCTTCAGCACCACCTCGTTCCGCCGCAAAAACGGCGGCGTCCAGGGCGGATCGTAGGTCAGCAGCGACGCCGCGCCTTCGGGCTTGAGATGCGCCTCGGCCAGCACGGCGCGGAGCTTGGCCTCCTTGGCATCGCGCACCGAATCGTCGGTGCTGCCCGAGAAGCGCAACGCCGCGATCCGCTCGGGCGGGATTTTGACGATGTGGACCTGCGGGTCGTTCGGCACCGGCGCGCCCTCCTCGGCCACTTTGCGGGGCAGGAAGAAGCGCATCTCGGTGCCGGTTTCGACCGGGATCGTCATGGCGATCAGCTGCTTGCGCTCGACCGGGACCGTCATCGCGAGGGTGGCGCCGGCATGGTTCGCGCCCGAGATGTAGCGGAACAGGCGGCCGAAGGCGGCGCCCTCATTGCCTTGCTCGACCGGCGTCTCGGCGGCGACGCGCGCGGCATATTGCCGGATTTCCACATGCTCGGGCAGGCGCTGCACGATTTCGTATTTCGGCTGTTCGTAGGGCGAGCGGATACCGAACAGGCCGAGGCCGGATTCGAGGGTCGCCGACAGGTAGTAGAAGAACTTGCCCAACGCGCGGGTCTCCGGAGCTGCGGCCATTGCGCCACATGTCATGCGCCGAAAGCAACGCAGGCGGGAGAAGCGCGGCCACCCGTCCGCAAAAACTTAGCCCTATCTTGGCCACACTCCCTCAGGATGGTGACGCGGAGCCCGAGTCGCATCACCCCTCTCCGAAACGAGATTCCTCCTCATGGCCGGCGTCGACCTTCTTGCCTCAGCGTTCAATGGCGGCAATGCCGCGTTCATCGCCGATCTCTATGCGCGCTGGATCGCCGACCCGGGGGCGGTCGATCCGAGTTTCGGAGAGCTGTTTTCGGCGCTGAATGACGAAGCGCGTGCGGTTCTGTCGGATGCGACGGGCGCTTCCTGGGCGCCGCGGGCCTACAGCCTCGCCGATGGGGCGGTCGCGCCGGGCGCGGAGCGGCGCGCGACACCTGGATTGTCGCACGAGGCGGTGAAGGACAGCATCCGCGCGCTGATGATGGTGCGCGTCTACCGGGTGCGCGGGCATCTCGAGGCGCAGCTCGATCCGCTCGGTCTGCAGCGGCCGAAATCCCATCCCGAGCTCGACCCGCGCAGTTACGGATTCGGCCCGAGCGACTGGGACCGGCCGATCTTCATCGACGGCGTGCTCGGGCGCGAGAGCGCGACCTTGCGCGAGATCGTGGAGATTTTGCGCCGTTCCTATTGCGGGCCGATCGGCGTCGAGTTCATGCATATCCAGGATCCGGACCAGAAGACCTGGATCCAGCGCCGCATCGAGGGCGCGCCCTGGCTGACCGCGTTCGAGCGCGCCGAGAAACGCGAGATTCTCGAGCAGCTCACCGAGGCCGAAGGGTTCGAGGCGTTCTGCCAGAAACGCTATGTCGGCACGAAGCGGTTCGGGCTCGAGGGCGGCGAGAGCACCATTCCGGCGCTGCACGCGATCATCGCAACGGTCGCGGAGGCCGGCACGAACGAGATCGTGATCGGCATGCCGCATCGCGGGCGGCTCAATACGCTCGTCAACATCGTCAAGAAGCCGCTGACCGCGATTTTCGGCGAGTTCGCCGGTGCCAGCTTCAAGCCCGACGACGTGCAGGGCTCGGGCGACGTGAAATACCATCTCGGCACCTCGACCGACACCGAAATCGGCGGGCGCATGGTGCATATTTCGCTGCAGCCCAACCCGTCGCATCTCGAAGCGGTCAATCCGGTGGTCGCCGGCAAGGTGCGCGCGCGGCAGGACATGGCGGGCGATATCGGCTCGCGGCGCAGCGTGATGGGCATTCTGCTGCATGGCGACGCCGCCTTCGCGGGACAGGGGCTCGTCTATGAGACGCTGGCGATGAGCCAGCTCATCGGCTACCGCACCGGCGGCACGGTGCATGTCGTGGTGAACAACCAGATCGGCTTCACGACGGTGCCGGCGCATGCCTATTCGGGGCTTTATTGCACGGACGTCGCGAAATCGATTCAGGCGCCGATCCTCCATGTCAACGGCGACGAGCCGGAGGCGGTGGTGTTCGCGGCCAGGCTCGCGGCCGAGTTCCGGCAGCGTTTCTCGTGCGACGTGGTGCTCGATATCGTCTGCTACCGCCGGCACGGTCATAACGAGACCGACGAGCCGGCTTTCACGCAGCCGTTGATGTATCGCGCGATTCGCGAACAGAAGACGACACGGGCGCTCTATGCGGAGCGGCTGGCGCGCGAGGGCGCGATCGGCGCGGACGAAGCGCAGGCGATGCGGGATACGCTGTTCGCGCGCTACGAGGAGGCCTACGCGGCAAGCCAGTCCTACCGTGTCAATCGCGCCGATTGGCTCGAAGGGCGCTGGCGCGGTCTCAAGCAGGCGGATGAGAACGACGACACCGAGGAGGCGACCGCGGTCGATCTCGCGACCCTGCGCGAGGTAGGGGCGGCGCTGGTGTCGGTTCCCGACCATTTTGACCCCAATCCGAAAATCGCGCGGCAGCTCGACGCCAAGCGTGCGATGATCGAGACCGGCGAGGGGATCGATTGGGCCACCGGCGAGGCGCTGGCGTTCGGCACGCTGCTGCTCGAGGGGCATCATGTGCGGCTTTCGGGCGAGGACTGCCAGCGCGGCACTTTCAGCCAGCGGCATGCGGTGCTGGTCGATCAGGCCAATCAGAATGAATACGTGCCGCTCAACAATATCCGGCCGAAGCAGGCGCGGATCGAGATCTTCAATTCGCTGCTGTCGGAAGCCGGCGTGCTCGGCTTCGAATACGGCTATTCGCTGGCCGATCCCTGGACGCTGGTGCTGTGGGAAGCGCAGTTCGGCGATTTCGCCAATGGCGCGCAGGTGATCATCGATCAGTTCCTGGCGAGCGGCGAGACGAAATGGCTGCGGATGTCGGGCCTCACGCTCCTGCTGCCGCACGGGCAGGAGGGGCAGGGGCCGGAGCATTCCTCGGCGCGGCTCGAGCGCTATCTCCAGCTCTGCGCCGAGCGGAACATGACGGTCGCAAATCTGACGACGCCGTCCAACTATTTCCATGCGCTGCGGCGCCAGCTGAAGCGGAATTTCCGCAAGCCGCTGGTGCTGATGACGCCGAAATCGCTGCTGCGCCATAAACTGGCGGTCTCGGCGCTGGCGGATTTCGCGGGTGAGAGCCGCTTCCGGCCGGTGATCGGCGAAATCGATGCCTTGTTGCCGCCGGCGGAAATCCGGCGGGTGGTGCTGTGCAGCGGCAAGGTCTATTATGATCTGCTGTCGGAACGGCGGGAGCGCGGCATCCGCGACATCGCCATCCTGCGGCTCGAGCAATTCTATCCGTTCCCGGAGAAATCGCTGGCCTTCGCGCTCAAGCCCTATGCCCGGGCGCAGCTCGTCTGGTGCCAGGAGGAACCCGAGAATATGGGCGGGTGGAACTTCGTCGACCGGCGGATCGAGCGGGTCCTGGGCGCGCTGAAGCATCGGGCCAAGCGGCCGCTCTATGTCGGGCGGCGCGAGGCGGCGAGCCCGGCGCCGGGGTCGGCCCGCGTGCATGCGGCCGAGCAGGCGGCCCTCGTCGATCGGGCGCTGTCGGTCGATTGACGGGGCGCGAACGGCGCCCACTTCATTCTGCGAGCAGGATACCAAGATGCCCGGTGAGATCACGGTTCCCACTTTGGGTGAGAGCGTCAGCACGGCGACCGTCGCGCGCTGGCTGAAGCAGGCGGGCGCCGCGGTGGCGGCCGACGAGCCGGTGGTGGAGCTCGAGACCGACAAGGTGACCGTCGAGGTGAACGCGCCGGTGGCCGGCGTGCTCGGCCAGCCGGCGGTGGCCGAAGGGGCGGAAGTGGCCCCCGGGACCGTTCTCGGCACGATCGAGAGCGGAGAAGCGGTCGCCGAAGCGCCCAGCCCG
This sequence comes from Acetobacteraceae bacterium, assembly GCA_027451405.1. Taxonomy (GTDB): domain Bacteria; phylum Pseudomonadota; class Alphaproteobacteria; order Acetobacterales; family Acetobacteraceae; genus DAIDJM01. The sequence goes on along the minus strand of DAIDJM010000057.1, from coordinate 44,677 downwards.
GCACCGGCGACGCCATCCGCCGCGGCGAACGGTGGAGGGGGCACGGGCGTGCGGGTGCCGGCCGAACCGCCGGGCCCCGTATCCCGGCCGGCCCCGGCGCCCCTGCCGGCGGCGGCGAAGTTGCTGGAAGAGAACCGGGTGGCGCCCGGCGCGGTCGGCGAAGGCTCGGGCAAGGACGGGCGCATCACGAAAGGCGACGTGCTGGCGTTCCTGGCGCGGCCCGCGCCCGCCCCCCCCGCGGCCGTCGCGCCGCCGCGCGCGGCCGATGCCCGGGAGGAGCGGGTGCGCATGACCCGGCTGCGACGCACCATCGCGCAGCGGCTGAAGGAAGCGCAGAACAATGCCGCGATGCTCACCACCTTCAACGAGGTGGATATGAGCGCGGTCATGGAAACGCGGTCGGAATACAAGGATTCTTTCGAGAAGAAGCATGGCGGCGTGAAGCTCGGCTTCATGTCGTTCTTCGTGCGCGCCTGCGTCGCCGCGCTGCAGGAATATCCGGCCGTCAATGCCGAGATCGACGGCGAGGACATCGTCTACCGGCATTTCGTGAACATGGGGATCGCGGTCGGCGGGCCGTCGGGCCTTGTGGTGCCGGTGATCCGGGATGCGCAGTCGCTCGATTTCGCCGGAATCGAGCGGGCGATCGCCGATTTCGGCAGACGCGCGCGCGACGGGCAGCTCAAGCTCGAGGAGCTGTTGGGCGGAACGTTCTCGATCACCAATGGCGGGATCTACGGCTCGCTCATGTCGACGCCGATCCTCAACCCGCCGCAATCCGGCATCCTCGGCATGCACAAGATCGCCGACCGGCCGGTGGCGGTGGGCGGCCAGGTGGTAATCCGGCCGATGATGTATCTCGCTTTGTCCTACGATCACCGGATCGTGGACGGGAAGGAAGCGGTGTCGTTCCTCGTGCGCGTGAAGGAGGCGATCGAGGATCCGCGCCGGCTGCTGCTGGGAGTGTGACCATGCGGAATGTTGCGGTCGCGATGTTGGCGCTCGGGCTCGGCGGCTGCGGGTTCATGGGCGGACCGCCTTATGGGGGGCCGCCGATCCCCTATCCGGCGGCCGAGACCGCGGAGCGCGCCGCCTGCCAGGCGCGGGCTTACGCGCACACCATGGATCCGTTCCTCTATCCGGTGCAGGTGATCCCGCGGGCCGGCTTCTCGGCGGGCGTGGTGCTGGTGCGTGGCGGCGAATGGAAGCAATTGCCGGCCGACCAGCGGCTCGCGCTCATGCGTGACGTCGCTTGCGCCTTCTCCGGTCCGCTGCCGCCGGGAGCCCCGCCCTACCAGCTGGCGGCGGTGGATTGGAGCACGAACCGCACCGTAGGTCTGTTCTCGAGCGGAGAACTGCTCGGGCAGCCCTGATCGGGGTGGCGTTCGCGTTGCGCCGGGGCGTGCTTAGGAATATTGTCCATACCCCAGGCGTAGGAGCGGGACTTGAAGGACGGCAAGGTGCGGCGCGGCTCCGATCTCGAATTGCCGTTCCTGTTCGTCCCGCAAGGGGGCGAACCGCCACCGGAGTGGTTGGCCCGGCATCCGGGGGCGGTTCGCTTTCCGGCGAAATTCCAGCCGCATGCCTCGGCCGCGGCGAATGAAACGGGATCGACCCAGGGTCCGGACGCCGCGCTGCTCGGGGCGTCGGAGCAGGTGCCCCCGGGAGCCTCGGATGGCGGGGGCACGCGATCGGATGCGCTCGCAGCCGGTCGGGCCGGACGCCCGCTCCCACCGGATTTGTCGATCAGCGAGGACCCGATCCGGACCTATTTGGGGGTAAACCGGCAGGCGCGATGGGTTCCGTCCTTCCGTGGTTTCCCTTCCCCCAAGGAGACCGGACAATAAAAGAGCCCCTGCTCAGGGACGATGGTCACAGGGCGCAATGACGGTTCAAGCCAGGTCGCCCCCCTGGCAGGCCGCTTTTTCTCCGTTAGAACGGATCAGGCATGAACGATCGTTCCTTCGACATCATCGTGATCGGCGCCGGCCCCGGCGGCTATGTGTGCGCGCTCCGAGCGGCGCAGCTCGGGCTGCGCACGGCCTGCGTCGAGAAGCGCGAGACGCTCGGCGGCACCTGCCTGAATATCGGCTGCATTCCGTCCAAGGCGCTGCTGCAATCGAGCGAGAATTTTCATGAGGCGGCCGGCAGTTTCGCCGAGCACGGAATCAGGATCGAAGGGGTGACGCTCGATCTCGCGCGGATGCAGAAGCGCAAGGACGAGGTCGTCACCGCGAATGTCCGCGGCGTGGAGTTCCTGTTCAAGAAAAACAAGGTGACCTGGCTCAAAGGCGAGGGCCATATAAGCGCGCCGGGAACGGTCGCGGTCGGCGGCACCGACTATACCGCGAAACATATCGTCATCGCGACGGGGAGCGACAGCATTCCGCTGCCGGGCGTCGCGATCGACGAGACGCGGATCGTCAGCTCGACCGGCGCGCTCGCCCTCGATCGCGTGCCGGGGCATCTGCTCGTGATCGGCGGCGGGTATATCGGGCTCGAGCTCGGCTCCGTATGGCGCCGGCTGGGCGCGCAGGTCACGGTCGTCGAATATCTCGACCGGCTGGTGCCCGGCATGGACGGCGAAATCGCCAAAACCTTCGAGAGGGTCCTGGCGAAACAGGGACTGAAATTCCGGCTCGGCACCAAAGTCACGGGCGCCGTGGCGTCGGGCGACGGCGTTGCCGTGACGCTCGAGCCCGTGAAGGGGGGGGCTGCCGAGACGATCGAGGTGGATACGGTGCTCGTGGCGATCGGGCGCCGGCCGTTCACCGATAATCTCGGGCTCGATGCGCTCGGTGTCGCGCGGGATGCGCGCGGCTTCATCACGGTGGACGCGCAGTATCGCACGAACGTGCCAGGCATCTACGCCATCGGCGACGTGATCGCGGGCCCGATGCTGGCGCACAAGGCCGAGGAAGAGGGCGTTGCCTGCGCGGAACGGATTGCTGGGCAGGCGGGGCATGTCAATTACGGCGTCATTCCGGGCGTGGTCTATACCTGGCCGGAGGTGGCCAGCCTCGGCGTCACCGAAGAGACGCTCAAGGCGCAGGGCGTGGAATACCGGGTGGGGAAATTTCCGTTCACCGCGAACGGCCGGGCGCGCGCCATGGGCGCGACCGACGGGTTCGTGAAAATCCTGGCGGACAAGGCCACGGACAAAATTCTCGGCGCGCATATCATCGGGCCGGATGCCGGAACGCTGATCGCGGAGCTCGCGACCGCCATGGAGTTCGGCGCGAGTGCCGAGGACGTCGCGCGGATTTGCCATGCGCATCCTTCGCTTTCCGAGGCCGTGAAGGAAGCGGCGCTTGCGGTCGAGGGGCGGGCTTTACACATATGAAGAGGAAGGGTGTTCTTTCTTGAAAGAAAGAACCACAGGACTTTTGAAAGAACTTTTGTCTGTTTTGGTGCGGGTTTGATCGCCGTCACGCTGGGCGATCCGGCGGGGGTGGGGCCGGAAATCACCGCGCTCGCCTGGCGGGCGCTGCGGCACGCGGGGCCGGAATTCCTGCTGATCGGCGACCCGGAATTCGCCGCGCGCTTCGGGCCCGTTCATGCCGTCTCAGAGCCTTGCCAGGCGCGATTTTCCGAGGCGCTGCCGGTGCTGCCGCTCCCGCTCGCGGCACAGCCGCGGCCCGGCGTGCCCGATCCGGCGAATGCGCCCGCCATCATCGAAAGCATTGCGCGGGCGGTGCGGATGGCGCAGGACGGCGCCGCCTCCGCGGTCGTGACCAATCCGATCGCCAAATCGGTGCTGACGCGCGCCGGCTTCCCGCATCCGGGGCACACCGAATTCCTGGCCGCGCTGACCGGCCGCGCAGGGCACGAGATCATGATGCTTGCGGTGCCGGAACTACGTGTGGTTCCGGTGACGGTTCATCTTTCGCTGCGCCAGGCGCTGGCACGACTCGATACGGAGGCGATCCTGAGGACGGCGCGCACGACCCATGCGGCGCTCCGGCGGGATTTTGCCATTGCCGCGCCGCGGCTCGCGGTCGCGGGGCTTAATCCGCACGCCGGCGAGGACGGCACCATGGGTGACGAGGAAATCACCGTGATCGGGCCGGCGATCGCGTCGCTGCGCCGCGAGGGCATCGACGTCGCGGGGCCGCTGCCGCCCGACACGATGTTCACGCGCGAGGCGCGCGCCTCGTATGACGCGGCGATCTGCCACTATCACGACCAGGCATTGATCCCGCTGAAAACGCTCGATATGTGGAATGGCGTGAATATCACTCTGGGATTGCCGATCGTGCGCACCTCCCCGGATCACGGCACCGCTTTCGGCATCGCGGGGCGAGGACGGGCCAATCCCGCCAGTTTGATCGCGGCCCTGCGCATGGCGAGCGATATTGCGAGGAACCGCGCGCGATGATCCGGCTTGGCGTGAATATCGATCATGTCGCGACGCTGCGGAATGCGCGGGGCGGCACGGAGCCCGATCCGCTCGCGGCGGCATTCGCGGCGATCGAAGGCGGCGCCGATGGCATCACCATGCATCTGCGCGAGGATCGGCGGCACATTCGCGACGACGACCTCGCGCGCGTCCGGGCTTCGATCGCGCTGCCGCTGAACATGGAAATGGCGGCGACGGCGGAGATGGTGGAGATCGCCTGCCGGACCAAGCCGCACGCCTGCTGCATCGTGCCGGAGCGGCGCGAGGAAGTGACGACCGAAGGCGGGCTCGACGCGGCCGGGCAGCAGGCCGCGCTGGCGCCGATGGTGGCTCGGTTGCGCGAGGCCGGCATCCGCGTCTCGCTGTTCATCGATCCCGATCCCGCGCAACTGCGCGCCGCCGCTTCGCTCGGCGTGCCGGTGATCGAGCTGCATACCGGCACCTATGCGAATGGCGCGGCGGGCGAATTGGCGCGGCTCGAACAGGCGGCGCGGCTGGCCGCGGAACTCGGGCTCGAGCTCCATGCGGGGCATGGGCTGACGCTCGGCAATGTCGGTCCGGTCGCGCAACTGCCAGGGTTGCGGGAGTTGAATATCGGCCATTCGATCGTGGCCGACGCGATTCTGGTGGGTTTGCCGGAGGCCGTCCGGCGGATGCGCGCCGCGATGGACGCGGCCTCCGCTGGTGAGGGCTCTTCCGTGGCGTAGCCGATCTAGCTGCGGGCCAAGCCGCGCGCGCCAGCGGCCCCTCTCACATGCCGAGGGCCCGCCGATAGAGATCGAGCAGCGTCTCCTGCTCCTCCACCTCCGCCGGCTCTTTCTTGCGCAGACTGATCAGTTGCCGGATCACCTTCGGGTCGAAGCCCGCGCTCTTCGCTTCGGCGTAGATATCCTTGATATCGCCGGCGAGCGCGCGGCGCTCCTCCTCGAGCCGTTCGATGCGCTCGATGATCGAGCGCAGCCGCTCGACGGCGATGCCGCCGGATTTCGGTGCGGTCGTGGCGTCGGACATGGCTCCCCCGGACGGCAAGGGGGCGGCGGATAGCGGCGCCTGGGCAGGCGGTCAAGGAACCTCGCGCGCGGCGGCGAATCGGGTCTGCTGCGCCTCCGTCGCCGGCGTCTGATGGGCTGCGCGCCAGGCCTCGTAGGGCATGCCGTAGATGATTTCGCGCGCCGCCGGGTCGGACAGGTCGAGGCCGCGCTCCGCGGCGGCCTCGCGATACCAGCGGCTCAGGCAGTTCCGGCAGAAGCCGGCCAGGTTCATCAGATCGATGTTCTGCACATCGCTGCGTTCGCGCAGGTGCGCGACCAGCCGCCGGAAAGCGGCGGCTTCGATCTCGGTTCTCTGCGGCTCGTCCATGGATGCCTCCGCGCTATGGGCCCACCACCATGGCGCGCCCCGCCGCCCTGAGCCATATTCCGCGGCCACGCTGGCCAGTTGGGATAAGAAAATTGCCGAGACCTCGCCTTCGCCGTCATCGCCACACCAAGATCGTGGCGACGATCGGACCCGCCAGCGCCTCCCCGGAGATGATCGAACGCCTGTTCCAGACCGGCGCCGACGTGTTCCGGCTGAATTTCTCGCATGGCTCCCACGCCGATCATGAGGCTTCGATCGGCGCGATCCGGGCGCTCGAGAGCGTGACGGGGCGGCCGATCGCCATCCTCGCCGATGTCCAGGGACCGAAGCTGCGCATCGGGCGCTTCGGGGGCGGACGCGTGCACCTGACCCAGGGGCAGGCCTTCCGGCTCGACACCGACCCCTCGCCGGGCGGGGCCCGGCGCGTGCAGCTGCCCCATCCGGAAATCCTCGCCGCGGCCAAGCCGGGGACGTCCTTGCTGCTCGACGACGGCAAGCTCCGGCTGCGGGTCGTGCGCAACCGCGGTGACCATCTCGAATGCGAGGTGGTGACCGGCGGCGCGCTCTCGGACCGCAAGGGCGTGAACGTGCCGGACATGGTGCTGGATATTCCGGCGCTGACCGTGAAGGACCGCGCCGATCTCGATTTCGCGTTGCAACGGGGCGTGGATTTCATCGGACTGTCCTTCGTCCAGCGCCCCGAGGACGTGGCCGAGGCCCGGGAGATCGCGGCGGGGCGGGCGGCGATCGTTGCGAAAATCGAAAAACCGCAGGCGCTCGAGAAGCTGCAGGAGATTCTGGCGCTGTCGGACGCGGTGATGGTGGCGCGCGGCGATCTCGGGGTCGAGTTGCCGCCCGAGGAGGTGCCGATCGCACAGAAGCGCATCGTGCGCGCGGCGCGGGCGCAGGCGAAGCCGGTGATCGTGGCGACCCAGATGCTGGAGAGCATGATTGCCGCGCCGGCGCCGACGCGCGCGGAGGCGACCGATGTCGCGACCGCGGTATTCGACGGCGCGGATGCGGTGATGCTCTCGGCGGAGACCGCGGCCGGACAATTTCCGGCTGAGGCGGTCCATATGATGGACCGGATCATCACGCGTGTGGAACAGGATGACGGCTGGCGGCGGCTGACCGATGCCAGCCGGCCGCCCACCCAGGCGGCCATTTCGGATGCGATCACCGCCGCCGCGGCCGAGGTGGCGCGGACCATCGAGGCCCGCGCCATCGCGGCCTACACGGCGAGCGGGGCGACGGCGCTGCGGCTCTCGCGGGAGCGGCCGTCGCGCCCGATCCTCGGCATCACGCCCGATGTGAACGTGGCGCGGCGGCTCGCTCTTGCCTGGGGCGTGCATGCGGTAACGGCGCCGGATGCGAGCGGCATGAGCGATGCGGTGGCGCGGGCCTCGCGGCTGGTGCGCGACGAGGGACTCGCGAAAATCGGCGAATCGATCGTGGTCGCGGCCGGCATGCCGTTCGGGCACTCGGGGACCACCAATGCGTTGCGCGTGACCACGGTGAAATAGCCACAAGGAGCGCCGCATGGCCGCGATCGTGCCGGTTCCCGATTTCGACGCGATCGTGTTCGGAGCCACCGGCGATCTCACCCTGCGTAAGCTGCTGCCGGCGCTCTACTACCGGTTTCGCGACGGTCAGGTTTCCCACCGATGCCGGATCATTGCGGCGGCGCGATCCGATCTCACGGACGAGGCCTACCGCGAACGGGCGGCGCGCGCGCTGGCCTCGCATGTCGCGAAAGGCGATCTCACCGAACCCGCCTGCCGGGAATTTCTGGCCCTGCTCCGTTACGCCCGCACCGATGGCGCGGAAGGCGGCGATTGGGGGCCGCTCGAGAGCCTGTTGCGGGAGGACGAAGCGCGCGTGCGCGTGTTCTACCTCGCGACCTCGCCCGATCTCTATGGGCCGATCGCCGCCAATCTCGCGTCGCACGGGCTGGTGACGCCGCAGTCGCGCATCGTGCTCGAAAAACCGATCGGGCATGATCTCGAATCGGCGCGGCGGATCAATCGCGAGGTCGGAGCGGTCTTCGACGAGCGCCAGATTTTCCGCATCGATCATTACCTGGGCAAGGAAACCGTCCAAAACCTCCTCGCCTTGCGATTCGCCAACATCCTGTTCGAGCGGCTCTGGAGCGCGGACGTGATCGATCACGTGCAGATCACGGTGGCCGAGACGGTCGGGGTCGAGGGGCGCGGCAATTACTACGACCATGCCGGAGCGCTGCGCGACATGGTGCAGAACCATCTGTTGCAGCTCGTCTGCCTGCTGGCGATGGAGCCGCCGCTTGATCTCGACGCCGATGCGCTGCGTGACGAAAAGATGAAGGTGCTGCGCGCGCTCCGGCCGATGCCGGCCTATGAGGTGCCGCATCTGACGGTGCGCGGGCAGTATGTCGCCGGCGCGATCGACGGCAAGCCGGTCGATTCCTATCTGAACGATCTCGGCACGAACGCGGAGAGCACGACCGAAACCTTTGTCGCGTTGAAGCTCGAAGTCTGCAACTGGCGCTGGGCCGGCGTGCCGTTCTACCTGCGCAGCGGCAAACGCCTCCCGAGCAAGGCCAGCGAGATCGTCGTTCAGTTCAAGGCGATTCCCTACAACGTGTTTCCCCGCGACGCGGCCGAGATGCGGCCGAACCGGCTCGTGATCCGTCTGCAGCCGAAAGAGGGGATCGAGCTGCAGATGATGACGAAGGATCCCGGGCCCGGCGGGTTGCGGCTGCGGCCGGCCGATCTCGACATCAGTTTCGAGAAGGCGTTCTCGGTGCGATACCCGGATAGCTACGAGCGGTTGCTGATGGACACGGTGCGCGGGCACGCGACCCTGTTCATGCGGCGCGACGAGGTGGAAACAGCCTGGAGCTGGGTCGAGCCGATCCTGCGCGCTTGGGAGGACGCACCGGAAAAGCCCCGTCCTTATGCGGCGGGGTCGTGGGGGCCGACCGCGTCCATCGCGCTCATCGAGCGGGATGGGCGGACCTGGCATGAGGATTTAGGGTAGGAAGTTTTGTTCTTTTTTTGAAAAAAAAGAACCAAAAAAAACTTTGTCCGTCTGGCCCGTGCGGGTGACGGGTCCGGGGGCCAAACGGATAAAGTCTTTTTGCTTCTTTTTCTTCAGAAAAAGAAGACCCTTACCTGGCTTTCTCCCTTGCATCCGTCGCCAGCCGATCGACGCGCTCATTCATGACATCACCCGAATGTCCCCGCACCCAGCGCCAATCGATCTCATGCGGCTTCGCCGCCGCCAGCAAGCGCTGCCACAAATCGTAGTTCGCGACCGGATCGCCCGCGCTGTTGCGCCAGTTGCGGCGGACCCAGCCGTCCTTCCAGCGGGTGATGCCGTTGCGGACATATTCGCTGTCGGTGTGGAGCTGCACGCGGCAGGGTCGCTTGAGGGCTTCCAGCGCCGCGGCGGCGGCAGTGAGTTCCATGCGGTTGTTGGTGGTGGCCGGTTCCGCGCCCGAAAGCTCGCGCTCGTGGCCGCCGAAGCGCAGCAACGCGGCCCATCCGCCCGGCCCGGGATTCGGCTTGCAGCCGCCGTCGGTCCAGATTTCCACGAGCGTGCGGGCGGCGGGCTCAGAGTCCGTAGGCATCGAAATTGTCTATTCCGAGATGAAAACGCAGGCGGCGCCAGTAATCGAGCGGGTTCTTGCGCACGACGAGCGCGCCTTCCGGAGTGTTCAGCCAGTCGTAGAGGCGGGTGAGCAGGAAACGTAAGGCGGCACCCCGCGCGAGCACCGGCATCGCGGATTTCTCTTCGGCCGCGAGCGGGCGGGCGGACTGGTAGCCGGCGAGCAACGCGCGGGCCTTGGTGGCATTGAAGGCGAAATCGGGTTCGAAGCACCAGGCGTTGATGCAGACGGCGATGTCGTAGGCCAGGAAGTCGCTGCACGCGAAATAGAAATCGATCAGGCCCGAGAGATGGTCATTCAGGAAGAAAACATTGTCGGGAAAGAGATCGGCGTGGATGGTGCCGCGCGGAAGAGTGTGCGGCCAGTCCTGCAGAATCCGGTGCGTGGCGTCGTGCAGCGCGTCGCGGAATCCCGGCAGCAGCGTGTCGGCCCCGTCGCCGGCGCGGGCGAGCAGCGGCGCCCAGGCCGCGGGGCCGAGCGCGTTCGGCCGTTCCGGGGTGTAATCCGCGCCGGCCAGATGCAGGCGGGCGAGCGCCTCGCCGAGCGCGCGACAGTGCCAGAGCTGCACGCGGCGAGGCCAGACGCCCGGAAGGAAGGTGGTGATCGCCGCGGGCCGGCCGCAGAGCCGGCGCAGCGCCTCGCCGTCGCGCCCGCAGACCGGGAGCGGGCAGTCGATGCCGCGGGCGGCGAGATGCTGCATGAGGCCGACGAACCAGGGCAGGTCGGCAGGGTCGACGCGGCGTTCGTAGAGCGTGAGGATGAAATCGCCCGCGGTGGTGCGCAGCGAGAAATTGCTGTTCTCCACGCCTTCGGCGATGCCGCGGAAGGCCACGAGCGTGCCGAGATCGTAGCCGGTGAGGAATTCCGCGAGCGCGTCGTCGGAAACGTCGGTATAGACGGCCATTGTTTCAGCTATAGAACCAGTCTGCGAATGCCGCGAAATCCTGCTCGATGCGGCGACGCTGCGCCGCGGTGAGACCGTGCGTGTAGTCGAACGGCGCGCCGACCGCGATCGAGCGGCCCCGCGTCTGGTTGAAACGAAGCTCGGCGAACGCGGTGTATTCCAGGCGGAACGGCAGGCCGACATGCGCGAACATGGCCTCGCAGGTGCGACGCGCATCGAGGCACAGCGTTTCGAGCCGCGTCCGGAAGACGCGCCGGCGCGTGCGCCGGCTGCCGGCCCGCTGCCATTCGGCATAGGCTTGGCGCATATAGCCGTGCTTCTCCTCGCAGTACCTCTCGTACCACGGGTCGAAATCCGCGGCCTTGGCATGGCGGAAATCGGAATAGACGGTGGCGCGAGGGTCTTTCGCGGTGACGATGAAGGGCACCGGCACGCGGGCGAGGCATTCGGCGAGCGTCGCGATGTAGCGGGGCGTCTTGTCGAACGTCGCCTGGGTGCCGGGCTCGAGCCGGGTGGCGGCGGCGGCGAGGCGCCGGTAGAACTCGGCGAAATCGTCGGTCGCGCAACAACCCGCCAGCGCGTCCCGTGTCAGGCCCCAGTTCCACGGCTCCAGCATCTGTTCGTAGAACGGGTCGAAATCGGGGAAGTCGCGCGGGCGGCGGCCAAGCAGGACGCCGACCTCGAAGCCGGCGTCGAGCCCGGGGACTTGGCGGAACAGGTCGGAGACCAGGGTGGTGCCGCTATGTTCGAGACCGCAAATGACGAAGCGAAGCAGGGTTTCTGGCCTCCAAGGGGCGGGCGGCGTTGCCCTGTTCCCCTCTTTGGGGCGCGATCGCGACCCGGAGCAAGCCGCCGCAGGCGCTGACCGCTTGTAAAATTCCCTCCCGCTTCCTTGATCGGAAAGGCGGGTCCGGTGGGGCGATGGGATCGCAGCGACTTTATTGTTTCGGGGCTTTCGTGCTCGATCCGGCGGCGCAGTCGCTTCGCCGCGCGGGCCAGGTCGTGCCGATCGGCAGCCGGGCGTTCGACCTGCTGTTCGCGCTCGCGCGCCGCGCCGGTGACCTCGCGTCGCGCGCCGAACTGATGGCCGAGGCCTGGCCCGGCCAGATCGTGGATGAGAGCAATCTCGCGACCCAGATCGCGGCGCTGCGCCGGACCCTTGGCGACGGCGAGGCCGGAGCGCGGTTCATCGTGACCGTACCGGGACGGGGCTACCGGTTCGCCGCCCCCGTCGACGTGCGCCTGCGCGACGAGCGCGCCCGGGCTGCGCCGCCGCAGAATTTGCCGTCGCTGCCGGGCGCGTTCGTCGGTCGCGCGGCGGAGCGGGCGGCGCTGGCCAAGCGGCTGAGTGGCCGCCGGCTCGTCACCGTGACCGGGCCCGGCGGGGTAGGGAAAACGCGGCTCGCGATCGAGGCGGCGGGCGACATCCGGGCGGCCTATCCGGACGGGGTCTGGTTCGCGGCACCGCTCGGCGAGGGCGATCCCGACCCGGCGCTCGCGCTCTGCCGGGCGCTCGGCGTCGCGGCCAGCGACGCCGGACCGGTCGAGGCGGCGGTGCGCCGTATGCGGCCGCTGCGCGCGCTCGTGCTGATCGATGGCGGCGAGACCGTGCTCGCGAGTGCGGCGATGCTTGCGGCCGCGCTCGGCCGGCACTGTCCCGAGGTGCGGGTGCTGGCGACCAGCCGCGAACGGTTGCTGGTGGAGGGCGAGGCAGTGTTCCCGCTCGCTCCGCTCCCGGTCGAGGGGGCGGGCGAGACGAGCGAGAGCGAGGCGGCGCAGCTTTTCGTGCAGCGGGCGCGGGAGGCGCTCGGCAGGTTTGCTCCCGATCCGGCGGACATGGCGCTCGTGCAGGCGATCTGCCGGCGGCTCGACGGGCTGCCGCTGGCGATCGAACTCGCGGCGCGCCGGCTCACCGAACTGACGCTGGCTTCGCTCGAATCGGCGCTGGCCCAGACCTTCGGTGTGCTCGAGCCTGACCCGGAAGCGCGGCGTGGGCTGCGCGCGGCGCTCGAGCGCAGCCTGGCCGCGCTGACCGAGCCCGAATACCGCGTGCTGATGCACATGCTGCCTTTCCCGGACGGGTGCACGCTCGCGTCGCTCGGTCCCGAGGATGTATTCGACGGGGTGGCCGGTCTCGTCGAGAAGTCGCTCGTGCTGGCGGACCGTTCCGGTTCCGTGACGCGCTACGTGGTGCCCGAGACCATCCGGCAGGTTCTGCGGCTCACGGCTGGCGCGGGCGCGCGGAGGCAAGATGCGCCGGTTCCTTGAACCGGGGCACTCCGGTTCTTACGATTCGGGGGACACTGACCGGGACAAACCCCATGACTCCCGAGGAACGCGACATCATCTCCCGCTTCATCGCGCGCGTCGGCGGCGCGCCGTCGGGCGGGGCCTTCAGCGGCGGCGGACAGACGCCGGCGCTGCCGCCGATCGATCCCGAGGCCGACCGCTTCATCGGCGAGCAGTTCACCGCCTATCCCGAGGCCCGCTACCGCATCACGCAGCTCGCTTTCGTGCAGGAGGCGGCGCTGGCCCAGGCGCAGAACCGGATCCGCGCGCTCGAGACCCAGTTGCAGCAGGCGCAGGCCCAGCAGAGCCAGGCCGGGCAGTCGCGCGGGTTTTTCGGCGGATTGTTCGGAGGCGGGCCGCAGACGCCTCCCCCCAATTACGCGCCGCCGCCGTCCTATGCGCCGCCGCCCGCCTCGGCCTATCCGTCCGGCTATCAGCCGGGAATGTTCCAGCGCGGCGGATCGGGCTTCCTCGGCTCGGCGCTCACGACCGCGGCCGGGGTCGCGGGCGGCGTGCTGGCAGCCGACGCGATCACCAGCCTGTTCAGCGGCGGCCACGGCTATGGCGGCGGGTTCGGGGGCGGCTTCGGCGCGCCGGGCGAGGTCGTGAACGAGACGATCGTCAATAATTACGGCGACGCGGCCAATGCCGCGGACCCGTGGGCCGGGGCCGGTCAGGCCGATCCCGGCGGGGCTTGGGGTGGTGGCGGCGGCGATCCGGGCGCCGACCCCTGGGCAGGCGGCGGCCAGGCCGATCCGGGAGGCGATCCTTGGGGCGGCGCCGGCCAGGGCGACCCCGGCGATGGCGGCGGCGGCTGGGACGACCAGGGCGGCGGCGACAGCGGCATTTTCTGAGCGGGGAGTCTTGCTCCAGGCGGCCGCACCGGCGCTCGTGCTGGCGAGCGGGTCGGCCGCGCGTGCGCTGGTTCTCGGCGCGGCCGGGCTGCGCTTCCGGCAAGTGAGCCCCGATCTCGACGAGGCGGCCATCAAGCGGGAAGCGCGCGCCGCGGGGCTCGGCGCCGCCGAGACCGCGCTCCGGCTCGCGCGGGCCAAGGCGGGGGCGGTGGCGGCCGACGGCGCCCTCGTGCTCGGCGCCGACCAGATCCTGGTCTGCGACGGCGACTGGTTCGACAAGCCCGCGAGCCGCGCGGCCGCGCGCGCGCATCTGCTCCGCCTGCGCGGACGGCGTCACCGGCTGGTGACGGCGGCGGTCGCGTTGCGGGATGGCGCCGTGCTCTGGGAGCATGTGGCGGAGCCGGTGCTCGGGATGCGTGATTTCTCGCCGGATTTCCTCGACGCCTATCTCGCGATGGAGGGCGATGCGGTGCTCGGATCGGTCGGCGCCTACCGGCTCGAGGGCGCGGGAATCCAGCTCTTCGATTTCGTCGAGGGAGATATCGCCTCGATCCTGGGGTTGCCGCTCCTGCCGCTGCTCGCGTTTCTCCGGGCGTCCGGTATGCTGCTCGCCTGAACGCGAATCTCCGGGGACCATCGGTGGAAAAACTTTATCCCGATGCCAGAACGGCGCTGGCGGGGCTCCTGCGCGACGGCATGACGATCATGTCGGGCGGTTTCGGCCTGTGCGGCATTCCGGCCTCGCTGATCGAGGCGATCCGCGAGAGCGGCGTGCGCGATCTCACGATCATTTCCAACAATGCCGGGATCGACGGGGTCGGCCTCGGGCTGCTGCTGGAAACGCGGCAGGTGCGGAAGATGGTGAGTTCGTATGTCGGCGAGAACAAAACCTTCATGGCGCAGTATCTCGCGGGCGAGCTCGAGATCGAATTCAATCCCCAGGGGACGCTCGCGGAACGAATCCGCGCGGGCGGAGCGGGAATCGCCGCCTTCTACACGCGCACCGGTGCCGGCACGATTGTCGCGGAAGGCAAGGAACAGCGCGAGTTCGACGGGAAGCTGCATGTGATGGAGCGGGGGCTGACCGCCGACCTGGCGCTCGTGCATGCGTGGCGCGGCGATCCGGAAGGCAATCTCGTGTACCGGAAGACCGCGCGGAACTTCAATCCGCCGATGGCGACCGCGGGGCGCATAACGGTTGCGGAAGTGGAAGAGCTGGTGGCGCCGGGCGAGCTCGATCCGGACCGGATCGTGACGCCGGGGATCTACGTGCAGCGAATGGTGAAGTTGGAGCGCGTGGAAAAGCGGATCGAGCAGCGGACTACGCGCGCACGCGCGGCGGCCTAGAGCGGGATGCGTTCCGCTCGAGACATCACGATCGCCTCCGGCGGGCAGGGGAGAGCCCGGGCCGCCGGAGGCACGCCTCAACCCCAAAAGGCGTTTCATGCCCTGGACACGTGACGAAATGGCCGCCCGCGCGGCCCGCGAACTGGCCGATGGGATGTATGTCAATCTCGGCATCGGCATTCCCACGCTCGTGGCCAACCATGTGCCGCGCGGCATGAAAATCGTGTTGCAGAGCGAGAACGGCATGCTCGGCGTCGGGCCCTTTCCTTACGAGGGCGAGGAGGACGCCGATCTGATCAACGCCGGCAAGCAGACCGTCACCGCGCTGCCGACCACGAGTTTCTTCGACAGCGCCACGAGTTTCGCGATGATCCGCGGCGGCCATATCGCGCTCTCCATCCTGGGCGCGCTGCAGGTCGCGGAGAACGGCGATCTCGCGAACTGGATGGTGCCGGGGAAGATGGTGAAGGGCATGGGCGGGGCGATGGACCTGGTCGCCGGCGTCAAGCGCGTCGTTGTCCTCATGGAACATACGGCCAAGGGTGAACCGAAAATTCTGCCCCGCTGCACCCTGCCGCTGACCGGAGCCGGCGTGGTCGATCTGATCGTGACCGATCTCGCGGTGTTCGAGGTGGGGCGGCCGGGTTTGCGGCTGATCGAGACGGCGCCCGACGTGAGCGTGGAGTCCGTCCGGGCGCAGACCGCTTCCGGGTTCGAGGTGGCGCTGCCGTAGAGCCTGGCCCCGGCGCGCCGGAGCGCGACGGTTCAGGCAGAGAGCAGCCGCGCGTACCGGGCCCGGGTCGCGGCGAGGGTTTGCTCGCGCAGGGCGTCGATCTGCCCCGGCGACAGCGATCTGGCCGCGACGCGGCGCCACAAAGCGAGGTCGAGGCGGGAGCGGGCTTCCAGCAGGCCGGCCGTCTCGCCGCCGAGTTCGGTTTCGATGGCGGTTCGCATTGCCGGCGGCATGTGCTCGGTCACGTTCACGACCGGGACGGCAATCCGGCAGCCGGCCCAGCGTCCGAGCGCCGCCGCCATGCCGGCATCCTCGACGATCCCGGTGAAGCCGAGTCCGTCCAGCACGGTTTCGGCCTCGGCCAGCAGCGCCGCTTCGTGCTCCGGCGCGATGAAGCCGTCGGGCGGAATCCGGCGATCGGGCCAGAGCAGGGCGCGCACATAGACATTGTCGGTCTGGCAGGCGGTGAGCGGGTGGGCCAGGAAATCGGCCAGCGGCAGGCGGGCGAGGCGCACGCGCTCGGCCCAGGTGCCGAGCGCGGCGAGCTCCGCGTCGCTCCGCGAGCGCCAATAGGCCCATTGCGAGAGCACACGGCAGACCGGCTCGCGCAGCAACATGACGCAGCCCGCGCGAGGCGCGGCCGCGCGGATGGTGGAAACCGCGAAATGGCCGCCGATGAAGGCGGCGTTGCGGGGCAGGTCGCCGGGACGGAGATAGATCTGCCGCCGCTCCTGGCGGCTCATCGAGGTGAAATCGTCGAAGCCGCCGAACGTGGAGCGGTCGAAGCCGGTGACCACGCGCAACGGCGCGAGCCCGTCGCGCAACGCGGCGGAATAAGCGGTTCCGGCGGTTTTCGGCACGTGGACGACCGCGATCGCCGGCCCGTGCCGGAGCCAGAGCGGTTTCAGCCAGTCGGCGAGCCGGCGCAGCACACGCAGCCGGATGGGCGGACGCGATTCCGGCTCGCGCCGGACGCGAACGCCCGGGAGACTGAGTCCGTCTTCGGCTTGCAGCGTCGGATCCCCCAGCTTGGATCGCGAAACCGTGTGCCGCGACCTGTGCGCGTCCATAAGCCGGGCGATGGCGGAGCGTCAGTTAAATCCTCAGCCCACAGGCCGATTTTTTGTGGACCGTGGCGCGTGCTCACGCCGCCGCACGACGGCATCGCGGCGCAGCACCAGCGTGAAGGCGAGTGCCAGCAGGAGGGCGAGCAGGGGCCCCGAAATCCAGCGCTCGACGCCGAGATGGAGCGCCGCAGCGGCGGCAGCGGCGCAGCCCAGGATCAGGGCGGCGAAGGCGGGATCGTCGGCAAAGAGCCGGACGAAACGAGCGATCATGCGGCGGCGGTGGCGGTGGCGAGACGGACGGTGCCGAGGGCGACCGCGAGCCAGAACAGGGCCAGGGCCGGCAAGGCGAGATCGCCGCCCGGCCAGGCGGCGCCGAGGCCTTCACCGGTCCAGAAGGTGCCGAAGGCGCAGAGCAGCACGCCGACCGCGAATTTGAGCAGGTTCTCCGGGATCGACGCGATCGGCCGGTGCAGCGCCGCGCCGAGCACCAGCACCAGCGCCAGCGCCGCCGCGGCGCCGGTGGCGGCCGGCGGCCCGAGGCCGGGTGCCGCGCCGATCGCCGCGACGATGAACGCGACCTCGATCCCTTCGATCATGACCACCTGGAAAGCGCCGAGCGCCGCCAGCCGGTCGAAGCCGATCCTCGTGGCGGGGCCGAACTGGGTTCGGGTTTTTTCGTATTCGGCGGCCTCGTCATGAAGCGGGCGAAGTCCCGAGGAGCGCTGCACCGCGCGGCGGAGCCAGCGCATCCCGAACAGCAGCACCAGAAGGCCGATCGCGAGGCGCACCGGGCCGGTCGCGAGCCAGGCAAGGGCGGGCCGGGCGATGGTCACGAGAGCGGCCAGCGTGACGAGCGCGAGGCCCGTGCCGGCGAGCGGGGCGCGCCAGCCGCGGACGCTGCCGATCGCGAGAACGACCGTGAGGGCTTCCAGGAACTCGACGAAGCTGGCGAGGAAGGCGCTGGTTCCGGCGAGGAGGGCGGCGTGGGTCATCGCTCGCCCAACGCGCCTGGCGGGGGCTTCGCTGCGCCGGCGCGCGCCTTGTCGCGGGCCCGGATCGCGGCGCGCAGCCGCGCGAGCGCGTCACTCAGTTCGCCAGGCGCCATGTCGGGGAGTGGCTCGGGCGCTATGGCAGGGAGCGTCCGCGCCGGCGGGGTGGGACGGGGGTTGAGGGCGCTTTGGGTGAAGCGGATCCGCTCGACGAGGGTCTGGCCGGCATGGGCGTTGATGCGCTCGATCAACTGGGGGGCCAGATGCTGGAGTTCCATGGCGACCGGCCCCGCGCAGGCGATGGTGAGCTGGCCGGCCGAGAGGCGGCGCGGCTCGGTCTGCGCGGCGATGGCGGGACCGACGATGACGGGCCAATCGGCGAGCAGGGTCGCCGTGGCGGGTGAGCGGCGGCGATAGGCGGGCTTGGTGAGGCTCGGCAGAAGCTGCGCGAGCGGCAGGACCGTCCAGCGTCTGTCGTCGGCCATGAACGGTTGTTTAAGGGGGTTCTTTTTTGAAAAAAAGAACCAAAAAACTGTCGCGGGCATGCCCAGCCATGTCCGAATGCGATTCGCATCCGGACGTTGCTGCAGCCACCCCGCTCGAAGAGGAAAGTCTTTTTGCTTCTTTTTCTTCAGAAAAAGAAGAGTCCTTTCACGAAACCAAAGGCAACGCTTCGGCGAGCGTGGCAGTGCCACCGCCGGCCTGGGCCAGCAGCCCGTCCAGCACGTTGCGGTTCACGGCGATGGCCGGTTCCGTGGGCAGGTCGCGCAGGATCGCGGCGATGCTGTATTGCATGCTCCAGAAGCCGAGCGAGACGAGATTTTGTTTCACCTCGGTGGGCATGGGATTGGCTTCGAGTGCCAGGTCCTTGATCAGCAGGGACCAGAGATCGTGGTTGCGTCCGAACGCGCGGACGCGCGTGTCCTTGTCGCCGGCGCTTTCCAGCGCCTGGATGGTCTGCCGGAATGCCGCGATTTCCGCGTCGCGGGCGGAGAGTGTCGCGGTGCTGACTTTGCGATAATGCGCTGCCCCGTCGCGAATAATGGTGGCCTCCCGTGGAATATCGTTTCAAAAAAAGGCGACCTGGCGGCATCGCTGCCGCCAGGCTTTTCGATAAGGATTACAGGCCCTGGAACAGGGTCAGCAGCGATTGCGGCTGCTTGTTGGCGATCGAGAGCGACTGTGTCGCCAGCTGCTGCTTCGTCTGCAGCGAGGTGAGCTTCGCCGATTCGGCTGCCAGGTCGGCGTCCGTCAGCGCGCCCACGCCCGCGGTCAGCGCGGAGCTGAGGCTGGTCGTGAAGTTCTGGATGCCGGTGAGCTGCTGCGTGGCGGCACCGAGATTGGCGGCGATCGTGTTGGCGCTGTTCACCGCGGCCTGAACCGAGGAGATCACCGCCTGCGTGCCGGTCAGCGCCGTCGAGGTGATGCCGCCCGACGCGGTCCCGGCGGTGCCCGCCGTGAAGGTGCCGGAGGCAACCGTGCCGAAGGTGGCGCTGGTCACGCCCTGGCCGGTGACGTTGATCGAACCGTCGGTGTTCTGCACCACGCCGAAGCCGTTATTCTGCAGCGCCTGGATCAGGTTGCCGACGATCTGGTTGGTGGATTGCGTGGTCGAGTTGAAATGCACCGCCACGATCTGCGTGTTCGGTCCCTGCGCGGTCTGCAGCGGCGCAGGCGTGCCGCTGTCGTTCGTGAATTCGAACGCATAGGTCTTGCCCGAGCTCGTGGTGAGCTGCAGCGAGGCGTCGGTGCCCGCCGTGCCGGTGGCGAAGCTCGAAATCGCCAGGTTGTTGTTCAGCGTGAGCTGAACGCCCGTGGTGCCGCCGGTGACGGAAAGGCCGGTGAGGCCCAGCGCGTCGGTCAGCGTGGTCGCGCCCGCGTTCAGCGATGTCGCCTGGTTGGCGATCGAATAGGTCGAGCCGTTGATCCCCTGGATGACGTTCAGCGTGCCGAAGGACGCGCCGGAATCGCCGGTCGTCGTCAGCAGGTTGACGCCGCTGAAGGTCGCCGCGCGCGCGAACGTGTTGATGCTGTTGAGGTCGGCGTTCACCGAGTTCTGCAGCGTCGTCAGGTTGAGGCCGGTCTGGCCGGATTCCGTCACGGTCTGCTGCAGCGACTGCAGCACGTTGTTGACGTTCTGGATGCCCGAAGAGGCCGTCGCGATGACCTGGGCGCCGAAATTGAGCGAGTCGGAGACCGAGGCTAGTCCGGCGATGTTCGCGTTGATGGTGCTCGCGATCGAATAGATCGCGGGATTGTCGGCGGCGGACGCCACCTTCTGACCGGTCGAGACCTGGTTCTGCGTGGAGTTCAGCGCCTCCTGGTTGGCCTGCAGAGCCTGCAGAGCCGCGAGCGCGCCGAGATTGGTGTTCACAGAGAAGAGCGACATGGGGGTTTTCTCCCGATGGGGTTTTCCAACGGGCGGGATCAAACCCCGGAATGATTAATCCCACGTTTAGCGTGGCGAGCGAAAACGCATGGAAATCGAGAAAGGAACGCATGCCATGTCCGGATCGCTGCTCCCGCCCGTGCCGGTCTATCTGGGCGACATCAAGAACGAAGGCGCGACCGCGGCCAAATCGCTGGTCGCCGATCCGCAGGCCAATGCGGCCCTCGCCTATTTCCAGAAAGTGGCGCCGACCCTGACCACGCCGCAGTCGCTGCTCGGCAACTACCAGGCGCTCGGCGTGGTGCTGGGCGCCTTCGGGATCGGCAGCATCATCCACCAGACCGCGGTGATCAAGGATCTGCTGACGCAGAACCCGTCGGACCCGAAATCGCTCGCCCAGCAGCTGGGCAACCCGAAATATCTCCTGTTCGCCAAAACCCTCTCCAACTGGAATCCGCCGCCGTTCGCGAACCCGGCGAACGTGGCGAGCATCGTCTCGGGCTATCAGCTCAACGTTTTCGAGGCGAACCAGGGGGCGCAGGTGCCGGGCTTGCAGCAGGCGCTCTATTTCACGCGCACCATCGGCTCGATCAAGACGCTGACGCAACTGCAATCCGATCCCGACCTGCTGAAGGTTGTGGTGACCGGCGTCGGGCTTCCTTACGATAATTTCGGACTGCTGAGCTTTCAGCAGCAGACGCAGATCCTGCAGAACAAGGTGCATCTGACGGATTTCCAGAATCCGAAGACCGTGCAGCGCTTGGCCGAGCAATATCTGGTGGCGCAGCAGCTCAACGGAAGCGCGGCCTCGGGACCGCCGGCCGGATCGGTGGCTTCGCTGTTCAGCGACGTCACCGATACGAGCGGCAGCTCACTGCTCGACATCCTCAACGCGAGCAGCGCCGGGAGCACGAGCCTGCTCGGAACCAGCAGCGCCGGGAGCTCGGTCCTCTCGCTCTTTGCCTGAGGGAGATTGGCCGAGCACCGCATCCTCGTGCCGGACGATGCGGCGGGCGAGACGCAGCGCCTGGTAGCATTGATCGGCGCGGGCCAGCGCCAGCGCGGAATCGAGCATGGCCACCGCAGTGGGCGAGGTGGTGGCGGCGCGGAATTCGGCGATGCGCTCGGCGGCTTCGGCAAGGCCGGCCGCGCGCTCCTGCTCATCGCCGATATAGGCGGTCTGCAGCGCGTAATAGATGCGGCGGGCCGGCGTATTGGCTTCGTGCGGCGGCATGATCTGGCGGCCGAACAGGAAGCGGGCGTGCGCGGTGAGTTCGATGCGGGTCTTGGCGCGAAAGCGGATGGCCGCGCCGTTGACGACCATCATGTCGCCCTGACGGAGCTCGAGAACCAGGTTGGACATCGTGTCACTCTCCCGCGCCGCATTCCTTGCGACGCTGGGATTGTGAGACCGAGGCGTTAAGCTTGTTTGAAGACCAGGGGAGGCTCGCCGGAGGCAGATGCTCACGAGCAGCCCTTACCTTTCCGACCTCGCCGCCCGCCTCCCCGACACCGTCGCCGCCCTCGAGCAGCAAGGTCCCGACGCCGTCTGCGACGCCGCACTCGGCGCGCTCGCCGCACTCCCTCCCGACCTGCCACGCGCCGCGCTGGCCGCCGCGCTGCGCGAGGCCAAGGCGAAGATCGCGCTGGCGACCGCGCTCGCCGATCTCGAGGGCGCCTGGGATCTCGGCCAGGTCACCCAGGCGCTCTCCGATCTCGCTGAGGGCGCGCTCCGCGCCGCGACCGCGCATCTGCTGCTCGCCGCGCACCGGCGGGGCGAGCTCGGCCTGCCGCACCCGGCGGCGCCGGCGCGAGGCAGCGGGTTCGTCGTGCTGGCCATGGGCAAGCTCGGCGGCCGCGAGCTGAATTACTCCTCCGACATCGATCTGATCCTGCTCTACGACCCGGCGGCGCATCCCGGGCGCGAGGCGGAACTCGGGCCGGTGTTCGCGCGCCTGGCGCGCGATCTCGTGGCGCTGATGGCCGAGCGGAGCGCGGGCGGCTACGTGTTCCGCGTCGATCTGCGGCTGCGGCCCGATCCCGGGGCGACGCCGCCCGCGGTCGCGCTGCCGGGGGCGCTCGCCTACTACGAGAGCCTGGCGCAGACCTGGGAGCGGGCGGCGCTGATCAAGGCGCGGCCGGTGGCGGGTGATCTGGCGCTCGGGCGGCGGTTTCTCGACGCCGTGCGGCCGATGATCTGGCGGCGCTATCTCGATTTCGCGGCGATGGCGGATATCCGCGCGATGAAGCGCCGGATCGACCGGCATCGCGGCTTCACGCTCGGGGTCGGCGATCTGCCGGGGCACGATCTGAAGCTCGGGCAGGGCGGTATCCGCGAAATCGAGTTCTGCGCCCAGGCCTTGCAGCTCGTCTGGGGCGGGCGCGATCCGGCGCTGCGGGTGGCGCCGACGCTCGCCGCGCTGGCGGCATTGGAGGCGGCGGGGCATCTGCCGGCGGCGGAGGTCGCGGCACTCGGCGAGGCCTACCGGTTCCTGCGGCGGGCCGAGCACCGGCTGCAGATGGTCGAGGACCGGCAGACGCACCGCTTGCCGGAGACCGAGGCCGGGCTCGACCGGTTCGCCGGGTTTTTCGGGTTCGCCGATCCGGCCGCGTTCCGGGCCGAGACGCTGCGCCATCTCGGCGCCGTGCAGACCATCTTCTCGGGCCTGTTCCGCGAGGAGGCGGGCGCCGCGCCGGCCGACGCGCTCCCGGCCTGGGCCGGGCCGGGCGAGGCGCCCTGGGAGGGGTGGCTGGCCGGGCGGGCGCGGGCCTTCCGCTCGGAGCGTGGGCGCGCGCTGCTCCGCGACCTTCTGCCCTCCCTGCTCGATTCGGTGGCGCGCCAGCCCGATCCGCCGGCGGCGCTGCGGCGGCTCGGCGAGCTGTTCGAGCGGCTGCCGGCGGGGGTCACGTTCCTCTCGACGCTGCGGCACAATCCGGCGCTGATCGAGCGGCTCGGCGACGTGCTGGGTGCCGCGCCATGGCTCGCAGACCATCTCGCGACCGTGCCGAGCGCGCTCGACGGGCTGGTGGCGCCGCTCGCGGGCGATCCCGGGGTGGGGCGGCTGCTGCGGGCGCAGATGCGGGATGCGCGCGGGTTCGACGACGCGCTGGCGATCGCGAGCCGGTTCGTGCGCGGCGAGGCGTTCGCGATCGCCGTGGGGGAGCTGGCCGGGACGCTCGATGTGGACGCGGCCGGCGCGGCGCGGACGGCGCTCGCGGATGCGGTGATCGTGTCGCTGCTGCCGCGCGTGATGCGAGAGCATGAGGGACGCTACGGCACGGTCGAGGGTGGCGGCATGGCGGTGGTCGCGCTCGGCAAGGCGGGGTCGGGCGAGATGATGGCCGGGTCCGATCTCGATCTGATGCTGATCTACGACCATGCCGAGGACGGCGAGAGTTCCGGGCCGCGGCGTCTGCCGGCGAGCCAGTATTACGCGCGGGCGGCGCAGGCGCTGGTGGGGGCGCTGACCGTGCCGACCCGGGACGGGCCGCTGTTCGAGGTGGATATGCGGCTGCGGCCCTCCGGGCGGGCGGGGCCGGTCGCGGTCTCGCTGGCGTCGTTCCGGCGGTATCACGCGGCGGATGCCTGGGTGTGGGAACGGCTGGCGCTGACCCGGGCCCGGGTGGTGGCGGGGCCGGGATGGCTCCGGCGCCGGGCCGCCGCGGCGATCATGGAGGCGCTGGGGCAGGGCGATCCAGCGCGCGTGCGGCCCGAGACGGTGGCGATGCGGGCGCGGATCGCGCGGGATCTGCCGGCGCGGGGACCCTGGGACGTGAAGCTCCGCGCCGGGGGTCTGATCGAGGTGGAGTTCGTGGTGCAGGCGCTGCAATTGCTGCATGCGCGCGACCCCGCGCTGCTCTCCCCCTGCACGCGGGTGGCGGCGGCGCGGCTCGCCGCATCCGGGGCGCTGGCGGCGGCGGATGCCGGGACGCTGATCGAAGCGGACCGGACCTGGCGGGCGGTGCAGGGGATGCTGCGGATCATGTTCGGGCGCGAGATCCCGGCCCGTCTCGGGGCGCCGGCGCTCGAGAAATTGTCGGCCGCGGCGGGGCTTGGCGGCGCGGCGGCGAGCGAGGCGGGGCTACTCGAGGCGCTCGATTTGCTGGCGGCGCGCGTGCGCGGCATTTTCGTCCGGCAACTGGGAGAGGTCCCGGCCCTATGACGATCGCCGCCGGCGCGCACGCGCCCGATTTCACGCTTCCGGCCAGCCGCGGACGGACAGTGAGCAGCGCCGCCCTGAGGGGCTCGCCCTACGTGCTCTATTTCTATCCGAAGGCCGACACGTCGGGTTGCACCAAGGAGGCCTGCGCGTTCCAGGAGGCGCTGCCGCAGCTCGGCACGCTCGGGATCACGGTGATCGGCGTCTCCCGCGACCCGATCCGGGCGCTCGACCGGTTCGCCGACAAATATTCGCTGGAGTTCCCGCTGGCCTCCGACGCCGAAGGCAAGCTGACCGAGGCCTACGGCGTGTGGGTCGAGAAATCGATGTACGGCAAGAAATATATGGGGATCGAACGCTCCACCTTCCTCGTGACCGCGGACGGGTTGGTGGCGAAGGTATGGCCCAAGGTGAAGGTGGAAGGGCACGCGGCGGAGGTGCTGGCGGCGGCCAAGGCGATTTAGAGCAACATCACCCAGACCGGAACCGGTCTGGGTGATAACGTTGCTCGCCAAATCAAAGAATCTAGAGCGGGTTCACTCTGACCACGGTCAGAGCGAACCCGCTCTAGAGGGCTAGATCTTCGCCGGCAGCATCCGGGGCCGGGTGAGTCCGCGCACCAGGGCGATCGAGATCAGACCGCCGAACGCAAAGGCCGGGAGCGCCAGCGCGCTGCCTTCCGGGCCGGTGACGCCGCCGCTGATCCAGGCGGCGCCGAGGGCTTTCGTGGTCAGCAGATGGCCGCGCATCAGCAGGCCGCTGTCGGGCGTGCCCCAGAGATAGGATTGCGACCAGTCCCAGGCGGCGTGGAAGCCGATGCTGGCCCAGAGCGATCCGGTGACGCGCAGCAGAACGGTGAAGGCGAGCGCCGCCACCACGACCTGGCCGAGGCCGAGCAGGGTCTCGCCGCCGTTCGAGGCGTGAACCGCGCCGAACAGCAGCCCCATGACGAGCGCCGCCGGCCAGAACCCCATGCCACGGGCCAGCGTCGCCAGCGGATAGCCGCGGAACAGCGCCTCCTCGCTCACCCCGACCAGCGCGAAAATCAGCAGCCAGACCAGCGCATAGGCGATCGCCGGCCCCGCGCCGCGCAGCGAAAGCGCGATCGTCTCGAAGCCGGCGGCATCGAGCAGCAGCACGAGCGCGGAGAGGCTGACGAAACCCCCCGCGAGACCCGCCACGAACAGCGGCACGGCGCGCCGCGCGCCGTAGCCGAAGGCGGCGAGCGGCCTCCGCTCGATCCAGGCCATGATCGCGGTCGCGGCCAGGATCAGCCCGGCGCTGACCGGCTCGCGCAGCAGCATCAGTCCGGCGGGTATCTCGCCTTTCGGCGGCTTCGGGCGGCCGATCGCCGCCCAGGTGACGAGGAACACGAGGCCCGCGAAGGCGGCGAGAATCAGCAGGAAGAGAAGGAAGCTCCAGCCCGCGCGCAGGCCATCCGAGCCGATGAAGACACGTTTGAGCTTCATGCGGGGGAGTCGTCTCCAGGAAAAGGAAGGATTCTTCTTTTTCTGAAGAAAAAGAAGCCAAAAGACTGTCGCCTTTCGGCCCGGGGCGTAGCAACCCCGAGGATCAGGAGCAAAAGTTTTTTTGGTTCTTTTTTTTCAAAAAAAGAACATTCCCTTATCTTAACCACCCCTCGGCTTGGAAACTGGTCCAGGCGCCGTTGCCCACGATGATATGGTCCGCGACCTCGATGCCGAAGAGGGCCAGCGCCTCCCGCACCTGCTCGGTCATGGTCATGTCGGGCATGGAGGGGGTGGGATCGCCGCTCGGGTGGTTGTGGACCAGCACCAAAGAGGCGGCGCCGAGTTCGAGGGCGCGGCGGGCGACTTCGCGGGGATAGACCGGCGTGTGGTTCACGGTGCCGCGGGCCTGGGCTTCGTCGGCGAGCAGGCGGCGGTCGGCATCGAGGAACAGGATGCGGAACTGTTCGACTTTCTCGCGGGCGAGCGAGGCGGTGAGGTAGGCGAGGAGGGTGTTCGTGTCGTCGAGGGGCGGCGCGGCTTCCAGCGCGGCGCGGGCGAGGCGGAGCGCGGCTTCGTGCAGGAGCTTGGCGCCGGCGACGCTGTGGATGCCGAAGCCGGGCATGGCGAAGAGCTCCGCGGGCGTCGCGGCGAGAAGGTTGGCGAAGCTGCCGAAGCGGATGAGCGCGGCCTGTGCGAGCGGGGCCGGGTCGGGGGCGCGGGTGACGAGGCGAAGCAGTTCGGTGGTGAGGGCCAGATCGTCGGGCGCGGCGGCGCTTCTGCCCGGCAGCGCGAAGCGGAGGGGGGCTTCGGCGAAGCCGGGCGTGGGGTTCGGAGGCGCCACGTTTATACAGTAGCATCTGGCAAGCAGTTTCTCTACTTTTGGTTTATGACGCCGTTCTGGCGGCGGCAGGCGGTCGCGGAGACGCCGGCGGGGCCGGTGTTCGCGAGCACCGGGCCGCATGGGCATCGGGCGCGGATGCGGCAGCGGCTGCTCGATCGCGGGGCGGGGGCGCTCGCCGACTACGAAGTGCTGGAGATGCTGCTGTTCTGGGCGATCGAGCGCCGGGACACGAAGCCGCAGGCGAAGGCCGCGATCAATGCGTTCGGGAGTTTCGCCGGCGTGGTGGGCGCGCCGCCCGGCGAGCTGGCGGCGCTGGCCGGGATGAGCGGCGAGGTGGGGCGGGTGCTGGCGCTGGTGCGGGCGGCGTCGGCGAAGCTCGGGGGCGCGGAGGCGCAGGCGCGGCCGGTGCTCGGGGATCTGCTGACGCTCGGCGCCTATCTGGCGGCGGCGCCCGGGCGGGATGGGTTGCGGGTGCTGTTTCTGGACACGCGCAACCGGCTGGTGGCGGACGAGATGGCGGAGCCCGGCGCGGTGCTGCGGCGGGCGCTGGCGTTGCAGGTGGCGTCGGTGATCCTAGTGGGCGGCGAGGCGTCGCTGGCGGCGCTGGCGCGGGTGCGGGGCGAGGCGGCCAAATTGTCGCTCGCGGTGCATGACTGGGTCGTGAGCGAGGAAGCGGGTTTTCTGAGCCTGTCGTCCGAAAGGCTGTTTTAGAGCAACATCACCCAGACTGGAGAATCGGTCTGGGTGATAAAGTGGCTCGCTAAATCAAAGAGCCTAGAGCGGGTTCACTTTGACCACAGTCAGAGTGAACCCGCTCTATAGGCGCCTACCCGAGCCCCGCGAACGCCGCTTCCACGCCGAGCTCGCCCGGCAGCCCGCCGCGGGGAAAGAGGTGGGTGACGTGGCCGAGCTTGCGGCCGGGCCGGGCCTCGCGCTTGCCGTAATGGTGCGGGATCAGGCCGGGGGTGGCCAGGATCCGGGGCCAGAGGGTGAGCGCCTCGGGGCCCACCAGGTTCTTCATCGCGGCATCGGAATGGCGCGCCGCGCTGGCGAGGGGCAGGCCGGCAATGGCGCGGATATGCTGCTCGAACTGGCTGGCGGGGCAGGCGTCCAGCGTCCAATGGCCGGAATTGTGCGGACGCGGGGCCAGCTCGTTGACCAGCACCTGACCGTCGCGATCGACGAACATTTCGACGGCGAGAAGGCCGGTCACGCGCAGCGCGCCGGCCAGGTGGCAGGCGATGTCGCGGGCGCGTTCGGCGGTCGTCTCGGGGATGCGGGCGGGGGCCAGCGAGAGGTCGAGGATGTGGTTGCGGTGGCGGTTCTCGGCGACGTCGAACGCGGCCAGGCTGCCGTCCTCGGCGCGGGCGACGATCACGCTGATTTCGCAGGCGAAATCCACGGCGCGTTCGAGGATCAGCGGTTTCGGCGCGAGCCGTTCCCAGGCGGCATCGAGATCGGCCGCGCTGCGGAGCATCGCCTGGCCGCGGCCGTCATAGCCGAGGCGGGTGGTCTTCAGCACCGCGGGCAAGCCGAGTTCGGCGACCGCGCGGTCGAGCTCGGCGCGGGTGCTGACGCTCGACCAGAGGGCGGTCGGGATGCCGGCGCCATTGATGAAGCATTTCTCGGTGACGCGGTCCTGGCTCGCCCGGAGGATGGCAGGCGAGGGATGCACCGGGCGGCGGCCGGCCAGCAGGTCGAGGCCCGCGGCGCTGACATTCTCGAACTCGAAGGTGATGAGGTCGGTGGCGTCCGCGAAGCGGGCGAGCGTGGCCTGGTCGTCGTAGGGGCCGATCGTGGCGGAGGCGGCGACCTGGGTGGCCGGGCTGTCCGCGTGCGGCGTGAGGATGTGGGCGTGGTAGCCGAGGCGGGCGGCGGCGATCGCCAGCATGCGGCCGAGCTGGCCGCCGCCGACGATGCCGATGGTGTGGCCGGGCGGGAGCGGCGTCACGCGGGGCTCGGCTGCTCCGCGACCGAGTCCGTCTGGTTGGCGCGGAACGCGTCCAGGCGCGCGGCCAGCGCCGGGTCGGAGAGGGCGAGGATGGCGGCGGCGAGCAGGGCCGCGTTGATGGCGCCGGCGCGGCCGATCGCGAGCGTGCCGACCGGGATGCCGGCGGGCATCTGGACGATGGAGAGCAGGCTGTCCATGCCGGTGAGCGCGTGGGTGGGGACCGGGACCCCGAGCACCGGGAGCGGGGTCTGGGCGGCGGTCATGCCGGGCAGATGGGCGGCGCCGCCGGCGCCGGCGATGATGATGCGCAAGCCCCGGCCTTGCGCGGATTTCGCGTAAGACGCGAGCCGGTCGGGGGTGCGGTGGGCCGAGACGATGCGGGTCTCGTGCGGGACGCCGAGCGCGCCCAGGGTCTCGGCGGCGTGCTGGAGGGTGGGCCAGTCGGACTGGCTGCCCATGATGATGCCGACCAGGGGGGCGCTCATTACGCGATATTGTCCGGGATGAGGCGGCTCTCGAGGCGGGCGATCTCGTCCTTGAGCATCAGTTTGCGCTTCTTGAGGCGCTGGACCTGAAGCTGGTCGATCGATTGGATCGCGAGACGGGCGATGACGGTGTCGAGGTCGCGGTGCTCGCTCCGCAGCTCGTGCAGCTTTCGCAACAGGGAGTCGCGGTCGGTGAACAGCATGGCCGGTTGCATTAGCACGGCGCCGGGCGGGGGGAAGAACCTGCCGGAATAGGCGTGCGTTCGGCGGCGCGGCGGGATTACAGTTTCGGGGCACCGCCAGAGTGGGGTGCACCCTAGTATGGAGGCATCATGAGCCTGCAAGCCCGTATCGAGGCGCTCAAGGAGCGTCATGCGACGCTCGAGACACGGATTGCCGACGAGGATCATCGCCCGCGGCCGGATGAGAGCCTGATTGCGCGGCTGAAAGTGGAGAAGCTGAAACTGAAGGAGGAGATGGAGCGGCTTCGAGGGGGATAGTCGCCTGCCTCCGGCGGGCAGAGGCCGAGCCCCTGCCCGCCGGAGGCGGGCTTCAGCCCGTCCAGGCGGCTTCTTCGGCTTCCGCCTGGGGTGGCGGCGGCACCGCGCGTCCCTCGCGGGCGAGGCGGTCGTTCGCCGTCTGCACCATCGCGTTGAGGTCGGTCTGGGTGCAGAGGCCGAGGATCACCGGGTCGCGCGGCTTGATGTTCGCGCTGTTCCAATGCTGGCGGTCACGCACCTTCTGGATGGTTTCCTTGGTGGTGCCGAGCAGCTTGACCACCTGGGCGTCGCTCAACTGGGGGTAGTTGCGCAGCAGGAATGCGATGCCGTCCGGCCGGTCGTTGCGCTTGGCGAGCGGCGTGTAGCGGGCGCCGCGCTGGCGCTTCACCGCATAGGTGTTGGCCGGCAGCAGCCGGAGCCGCAGCTTGGGGTCCGCCTCGCAGCGATGGATCTCCTCCATCGTGACCTGGCTGTTGGCGACCGGATCGTAGCCGACGATGCCCTGCGCGACTTCGCCGTCGGCGATCGCCTGCACTTCGAGCGGGTGCATGCCGCAGAAATCGGCGATCTGCTCGAAGGTGAGCGCGGTCTTGTCGATGAGCCAGACTGCGGTGGCTTTCGGCATCAGGGGTAGCGTCATGGTCAACTCATCCTCGCGCGCCGCCATCGTGAGCGCGCCGGTCAGGTTCAGCTTGTCCGCGACTTGCAGGCTTGGGCCCGGCGTCCGGGCACGCCATCATTTCAGTCGAGGCTGGATATGGGCTCCGGGTTCGGGGCGGGTCAAGGTGAGCCATGATGGATGAGGAAGATATTAGGCCACGCAAAAACGCGAGGCTCGAGCGGCCGCCGCTGGATGGGTGGAGTGTCGCGGATCTGCGCGCCTATATCGAGGAACTGCGCGGCGAGATCGCGCGGGCCGAGGCGGCGATCGGGGCCAAGGAGGGGGCGCGGGGCGCGGCCGACAGCGTCTTCCGGTTCCGGACATGAAAAAGGGGCCGGAGGGTGGTCCCTCCGGCCCCGGTTTTCTCGGCCGCGGTTAGGCAGCCTGGACGTCGACCGTCTTGGTGTCGTTCGCGATCGTGGGCTGGCCGGCGCCGATCTGGATGCGGCGGGGCTTCAGCGCCTCGGGCACGACCCGCTTGAGGCCCACA
This sequence comes from Acetobacteraceae bacterium, assembly GCA_027451405.1. Lineage (GTDB taxonomy): Bacteria > Pseudomonadota > Alphaproteobacteria > Acetobacterales > Acetobacteraceae > DAIDJM01. Next base: position 14,141 of record DAIDJM010000057.1, on the reverse strand, counting down.
TGGAGCAGGCCGTTCTGAAGGTCGGCGCCCTCGACGACGATATGGTCGGCGAGGACGAAGCGGCGCTCGAAGGCGCGGCCGGCGATGCCGCGATAGAGCACTTCGTGGCGCGGCTGTTCGCTGGCGACGCGGCCGGCGATGAGCAGCGTATTGTCCTTCACCACGATCTCGAGCTCGTCCTGGCTGAACCCGGCGACCGCCATCGTCAGGCGATAGGTCTCATCGCCGGTTTTTTCGATGTTGTAGGGCGGGTAGGCCGGAGCGGACGCGGCTTCGAGCGCGGTGTCGGCCAGGCGGGCGAGCCGGTCGAAACCGATCGCGGTGCGGAAAAGGGGAGCAAAATCGTACGTCATGGGCAAGAACCTCCTGCATCAGCAAGGCTTTGCGGCCGGCCGCCCTTGGTTGGGGCCGGCCCTGGGTTGCACCCGGAGCCCTGAAAGGCACCCCGGACGCTGCAGGAGATAATGAGCCGAAAAGCCGGTTCAAGGCAAGATTTTTTAGGAAAATCAGCCTTTCTTGCGGTTGCCGATGCCGGCGAACTTCTTGTTGAATTTCGCCACCTGGCCGCCGGTATCCATGATGCGCTGTACGCCGGTCCAGGCCGGGTGGCTTTTCGGGTCGATGTCGAGGCGGAGCGTGTCGCCCGGCTTGCCGTAGCAGGAGCGGGTTTTGAACTCGGTCCCGTCGGTCATGATGACGGTGATTTCGTGGTAGTCGGGGTGGATGCCGGATTTCATGGGGCGGATCTCGCGCGTGCTGGCGCTCCCGATGACCGACCGGGAGCGCGGAAGCGGCGCTCTTACGAGGATGAGGGGCGGGTGGCAAGGCGCTGGGCGGCTTGCATCCGGCGGGGGGATCGCTTAGAGGCGCGGGCCTGCCGTCGGCGCGCCCACGCCGGCTTTTACGCGTTGGAGCTTGCCGCCATGACGGATTTTGTCGCGATCGAGGCCGAGAGCCGGAACCGGCCGGGAACCGGAGGCGCGCGGGCGACGCGGCGGGCCGGCAAGCTGCCGGGCATCGTCTATGGGGCGAAGCAGACACCGACGCCGATCGCGCTCGAGCCCCGCGCGGTGCTGCGCGAGCTGGCGCGCGGCGGGTGGCGGTCGCGGCTCTATGAGCTGTCGGTCGATGGGCAGAAGGCGCGGGCGCTGATGCGCGACGTGCAGTTCCATCCGGTGACGGACGCGCCGCAGCATGTGGATTTCCAGCGGCTGGCGCCGGGCGAGCATATTCGCGTGGCGGTGGCGGTTCATTACTTGAACGAAGGCACGAGCCCGGGGCTCAAGAAGGGCGGCGTGCTGAACGTGGTGCGGCATACGGTGGAAGTGTTCGCCGATCCGGACACGGTGCCGGCGTTCCTCGAGGCCGATCTCGGCGCGCTCGATATCGCGGATGCGATCCGGTGGAGCGACCTCAAGGGCACGGAGAATGTGCGGCCGACGATCGCCGAGCGGGATTTCGTGATCGCCACCATCGCGCCGCCGACCAAGTCGGCCGAGCCGGCGGCGGATGCGGCGGCGGCGGCACCCGCCGCGGCGGCGAAGGGCAAGGCGGCGCCGGCGGCGGCCGCGAAGCCGGCGGCCGCGGCCAAGAAGAAGTAGTCCGTTGCGCCTTTGGGTGGGGCTCGGGAATCCCGAGCCCGGCATGGCGCAGCACCGGCACAATCTCGGTTTCATGGCGATCGAGCGGATCGCGGCCCGGCATGGGTTCGCGCCGTGGCGGCGGCGGTTCGGCGGGCTCGTTTGCGAGGGCACGATCGGCGGCGAGAAGATCGTGGCGCTGAAGCCGCTCACTTACATGAATGCGTCGGGCGAGAGCGTGCAGCCGGCGGCGCATTTCTACAAAATCGCGCCGGGCGCGATCCTGGTGTTTCATGACGAGCTCGATCTGGCGCCGGGGCGCGTGCGCGTGAAGCGCGGCGGCGGGGCGGCGGGGCATAACGGGCTGCGGAGCATCGAGCAGCATCTGGGGAGCGCGGATTTCTGGCGCGTGCGGCTCGGCATCGGGCATCCGGGGCATAAGGACGCGGTGGCGGGGTATGTGTTGAGCAACGTTCCGAAGGCGGAAATGGCGGCTTTGGATCGTTGGCTCGATGATATCGCGGATGCGGCGCCGCTGCTCGCGGGGGATCAGCCGGAATTGTTCATGACCAAAATGGCGGCTGCGTAGAGCAGGGGAGGCTCTGCCTCCCCTGCACCCCTCCGCTGGGGCCGGTGGGCCCCAGACCCCGAATCGATGGGGTCTGGGGCCTTTCGGCCCCAGCGGGGTGCAGGGGCGGAGCCCCTGCCCGCCGGAGGCGAAACAGATGGGTTTCAATTGCGGTATCGTCGGCTTGCCGAATGTCGGCAAATCGACCCTCTTCAATGCGCTGACCGCGACGGCCGCGGCGCAGGCGGCGAATTATCCTTTTTGCACGATCGAGCCGAATGTAGGCCGGGTGGCGGTGCCCGATCCGCGGCTCGGCGTGCTCGCGGGGATCGGCAAGTCCGCGAAGATCGTGCCGACGAGCTTGGAGTTCGTGGATATCGCGGGGCTCGTGCGCGGGGCGAGCCGGGGCGAGGGGTTGGGCAACCAGTTCCTCGCGAATATCCGCGAGGTGGATGCGATCCTGCATGTGCTGCGGTGTTTCGAGGATCCGGATGTGACGCATGTGGAAGGGAGCGTCGATCCGGTGCGGGATGCGGAGACGGTGGAGACCGAGCTGATGCTGGCCGATCTCGACAGTCTCGAGCGGCGGCTGGTGGCGGCGCAGAAGAAGGCGCGCGGCGGGGATCGGGAGAGTGTGGCGTTTGTGGCGCTCGCGGAACCGATCGTGGCCGCCTTGCAGGCGGGGCGGCCGGCGCGGAGCGCCATTCCCGCGGGGCAGGAGGTGGCGGCCTCGCGGCTTGGGCTCATGACGAGCAAGCCGGTGCTCTACGTGTGCAATGTCGAGGAGGCGTCGGCGGCGTCGGGGAATGCGTTTTCGGCGCGGGTGGCCGAGCGCGCCGCGGCCGAGGGGGCCGGCACCGTGGTTGTTTCGGCGGCGATCGAAGCCGAGGTGAGCCAGTTGCCGGAGGCGGACCGGGGGGAGTTCCTGGCGGGGCTCGGGCTTGCGGATAGCGGGCTCGATCGGGTGATCCGCGCGGGCTACGGGCTCTTGGGCCTGATCACGTATTTCACGGTGGGGCCGAAGGAGACGCGGGCCTGGACGATCGTTCGGGGGACGAAGGCGCCGCAGGCGGCTTCGGTCATTCACAATGATTTCGAGCGCGGGTTCATTGCCTGCGAGACGATTGCGTATCCGGATTTCGAGGCGGGGAATGGCGAGGCGGGCGCCCGGGAGGCGGGGAAGCTGCGGGTCGAGGGGCGGGATTACGTGGTGCAGGACGGCGACGTTTTGCTGTTTCGCTTCAATGTTTGAGAGGGTGTTGGAGAACCGCGTCTCCCGCCCGCCCGAGATTCTTGTTGCTAAACCGAAACGAAATGGACGAGCTTAAACGGCGCCACTTCGCAGGGTTTTGTTCGGCGGGGCGGGCTGTGGGTCAGGGATTGGCGGCTTGGGATGGGGGCGCGGATCGCTTTGCGGATTTGCGCGGGGCGGCCTGGGGCCGGGCGGCGGGGCTGCGCCGGCGCGGTTGAGGCGGCGGGCTGGGCGCGGCAGCCGGCTTGCGTGACGGGGGACTCGGCCTCGGGTGGGGAAGCGGCGAGTTCCTGTTGCCGGGCTTCGATTTCGGCGGCGAGGGCTTCGAGGGATTGGCGGAGATCGTCGCAGAAGCGGGTGGCGGAGCGGCCGATGAGGTAGCCGCGGATCGGTTTGCCCGCATAGTGCGCCGCGACCGCCTCGGCGATGAGGGCGATGATTTCGATGAGGCGATAGACGGCCTCGGTGGCGGTGTTGGGCGGCACGGTTAGGATCGCTAACATAAGGGCGTGGAGGTTGGCAAGGGGGAAGTTTGGGGGTCGCTCGCGTTGCGCGTTTTGCTTGGGCTTGGAGCCTTCGTTGCCCGCTTCAGCGAGGCAGTGGCTCGATTTGGCGGCGTAGCTTTCCGGCATCGTCGAGGAAGTCGATGGAGGCAGCACCGTTTTCCGAGACGTGGAGGACGAGGCGCGGGCGACCGGCGCCGTCGCGCAGGATCAACTCGGAAGATTTGTCTTCCCGGCGGCCGAGGAACACGCGCTGGGTTCCACCGGCGTGGGCGGCCTTGAACGCGGCAAGCTGCGCGGGTCCGCTCAGGTTCCGCGCGCGGTCGATGGCCGCCCAATCCATCGTCGGTTCGGGCTGGTCGTTGACCACCAGACCGCCTGAGCGGGCCGCGCCGTCTTCACTGGCCTGGACCTGAACGATCTGATCCTGCTCGTAGCGGTCGAAGGTGAGGCTGCCGCTGCTGTGTCTGGCGCCGTCGGGCGATCGTTCGCCGCTGAAAATCAGTCCGCCATTCTCCGTGCCTTCGTCGTTGTAGAAAATCAGGCCGGCCGACCGGCGCGAGGGATGCGGCTGCTCGTGTCCCTTAATGATGATGCCTGGCGCGCGCGCACTGTCCGACACGACAAGCCGGAGCGTGCCATCCGGCTCTCTCACGTCGATCCGCTGCACGGTCAGTACGCCGAACGCCGCATCCTGCGCCGGCCGCGCCGCCCCGCCCAGCATGGCGAGCGCACCGATCGCGCAGGCGCCGGCGAAGCCGCCGATGAAGCTGCTGAAATCGAGACGCATGTGAGTTTTCCCGACTCTTGGTTTCGCGCAAGGATGCCAAGAAACGCGGTCTCGAGGCTATGTCGGAGGGAGGGGCTACGGGGGAAGACCTAGTGTTACCAGGGCTGGGGCGCTGCAGAGGCGTTGCCCTGTGGCGCAGGCCTCGCCGCATAAGTCATTGACTGGCCACGAAAGCGAGCCTTAGCCTCTATTACTGTTCTTGGAGTAGTCCCTTGAAGCGAATACACAGTCGACATCGGGTGACAACGCCACCTGTTTACCCCTCCCTTTCGTCCTCCGGCGCTCTGCGTGCCGCCTAGGCAATGCTCACTCGTCGCAGCGCCGCCGGTCGTAATAGTCGCAACCATGTGTAGCCAGACCCGGAGGATGGGGGTCGACGGGACCCTTCCCCTTCAAACAATGCACGTCAAAAACTTCACCCTGTTTGAAGATGTGAAGTTAAGCTTCAGCAGGGGGCTAAATGTAATCATTGGCGAGAATTCCAGCGGAAAGACGCACTTACTGAAGATTGCCTACTGCGTTGTCTTCGCTATTTCAGAAAAGCCTCGTCGACCGTCTTTGACAGGCCCAACAAAGGCCCTTCTGCAAGTTAGCATTGCTGATAAGCTAACAAATGTCTTTCGACCAGAGGCGCTTGGCCGTTTAACGAGACGCCAGCCGGGTAGGCAGCGCTCTGATGTGCATCTGACATTTACGAAACCGGATATGACCACAGCTTTTAGTTTCGCAACTAACAGCAAGTCAGAGGTAGCGGTAAATCGAGTGCCGGCGCGTTGGCTCACATCCCCCGCGGCCTTCATTCCGACTCGTGAGTTGTTGACCATGTATCCTGGTTTCGTTTCTATGTACGAAACTACCCAGCTTGAGGCTGAAGAAACTTGGCGAGACACATGTGTGCTGCTCGGGCTTCCTCTGCAACGGGGGCCGAGGGTGCAGAGGATAAGTAAGCTCCTGGAGCCGCTTGAGCAAGCGATGGACGGTCAGATCGAGGCTGACAAAAACGGGCGCTTCTATCTCAGAACTAAAACAGGTCGTATGGAAATGCCGCTCGTTGCGGAAGGTCTCCGAAAATTGGGGATGATCGCACGGCTGATCGCAACCGGGGCGCTGCTCGATAATGGATATCTATTTTGGGACGAGCCGGAAGCGGGTCTGAATCCGCGCTTGATCAAGCGGGTTGCAAAAACCATCTGCGATCTAGCAACGAGTGGGATCCAGGTCTTCATAGCCACTCATAGCCTTTTTTTACTGCGAGAGTTGGAAATATTGCTTTCTGAGGCGAGTGTTGATGCGCCGAAATCTCGCTTTTTTAGTTTACATGCAAGTTCTGACCGAGGAGTTGAGATCGAGCAGGGTGATTCCATAGCGGACGTTGGCTCTATCGCTGCCCTAGATGAGGATTTAGAGCAATCTGACAGATTTCTAGGACTGTAGTGATGTGCGTCGTGACTGTGGGAGATTTATGCTTCACGTTTGACGCAGGTTGGCTTGTTACAAAGTACGATGAATGGTCTTATTACAAAAGTCAGTTCCAAGCAGTGCGGTCCGGCGTCAAAGCGCTTGACCTCCTCGCGATGGCGCCAGACAATATTTTATACCTAATCGAGGTAAAAGATTACCGCGCGCACACTCGTACTAAACCGTCCGATCTCGACCATGAAGTCTGCTGTAAGATATTGGATACATTGGCGGCGATTTTGCCGTCGAAGGTGAATGCGCGTGTTAGGTCTGAGAAGGACTTTGCTGAGAATACACTTTCAGCAACCGCGCTGAAGGTTATCCTTCATTTGGAGCAACCAAAAAAGCATTCGCGTCTGCGTCCTCGGGCGATTGATCCGTCTTCAGTCAAGCTCAAGCTCAAGCAACGGCTTAAGGCTATTGACGCGCATCCAGACGTTCACGAGCGAGGCCGTTCGGGAATGCGTTGGGGTGTTTCTTAACATAGGGGTATCGGTCGAATCTGCTCAAATGAGCGGGGTCTGGGGCCTTTCGGCCCCAGTGGGGTGCAGGGGCGAAGCCCCTGCCCGCCGGAGGCGCGCTGATTAGGGCAAGTCTTCGCCGGCTTCTTGCTCGTCGGGCTCTGTCGCGGCGCTGAGGGACACGGGTTTGCGGCCGAGTTTTTCCAGGGTGGCGTTTAGTTTTGGGAGTTGGTCGGCTTTGAATTGGGACCAGGCTTGCAGGGCCTTGTCCAGTTTGCCTACGGTCATTTCCACCACCTGGTATTGGGCTTCGGTGGGGGCGGCGTCGATCGATTCGAGGTCGGTTTCGATGCCGGACAGGATTCCGTCGGCGGTTTCGAAGGTGAGGGTGTCGGGGGCGGCGGGTTTGTTCAGGGTGTCGCCGATCGCCTGGATCGTGTCGTCTTTCTTGTCGGCGGCGATGGCGTGGAGGACGGCGTCGCGTTCGGCTTCGGCGGTGTAGGCGCGGCTCAAGGCTTCGGCGATGCGGTTGGAGAGGGCGAGGCTGGCTTGCAGGTCGGCCAGCGAGACGTGGATGCGGGGGTCTTCGCGGAGTTTGAGGGGGGCGGTGTAGTCGTGGCCGTCTGCGTGCAGCACGATTGTGTAGGTGCCGGGGACGGCCCAGGGGCCCAAGGGCAGGGCGGGGTCGTCGCGGCCCCAGGTGGCGGCGATGCTGTAGGTGTAGGTCAGCGCGCTTGGGCGTTCGGCGCGGAGGTCCCAGATCCAGCGGTGCATGCCGGGGGAGGCGGGCAAGGCGGTTTCGGGGCGGAGCCAGCCTTTTTCGAAATAGCGTTCGGCGTGGACCGGTTTGGGGGCCGATTCACTGGTGTAATGGCGGATCGTGTCGCCGTTCGCGTCCTTGATGTCGAGCGTGACGGGGCCTTTGATATTTGCGCCGAGGTAATAATCGATGATGGCGCCGGGAGGCGGGTTTTCGCCTTGCGGGGTTTCGGGGGGGAAGGGGGTGTCGGCGTTGTTGTTGGGGTGGACGCGCGTCGCGAGTGCGGGTTTGAAGAGATGGGCTTCGTCTTTGGCGAGATCGGCGTTGATTTCGCGCAACGGGGAGAGGTCGTCGAGGACCCAGATGCCGCGGCCTTCGGTGGCGGCGATCAGATCGTTGTCATGGACCAACAGGTCCCGGACCCAGGCAGTGGGGAGGTTTTGCTGCAAAGGCTGCCAATGGTCGCCGTCATCGAAGGAGACGAAGACCGCGTTGTCGGTGCCGGCGTAGAGCAGGCCGGGGCGGTCGGGGTCGGAGCGGAGGACGCTGGCGGGGTGGTCGGGGGGCAGGCCGTTGCTGATGTCCTGCCAGGTCTTGCCGTTATCGTGGGTGCGCAGGAAATGGGGCGCGTAATCGTCTAAGCGCTGGTTGTCGATCGCGGCGTAGGCGGTGCCTGGCTGTTTCGCGGAGAGATCGAGGCTGGCGACCTTACCCCAAAGCGGGATGCTGGGCGGGGTGACGTTCTGCCAGTGGGCGCCGCCATCCTCGGTTTTCTGGATGATGCCGTCATCGGTGCCGATCCAGATCGTGTTCGCGTCGGTGGGGGAGGGTTCGATCGCGGCGATCGAGCCGTAGCCGCATTCTTTCGCGGCTTCGCGGGTGGGGTTGCCGCCGCAATTTTTCGCGTTGGGGTCCTTGCCGGTGAGGTCGGGGCTGATGATCTGCCAGCTGGCGCCGCGGTCTTTGGTGCGGAACAGCACTTGCGCGCCGAGATAAAGCGCGGGCGGGCCGGTGCGCGAGGCGACCATGGGCGTGACCCAGAGATAATGGTATTTCACCTCGGTCGGGCGCTTGGCGTAGCTCGAGACGGGCCAGGGGGTGATGTTCTGGACCTGGCCGGTGCGGGCGTCCCACTTTGTTACGCGACCGCCTAAGCCCGAAGCGTAGATGATGTTGGGATCGACGGGATCGGGGATGTCGCAGTCGCGTTCGTCGCCGCCGATCGGGTGCCAGTCGCGCCAGCCGATCGCGCCATAGTCGCTGCGCGAGGCGATGCCGACCGTGCCGCTGTCCTGCTGGCCGGAATAAATCCAGTAGGGGAAACGGTTGTCGGCGGCGAGATGGTAGAGCTGGGCGGTGGGCTGGTTGTACCAGCTGCTCCAGGTTTTGAAATCATCGACGCTGACGACCGCGCCCTGGTCCGAGCCGGTGATGACGTGGTCGGGGTGAAGCGGGTTGATCCAGATATAGTGGTAGTCGTCGCCGCCGGGGGCGCCCTTGATGATGGTGCAGTGGGCGCCGGCATCGGTGCAGCGGCGGATCGATTGGCCGACCGTGTAGAGCGTGTCGGGGTCGTTGGGGGCGACGGTGATGCGGCTCGTGTACCAGTTGGTGAAGGCGGGGGCGGGGTTGGCGCGGGTCCAGCTTTTGCCGTCGTCGTCGGAGCGGTAGAGGCCGGTCGCTTCCTTGTTCTTGCCGGCGTCTATGGTGGCGTAGATGCGCAGGCCCTGCTTCGTGCTTGTGGTGGCGATGCCGATGCGGCCGAGGTCGGCGGTGGGCCAGCCTTTCCCGGCCATGCGCTGCCAGGTGACGCCGCCGTCTGTGGATTCGTAGAGCGCGCTGCCGTGGCCGGCGATGGGGTTGAAATAGCTCTGCCAGGGATATTGGCGGATCTGCCAGGCGGAGGCGATGATGTGCTTTGGATCGGCGGGGTCGGCGGCGATGTCGACGATGCCGGTGCTGTCATCGATCTGGAGCGTTTGGGTCCAGGTTTTGCCGCCGTCGGTGGAGCGGTAGAGGCCGCGATTGGGGTCGGGGCCGAAGACGTGGCCGAGCGCGCCGACCAGGACCGTGTCGGGGTCCTTGGGATCGATCCAGATCTTGCCGATATAGCGCGTGTCGGCGAGACCAAGGCTGGTCCAGGTTTTGCCGCCGTCATTGGAGCGGAAAATTCCGCGACCGGAACCGATATCGTAGCGCGGTTCGGGCTGGCCGGTGCCGATATAGAGGATTTTCGGGTCCGAGGGGGCGATGGCGATCGCGCCGACCGGGGCGGCGGGGCCATGCTGGAAGAGGGGCTGCCAGGTGCGGCCGGCATTCTCGGTGCGCCAGACGCCGCCGCCAGCGGCGGCGAAGTAGAATGTGTCGGGCTGCGTCGGGATGCCGGCGACCATCGTGGCCCAGCCGCCGCGGAAGGGGCCGAGTTCGCGCCAGTGGAGCGCGGGGAGCGGGGCTGCGGCGGTGGTGGCCAGGAGGGTTAGGAGAAGGCCAGGTTTTAGTTTCATTTTAGGAACCGTTTCCTTTCAGTTGCCTCCGGCGGGCAGGGGCTTTGCCCCCTCGCCATTGGTGCTCGGACCAATGGCGCACCAATGGCGAGCCCCACTGGGGCCATAGGGCCCCAGACCCCTTCACTTTGGAGGGTTTAAATGAGCGATCACGCTAGTTCATCGGCCATTCGTCTGGATTTTTCCATTCATCCGCCAGCCCTTCTTGCCTTAGACCTCCGAAGCCAACATTGATGTCTTTTCCATTGACCTTTCGCAGGCCGGAGTCGGCACGTGTCGTATCGAGCAGACATTTCTCCATCCATGTTCGCGCCGGGCTTTGGAAGCGGAAAGTCCCTCCATCCAGGTCATAGTAATCCTGTGAGTAAAAAAGTTCAGCTGTCTGAGTGGCTGTTTCGAGGCGCAGGGCTATCGAGTCCCCGTGCGGATTCGTGGTGACAGTCGCTTCTTGAGCACGCAGCACGCGGTCTGACGCTGAGCGCCCGTGACTGTCACTCTGTTTGAGGTAGAGAACAGGATATTCTGCAAGACAGAGACTGATCTTGGTTCTATCCCTGGTGATGCAGGAAAATATCGTCAACTCGGAAGGCTTGCAAAGTGTCGGCCTGGAATTCGCCCAGGCGGCGTGAGCCAGGAACATATTTATTCCGATACTCAATTTGATGGCTGCCGGAAGTGGGCTCTTTGGGTTCACAGATCTCACCACGGCACCAAACGAAATGGGGTCTGGGGCCCTATGGCCCCAGCGGGGTGCAGGGGCAGAGCCCCTGCCCGCCGGAGGCGCGCCTCAAACCGACCCATATAGATTCGTGATAGGAACAATCACGAACCCTCGCCGCTGCGCGCGCGCGATCCAGGCTTTCAGATGCTCGATGAGCACCGGCAGGGGCGGGCCGGCGACGGCGATGGCGGTGCCGCGTTCGCGGGCGAGGCGTTCGAGGGCGGCCAGGCGGCTGTCGATGATGGCGGCGGTGATGGGGGCGTCGGGGCTGTCGGGGCGGTCGAGCAGGAAGTCGTTGATGCGGATGCCGGGGTCGGGGGCGAGCGTCGCGCCGGGGCGGGGGTCGAGATAGAGCAGGCCGCGGCTGCGGATTTCGTGGAGCATGGCGTCGAAGGCGGGCGGGCTGGCGGCGAAGCGTTCGCCGGCGCCGCCGTCGGAGGCGCCGGTGGCGCCGACGCAGCCGGGCATGCGGGAGAGGGCCCAGAAGAGGTTTTGCCGGTTCTGGGCGCGGGAGGCGCCGGTCAGGAGGGCGCGGGTGCCCTCGTCGGAGAGCGGGTAGCCGGCCGGTTCCATGGGGATGGAGACCAGGCATTCGTGGCCGGCGACGCGGGAGTCCCAGCCCAGGCGGGTGGCGGCCTGGTCGGGCGTGTAGGCGGAGAAGGCCATCGTGACGGCGGCGGGGAGCTCGCGGATGGCGCGTTCGCTGAGCGCCTGGTCGAGGCCGATGCCGTCGATGATGAGCGCGATGCGGGGGTGGCCGGGCGGTGGCGGTGGCGTGGGGGTGGCGTAGGCGCGGGCTGGGGTGACGCCGTCCGCGCTGATGCGGGGGAGCATGCGGCTCGGGTCGTAGGGGTCGGGCTCGAAGAGGCCGGCGGCGGGCGGTTTGGGGGCGGCCTGGGTGACCGCCTGGAGCGGTTTGGCGGCTGGTTTGGGTGTGCCGGCCGGCACCGCGGCCGGTTTGGGCGGCGTGCGCGGTTTGGGTGGGCCGAGCACCGTGAGCACGACGGCGCCGGTGGCGAGCACGGCGAGGACCGCGACCCAGAACCGGAGCAGCGTGCGCATCGGGAAGGCGGGGCGGCAGCGGCGCGGGAGGGGCTAAATCCTCCCGCTTTCCGTCAGCGGGAAGCGTGGCGCTGCTGCGCCATGTCGCCCACGAGGACCAGCGCCTGCTGGAGCTGGAAGTCGGTCTTGGGGTTGGCGGGGTCGAATTTCGGCCAGTCGGCGGGCGGCTTGGCGGGAATGTTCTTGGCCTGGGGCGGGATGTCGTCGCGCGGGGCCGGCTTCTTGGTGGGGGCCGAGCCGCCTTCGTTGGTCAGCGCGTGGTTGAGCTCGGACTCGCGGTCGGGGAGGAAATGCGGCTCATCGTCGCGCTCCTCGGCGACCGGGACGTCGGGGGCGATGCCGAGACCCTGGATGGAGCGGCCGGAGGGCGTGTAGTAGCGCGCGGTGGTGAGGCGGATGGCGCCGTCGTCGCCCATCGGGATCACGGTCTGCACCGATCCTTTGCCGAAACTGCGCGTGCCCATGATGATGGCGCGGCGGTGGTCCTGCAGCGCGCCGGAGACGATTTCGGAGGCGCTGGCGGAGCCGCCGTTGATCAGCACGACCATCGGCAGGCCGTCGAGCAGGTCGGTGCCTTTGGCGTTCCAGCGCTGGTCTTCGTCGGGGTGGCGGGCGCGGGTGGAGACGATCTCGCCGTCGGGGATGAAATCCTCGCAGACATCGACCGCCTGATCGAGCAGGCCGCCGGGGTTGTTACGCAGGTCGAACACCAGGCCGCGCAGATTGCCGTGGCTCTCCGACTTGATCTTGTCGATGGCCTCGCGGAGTTTCGGATCGCTCTCCTCGTTGAAGGCGGAGAGGCGGATGTAGCCGATGTTGTTGTAGAGCGCGGATTTCACCACCTGGATGTGGATGATCTCGCGCGTCATGGTGACGGCGATCGGCTTGTCGACATGCTCGCGCTTGAGCGTGAGCGTGATGGTGCTGCCGGGGGTGCCGCGCATGCGGTCGACGGCGTCGTTGAGGGTGAGGCCTTCGACGGATTTGCCGTCGAGCGAGAGGATCAGGTCGCCGGACTTGATGCCGGCGCGGGCGGCGGGGGTGTCGTCGATCGGCGAGATGACCTTGATGAGGCCGCCGTCGGCGGTGACTTCGAGGCCGAGGCCGCCGAACTCGCCTTTGGTCTGGACCTGCATGTCGGCATATTGTTTCGCGTCCATGTAGGAGCTGTGCGGGTCGAGGGACGACAGCATGCCGTTGAGCGCGTTGTCGACGAGGTCGCGGTCCTTGACCGGCTCGACATAGTCGGAGCGGACCTTTTCGAAGACTTCGCCGAACAGCGTGAGCAGGTGGTAGGTGTCCTGGTGCGCGGGATCGCTCGCGGAATCGTCGGCGAAGGCCACGGGGAAGTGGGCGTGGGGGGCGACGATGCGGGCCACGGGCCCCGCCAGCAGACCGGCTCCGAAGGCGGTGCCGATCAGCAGGCCGGAACGAAGTTTCATGCGCTGTTCCTTGTTGATCCGGGCCGGGATATTGCGCGCCGGCCGGGCCGCGCCAGGGTTTTCGCGTGGGCTTGCCGGCATTTAACCCGAGCCGCGCGCATTCAGGAAGGGCATCGGGTCGACCGGCTCGCCGCGGCGGCGCAACTCGAGATAGAGCGGGCTTTCGGCGGCGCCGGCCATGCGGGCGACCGGTTCGCCGGCGCGGACGGTGCGGCCGACGCCGGCATCGAAGCGGCCGAGGCCACTGAGAACGAAGTCGTAACCATTGCCGCAGGCCAGGATCATGAGGTTGCCGTAGCTGCGGAACGGCGCGGCGAAGGCGATGCGGCCGTGGCAGGGGCTGGTGACGACCGCGCCGGGCGCGGCGGCGAGCGTGATGCCGGTGGCGGCACCGTCCTCTTCGGGGGCGCCGAACGGTTTGACGATGCGGCCCTCGACCGGCCAGCGGGCGCCGGCGGGCACGAGGCCCGGGCCGGGCGCCGGCTCAGGGGTGGCGCGGGCGGCGGCTTGGTCCATGGCGGCGATCGCGTCGCGGATCGTGGTGGCCTCTCCGGCGAGGCGGGCCGCGGCCTCGGCGGCAGCCTTGGCGGCGGCGCTTTCGGTTTTCGCCTCCGAGGCGGCGCTGGTGAGCTGACGGTCGAGTGCCTGCTGCTCGGCGGTCTCGCGGGCCTCGACCTGGGCGAGGGCGGCGTGCTCGCGGCCGGCGGCGCGGCGCAGCGTCTCGGCGGCCTCGCGGGCTGCGCGGAGGGCGGCGATCTGCTGGGCGAGCCGCGCGCCGAGCGATTGCGCGACCGCGAGACCGGCGAGCGCCTGATCGGGCGGGACCGGTGCCGCGATCAGGGTTTCGTCGGGATAGAGCGCGAGCCGCAGGGCGGCCGGCAGGATGGCGGCGATGGCGGCCCGGTGGCGGGCGAGGGCCTCCCGCGCGGCCTGTTCGGCCTGATCGGCGGCGCGGGCGCGGTCGGCGGCGTCGGTGGCGTCGGCCTCGGTGCGGCGGAGCGCGGCGGCGGCGGCGATGCGGGCCTCGGCCAGCGCGGCTT
>DAIDJM010000056.1 GCA_027451405.1 Acetobacteraceae bacterium | reverse complement strand
ATGCTTCCTTCGGCGATGCTCTTGGCCATCGCCAATTCGGGATCTTCATCGACTTTGTGACAGAGGATCGACTCGCCGCGTGTGACGCAGCGCTGGGCCAGGCTTTGGCTAAACTGAAAGCGACCGCCCACGCCGTCGCGTCCGGCGGCAACAGCGCGCGGCTCGCCGCGTCCCGTGACCAGCGCCTTGAGTTTCAACTGGTTTTCCGGACCCTCCGCCAAAACGATAGCACCACGCTGAGCGTCGAGTACGGCTACGGCGTCGTTGAGGATCGAGTGAAGCAGTTCCTCTTCTTTCTCGATGTGAACGAGATGATGGCCGGCGCGGAGCAAGGCCAATAGCTGCTCGCCGGCTCGCGGACAGCGTTGGCTGTCGAAGGCCACGCCTTCCAGAGCTTCGTCCCAGGAAGATGCAGCCGTGGCCTCAATGTGCATTTCTTCGACGCCGCTGTCCTGGCCTTCGGCTTCGACGAGCGCTTCAACGATGACGGCGATTTCGCCGAATTGAATGAGGTCGCGGGCTCGCAGCGGCCATTGTCCGGCGCTGAGGCGCACACCGTTGAGGCGTGTACCGTTGGTGCTGCCGAGGTCGCGCAGTCGCCAGCCGCGTTCCGTGTGGCGAATCTCGGCGTGATTGCGACTAACCGAATTGTCGTCGAGTACGATTTCGAGCGGCCCAAGGCGACCGATTCGTAGTGCATCGACAGACTCCCACGTTTGCCCTTTGAACGGGCCATTCAAGCCGCGCAAGCGAATGCTCCGCTTCATCTCACACCTCCTCAATACTTCACTGCCCGCTGAAGCGAGTGACAACGATCGGTCACGCAGGCGAATCTATGCAACTACCAGATGATTACGCTGTTTCGAGAGCGCATCTTCCTCGCCTTCGGCCGGGGCGAGCTCGGCGAGTTCGGCGACCGCGTGGCGCAGGAAATCCTCCTCGCGGCGCGCGGCGGCGATGGCGAGCTGGGCGGCGGCGAGATTTTCCTCGGCGGCGCGCCAGGCGCGGTGGCGGAGCGCGATCTCCGCGGTGAGGTCGGGGGACGTGCCGAAGGCGTCGAGCACGCCGAGATGGCTGGCGGGATCGGCCAGGCCCATCTGCTCGTGCTGGCCTTGCAGCTCGACCAGCATGGCGCCGATCCGGCGCAGCGCGGCGGCACCGGCCGGCGCGTCGTTGATCCAGGCGCGGCTGCGGCCGTCGCGCGCGAGGCTGCGGCGCAGCACGATCTGTTCCTCGTCCGGAATGCCGAGCTCGGCGAGCGCATCCTGCACCGGATGGCCGGCCGGGGGCGCGAAGCTCGCCGTGACGGTCGCCTCATCGGCCCCGGTCCGGAGCAGGCTGGCATCGGCGCGGGCGCCGAGCGCCAGCCCCAGACTGTCGAGCAGGATCGATTTGCCGGCGCCGGTTTCGCCGGTGAGCACGGTGAGACCGGGCGAGAAGGCGATTTCGAGCTTCTCGATCAGCACGACGTTGCGGATCGCGAGCTGCACCAGCATCAGGTGCGCCGCGTCGAGCGAGGGGCGGGAACGGGGTCTAGAAAACCCACCCGAGAGTTCTCGACAGGAAGCCGGGCTTTTGCTGCTCGCCGGCGCTGTTCACCGGCCTGCCTCGGACCGCATGGGTTTCGACCAGCTCGTTCCAGGCATCCTGGTACCAGACGCTGCCGGGATAGTTGTAGTCCAGCACCGAGGCGGTGCGCCTGGCTTCGTCGGTCATCCCGAGCTTGAGATAGATTTCCGTCAGGCGGGCCAGCGCTTCCGGCGTGTGGTTGGTGGTCTGGTAGTCGTCGACCACGCGCTGATAGCGGCCGATCGCGGCGGCGTAGAGATGCTGGCTTTCATAGTAGCGGCCGATCATCATTTCCTTGCCGGCGAGATGGTCGCGGCAGAGATCGATCTTGAGGCGCGCGTCGCGGGCATAGGCGCTGTCGGGGAAGCGGTTCACCACTTCCTGCAGCGCCGCCATCGCGTCGGCGGTGCCTTTCTGGTCGCGCGAGATGTCGGAGATCTGCTCGTAATAGCAGAGGGCGCGCAGATAATAGGCGTAGGCGACGTCCTTGCTGGTCGGGTGGAGCTGAAGGTAACGATCCAGCTGCGAGACGGCTTCGGTGTAGCCGTTGCGGCGATATTCGGCGTAGCCCTCCATGAGCTGCGCGTTCGTCGCCCAGGGCGAGTAGGGGTAGTTCTGCTGGATCGCCTCGAAATGCGTCACCGCGGTGCCATAGGCGCCTTTGCGCAGCGCATCGATACCGTTGCTGTAGAGCAGATCGGGCGATTCGTCGGCGAGGTTGATCTTGGGATTGGGTTCGTCGTCCTTGCTGCTCGTCCAGGGCAGGACGGAGCGGATGGTGGCGCAGCCGCCGAGCAGAAACAGGGCGAGGGCCAGCGGAGCTAGGCGCGGAGTCATGGCGGCGAGGCTTATACTATCGCGGAGGGCGGGAAAACACCGGGGGCGGAGGCTCCGCCTCTCTTGCGTCCGGCGCTCGGACCGATGGCGCACCGGCCGCAAGCCGCTGGGGCCGGCTCTGCGCGTTTCGAGCCGGCGGCGGAAAAACGGGGAATGGCGAGTCGGCTGGCGGTGATTGCCGAGCACCGGAGCGGAGCGGCCTTCCGGCCGTGAGCACCGGAGCGCAGGCAATCGCCGGCAGATGGCCGCCAGTCCGCGTTTTTCCGCCGCCGGGGCGGCTAGGCGGCGGCGCGCGCGGGTTGCGACCAGGCGGCCGATTCCAGCGTGGCGAGGCGCCAGGCGGAGGGGTCGGCCATGAGGGTGCGCAGCAGGCGGTTGTTGAGCGCGTGTCCGGTGCGGTGCGCGATGAAGCGGCCCTGGATCGGGTAGCCTGCCAGGGCGAGGTCGCCGACCGCGTCCTGGAGCTTGTGGCGCACGAACTCATCGGGCTGGCGCAGGCCTTCGGGGTTCAGCACCTCGGCGCCGTCCACCACGATCGCGTTCTTCAGCGAACCGCCGAGCGCCAGGCCCGCTTCCTGGAGATTTTCGATGTCCGCGCGCATCGTGAAGGTGCGGGCTTCCGACAGTTCGGCGCGGAAGCTGGCTTCGGTGAGACGGAGCGTCAGCGCCTGCCGGCCGATGGCGGGGGCCGGGAAATCGATCGCGAGCGAGAGTTCCAGTCCCGCGAAACCCGCCGAGGGCCGGAGCTCGGCCGAGGCCGGACCGGCATCGACCCGCACCGGCCGCAGGATCTGGATCACCTGGCGCGGCGCCGGCTGCTCCACCTGTCCGGCGCAGTCGATCAGGAACACGAAGGGGGCGGCCGATCCGTCGAAGACCGGGATTTCGGGCCCGTCCAGCGTGACGATCGCATTGTCGATGCCGCAGGCGGCGAGCGCGGCCAGCAGATGTTCGATGGTGCCGACCCGGGCCTCGGGGTGGGCGGCCAGCGCGAGCGCCGTGCAGAGGCGGGTGTCGGTCACGAGGTCGTAGCGCGCGGGCAGATCGAGGCCGAGATCGGTGCGGCGGAACACGATGCCGGTGTTGACCGGCGCCGGGCCGAGCCCGAGCCGCACGCGGCGCCCGGTGTGCAGACCGGTGCCGACGCAGGCAATGGGGGCTTTCAGCGTATGTTGCAGCGCGGCCGGAGGCTCGTCGCGCACGATGTCGGTCAGGCCGTCCATCCAGAAATGTTCCTCGCCCTTTTAGCGGGTAGCTCGACTCTGTTCCTAACCGCTCGGTCAGGCGTCGGGCGAGTCAATCATTATTGCCGGATATTTCGGCCTAAGGGTCTGACTTTAGACGAAATTTTGCGCTGCTTTGGCAAATTGTAACGAAGCAGGCCGGGCCGGCGGCGCCAGGTGTGGCGCCGCCGGCCCGCCGGCCGGTGAGCGCGTCAGGAAGTCTGGCGCCGCAGGAACGCGGGAATCTCGAGCCCGGCCGGGTCCGGCTCGGCGCCGGCGGCGCGGACGAGAGCGGTCGGTTCGGCCGCGATCTGCGGCTCGGTCCGCTCGGGCTCGGGGGCCGGACGGCGCGTGATCATCTGGAACAGGCCCGACCGCGGCGCGCGGGGGGCGGGGGTCCGGGGGGCCGCGCCGTCGGTGAAGAGCGTGCTCCGGGGCGCGGCGGTGGGGAGCGGGACGGCGCTGCCCAGCCCCGCGCCGGGATCGGCGGCGGCGAGGATGGTCTCGGCCGTGGCGGCGGCGGGCGCGGCGGCGACGGCCTGGGCGGCCCCGCCGCCGACCGCGACGAGGCGCGGCCGCACCGGCTCGGCGGCGGCATCCGCCACCGGCGTGTCGATGCCGGTCGCGACCACCGAGACCCGGACGCGGCCGGAGAGCTGCTCGTCGATGGCGCTGCCGAAGATGATGTTGGCGTCCTCGGCCACTTCCTCACGGATGCGGTTCGTTGCTTGATCGACCTCGAACAGCGTCATGTCGTCGCCGCCGGTGATGTTGATGAGCAGGCCGCGGGCGCCGGCCATGTTGGTGTCTTCGAGCAGCGGGTTGTTGATCGCGGCCTCGGCGGCGCGGATCGCGCGGTTCTCGCCGTCGGCCTCGCCGGTGCCCATCATCGCCTTGCCCATCTCGGCCATGACGGTGCGGATGTCGGCGAAATCGAGATTGACGAGGCCGGGCGAGACCATGAGGTCGGTGACGCCGCGCACGCCCATGTAGAGCACGTGGTCGGCCATCTTGAAGGCCTCGCGCCAGCCGGTCTTTTCATTCGCGATTCGGAACAGATTCTGGTTCGGGATGACGATGAGCGTGTCGACATATTCCTGCAGCTCGGCGATCCCGGCCTCGGCCGACCGGGCGCGGCGCGCGCCCTCGAAATTGAACGGCTTCGTCACCACGCCCACGGTCAGGATGCCCCGCTCGCGCGCCATCCGCGCGATCACCGGCGCCGCCCCCGTGCCGGTTCCGCCGCCCATGCCGGCGGTGATGAAGACCATGTGCGCGCCGTCGAGATGGCGGGCGAGCTCGTCGGCGGCTTCCTCGGCCGCGGCGCGCCCGACATCGGGCTTGGCGCCGGCGCCGAGACCCTGCGTCAGGTGCGGACCGAGCTGGATGCGCCGATCCGACCGGCTGTGCATGAGCTGTTGCGCGTCCGTGTTGGCGACCACGAAATCCACGCCCTGCAGATTGAGCTGGATCATGTTGTCGACCGCGTTGGTGCCGCCGCCGCCGACGCCGATCACGGTGATGCGCGGCGTGAAGTCGGTTGGTTGCAGTCGCGGAATTTCGAGGCGCAGGGTCATGGCAGGCTCCTGAAGCACGCGGGGACGGGGCGGTTGCCGGGCGGGTGCATGCGTTTCACACCCGGTCCCGGAGAAAGGCGACGATTCGGCTGAGCAGGGTAGCGGATGGCACCGAGTCGATTTCAACATCCGCCAGCACGCGGCCCTGTCCCGCGCTCCAGGCCAGCAGGCCGCAGGCGGTGGCGAAGGCGGGGCCGGCGAAACTGTCGGCGAGGTCGCGGACCGGCGCGGGGCGGCCGATGCGCACCGGGCGCTCGAGGATGCGCGAGGCGAGTTCGCGCACGCCGACCAGCTGCGAGGCGCCGCCGGTGAGCACGACGCGGCCGGCGCCGGCGCGGCCGAGGCCGGCATTGTCGAGCCGGTCGCGCACCAGTTCGAAGGTTTCCTCGAGGCGCGGGCGGATGATGCGGATCACCATGCTGCGCGGGACGCGGGCGAACTGGTCGCCCTCCTCGCCGATCATCTGCACCGGCAGCAATTCGCGCTCGTCGTCCTGGCAGATCTGCGTGGTGCCGTAGAGGGTTTTCAGGCGCTCGGCATTGTCGATCGGGGTGGCGAGCCCGCTGGCGAGGTCGCGCGTGACGTGCTGGCCGCCGATCGCGATCTGCGCGGTGTGCAGCAGCTGGCTTTCGGCGAAGACCGCGAGGCTCGTGGTGCCGCCGCCCATGTCGATCACGGTGGCGCCGAGCTCGCGCTCGTCGTCGACCAGGCAGGCGAGGCCGGCGGCGAAGGGGGCGGAGACCAGCTCGCTGATTTCGAGATCGCAACGCGCGACCGCGGCGCCGAGATTGCGCAGCGCCATGGAGAGCGCGTCGATCACGTGCAGCCGCGCGGAGAGGATGTCGCAATGATGGCCGCGCGGATCGGCGACGCCGGCGGTCTCGTCGACGGCGAAGGACACGGCGAGGGAATGGACGGTCTCGCGGCCTTCGGTGATGGCGCGATGGCGGCCTTCGGTGAGGACGCGGCGCACGTCGGCTTCGCCGACCTGGCGGCCGCCGACCGGCCATTGCACGTTGAACAGCCGGCTTTCGGGCGCGCCGCAGGAGAGGTTCACGGCGACGCTGCGCAGCCGGTAGTCGGCC
The DNA here is from genome assembly GCA_027451405.1 of Acetobacteraceae bacterium. Classification (GTDB taxonomy): domain Bacteria; phylum Pseudomonadota; class Alphaproteobacteria; order Acetobacterales; family Acetobacteraceae; genus DAIDJM01. Next base: position 30,008 of record DAIDJM010000056.1, on the reverse strand, counting down.
CGCTCCTCGGCGGTGGCGACGGCGCTGCGGATGCCGCGCTCGGCTTCGTCGAGATCGGTGATGCCGCCGGCGCGCACGCCGCGCGCGCGGGTGACGCCATGGCCGAGGGCGCGCAGCGTGCCGTCGGATTCGGTGCGGCCGATCAGGCAGGCGATCTTGGTGCTGCCGATGTCGAGCACGCCGAACGGGCCCGCGCGGTGGCGGCCGCGCGGCGCCGGGCCGTCCGGAAGTTCGGGGAGCGGAATGTCGGGGCGGCGGGAGAGATCGTTCATGTCGCCCTGCGATTGATCGGATCGGGAGTGTGCAGGTCGCCCGGATTCGGCGCGAGGGCCGGGGCCGGTTTGGGGCGCACGACGAGCCGGTCGGGCAGGCGCAGATCGACCAGCACGAGCGGGCGGTCGAGCAGCGATTGCTCGGATTGCAGCCGGTCGACCAGCGCGAGCGCCTGGGCTTCGCCGGTTTCCGGCAGCATGATGACGAGACCGCGCTTGAGCTGGAGATTCCAGCGGCGCTGGCCGACCCGGATGGCGGCGGCGACGCGGTCGTGCAGTGCCGGGAATTTGGCGAGGTCGTCGAACAGGGTGGCGGTGGCCGCGGGCGCGCCGGCGCCGACCACGAGCGGCAGGTCGGCAAACGAGGCGACATCCTCGTCGGTCACGGTCTGGCCGGCGCGGTCGATGAGCTGGAATTTTCCCTCATACTGCCAGACCGCGAAGGGACGGCGCTCCTGGATGTCGACGAAGATCGTGTCGGGCAGGCGGCGCTCGACCGCGACGTGCTGCACCCAGGAGAGCGATTCGATGCGCTCGCGGGCGCCGGCGACCGAGACCGAAAAGATCGGATCGCCGACCCGGACGCCGAGCGCCGCATCGAGCAGCGGCTCGGGCGTGTTGGCGCGTCCGACGATGCGGATTTCGCGCACGCGCAGATCGAGCGCGCTGGCGGCGTCGCTTTCGAGCGCGGCGAGCGTGCCGCCGGGCTGCGCGGAATGGACGAGGGCGGTGCCGGCCAGCACGATCGCGAAACCGGCGCCGAGCAGGGCTGCCGGCCGCAGCAGCCGGCGCTGCCGCCGCAGCAGCAGCTTGAACCGGCTCGGCCGCGCGATTTCGCGCTTCTTCACGCGCGGCATCGGGCGTTCTCCACCATCCAGGAGCAGAGCGCGGGAAATTCGATGCCGCGGAACGCGGCCTGTTCGGGCAGCAGCGAGGTTGGCGTCATGCCGGGCTGCGTGTTGACCTCGAGCAGCACGAGGCGGCCCGGCGATGCGTGCGTGTCGTCGTAGCGGAAATCGGTGCGCGAGGCGCCGCGGCAGCCGAGCGCCTGATGCGCCGCGAGGGCGAGGGTCATCGCCTTGCTCTCGACCTCGGGCGGCAGCGCCGCGGGCAGGATGTGGCGGGAGCCGCCGGCGCCGTATTTGCTTTCGTAGTCGTAGAATTCGTGCGCGGCGGCGATGTCGGTGACGGCGAGCGGGCGGTCGCCGAGTACGCCGACCGTCAGTTCCCGGCCCGGAATGTATTCCTCGACCAGCGCCTGCGGGCCGAAGCGCCAGGCGCGCGCGATTTCGTGGCGGCGGTTGTCGCGCTCCCGCACGATCGTGACGCCCACCGACGAGCCCTCGTCGAGCGGCTTGATCACGTAGGGGCAGGGCAGGGGGTCGCGGCCGGCGAGGCTTTCGATCTCGATCACGCGGCCATGCGCGACCGGCAGGTTCGCGGCCATGAAGACCGCGCGGCTCGCGGCCTTGTCCATGGCCAGCGCCGAGGCGCGCACGCCGGAATGGGTGTACGGGATGCCGAGCCAGTCGAGCACGCCCTGGATCACGCCGTCCTCGCCGAACTTGCCGTGCAGCGCGTTGAAGACGGCATCGGGCCGGGGATCGAGCGCGGCCAGCAGCGCGCCGAGATCGGGGCCGACTTCGATCGGCTGCACGTCGTAGCCGGCTTCGCGCAGGGCGCTCGCGACCTGGGTGCCCGAGGAGAGGCTCACCTCGCGTTCGGCGGAGATGCCGCCATAGAGAACCGCGACGCGCTTCATGGCGCGGGCACCATGGCGGGGGCGGCGGGGGCGGGGCCGGGACGTCCGATCCGGCGGATTTCCCAGGTGAGGCGGATGCCGCTCGTCTGCTGCACCCGGTCGCGCACCTCCTCGCCCAGCCCTTCCAGATCGGCGGCCGTGGCGTCGCCGGCATTGAGCAGGAAATTGCAGTGTTTTTCGGAAACCCTGGCGCCGCCGCGGGCAAGGCCGCGGCATTGCGCGGCGTCGATCAGCTCCCAGGCGCGGGCGCCGGGCGGGTTGCGGAAGGTCGAGCCGCCGGTGCGGGCCCGCACCGGCTGGGTCGCCTCGCGGTTCGCGCGGATTTCGGCGATGCGCGCGGCGATCGTCTCGCGGTCGCCGGGTTTGGCGAAAAGCCGTGCGCGGACCACGACACTTTCCGGGGGCAGGCGCGCGTGGCGGTATTCGAGGGCCAGCTCGGCGGGGCCGAGGCGAAGGATCTCGCCCTGGCGCGTGACGAGTTCCGCCCAGTCCAGCACCGAGGCGATGTCGCCGCCATAGGCGCCGGCATTCATGGCGACGGCGCCGCCGATCGTGCCCGGTATGCCGGAGAGGAATTCAAGGCCGGCGAGTCCCGCGTCCGCCGCGTGTTCCGCGACCACGGCATCGAGGGACGCGGCGCCCGCGACGATGCCGTCGGGTTCGATCTCGATCGCGCCGAAGCCGCGGGCGAGGCGGATGACGATTCCGTCGATGCCGCCGTCGCGGATGATCAGATTCGAGGCCGCACCGATCACGGTGAGCGGCAGGGAGGCGGGCAGCGCGCGGAGGAATTGCGCGAGATCCTCGGTGTCGGCCGGGCGCACCAGCCATTCGGCGGGGCCGCCGACGCGAAACCAGGTGGCGGGCGCGAGCGGGGCGGCGGCCTGCAGGCGGCCGCGCAGCGCCGGCAGCGGGTCGGCGAGCGCCGCGCTCATGCGCGTTTCGCTTTCGGCGCCTGCAGTTCCGCGAGCTGCGCGGGCAGCGCCTGCGCCCAGGCGGTGATGTTGCCGGCGCCGAGGCAGACCACGAAATCGCCCGGTTTCGCGATCGCATTGATCATCTCGGCCAGATGCTCGGGCGAGACGAGCGGCACGACGCTGCGATGGCCGCTCGCGCGCAGGCCGTCGACGAGCGCGTCGCGGTCGATGCCGGGGATCGGCGCTTCGCCGGCGGCATAGATGTCGGCGACGAGCACGGTGCTGGCGTCGTTCATGCAGGTGCAGAATTCGGTGAAGAGCGAGGCGAGGCGCGTGTAGCGGTGCGGCTGCACGACCGCGATGACCTGGCGGGCGCCGGCCTGGCGCGCGGCTTTCAGGACCGCGGCGATTTCGACCGGATGGTGGCCGTAATCGTCGATCACGGTGATCCCGCCCGTCTCGCCGGTTTTGGTGAAGCGCCGCTTGACGCCGCGGAAGCCGAGGAAGGCGGCGCGCAGGGCCTGATCGTCGATTTCCATCTCGATCCCGACCGCGATCGCCGCCAGCGCGTTCTGCAGATTGTGGTTGCCGAGCATCGGCAGGCGGAACGGACCGAGGCGCCGCTTGCGGCGGCGGTTGCGATCGTTGAACTCGACCTCGAACGTGGCGCCGAGCGTGTTGGCGACGATCTTGTCGGCGCGCACGTCGGCCTGGGGCGAAAAACCGTAGGTCACCACGCGGCGGTCGATGCGCGGGATCATCGCCTGCACGCCCGGATGATCGAGACACAGCACCGCGAAGCCGTAGAACGGCAGGTTGTTCACGAATTGCGCATAGCCTTCGGCCATCGCCTCGGCGGTGCCCCAATGGTCGAGATGTTCCGGGTCCATGTTGGTGACGACGGCGATGGTGGCGGGCAGGCGGAGGAAGCTGCCGTCGCTTTCATCGGCCTCGACCACCATCCAGTCGCCGGCGCCCATGCGCGTGTTGCTGCCGTAGGATTCGATGATGCCGCCATTGATCACGGTGGGATCGAGCTTGGCCGCTTCGAGCACCGCGGCGACCAGGCTCGTCGTCGTGGTCTTGCCGTGCGTGCCGCCGACCGCGATCGCCCAGCGCAGGCGCATCAGCTCGGCCAGCATCTCGGCGCGGCGCACGACCGGCACGAGTTGCTGGCGCGCCGCGACCAGTTCGGGATTGTCCGGCCTGACCGCGCTCGAGACCACGACGACGCGCGCATCGCCGACATTGGCGGCGTCGTGGCCGATCGCGACCGGAATGCCGCTGGCGCGCAGACGGCGCACATTGGCGCTCTCGGCCAGGTCGCTGCCCTGCACCGCGTAGCCCATCATGTGCAGCACTTCGGCGATGCCGGACATGCCGATGCCGCCGATGCCGACGAAATGGATGGTGCCGATATCGAGCGGAAGGGCTCTCATCGCACGCGCTCCATCTGTTGTTCGACCAGGTCGGCCAGGATCTCCGACGCGTCGGGACGCCCTTGCCGGAGCGCGGCCTCGGCCATGACCGCGAGGCGGGCGGGCTCGGAGAGCAGGCCGGTCAGGCAGGCCGTCAGCGCGGCCGGGGTGAAATGGGTTTGTTTCATGACCGTGGCGGCGCCGCCCGCGCGCAGCGCTTCGGCATTGGCGGCCTGATGATCGTCGATCGCGCCGGGCAGCGGGACCAGCAGCGAGGGGATGCCGATCGCCGCGATTTCGGCGCAGGTGGAGGCGCCGGCGCGCGCGATCAGCAGATGCGCCTGCGCCAGACGGGGCGCGATGTCGGGGAAGAAGGGGGCGAGTTCCGGCGCCAGGCCGATCGCGGCGTAGGCGTCGCGGACCGCGGGCAGATCCTCGGCGCGGCATTGTTGCGTGATCCGCAGGCGGGCGCGCAGGGTCTCGGGCAGCGCCGCGATCGCCGGCGGCACGATGTCGCTGAAGATGCGGGCGCCGAGCGAGCCGCCGAGCACGAGCAGATGGATCGTGTCGGAAGGCGGGACATAGGCGCGGCCGGCGAGCGCGCGGATCGCCGGGCGCACCGGATTGCCGGTGAGGGTCGTGGCGGTGCGCGCCGGCACGCGCGCCGTATCGGCGAATCCGAGCGCCAGCCGGTCGGCGAGGCGCGCGAGTACGCGGTTGGCGCGGCCGAGCACGGCATTCTGTTCCTGGAGCAGAATGGCCGGCCGGCGGGGGATCGATCGCGCCGCCAGCACCGGCGGCACCGAGGGATAGCCGCCGAACCCCACCACGCAGCCGAATTCGGAGCGGGCGAGGATGCGCCGCGCCTGCGCCGTGCCGCGCGCGAGCGACGCGGCGGCGGCGATGCCGCGGCGCGCGCCACGGCCGGCGATGCCGGCGCCGCGGATCACATGCTGTTCGAGACCCTCGAACACCGCGCTGCCGTTCGCGCTCGCGCGCGCGTCGGTGAAGAGCACGACGCGGTGGCCGCGCGCGATCAGCACGGCGGCGAGCGCTTCGGCCGGAAAGAGATGCCCGCCGGTGCCGCCGGCGGCGATCGCGATCGCGCGCACGCCAGGGCCTCTCATGGTTGGCCTCTCATGGTTGGCCTCTCATGATGGGTCTCCATGTGTGCGGCGGCGGGTCAGCGCGAGCAGCATGCCGAGACCGAGGGCGACCGAAAGGGCCGAGCTGCCGCCATAGGAAATGAAGGGCAGCGTCATGCCTTTCGTCGGGATGAGATGCAGCGAGGAGGCCATGTTCACGAAGGCTTGCAGGCCGAAGCCGGTGAGCAGACCGGACGCGGCGAGGATGACGAATTCGTCGGTTTCCTGAATCAGCCTTAGCAGACCGCGCAGCACGATGAAACCGAACACGCCGAGAATCAGCAGGCAGACGAGCAGCCCGAATTCCTCGCCCGCGACGGCGAACACGAAATCGGCGTGCGCGTCCGGCAGAAGATCCTTCACGCGGCCTTCGCCCGGGCCGCGGCCGAGCAGCCCGCCATTGGCGAAGGCCTGCAGGGCTGTATCGACCTGGTAATGATCGCCCTGGCCGGGATGCAGGAAGCGGGTCACGCGGCTACGCACATGCGGGAAGATGGCGTAGGCGCCGATCGCGGCGCCGATCATGCCGGCCACACCCATGCCCGCGAAGGCGAGATTCATGCCCTGCACGAAGAGCTGGGCGAAGAACACCGTGGTGATCACGGTGAGCATGCCGATATCGGGCTGCGATTGCAGCAGCGCCAAGATCATCGCGAAGATCACGAAGGCGGCCACCGTGCCGCGCACCCGCGCGAGACCGGATTTGCCGCCGGCCTCGGTGAGCAGCCAGGCGCTGACCACCGCGAAGCAGGGCTTGAGGAACTCGCTCGGTTGCAGCGAGAGGCCGGGCAGCGCGATCCAGCGCCGCGCGCCCTTGATTTCGACGCCGTGCACGAGTGTCAGCGCGGTCAGCACGAGCGCGAGCGCGCAGCCGGCCAGCGCGAGGCGCCGGATGTTGCGCGGCGAGAGCAGCGAGACGCCGACCATCAGCGCGCCGGAGATCGCCAGGAACACGACCTGTTTGAGGATGAAGATGTCGCGCGACTGGTGGATGCGCTCGGCGACGGCGGGGCTGGCGGCCAGCACGAGGATGTAGCCGAAGCCGATCAGCGCCACGACGCTGAACAGCGTCCAGCGATCGACGGTCCACCACCAGCGGCCGAGCACGGACGGATCGGAACGGGACAGCACCGGCATCAGCGCACTCCCTCGCTCGTGGCCTGGAGTTCGGCGACGAGCGTGCGGAAGCGCTCGCCGCGCGCCTCGAACCCGGTGAACTGATCGAAGCTCGCCGCCGCGGGCGAGAGCAGCACGACCGGGGTATCTGTTTCGCGTGCGGCACGGAATGCCGCCGGCACGGCATCGTCGAGCGTGCCGGCGATGTCGTGCGGCACGCCGGCTTCCCGCAGCGTCGCGGCGAAGGCGGGGGCGTCGCGGCCGATCAGCAGCGCGCGCGCGATGCGCGGGAAATAGGGCGCGAGCGGCGCGATGCCGCCTTCCTTGCCGATGCCGCCGGCGATCCAGACGAGCCGGTCGTAGCAGGCGAGCGCGCGGGCGGCGGCATCGGCATTGGTGCCTTTGCTGTCGTTGACGAAACGGACGCCGTCCTGCTCGCCCACGAGTTCCTGACGGTGGGCGAGGCCGGGAAAGGTCGAGAGCGCATGGGCGACGCGCTCGCGCGGCGCGCCGAGGCAGAGGGCCAGGGCGGCGGCGGCGGCGGCGTTCTGCGCATTGTGGGCGCCGGGCAGCGCCCGGGCGCGGGCGAGATCGGCGATCGCGCCGGTGCGGTCGCGCAGCATGCCGTGCTCGACCCAGATGTCGGCGGGGCCGAGCGCGGAGAGCGTGCGGGCGCGCGGCAGCGAGGCCGCCATCTCGCGGCTCCAGGGATCGTCGATGCCGATATAGGCGACATCCGTGTCGCGCTGGCGCGCGAAGATCTCCCGTTTCGCGGCGGCGTAGCCCGCCATGTCGCCGTGCCGGTCGAGATGATCGGTCGAGAGGTTCAGCATGCAGGCCGCATCGAACCGCAGCGTGGCCAGACGTTCGAGCATGTAGCTCGACATTTCCAGGACGTAGATGCCGTCGTCCGGCAGCCGCCGCAGGCTGAGCGCGGCGGGGCCGAGATTGGCGCCGGCCGCGTGCGGGATGCCGGCTTCGGCCAGGATGTGCGCGAGCAAGGCGGTGGTGGTGGATTTGCCGTTGGTGCCGGTGATGCCCGCGAAGCGCGCGCGGCTGCCGGCGCGGCGCACGGCCTGGTAGAGCAGTTCCGCATCCGTCAGGATCGGGCAGCCGACCTCGAGTGCGGCGGCGGCGATGCGGTGCGGCGCCGGCAGGCGGTGCGGAATGCCGGGGGCGAGCACCAGCGCGTCGAGTTCGGTGAGGTCGGGGGTGGGGTCCTGGATGGAAAAGCCTTCGCGCAGCATGGCGTCGCGCGCGAAGGCGGCATCGTCCCAGCCGGTGACGATGGCGCCCATCGCCGAGAGTGCGCGCAGCGCCGCGATGCCGGCCCGGCCGAGGCCGACGACGGCGTAGCGGCGGCCCTCGAACAGGTTGCGCGGAAACCCGATCATCGGATTTTCAGCGTGGCCAGGCCGCAGATGGCCAGGATCATCGAGATGATCCAGAAACGGATCACGATGGTCGGCTCCGCCCAGCCTTTCTTCTCGAAATGATGGTGCAGCGGCGCCATCAGGAAGACCCGCCGTCCGGTCCGCTTGTACCAGAAGACCTGGACGATCACGCTGATGGTTTCGACCACGAACAGGCCGCCGGTGATGAGCAGCACGATCTCGTGCTTGACCGCGACCGCGACCGCGCCGAGCGCGCCGCCGAGGGCCAGGCTGCCGGTATCGCCCATGAAGACCGCGGCGGGCGGCGCGTTGAACCAGAGAAAGCCCATGCCGGCGCCGATCAGCGCCGCGCAGAAAATCGCGAGTTCGCCGACGCCGGGCACGTGGTTGAGCTGCAGGTAGTCGGCGAACACGCGGTTGCCGACGAGATAGGCGATCAGCGCGAAGACGCTGGCGACGATGATGGTCGGCACGGTGGCGAGACCGTCGAGACCGTCGGTCAGATTGACCGCGTTGCTGCTGCCCAGCATGACCAGCAGCGCGAAGAACGGAAAGAAAAGCCCGAGCGGCAGCAGCACGCCTTTGAAGATCGGCACGGCGAGCGTGTCGTCGAGCGGCGGCGGCAGCAGGTGCGCGATCCAGATTGCGGCGATCAGACCGATCGCGATCTGCACCACGAGCTTGCCGCGCGCCGAGACGCCTTTGGTGTTGCGCCGGGACAATTTCAGATAATCGTCGGCGAAGCCGACCGCGCCGTAGCCGAGCGTGCAGAACAGCACGGCCCAGACATAGCCGTTGGAAAGATCGGCCCATAGCAGCGTGGAGATCGACAACGCGGCCAGGATCAGCACGCCGCCCATGGTGGGCGTGCCTTTCTTTTCGATCAGGTGGCGTTCCGGCCCGTCCTCGCGGATCGGCTGGCCGCCGCGCTGCACCGATTTCAGCCAGCGGATCACGCGGGGCCCGAGCCAGAAGCTCAGCACGAGCGCGGTGATGCAGGCGGCACCGGAACGAAAGGTGAGGTAGCGGAACAGGTTGAAGAGGGCGAATTTCTCCGCGAGCCCGTGGGTCAGGTCGAACAGCATCAGACCGGCGCCTCGATCGCGGACAGCGCATCGACGATGACGCGCATCCGGCTGCCGAGACTGCCTTTCACCAGCACCACGTCGCCCGGCCGGAGGGCGTCGCGCACGAGCGGCGCGAGTTCGGCGCTCGTCGCCGTGTGCGCGCCGCGCCGCCCGGGGGGAAGGAGATCGTAGAGGTGCCGCATCCAGGGGCCGCACGCGTAGAGCAGATCGGCCGAGTCGACCACCGCCGGCGCGAGGCTCGCATGTTCGCGCGCGCTGTGCGCGCCGAGCTCGAGCATGTCGCCGAGCACGGCGATGCGCCGCTCGGCTTGTTGCAGCCGGAGCACGGCGAGCGCCGCCCGCACCGCGGCGGTGGAGGCGTTGTAGCTCTCGTCGAGCAGCAGCGCGCGGCCGGCGAGCAGCGGGCGCCGCCGGCCGCGCCCTTCGACCGCGGCGAAGCCCGCGAGCGCCTCGCAGGCGAGCCCGAGATCGACGCCCAGCGCCGCGACCGCGTGCAGCGCCGCGAGCGCGTTGCGCACCATGTGCCGGCCCGGGACGGGCAGGCGGAAGCGCACGCGCTCGCCGTCGATCTCGGCGGTCACCGTGCTGCCCTCGGCATCTTCGGCCACGTCGCGCAGCTCGGCCTCGCCGAAGCGGCGCACCCGCATATGGTCGCGCACATGCGCGAGAAGCCGCGGCAGATAGGGATTGTCGGCCGGCAGCACGGCGGTGCCGCCGAGCAGCAATCCGTCGAGGATCGAGGCCTTCTCGTCGGCGATCGCCTCGAGGCTGTGCAGGTGGCCGATATGGGCGGACTCGACGGCGGTGATGACCGCGACGTCGGGGCCGGCGAGCCGCGAGAGCGGCGCGATTTCGCCGGGATGGTTCATGCCGATCTCGACGACCGCGTAATCGGCGTCCGGCGGCAGGCGGGCGAGGGTGAGCGGGACGCCCCAATGATTGTTGTAGCTCGCGACCGCCGCATGGGTGCGGCCGGCGGCGCCGAGCATGGTGCGCAGCATTTCCTTCGTCGTGGTCTTGCCGACGCTGCCGGTGATGGCGATCACCGAGCCCTGGAAACGCGCGCGTCCGAACGAACCGAGCGCGGTGAGACCGGCCAGCGTGTCGCCGACGATCAGCAATTTGGCCTCGTCCGGCAGGCCGTGCGGCTCATGGACCATGGCGCCGGCGGCACCGCGCGCCAGGGCCTCCGCGACATGCCTGTGCCCGTCGCCGGTCTTCGTCACGAGCGCCACGAACAGGTCGCCCGGGGCCAGCGTCCGCGTGTCGATCGATACGCCGGTGGCATGGAACGGCACCGTCATGGTGCCGCCCGTCGCGTGGGCCAGCTCGTCGGCGGAAAAGAGCGCGCTCACGCCTGGCCGGCCAGGTCGCGCAGCACGGCGGCATCGTCGAACGGCAGCGTCTCGCCGGCGATGGTCTGGCCGGTCTCGTGGCCCTTGCCGGCGACGACGAGCACGTCGCCGGGGCCGAGCGCCTCGAGCCCGGCGGCGATCGCGGCGCGCCGATCGCCGATTTCCCGCGCGCCCGGGCAGGCGGCCAGGATGGCGGCGCGGATCGCGGCCGGGTTTTCGCCGCGCGGATTGTCGTCGGTCACGATCGCCAGATCGGCGCCCGCGGCGACCGCCGCACCCATCGGGCCGCGCTTGCCGCCGTCGCGGTCCCCGCCCGCGCCGAACACGCAGATCAGCCGGCCCGCCGCGTGCGGCCGGAGCGAGGCGAGCAGCCGCGCGAGCGCATCGGGCGTGTGCGCGTAATCGACATAGGCCGCCGCCCCGTTCGCCAGCCGCACCGCGCGCTCCATGCGGCCGCGCACGCCCTGGAGGTCGCCGAGTTTTCCGAGCGCGTCCGCGACGCCCGTGGCCTCGGCCAGGGTCGCCGCCAGCAGAACGTTGTCAGCCTGAAACCGTCCCGGGAGCGGCAGCAGGATGTCGTGACGGGCGCCGTTTTTCATCACCTGCAGACGCTGCCCCTCGGGCAGCGGGTCGGCCCGCAGGAGGCGGAGCCAGGTGCCTTCCTCGCCGACCAGACGGAGATCGAGGCGGCGGCGCGTGGCGATCGCGCGGATCGCCGCGAGCGTCTCGGCCTCCATGTCGGCATTCGCCGCGGCGACCGCGCCCTCGGGGAGCAGCGCGTCGAAAAGCCGCAGCTTCGCGTTACGGTAGGCCGCGATCGATCCGTGATAATCGAGATGGTCGCGGGTGAGATTGGAAAATCCCGCGGCCCGCAGCCGCACGCCGTCGAGCCGGAACTGATCGAGACCGTGGCTCGAGGCTTCCATCGCGGCATGCTGGATCCCCCGCCGCGCCAGCTGCGCGAGCGTGCCGGCGAGCGCCACCGGATCGGGCGTGGTCAGGCCCGGGCCCGAGGCTTCGCCGGGTGCCACCAGCCCGAGCGTGCCGAGACTGGCCGCCTTGTGTCCCGCGAGCGTCCAGAGCTGGCGGACGAAATCCACCGTGCTCGTCTTGCCGTTGGTGCCGGTGACCGCGACCATTCGTTCCGGTTGCGCACCTGCCAGCACGGCGGCGAGCTTGGCGAGCGCGCGGCGCGGCTCGGGATCGAGGATCATGGGGCGGGGCGGAATGCCCGGCGGCCAGTCGGTGCCGGGCGGGGCGAGGATCGCCGCGGCACCCCGCGCCACCGCCTCGCCGATATAGGCGCGGCCGTCGGCGCGCAGCCCGGGGAGCGCGGCGAACAGATACCCTTCGGCCACGTTCCGGCTGTCGGCGGTCAGTCCCGAAATCGAAACGGGCGGCAGCCGCACGCCGTGCAGGCCGGCTGCCTGCATCATTTCAGCGAGTGGCGGCATCGGCCTGGCGCGTGGAGACGATGAGGGCGGCTTCGTGGCGCAGGGCCTGGAGCGGATGGCGCGGCGGGGCGGCAGGCGCGGCCGCCGTCTCCGCCATGGCGGCGGCGAGCAGCGGCGAGCCGGTGCCGGTGGGTTCACCCGAGCCGCGGGCCGGCTCCAACGGGATGTCGAGCTGGGCCTGAATCTGCGCCTCGTGCTCGGTGTCGGGGAACAGGCCGAGCATCGGCGCGATGCGCGCGATCACGCGGCCCGCGCCCGGCGCGCTCACCTGGCCGGCGGTCGAATAGCCGCCGGTTTCCTTGTTGCCCTGCGGATCGTCGAGCATGAAATAGACCGCGTAGCGCGGGGCGTTCATCGGAAAGACGCTCATGAAGGCGCTGACGTTGGCGTGCTTGCGATAGCCGTGCGCGCCCACCTTCTCGGCCGTGCCGGTCTTTCCGCCAACGAAATAGCCTTCCACGTCGGCCTTCTTGCCGTAGCCGTCGGTGACGACGAGCCGCATCAGCTTGCGGATCACGTCGGAGGTCGCGGGAGTCATGATGCGGCGCTCGGGGATGGGATCGCCGGGATCGCGCGCGAGGATGGTGGGCTGGATCACGTAGCCGCCATTGGCGACCGCGGCGGTGGCGCGCACCACGTGCAGCGGCGAGATCGCGATGCCGTGGCCGAAGCCGATCGTCATCGTCGCCGCTTCCTTCCAGTTGCTCACCGGCGGATAGAGCGGCCGGCCGGCTTCGGGCAGCTCGATCGGGATCGGCTTGAACATGCCCATCGCCCCGAGCCACAGCCGCTGCTTCTGCTCGCCGACCCCGAGCGCGATGTGCGCGGCGCCGAGATTGGAGGAATAGGCGAGCACTTCCGGAAGATAGAGCATCCGGTGCTTGCCCTTGTAGTCGGTGATGGTGAAGCGGCCGATGCGGATATTGTGGGCGGCGTCGAACTCGTCCCAGATGTGGGCGGTGCCGAAATCGAGCGCCATCGCCGCGGTCTGCAGCTTGAAGGTGCTGCCCGGCTCGTACATGCCGGTGATCGCGCGGTTGAAACGATCGTCGGGCGGGGTCTCGCCGAACTGGTTGGCGTCGTAATCCGGCAGGCTCACCATGGCGAGCACTTCGCCGGTGTTGACGTCCATGACGATGCCGCAGGCGCCGATCGCCTTGAACTCTTCCTTGGATTTCTCGAGCTCGTCGCGCATCACCGCCTGCACGCGCACATCGATCGAGAGGCGCAGCGGCCGGGGGTCGGTGGCGAGCCGCTTGTCGAACTCGCGCTCGACGCCGGCGACCCCGTGGCTGTCGACATCGACGCCGCCGAGAGTCTGGGCGGCGACGCGGCCGAGCGGGTAGCGGCGCTTCTCGCTGGGTTCGAAATAGATGCCCGGGATGCCGAGCGCGTTGATGGCGAGCTCCTCGGACGGCGTGATTTCGCGTTCGAGATAGACGAACTGCTTGCCGGATTGCAGCCGCGCGATCGCGAGCGCCTCGTCGAGCCGCGGCAGCACCGCTTTGATGCGCCGCGCCGCGTCGACCGGGTCGATCATTTCGCGCGGGTTGGCGTAGAGGGCGGCCATCGGCAGCGAGATCGCGAGGATCTGGCCGTTGCGGTCGGTGATGGTGGCGCGCGGCTGGTGCAGGTCGGCGATGGTCGGCGAGGAATCGGGGGTCGCGAGGCCAGGATCGGCCGGGATCAGCGGCGCGGTTTCCGCCTTGCTGGGGGCGAGAGGAAACAAAATCGTGGCGGCCGTGAGCTTGGCCGCGACGGCGCCGAACAGCAGCGCGAAACCGCCGGCCACCAAGAGCAGACGCTGGCCGCTGCGCTCGAGGGCGGCGCGGCGCGCGAGATCGGGGGCCGTCACCTGCACGGTTTCCATGCGCGGCATGGCGCCGGCCTCCGGCGTGCCGCGCAGGCGGGAAGGCGGACGCTGCGTCATGGCTCGCCGGGGGCGAGCGGCACGGGGGGCGGCAGCGTGCCCGTGCCGCCGATCGCCGACCGCACATAGGTTCCGGCATAGGCGGGCGCGGCGGCGACGACCCGGCGCGGCGCCGGCGTGCGCAGCGGGTGCGCCATGGCGGTGACGAGCGGCGCGCCCAGGGGCGGCGGGGCGGCGAGCGGCAGCGGCGTGCCGCGCGCGAGCGGACCTTCATGGGCGAGACCGGAATCGGCCATCGCGACATGGTGCGCGCGCAGCCTTTCATGCGCCGCGGCGAGGCGGGTCTGATGCGCGGACGGTCTGATTGTCTCGGCCACGCGGCTCGGGCGGGGCGGTTCCTCGCGGCGGAGGGCGGTCTCGGTCCGGGGCGCGGGCGGCGCCGGATCGGCGGCGATCGCTGCCGGCGGCGGGGGCGGAGGCGCAGGCGCAGGCGCGGTGGGCGCCGCGGCCATGTCGGGCGCGCTCTCGTCGTCGTCGGTGCTGCCGGCGGGCGGCGGCGCCTCGGGCGGCGGCAGATGCGCGCCGAGATCGGCGAGGCGGACGAACTGGCTCGGCGCCATCGGCTGCAGGTGCAGGAAACGGTCCGAGAGCGCCTGCAGCCGGCTGGGGTCGTTCAGCAGCGCCCATTCGGCGCGCAGCATGCCGGTGCGTTCGCGCGCGGCCTCGGTGGCGCGGATCACATGCGCGATGTCGCGGTCCAGCAGCTCGGCGCGATGCTTTTCGGCATACAAATAAAGACCGGAGCCACAGGCGGCGATCAGGCAGAGGCTCGTCAGCGGTCGGATCATGGGCGCGCTCCTTCGGGCGGCGTGCCTTTGCGTTCCAGCGCGCGCAGCCGGGCGCTGCGCGCGCGCGGGTTGCGCGCGATCTCCGCAGCGCCGGGCAGGCGAGGTTTCGGCGTGAGCAGCCTGTAACCGGACTCTGCCCGCGCCGTGAGCGGCCCCGGCGCGTGGCGCGAGGGTAACGCGGCACGGCCGCATGCGCGGGTGAAGAACTGTTTCACCAGCCGGTCCTCGAGCGAGTGGAAACTCACGACCACGAACCTTCCGCCGGGCGCCAGCAGGGTGGCGGCGGATTCGAGCGCGCGCGCGATTTCGCCGAGCTCGTCGTTCACGACGATGCGCAGCGCCTGGAAGGAGCGGGTGGCGGGATCGATGCCGTCGGCCGCGCGGCGCACCGTCGCGCGGATCACCGAGGCGAGCCGTCCGGTGGTGGCGATCGGCGCCTCGCGGCGCGCGGCGACGATCGCGCGGGCGATGCGGCGGGCCTGCCGCTCTTCGCCGAACTCGTGAAGAATCCGGGCGAGTTCCGTTTCCGGCAGCTCGGCCACGAGATCCGCGGCGGACCGGGTGGCGGCCCCCATGCGCATGTCGAGCGGACCATCGGCACGGAAGGAAAAACCGCGCGCCGGATCGTCGATCTGGAACGAGGAAAGGCCGAGATCGAGCACGATCCCGTCGAGCGCCGAAATGCCGGCTTCGCCGAGCCGCGCGAGCATGTCGCCGAAACGGCTTTCGATCAGATGCAGCCGGCCGGGAAATTGCGCGGCGAGCGCCGCGCCGCGCGCGATCGCCGCCGGATCGCGGTCGATCGCCCAGACCGTGCAGCGCGGCGCCGCCTCGAGAATGGCGCGCGTGTAGCCGCCGCCGCCGAACGTGCCGTCGAGATAACGACCGCCTTCGACCGGGCGCAGGCAATCGAGCATTTCGGCGAGCATGACCGGAACGTGGCTCACGGCGCCGCCCCCGGCAGCGTGAGGTGCTGCGTGCGCGCGCGGTCGCGCGCTTCCGCGATGCGGCGCTGCGCCGCCGCGGGTTCCCAGATCTGAAAGGTCGCGCCGAGGCCCATGAACACTACCGTATCCGACAGACCCGCATGCTCAACGAGCCAGTCTGGCAGCACGATGCGCCCTTCGCGATCCGATTCGACAGGATGGGCTGCGGAATAGAGTGAAGTTGAGAGATCCTCATGCGCTTCGCTGAACCTCTGCAGCCGGTCGAGCGGTTCGGCAAGCCGCTCGAACTCCGATTCCGGCCAGCCCTCGATGCAGGGATGCTTGTGCGAAGGACGCAGCACCAGGCTGCAGGCGCCCTCGCCCTCGGGGCCACGCAGGCGCGCCCGGAACGGCGCCGGAATGGACACGCGTCCCTTGGCGTCGATGCGGTTCTGATGCGTGCCGAGGAAACCCCGCATCCGGTTCTGGCTGCCCTCCCCAAACCCCGCCGGCGCGGCCGGTGGATGAACCGGCGCTGGCCCCGTGTCATGGGCAGATTTGGGATAGCATGGGAGCGCATGGGCGTCAAAGGGATTACAGCCCTGAAATCCGGCGTGATCATAAAAAACAAAGCTGTATGAATGATTTAGGGGGAGGCAGGGCCGGACCCTTGGGTGACGGAGCCGAAACGGTTTATCCCGCGGGGCCCGCCGGCGGGGGTTGTGGATAAGTCTGTGGAGACGAGAAGCGCCAGGTGGCCTGTAAGCCGGGTTCTGTGCCCCCCGAAGCCGGGAGGCGGCGGCCATTCCTCTGGGACGCGCGTCACCGCGCGCCTCGCGCGACCAACCCGGGCGGCGGGGCGGGAATGCCCCCGGAGCCTCACGGCTCCCGCCACCCCTATTCGGTCTTGCTCCCGGTGGGGTTTACCCTGCCGCCCCTGTCACCAGGGGCGCGGTGCGCTCTTGCCGCACCATTTCACCCTTACCCTCGATCCCACGGTTTCCCATGGGGGTCCGGGCGGTATGTTTCTGTGGCACTTTCCCTGGGGTCGCCCCCGCCGGCCGTTAGCCGGCACCGTATTCCCGTGGAGCCCGGACTTTCCTCCACCACGGTCACCCGCAGCAGCGGCCGCCCGGCCACCTGACGCATCGGGTGAAAGCATGGGGGTGGGGGGTCGGGCAAGTGCGCCTCCGGCGGGCAGGGGCTTCGCCCCCTCGCCAACGGTGCTCGGACCGATGGCGCACACGGTGGCGAGCCCACTGGGGCGAGTGGGCCCCAGGTCCCGTTCACGGGGGCGTTCTTGAACGGTTCCGATGAGAAATGGCGCCGTCCTCGGTTTCACGATACCCTCATTTGGAGATGGCTACCGACCGGCAAAAACTTGGCATTTTCGGTGAGCAAACTGTCGCCAAACAATGCAAATGTCCTCGGTGCAAACGTAGCAAAACTCTTGTTCGCTTGCCTCCGAATTTCAAATGTGCCGATCTCATTTGCGACTTCTGTGGTTATCTCTCCCAGGTCAAGGCGAGCGCAACGAAGCAAGTTGATGCGATACCAGATTCCATACTTGGAGCTGCTTGGAACCCCCAGCGGCAACGGATGGATGCCGCCATCTATTTCCCTTTATTTCTGGTCTTAGTGACCCGTGACAGGTCGGCACATGCAATATACTACCTGTCTGCAGACCTTCAGCTGCCTGGAATGTTCAAGCCGCGGAGGCCATTAAGCAGTAACGCCCGGCGGGCTGGCTGGACAGGCTTCGTTTATGATCTCACGGTCGTTCGCGACGCATTCGTCCGGTTGGTATGAAGCGCCCCGCTCAATGGACTGAAACTCTGAGATGTGCGGGGACAGCAGTTCGTGGCGGGGTCTGGGGCCTACCGGCCCCAGTGGGGTGCAGGGGCAAAGCCCCTGCCCGCCGGAGGCAAATTTCGAACCCGCTAGCCCGGATCAATCCATCCGATGTTCCCGTCGCTGCGGCGGTACACCACGTTGAACCGTTCGGTGGCCGAATTGCGGAACATCAGCACCGGCGCGTCGGCCAGGTCCATGCGCATGACGGCTTCGCCCACGGTGAGCCGGGCGATTTCGGTCTGGGCTTCGGCGATGACGGTCGCGAATTCCGGATGTTCGGTTCCGTTGATCGTGCCGCGGCGGGGCTGGTCGGCGGATTCCGGTTGCAGCACGTAGGCGCGGCCACGTTGCGGGCGTTCGCGGTTGGCGAGGTCGCGATGGTGTTCGTTCACGCGCCTTCGGTAGCGGCGCAGGCGTTTGGCGATATGTTCGGCGGCGTCGTCGAAGGCGGAATTGGCGTCGCCGGCTTCGCCTTCGCCGCGCAGCAGCAGGCCGCGGCCGGCATGGAGGTTGATGTCGCAGGTGAAGAAGCTGCGCGCGCGGCCGAACGTGACGTGCGCTTCCAGCGCGCTATCGAAATATTTCGAGGCGATCGTGTCGAGCCCCGAGATCACGCGCGTGCGAAGCGCGTCGGAGAGATCGACCTGCTTGCCCGAGACGCTGATGTCCATGCGACGTTCCTACCCCCAGCCCGAACCCGTGGCGGAGCGCGGGTCAGGCCGGGATGGCCTTCTCCCGCTTGCGCTGCACCGAGCTGGGGATGCGCAGCGCCTCCCGGTATTTGGCTACGGTGCGGCGGGCGATGTCCACGCCCTCGCTGCGCAACGCAGCCACGATTGCGTCGTCGGATAGAATGTCGGAAGCCGTCTCGGCGCCGACAAGGGCCCGGATGCGATGCCGCACCGCTTCGGCGCTGTGGCTCTCGCCGCCGGTGCCGCCGAGCGCGGTCGTGAAGAAATATTTGAGCTCGAACACGCCGCGTGGGGTGGCGATGTATTTGTTCGAGGTCACCCGGCTGATCGTGCTTTCGTGCAACGAAACCGCGTCCGCGATGTCGCGCAGGATCAGCGGCCGCAGATGCGACACGCCATGGCGGAAGAACGCCTCCTGGCGCTGCACGATTTCCGCCGACACTTTGAGGATTGTCTGCGCCCGTTGCTGGAGCGACTTCACGAGCCAGTTGGCGGTGGCGAGTTTCTCGGCGACGAAGCCGCGCGCCTCGCGGCCGCCGTCGCGCGCGACGCGGGCGGAGAGCGTTTCGTTCACCAGCACGCGCGGCAGGGTTTCCGGATTGAGCTCGAGCAGCCAGTCGCCGGCGGGGCCGGCGCGCATCAGCACGTCGGGGATCACGGGCGGCAGCGCCGCGCTGTCCCAGCCGGCGCCGGGCTTGGGGTCGAGGGCGCGGATTTCGGCGGCCATGTCGGCGAGATCGTCCTGGTCGACGCCGCAGATCGCGGCGAGCCGCCGCATGTCGCGCCGCGCCAGCAGGTCGAGATTGTCGAGCAGCGCCGCCATGGCGGGATCGAGCCGGTTCTTCTCGCGTAACTGTGCCGCGAGACATTCGGCGAGCGAGCGGGCGAAGAGGCCGGGCGGATCGAAGCCCATCATGCGCCGGCGCACCGCTTCGACGCGCTCGAGGCTGGTGCCGAGCGCGGCGGCGACGTGGGCCGGTTCGGCGCCGAGCCGGCCCGCGGGATCGAGCAGCGCGACGAGGTGGGCGGCGATCAGACGGTCGACCCGATCGTCGAAGGTGAGGCGGAGCTGCTCGCCGAGATGTTCCCGAAGGCTCGGCCGGGTCGCGAGGGTCTCGGCGAGATCGGGGGCTTCCGTGTCGAAGCCGCGGGCGCCGGCGCCGGGGCCGAAGGACATTCCGTCGGCTGGGCCGCTGGCCTCGTAGCCGTCGAACTCATGGTCGAGCGGCGCGCGATCCTGTTCCGGGAGCGTGCCGGCGCGGACCAGCTCGGCGAGATCGGCGCGGTCGGTTTCGGGCGCGGGGGCGGGCGGCGAGTCGGCCGCGTCCGGCAGCGGATCGCCGCGCGCCTCCGGATCCTCGCGCTCGAGCAGCGGGTTGCGCTCCAGCTCCTCCTCGACGAAGGCCGCGACATCGAGATTCGAGAATTGCAGAAGCTTGATCGCCTGACGCAGCTGCGGCGTCATCACGAGCGACTGCGTCTGCCGGAACTCCAATCTTGGCCCGAGCGCCATGGGCCGACGGTACTACAGCAGACGGGTTAACGACAGCAGCGGCGCGTCGCGCCGCTCAAAACACCGGGGCGTGCGAGGGCTGCCAGGCGATGGCGACGCGGGCGCCGGGCGAGAGGCCGCGAAGACCCGCCGCGGCCGGGCGGGCGGCCTCGATTTCGGCGCCGGCGCCGAGCAGCAGGCGGAGCCGGAACTGATCGCCGAGCCGCAGGACGCCGATCACGGTCGCCTCCAGCGCGCCCTCGCCCATGTCGGAGGCCGCGACCGGGGCGACCGCGACCCGTTCGGGGCGGAGGCAGAGCGTGCAGGAATCGCGCACCCGGAGCGGGCCGCGCGCGGTGCCGGCGACCAAGAGGCCGGCGCGCAGGCGCACCCGGGCTTCGCCGCTGTCGTCGAGCTCGATCAGATGGCCGGGGAGCAGGCTGGCGGGGCCGGTCAGCGCGGCCACGCGGGCGTCGAGCGGCTGCTCGTAGATCGCGGCGGGCGGGCCGGCTTGCAGCAGGCGGCCGGCTTGCAGCACCAGCAGGGTGTCGGCGAGCGCCATCGCTTCCTCGGCGACCCGGGTGGTGAGGATCGTGACCGCGCCGGTCACACGGTGCACGCGCTCGAGGATCCAAAGCGCGGCGCGGCGGGATTCGGGATCCTGGGCGCCGAGCGGATCGTCGAGCAGCAGGAGGCGCGGGGCGGCGATGGTGGCGCGGGCGAGGGCGGCGCGCTGGCGCTCGGCTGGGGTGGCCGCCTCGGGGCGGCGATCGGGGCCGGAGAGCTCCACGAGGTCGAGCGCGGCTTCGGCGAGGGCGCGGCGGGCGGCGGCGTCGAGCCGGGCGCGGCGGAGCGGCTCGGCCACGTTTTCGGCGAGCGAGAGGCGCGGGTCGAGCGTGTCGCGCTGGCGCAGGATGCCGATCGGCGTCGCGGCGCGGGCGCGGCGGTCGAGCGGGGCGCCGTCGAGCGTGATCTGGCCGGCGGTGGGTTCGGCCTCGCCGGCGAGCAGGGCGAGCAGGGCGCTTTTGCCGCTGGCCGGACCGCCGAGCACGGCGATCATCGCGCCGGCTGGCGCGGTGAACGAAATGTCGTCCAGCGGCACCGCACCGCGCCGGGGCCCGCTCAGCGCGGAGACGCGCAGGACCGGCTCTTCCATGGGACTCCTTCGGCGCGAGGGCGGCAACCCATCCGAGCAGGGCGCGTTTTCGAGGGCGACCGCCCCACAAAGGTGAGGAGTGCCCGACCATGGCCGCGTATGACAATATCCGCGACATGCGCGACGATACCCGCGCCCAGCTCCGCGAATTGCGCGCACAGGTGGATCAGCTCATGGAAGAGCGTGTGACGCCGGTTTTGTCGGACGCGGCGGACCGCGCGTCCAAGGCGGCGCGGCGAGCGCGCGAGTATGCCGAGGATCAGTCGGACGTGGTGGCCGAGCGCGTGCGCGACCAGCCGCTGATCGCCATCGGCGTCGCCGCCGCGGTCGGATACGTGCTCGGCCGGCTCACGCGTTAATCGAAAAGGGGGGCTGCGCCCATGCGCACCACACAGCTGATGCGCATCGCCGCGCAGGCGGAGGTGCTGCTCGTCAAGCGGCAGATCAAGACCACGCAGCGGCGGGTGATTTACGCGGCGATCGCGGCGGTGTTCGCGATCGCCGTGCTGGTCTGCCTGCATGTCGGCGGCGCGATCGCGCTCGTGCAATATGCGAAGCTGACGCCGTTCGTCGCGGTGATGATCGTGCTCGGCGTGGATATCGTGATCACCGCGGTGTTCGGGCTGATCGCGGCCGGCGGCGGACGCGATCCGGTGGCCGATGAGGCGCGGTATATCCGCGATCACAGCCTGGCGCAGGTGAAGGAGACGATGTCGGCGGCGGCCGTGCTGCGGCCGGCGGGGCGGTTGCTGGGGCGCAAGCATGTGTATGGGCTGGCGCTGGCGGCGCTGACGGCGCGTTATCTTGGGACGACGGCGCGCGGATAGAAAGCCAAGAGGTTCTTTTTTGAAAAAAAGAACCAAAAAACTTTGGCTCCTTTAGCGCGGGGCGGTTGGACCGCTCAGGCCCATAGGAGCAAAAGTCTTTTTGCTTCTTTTTCTTCAGAAAAAGAAGACTCTTTTCTTTCTTTATCGGATCATTTAAGCCCACGCCGTGACCGACACCGTTCAGGCAAGGCGCGAGGGTCGCGTCGGCCGTATCACGCTCAACCGTCCGCGGGCGCTCAACGCGCTCGATATGGCGATGATCCGGGCCATGTCGGATGCGCTCGATGCGTGGCGCGACGATCCGGGCGTGCATGCGGTTCTGATCGATGCGGCCGGGGAGCGGGCGTTTTGTGCGGGTGGGGATATCCGGGCGCTGCGCGAGGCCGCGATCGCGGGCGATGCGGGCGCGATCGAGACGTTTTTCGCGTCCGAATACGCGCTCAATCTGGTGATCGCGGAATATCCGGTGCCGGTGGTGTCGCTGATCGATGGCGTGTGCATGGGCGGCGGCATCGGGGTTTCGGTGCATGGCGAGGCGCGGGTGGCGAGCGAACATGCGCTGTTCGCGATGCCGGAGACCGGGATTGCGCTGTTTCCCGATGTGGGGGCCAGTTATCTGCTGCCGCGGCTGCCGGGGGCGCTCGGTTTTTATCTCGGGCTGACCGGCATGCGGCTTAGCGGGCCGGATGCGGTGCATGCGGGGCTGGCGACGCATTTCGTGCCGCGGGCGGAACTGCCGGCGCTTGCGGAGGCGATCGTGCGGGATGGGATCGGGGTGCTCGCAGGGTTCGCGCGAGAGCTTCCCCCTTTTTCCTGGGCGTCGGAGCGGGCGGCGATCGACCGGTGCTTTTCGGCCGACGGCGTGGAGGCAATTCTGGCGCGGCTCGAGGGGGAAGGAGACTTCGGCGCGCGCACGATCGCGACCTTGCGGGCGGCGTCGCCGAGCGCGGTGCTGTGGTCGTTCGGGCTGCTGCGCGCGGGGATGCGGCGGACCTTGCGGGAATGTCTCGACGCGGAATTGAAACTCACGCGCTCGGTGACGCGGCACCCGGATTTCTCGGAGGGCGTTCGGGCGATGGTGGTGGACAAGGACCGCACGCCGCGCTGGTCGCCGGCGACGATCGAGGCGGTGGATCGGGCGGGCATCGCGGCGATGCTTGCCTGACGGCCTTGGGAGCCCCGGGCTCTGCCCGGGACAAGCTGGGGCCGAAAGGCCCCAGATCCGTTACCCTAGAAAACCCGCAGAACCAGCGCCGCTTGCCCGCCGGAGGCGCGCATCCACCCAAACGCATCCTGCTTCAGTGGACGTAAGCCGCCACCATCTCGTGCTGTTCGATCGCCGCGATCGCCACCTGCTCGTCGCCGGCCACCGCCATTGGCGAACCGTCGGCGCCGTGGATCGCGTAGGCGCGGGCGCCGTTGAGCAGCACCGGCTTCACGTAGGCGATCTGCGACACGCCGAGCGTGGAGAATTGTTCCGGGGACAGATGACGGAGATCGGGCGCCAGCACGAGTTCGGCGCTCTCGTTCTCGTTCGTTCCGGTGGGATCCATCTGATGTCTCCTATGCCGGCGCCGGTCCCCGTTCGGGCAACGCGCCGCCGGCTTTTACGGTTTCGATAGGATAGGACGATCGCGGCGAAGCTGCGGCAGAAAAACGGTCACTCCTCGTTCCCGCCCTGATCGACCGTCGCGGGCTGGGGGCGGCCGGGGCGCGCGATCTTGATGTGCTGGATGCGGGCCTCGGGCTGGGGGCGGGCGAGGTCGATATGCAGCAGGCCGTTGTCGAGCCAGGCGCCCTTGACCTCGATGCCCTCGGCGATGACGAAGGCGCGCTGGAACTGCCGGGCGGCGATGCCGCGGTGCAAAAAGACCCGGCCCTGGCCGTCGTCGGCCTGGCGGCCACGGATCACGAGCTGGTTGTCCTCGAGCGTGATCTGCAGCTCGTCCATCGTGAAGCCGGCCACCGCGAGCGTGATGCGCAGGCCGGCCGGGCCGGTCTGCTCGATATTGTAGGGCGGGTAGCCGTCGGACGAGGTCTTCGCCGCGCGCTCGATCATCTGCTCGAGATGGTCGAATCCGAGGAAGAGCGGGGATGCGAATACGCGGGTGTTCAAGCAGGCCTCCTCCAGAGAGCGAGACGATGTGCCTCGGCCCTGACGGCACCCTGGCACGCGCTCCCATTTCGGGGTTTGCAGGCGGGGTTGCAAGTCTCGGCATTGCCCCGAGGGTTGCAAGTCTCGCGCCGCTTGCCTTCGGGGGTTTGGAGCGGCAGAAGGCGCGCCGGACCTGAACAGGGCAAGGCGAGCGATGACGAAGAAGAACGGGAAGAGCTACCCGCCGCGGCAGCGGCAGAAAGTGGCGCCGTTTGCGCGCTACCGGGGGACGTCGGCCTGGCGGAAGCACCGGCGGAAGGTGCGGGCTTTTGCTTGGGAGCAGGCCCGGTTGAGGGCGGCGTAAAGGATTCTTCTTTTTCTGAAGAAAAAGAAGCGAAGAGACGTCGTCTGTTATCGGGGGGTTTCGGCGGGGTCGGGTTCCATTCGGGGGGCGGTGGTCGTTGCGGTCAGGGCGCCTCGGAGGATCGGGCTCAAGGCGGCGATGGCCAGCGCGGTCGTTGCGCAGATGAGCGTGAGCATCAGGAAGAACTGGGATTTGGGCATGCGCTCCCAGAACGTGCCCAAATAGCCGGCAAGATAGTTGCCGGCGGCGTTCGAGAGATAGTTCACGCCCATCATCAGCGAGACGACTTGCGCGGGAGCGGCCTGGGCGAAGAGCGATAGGCCGACCGGGGAGAGATAGAGCTCGCCGAGCGTCAGCACGCCGGAGGCGGCGAGCAGCCAGAGCCAGGTGGGCTTGTGGCCGGCATCGATCGAAGCGGCCGGGATCACCAGCAGCGCGTAACTGATGGCGGCGATGGCGCAGCCGATCGCCATTTTGACGACCGGCGAAGGCGCGCCGCGGCGCCTGGATTGCCAGGCCCAGAGCGCGACCACGAGCGGGGTCAGCAGCAGGATGAAGAGCGGGTTGAAGGCCTGCACATAGGCGGGTTTCAGCGCGCCGATCGGGGTCGCGAGATTCGCGTCGTTCTGCGCCATGAGCGCAATGGTCAGGCCCTGCTGTTCGTAGCAGCCCCAGAAGAACAGATTGAAGAAGGCGACCGCGCCCAGGGCGGCGATGACGCGCCAGTCGGTGGCGGTGAGTTTTGTTTTGGGGGCGGACTGGGCGAGGCGGCGGCGGCGAACGTCGGGCGGGAGGTTGCGGCCGCCGATCGCGTAGATCAGCAGGCCGAGCAGCATGCCGACGCCGGCGGCAGCGAAACCCCAATGCCAGGTGGGGGGTGCGCCGGGGCCGCTGTCGCCGAGCGCGCCGGTGACGAAGGGGGCGAAGGTGGCACCCAGATTGATGCCGAGATAGAAGACCGAATAGGCACTGTCGATGCGGCGGTCGCCGGGCGCGTAGAGGCCGCCGACCTGGGTCGCGATGTTGGGCTTGAAGAAGCCGTTGCCGGCGATCATCACGGCCAGCCCGATGAAAAAGAAATTCGGCGCCATCAGCAGGAATTCGCCGGCGGCCATGGTGAGGCCGCCCACGAAGACGGCGCGGCGCTGGCCGAGGATGGTGTCGGCGAAATAACCGCCGATCAGGCCGGAGAGATAAATCAGCGAGGTGTAGGTGCCGTAGACCATGGCGGCGAGGCCGTCGGTGCCGAGCGGGCCGCGCAGGGTTTGGAAGAGGGATTTGACGGCGTGGTAGCCGATGATCGTCTCGGGATGCGGCGCCACGAACAGGAAATCGACCATGTAGAGCGTGAGCAGCGCGCGCATGCCGTAATAGCAGAAGCGCTCCCACATTTCGGTGCCGAACAGGACCGAGAGGCCGATGGGATGGCCGAGGAAGTCGCGCGGGGCGGGTCGGGGCATGGGGCAGGCTCTCGGGTTCGGCGCGCTTTCCGGGCGCGCCAGGGGAGCCGGCATGGGGGGAATTGCGGCGGGACGCAAGGTCGGGCGGAGGCGCCCGGGTCGTCCTCCGGGCGGGGCGCACCGATGCCGAAACGGCATAGGCGGGGCAGGGGGGTGGTGCTCCGAATTCCTCCCAGGCGGGGCGTTGGAGGGATCCGTGGCGGGTATTACCAGGCGGCATCTGGCCGCGGCGTCGATGATGGTTCCGCTGCTGTGCGGGGGGCGGGTCCGGGCGCAGATCGCCGATGCGCCCGCGCCGGCGACCGAGCCGGGCATGCGGCTGCGCGAGCTTGCCGTGGAGGCCTATATTTTCGGCTATCCGCTGGTGACGATGGAGATCACGCGGCGGGTCCTCACCAATGTGGCGGAAGCCGAGGGGATGCGCGCGCCGATGGGGCAGTTCGCGCATCTGCGGCAATATCCGGACGCGCAATTCAGGGCGGTGACGGCGCCGAACGCGGATACGCTCTACAGCGCGGCGTGGCTCGATCTCTCGGATGGCCCCTGGGTCCTGCAGGTGCCGGACGAGCATGGACGCTATTACCTGATGCCGATGCTCGAGGGCTGGACCGACGTGTTCGCCAATCCGGGGACGCGCACGACCGGCACCGGCGCGGGCAGTTTCGCGATCGCGGGGCCTGGCTGGTCGGGGCGGCTGCCGCCCGGCGTCGAGCTGCTGAGCTCGAGCACCAACATGGTCTGGATTCTGGGGCGCACCTATTGCACGGGCACGAAGGCGGATTACGACGCGGTCCATGCGATCCAGGATCAATACAAGCTGTTTCCGCTGAGCGCCTGGGGTCGGGCCTATAGGCCGGCGCGCGGCGTGGTCGATCCGGGCGTGGAGATGCGCGTGCCGCCGCGCGAGCAGGTGGAGTCCATGCCGCCGGCGCGGTTTTTCTCGCTGTTGTCAACGCTAATGAAACAAAATCCGCCCTATGCGGCGGATGCGCCGGCTTTGGCGAAATTCGCGGCGATCGGGCTCGAGCCGGGGCGCGATCTGGACGGCGACAAGCTGGCGGCGGTGCCCGATCTGGACCAGGTGCCGCGGCTCGCGGTTGAGCAGATCATGGCGCATTTCGCGCATGGCGGCGAAGTTCTGAACGGCTGGGCGTTCTTCAGGCCGGCCGGGCGATATGGCACCGATTACGTGCAGCGCGCGATCATCACGCGGCTCGGTCTCGGCTGCAATCTCATCGAGGACGCGGTTTATCCGACGGCGCTTGCGGATATTTCGGGGCACAAATTCGACGGCGCGACGAGCCAGTATGTCATGCGGTTTGCGGGCGGGCAGATGCCGCCGACGCGGGCTTTCTGGTCGATCACGATGTATGATTCTGCGTATTTCTTCGTGAATAATCCGCTGAACCGGTACACGCTGAGCGCGCGGGATACGCTGAAGGCGGACGCGGATGGAACGGTGACGCTCTACGTGCAGGCGGACAGTCCGGGCGCGGAGCGGGAATCGAACTGGCTGCCGGCGCCGAAAGGGCCTTTCGTTCTGATGATGCGGATGTATTGGCCGAAGGAACATCCGCCATCGATTCTGGATGGGAGCTGGAAGCCGCCGCCGGTGGAGCGGGTGGGGGTTTAGGCGGGCGCGGCGGCGACCGCGCTGGCTGCGAGACAGGTGCCGCCGGTTGCGCGACGTCGCGCCACCAACGGCACCTGCGAGGCCGCGCCGGTTATGGGCAGAAGCCGATCAGCCCGTATTGCACGCCCCAGGTCGAGCTGTTGACGATCTTTTCGTTGAAGATCGCGGCGCGCTGGTAGGCGCCGCAGGTGGACGCGACGGGGTCGAGCGCTGTCATCGAATAGTCGCCCCAGCGTTGCACACTGCCTTGGGTGTTCCCCGTCAGGTGATGTGTGGATTGGACAAGCACGCTCCCGGAGCCGATCACGCCGACGGCATCCGCCGCCTGTCGGCCGCTGAAACGAATCTGGGCATTCAGGCCCGCCGGCGTATCGGTGCTGCTCCAGGTTACGAAAGCGTCGCCGTTGGGCGTTCCGGCGATCGAAGGATTCCAATCGTCCGACGAGGCCGAGGCGTAAAAGTTGCCGGATTGCACGAGGGCGTTCGCATTGGTGTCGATCTGGAAGAATTTCGGCGACGGGTAGCCGGACAGCGACTCGGTGTGCACAGCCCAGAGATAATTGCCGTACTGGGTGCCTGGCGCGGCGAAGCGCCCGTCCAGCGTGTCCAGCATGGCGCTGGTTCCCGGCTGGTTGGCGGCGCGTGGGACTGCCCAAGGTGAGGCGATTTCCGGCAGCAGCGTGTAGCCGCCGTAGGAGCCATTTTGCAGGTTGCTGCCGGCGATCAGGCGAATGCCGTTGGTGCTGGTTGTGGTCACGAAATAAGCGGTCGAATTGTTGTCGAGGACGCGTTGTGGCGAGATGGTGTTCATGCCGGTGCCGCCGGCATAGGCCGGGGCGGAAAAGCCGAGACCGTTATAGATGTCCGCCTTGGCCACGGACTCGATCACCGGGCCTTTGAAGCCCGTGCTATACCCGAAAATATTGCCGGTCAGCATCAGGCTGTCCTGCGCCATGCCGAGCTGGTCATAATCCCAGAGATCGCCGGCCGCGAAGATGCCGCCACCCGAGCAGGCGTGGTAGATCCACCAGGCGCCGGTGGCGTTCGCCGTCTTCGATGCGGCGAGCCAAAAGCAGGCCGGGCTCGCGCTGGCGCTCGCCGGCACGTCGATGATGGACAGCACCCAGCGGTTCCAGATCGGATCCCACAGCACGCGCGGGTCGGAGAGCGAATTCGTGGTGTTGAGGAACGCGTTGAAGGTGGTGGTCTTCAGCAGCTTCCCGTTGCGGTTATAGACATTGAACGTGAGGTTGACCGGATCGACGACCTGCGTCGGGCTGATGCCGCCATTCGAGTCGGGTGGGTAATAGCCGTTGCCGGCGCCCGCCTGGGTGGGGCCGGGCTTGTTGATGATGATCGTCATCGGCGCGCCGGGCGGCAAAGCGCGAATGGGTTTGGCGAGACGCGGCGCGCGGGCCGCTTGCGCCTTGATCGCCTCGTATTGTGCCGGGTCCATGGTCGGGCGCGGCGGGATCTGCGCGCGGGGAATGAAATGCCGGTCGGCGAGGGTGCGCCCGGTCGCTTCGATATCCGCCCAGGTTCGACTGACGGCGGCGGTGGCCGAGGTGGTGCCGCGAGCCGGCAACTGGCGGCTGCTGGCGGGCGCATCCTGCGCCTGGCTGGCATTCGGCAGAAAAGCGGCCGAGAGCATCAGGCACGCGGCGGTGCGGGCGATCGGTCTGGGAACGCCAGTTTTGGTCAGGCGTCGAAATTCGGTCATCAGACGTTTTCCCTGGGGATTGTTGTGCGGAGAAAGGGAGCGGCGGCGGCTCGCGCGGCCAGCGCTGGATGGTGTGCACTTGCCGCCATCGGCGTGAGGCTAACCTTTCTGTGAGCTGAACATCAATCGCTGTCGCGGCATCGCTTTTTGGTTGAGATGTGCCTCCGGCGGCCCGGGCTCTGCCCGGGACCCGCTGGGGCCGAAAGGCCCCAGACCCCGTCAGTTTGGATATTTGCCGCTGCGTCCAGCGATTTTGCGGTGAATGAGGTCTGGAGTGCCACTTTCACGCGGCTTACGGGGGCTGATCGACGCGTAGCTGGAGCCCGTTGCTGGGTGGGGCGGGTGGGCGGCGGATGGTGCGTCGCTTCTCCGCCCTGGGCTTCGCTGGAAGCACCGACCTTACCGCTGTTTGTGTTGGCGCCTGTTTTGATGGGTCAGAGAGTTGAGTGATTGCCGCTTGTTGCGGCGGTGGGCTGAAGGCCGCCCTACTTTTCTGAAGACCGCCCTAAATTGCTACGAATAGAGCGACAATTTGTTGTCCGGAGGAAAATTTCCTCGGACGACAATATGGCCTTGCTGCCCGGGGAGGTGGAAAACAAGATTTACGATAACGCCTGGATAGGGATTAGAAAGCTCTCCGGATCCGAGTTCACCCTCCTTTGTACCCGGCTCACACGCCAGGTAAATTTCGCCCCTTTGATAGATGTATTTACCCTCAAAACCGGATCCGTCCGCGCAAATAACCCTGGTGGGAGTTTTGGTGCATAATCCCACAAAAGTGTTAGCCTGGACTACGATGTCTGGGCGACGAACTCTCTCGCGCCATTGCAAGAAGCCCGGGCCGATGACGGCGTCAACCACGTGAACGATACTATGAGTGCCAGCCGCCACCGAAGCAACGACCGGCTGATACAGCAGCACAGCGTCAACAGGTGCATTAGGCCTTGCATGAAGCCAGTCGTGGATGCAGGCAACACATTTCGAGATAGACGACGATTGTGGGAGGCGAGCTAGGTCGTGGACTCATAAGCTCGTAGCCAGAGCCGAATGGCGGCGAGCTTGACCATGGCCAAATAGTTGCTGGCGAGCTTTTCGTATCGGGTGGCGACCCGCCGGAACTGCTTGATCCGGTTGAAGAACCGCTCGATGC
>DAIDJM010000055.1 GCA_027451405.1 Acetobacteraceae bacterium | reverse complement strand
TTGCCCCCTGCACCCCCACTGGGGCCGCGGGCCCCAGACCCCAATACTTCAAGACCTTTCGGGAAATGGGGTCTGGGGCCCACGGCCCCAGTGGGGTGCAGGGGCAAAGCCCCTGCCCGCCGGAGGCAAGCTAAAACCCCTCCCGCGCCGAGCAACCACCTCCCTGGCAACGCCGCTCTGCGCGGGCTATCACGCGCCCGCCATGAAACTCACCGCCGCCCGGCTCGACCGGATCAGCCCCAGCCAGACCATCGCCATCAGCAGCCAGGCTCGCGCGCTGCGCGCCGCCGGCCGCGACATCATCAGCCTCTCGGCCGGCGAGCCCGATTTCGACACGCCCGACCATATCAAGCGCGCCGCCATCGCGGCGATCGAGCGCGGCGACACCAAATATACCGATGTCGCCGGCACGCCGGCCCTGCGCCGCGCGATCGCCGCCAAGTTCAAGCGCGACAGCGGCATCGACTACGACCCCTCGGAGATCATCGTCTCCACCGGCGGCAAGCAGGTCATCTACAACGCGATGCTCGCGACGCTCGATCCGGGCGACGAGGCGATCATTCCGAGCCCGTGCTGGGTCAGCTACCCGGACATCGTGGCACTCGCCGAGGCCAAGCCGGTGATCGTGCCCTGCGGCCAGAACAACGGCTTCAAGCTGCGCGCCGAGGATCTCGAAGCCGCGATCACGCCGCGCACCAAATGGTTCATCCTGAACTCGCCCTGCAACCCCACGGGCGCGGCCTATTCCGCCGAGGAGCTGCGTCCGCTCTGCGAGGTGCTGCTACGCCACCCGAACGTCTGGATCTTCACCGACGACATTTACGAAAAACTCACCTATGACGGGTTCCGCCCGGCCACGATTGTCGAGGTCGAGCCCCGCCTGCGCGACCGCACGGTGACGATGAACGGCTGCTCGAAAGCCTATGCGATGACCGGGTGGCGGATCGGTTTCGCTGGCGCGCCGGTCGCGCTGATCCGCGCGATGGACAAGTTGCAGAGCCAATCGACCTCGAACCCGAGCTCGATCAGCCAGGCCGCCGCGGTCGAGGCGCTCGACGGCCCGCAGGACAGCGTCGCCGCGATGGCGGAAATCTATCGTGGCCGGCGCGATCTCGTGGTCGAGGCGCTGAACGCGACGCCGGGCCTCACCTGCCACAAGCCGGAAGGCGCCTTCTACGTCTTCCCGGGCATGCATGGCTGCATCGGCCGCACGACGCGCGGCGGCAAGCGCATCGAGACCGACGAGGCTTTCGTCTCGGCGCTGCTCGAGGAGCATGGGGTCGCCGCGGTGCACGGCTCGGCCTTCATGTTTCCGGGCCATTTCCGCATCAGCTACGCGACCTCGACCGAGCATCTCGTCGAAGCCTGCACGCGCATCCGCATGTTCTGCGAGGGCATGCGATAACCGCGCCGCCGCTTTCCCCGCTCGTCGAGGCCGTGCCGCTCGCCGCCACCATGGCGGCGGCGGCCCGCGCCCGCGCGCTCCGCGCCGAGGGCCGGGACATCGTCTCCCTCACGCTCGGCGAGCCTGGCTTCGCCACGCCACCGCACATCGTGGAAGCCGCCTATCGCGCGGCGCGCGACGGCGAGACGAAATATCCGCCGATCCGCGGCACGCCGGCGCTGCTCGCCGCCGTGCGCGAAAAATTCCAGCGCGAGAACAAGCTCGATTTTTCCCCCGACCAGGTGATCGTCGGCCACGGCGCCCGGCAGATCATCTATGACGCGCTGGCCGCCACACTCGAGCCCGGCTGCGAGATCGTCATCCCCTCCCCCTACTGGAACGCCTATCCGCTGATCGCCCGCATGCTGGGCGCCGTGCCGGTGTTCGTCGAATGCGACGAGGCCGCCGGCTTTCTGCCGGATCCGGAGGCCCTCGCCGCCGCGATCACGCCAAGGACGCGGTGGCTGGTGCTGAATTTCCCGAGCAATCCGACCGGCGCCGTCTGCCCACCCAGCCATCTGGCGCGCATCGCCGAGGCTTTGCGCCCGCACCGGCATGTCTGGATTCTGTCCGACGACATCTACGAACATCTGATCCACGACGGCGCTCCGAACCCCACGATCGCCGCCATCGCACCCGACCTCGCCGACCGCACCCTGACGGTCAGCGGTGTCTCCAAAACCTACGCGATGACGGGCTGGCGCATCGGCTTCGCCGGCGGCCCCGCCCGGCTGCTGGCCGCGATGGCGCGCGTCCAGGGTCAAAGCACCGGCGGCGTGTCGCCCATCGCCCAGGCGGCCGCCGTGGCCGCGCTCACCGGCGATCAGAGCTGCGTTGCCGACATGCGCCGCGCCTATGCCGAGCGGGCCGCCCTGTTCGCCGAGGCTTTCGGCTCCATCCCGGGCCTTCGCTGCCCCCGCCCCGCCGGCGCCTTTTATCTCTATCCCCGGATCGATCTTCTTCCCTGCCGGACCCAAGGCGGCCGCAGACTCGCGACCGATGCCGATTTCGCGGAGGCCTTGCTCGAAGAGGCCGGGGTGGCCACGGTCCACGGGGCGGCGTTCGGCCGCTCGCCCCATTTGCGTCTGAGCGTTGCCGCGGAACCCGAGGCTCTCGAGGCCGCCCATGCCCGGACCGCGCGCTTCTGCGCCGCCCTCGACCACGATCCCCGCGAGCGGTTCTAAACCAATCCGAAACCTCCTCCGGTTAGCCTTCCGCCGATCGCCGGAGTGACCGAAGCCCATGGACGGGGACGGACTGCCGCCACCGCCGCGCCTGCCCCCGCGCTCAGATCCGGGTGTCTCCCGCCCTTCCCTGGCCGGGCCGGAGGCTCTGCTGCGTGCCGCACTCGATGCCGGCCGGATCGGTCTCATCCTGCTCGACCCGTTTACGAACGTCCGTCTCGTCACGCGGATGGCGGGGGAACTTTTGGGCGTGGCGATCGGCGCGGAAATGAACGGCCTGCCGGCGATGCGTTTGTTCGCGCAGAGCCATTTCCTGGATGAGCCGGCGCTGCAGACGCTCGCCGCTTGCATCGCGGGCCTTCCGGAGCGAGGCCGGGAGATCCTGCTGCCCTTGCCGGCCCCGATCGGATCGCGGACCGTTTCTTTGGAACTGATCCCGCTCGGCGAGGTCGGTTCGATGATCCGGCTCGAGGATGTCTCGCAGCAGCGTGAAGTCCAGGCCTGGCGGCATGCCCAGGCGACCACCGATCCGGTCACCGGGCTTGCGCACCGGCAGCATTTCCTGGCGTCGCTCGCGGAACGGCTGGAGGAGAAGGAGGGCTCCGCCTCGGTGCTGCGGTTGCGGCTGCGGCGCTTCAAGACGGTCAATCAGGCGCTCGGACAGGCCGGAGGGGACGCCTTGCTGCGGCTCGTGGCCGGGCGGCTCGGCAACTATCTGAGGGGCAGCGATCTGCTGGCGCGCTACGGCGCCGTCGAGTTCGCCATGCTGATCATGGGCTGCCATGATCGGGTGGCTTTGCGGCGGGTCGCCGAGCGGCTGGTGGAGTTCATTTCTAAACCGTATCTCATTGAGGGGCAGCTCGTCAGCGTGGGCGCCTCCGTCGGGCTTGCCTGCGCGCCGGAGGATGGGAGCAGCGCGGAGCGGCTGATCGCGAATGCGGGGCTGGCGCTGGCGGCGGCGGAAGCGGAGGCACGGGGTGGGCCGCGCTTCTACGAGCCCAACCTCGATGAGGCGGCACGGCGGCGGCAGGAAATCGAACGGGACCTGCAGGCGGCGCTCGCCGGGGGGGAGTTCGAACTGCATTACCAGCCGCAAATCGACCTTTCGACGCGGGAAGTGCGGGTCTTCGAGGCGCTGATCCGGTGGCGGGGGCCGAAGGGCATGGTGCCGCCGGGGGAATTCATACCGGTGGCGGAGGATATCGGGCTGATCGGGCCGCTCGGGGATTGGGTGCTCGAACAGGCTTGCCGGGATGCGGCGACCTGGCCCGAGGGGATCGCGGTCGCCGTGAACGTTTCGCCGTTGCAGTTCCATGGGAATCTGGCGCGGTCGGTGGCCCGGGCACTCGAACGGTCGGGGTTGCCCGGGTCACGGCTCGAAGTGGAAATCACCGAAAGCCTGCTGCTGCATGGGCATGATTCGGTGGACGCCACGTTCCAGGCGCTGCGCAGCATGGGGGTCGCGATCGTGCTCGACGATTTCGGGACCGGGTATGCGGCATTGAGCCAGCTCGCGCGGTTCCGGTTCGACAAGATCAAGATCGACCGGTCCTTCATCAGCGCGCCCGACGCGGCGGCGCAGCACGGGGCGATCGTGCGGGCGATCGCAGCGCTCGGCACCTCGTTGCATGTGCCGACGACCGCGGAAGGGGTCGAGACCGAGGCGCAACTGGCCCAGATCCTCCGGGATGGCTGCACCCAGGTGCAGGGATACTACTTCTCCCGGCCGGTGCCGGCGGACGAGGTGGGCGAATTGCTCGCCCGCTTCTCCCGGGAAAAGCTGCCGGTTCGGTAGGCCGGAGCGCGCCTCTTGGCAGGCTCGGGAATGCTCCCACTTGCGGACATGGCGCATACGATGCGCCGTTGTTGGACGTTTCCTCCTTGAACTCGGCGGCCCTCGCGGGCCGCCGATTTTTTTTCGGGCACTCTTTTTTTCGGGCGCTCTTTTTTCAGGCGCTCCGGTGCGCCGCGACGCGGACCTGGCCGGCGGCGGGACGGGCCAGGGGCAGGATCGCGGCGCTGCCCGGGGTGGAACCCTGCCAGGGCCGGATCGTGGCGCCGGGACGTGGCGCGGCGAGGAAGGGGAGCGCGGCCGGACAGGGGAGGGGCTCGCCCGCGCTCGTCTCGGCGAGGGCCTCGGGGGCATCGCTGTTCGCGAAGGTGTCGGGTCCGAAAGTATTGGGCGCGACGGGGATCGGGGCGGCGGCCGGGAAGCCGGCTTGGGTGGCCGGATCCGACGCGGGCTGGACCGATGCGGGCTGGACCGATGCGGCGGTGTCGGGCGGGGATTCGCTTTCGGTCGGCGGGGCGGGGGCGCGCAGCGCGGCGAGCTTTGCCTCCAGAACCCCAGGAGCGGCGAAATCGACGCCCGGGGCGTCGAGGATTTCCAGGATCGCCCAAGGGTGGTCGGGGGCCAGGATCAGGCCGATCTGATAATGCAGGTTCTCGACCGTCCGCCGATTTTCCTCGGGCAGGAAGTGGCGATGCTGCAGAAGCAGAAAGTGCGGCTCGTTGGGGCTGCCCCAATAGTGGCAAAGCTCGACGTAGCGGGCGCGGCGTATCGCCTCGGCATCCGGCACGACGTTGGGGATTTCGCCCAGGGCCTTGAGGATGCCCAGCAAATGACGGGTGAGAATCTCGAAGAGGATGGTCTCGAGATCGGCGAAATGCCGCCGCACCGTCCGGGTGTCGTGGCGCAACGCCAGGGCCAGGTCGCTCAGCGAG
Organism: Acetobacteraceae bacterium; assembly: GCA_027451405.1. Classification (GTDB taxonomy): domain Bacteria; phylum Pseudomonadota; class Alphaproteobacteria; order Acetobacterales; family Acetobacteraceae; genus DAIDJM01. Next base: position 8,934 of record DAIDJM010000055.1, on the reverse strand, counting down.
ATCGTGTCGGGCCCGAATCTGACGAACAGCGAGGTGCTGGCGGCGACGATCCGCTCCTGGCGGGCCCGCTGCGCCTCGGTGAGCTCGGGAGGGCGATCGCCGATCTGCTCGAGATGGGCGCGGAGCAGGCGGAGCGAGGTCTTTGGCATGGCTCGCGTATTGTTAGTTATGCTCACTCCGGGCGCAAGCGGTTTTTTTGGGCAAGGGAAGAGTCTTCTTTTTCTGAAGAACAAGAAGCAAAAAGACTTCTGTTTTCTTCGGGGGCTTTTGGGATGCGTTCCGGGTCTCGGGTGGTTTTACGCCGGGGACGCTCGCGCGGGATTTGTTTTGAGGGGGGTGGGCTATCGTTCAGCCCACGCCCTCCTTGAGCGAGCGCGAGGGGGGCTCACCAGAATTTCGCGACGACGATGGTGGCGAAGGCGAGCGTGCCGAGCGTGACGGTCGCTTCGATGACGCCATAGCTCGAGACGCCTTCGGCGGCCGCGGCGGCGGCGCGGCCGAGCTTGCGGACGGAAGCCACCAGCCGGGCCGGATGGCGGGCCGCACGAGCGGCGGGGCGGACGGAAGCGGGAGCCGAGTAGCTGAGGGTCTGTGACATGGCCGGGGTCCTTTTCGCGAGGCCAGGCCCGATCGCCTGACACCAGGACCATGACCCCCCGGCCGGCCGGAAATCCTCAAACGGGGGATCAAGCGATATCAAGTGTTCTGAAGCGCCGGTTTGACCTCAGGTGCGGCCAAGGAGGCTCCGCCTCCCTGGACCCTCCGCTGGGGCCGGACGGCCCCAGACCCCGCCCCCCCGAGGACGTCCGGCGCGGCGCATGGGGTCCGAATAGCTCAGATAACGGTCAGGCGAGAGGCGCAGCGTTCGCGCGATGACCGGCCCGGATCCGTGGCCGGGCGGGCGGGAGGATCACGATGCGCAGCGTCAGCCCCCAATCCCTGGCGATCGCCTTGGCCGCAGGCCTCGCGTTCCCGGCTTCGGCGCAAAGCCCGACACCTTCGCTGAATACCACCAGCGTCGGGAGGCTCGCCGGTCCTTACACGCCGATTCCGCCCGGCGCGCTCGGCGGCGACGGCGCGCACGCGCTGCTGGTGGCGAACGATCTCGGCATGCACTGCGCGAATTTCGATTCGCGAATCCTCAGCATCCTGCCGCCGTTCAATGTCGTACATGCGCAGCTCGTGGCGAAAGGCGCGAAACCGGCGATCCTGAGCAACAGCGCGGCCAGCGTGAGCTATCAGGCGAGCGACAGCGCCACCGATCCGGCGCTGGCCAGCGCGCCCGTGGTGGCGGCCGACGGCAGCATCTACAAGAGCGATGCCGCGGCGAGTTTCCTCAAGACCTATACGGCGCTTTATCCGACCGGCGTGCTGGCGCCGTTCTTTCCGACCGGCAAAACACGCACCGGCGATCTCGGCCTGCCGGTGCCCGACCTCGAACAGCTCTATCTCGGCAATGGCGGGCTGACGCTGCGGCAACAAACCATGCCGAGCGTCACCTCGCTCACGCTCGACGCGCAGAACCATCCGGTGTCGATCACGTCACGCCCCTACCACGCCAATCGCCTCCAGGCGATGCGCAGCTTTTACGGAAGCTGGCCGCTGTTCACGAAGTTTCCGTTCGGCTACGCGGCAGGCGGGGTGAACTGGTTCGCGGCCGAGGGCATCCCGGTCGCGCCGTTCGACGATATCGGCCGGGAAAATCCGTTCGCGCTGATGCGGTTTCAGGCGCGGGCGGCGACCGGAACCTTGCTCGCCAGCACCGACGCGGTGGTGCCGGTCTCGGGCGAGACGAATTGCAAGACCTGCCACCTGCCCGCGCCCTACGGCAACGGACTCGGCACCGGCAAACTGACCGCGCCGACGCTGCCCACGGCGGATCCGCGCTATGGCCATGTGCTGACCTGGGTGAGCCAGGAATGGGCGGCGGACAACAATATCCTCGCCTTGCACGACCTGCTGCACCGGACCCACCTGAACGTGGGGTATGGGCCGACGACCGGCGCGTCGCCCAAGCCGGTCCTGTGCCAGACCTGTCACTACTCGCCGGCGCTCGATCTCGCGCAGTTCGGTCCGCAGGCGACGTCCGGCGGCCTGCAGCAGACGACGCACGAGACGATGTCGCGGGTCATGCACTACGCGCACGGCATCCTGATGGTGAACGGGCAGAATTTGTTTCCGTTGATGCCGCCGCCAAACGATTCGCGGCGCACGACGCCCGCGGGAACCCCGATCAATGCGTTCACCGCGGGCATCCTGAGCGCCACCTGCTATCAATGCCATCCCGGCAACCGCACGCACTGCCTGCGGGGCACGATGTTCGCCAAGGCGGGCGCGGTCTGCCAGGATTGTCACGGGCAGATGACGCAGGTGGGCAACGATTTCTCGCGCAACCTGCCCGGCGGCGGCTTCATCCTCGCGCATGATTACTACACGAACCCGAACACGCCGCGCGTGCCCTGGGCGAACGAGCCGACCTGCGGGTCGTGCCATACGGGCGACGCGACGAGCAATCTCGCGGGTCGGCCCGGCACCATCGCCGCGCCGGACAATATCCGCCTGATCCAGGCCTATCTCTCGACCGACCCGAAAGCGACGCCGATCGTGCCCGCCAACGCGCGGTTCGCGGAACCGCGCGTGACGTCCGGGCCGGCCACGGGCAACCCGCAACTGTTCCGGCTCAGTGTCGATGCGCATGGCGGGGTGTTCTGCGAGGGCTGCCACGGCGCGACCCACGCGGAATGGCCGGTGCTCGATCCGAACGGCAACGACAGCGTGACCGCGATGGAGTTGCAGGGCCACGCCGGCAAAATCGTGGAATGCGAAACCTGCCATACCGGCGGACTCGGCGCGACGCTCGGCGGTCCGCACGGGATGCACCCGGTGGGCAAAACCTACTCGGGCGCGTGGGTGAGCGCCCATGGCGATTTCGTCGATCGCGCCGGCACCGCCAGCTGCAAGGCGTGCCACGGCGTGCACGGAGAAGGCACCGTGCTGGCGCAGGTGGCGACCGCCCGGACCGGACTCCCGTGCGGCGATACCGCCCAGCTTCCCGCCAGCGGCCAATGCGTGGGCGGACGCATCACACTCGCCGCTCAGACCCAAGTGAGCTGCAGCCTCTGCCACGCCAATCCGATCCGGTGACGCACCGCGCCTCATGCGCCAAGTGTCGCCGGGGAGAGGAAGGGATTCTTCTTTTTCTGAAGAAAAAGAAGCCAAAAGACTTTTCCTTCGGGGCGGGGCGCTGGGACCGGTTTTGGTTTTCAGAAATGGAAGCCCAAAACCGCACCGTATTGAATTCCGACGCCGTTTGCGCTCCTGTTGGAGAGTTTGCCGTTGAAATCGAATGCGCCGATCTCAGGCGTCAGGGACACGGCGTCGGTCAGCTTGATCTTCACGCCCGCGCCAGGGCCTGCCGCCGTGTAGTGATTGGCGCCCGTGCCGCCCTGGGCCGTGGGAATGATGGTGTAGACGTAACGAAGATCGGCGAAGGCCGTGTAGCCGCGGGCGATCGGGTGGCTGATGACGAGATCCGCTCCCGGGCTCCAGGCGCTGCGGGACTGGCCCTGGATGTCGAGATAGGCATAACCGATTCCGGCGACCAGGGCGACGGACCAAGGGGAGCCGGCCGGAGTCAGCCGGTGTTTGATGTCGATTTCGCTGCCGAGCGACGGGCCGACCGCCGAATAGGGCAGCGCCACGGTGGCAAGCCGGTAGCCGATATCCCAGCCGTCCGCGAGGCCGGCGCGGATGCCGGCATGCGCCAGGAATGGCGTGAAGCTCGTCTCGGACGGATTGCCCACGATCGAAATCTGGCCGCCCGTGCCGGCAATCGCGGAAAAATTGCCCGGGGCCAGCGTGTCCGCCGGCGCGAAGCCCAGCAGCCAGGAGCCGGCCATCGCCGCATGGGGCAGGGTCAACGCAAGGAACACGGCAGCGCGGGCCCAGGCGGGTTGGCGGGGCATGACGGAATCTCCAGAGAGGGTGTGAGGGTGGGTCGCTTAGGGCATTTCCCAACCGGATGGAATGAACCGGGCCGGCAGACGCACACAGCACCGAGAAACCGAAAGTAACCTCGCGCGCGCGGTCGCTGCCTCGCGACTCGGGCGTTGAGATCTTGGCGGTTGGGGGGGCTTTGAAGCGGATTCTTCTTTTTCTGAAGGAAAAGAAGCAAAAAGACTTTTTTGTTGCGGGCGGGGCGCTGGGACCGGTTTTGACTTTGCGTAGTCGCCTGACATCGGTTCGGAAATAGAAGCTCAGAACGCGCTGTTTGGAATGTCGATGCCGTTGGCGCTCCTGCTCGATAGTTCCGACTCTGCTTCCAATGCGCCTATCGCGATCGCTCATGAGACGGCGTCGGTCAACTTGGTTTTCACGCCGGACCAGCGCGTGCCGCCGTGTGGGTGATTGGCTTCGGTGCTGCCCTGGGCTGTGGGAATGGAGGTCCGTGGTCACCGACGGATGGCGTGACTACGACGGACGGGTCGGTGCCGGCTACGACAAGCATCTGCAGATCAGGAAATACTGCAAGCAAGATCGTCCGTTCACGGACGGCACCGTCGATGTCGACGGCATCCACAGCTTCTGGTCCTGCACTCCATGACGGCGGACCCACTTCCGTCACGCAAAGGCCGACTTCGAGCGCCACCTCGAAGAATGCGAGGGGCGATCGGGCAAAGATTCCCATACGGTCCTCGCTGAACTCGGTTCATTGACGGTCTAGAGGCTTCTTCAAAAATGCATTAACCTGCCTGGAACCTTCAAAAAAGTCACAGGAGGAACCCGTGCCCGAATTGGATATGGAACGGCTCCATACATTCGTCGGAAAGATGCTCGGCGATCTTGGCGGGGCCTTCAGCGTGCCCACCACACGTATCGGTTACCGGTTAGGGCTGTTCGATTCCCTCGGCCAGGCGGGGCCGGCGACCGCGGAGACGTTGGCGGAGCGGTGTAAACTCGATCGGCGTTATGTGCGCGAGTGGGCGCTTGCGCAGGCGGCTAACGGGTATGTGAGTTTCGATTCCGCAACCGGGGTGTTTTCGCTGTCGCCCGAGCAGGCCATGGTATTCGCCAATCGCGATAGTCCGGTGTATCTGGCTGGCGCGTTCGAGGTTGCCGCGGCGATGACCGAAGCTCAAGCAAAGGTCGAGACCGCGTTCGGAAACGGCGGCGGCGTGGCCTGGGGCGAGAGTGCCGGGTGTCTGTTTTGCGCGGTGGGGTCGTTCTTCCGGCCGTCCTACCTGAACAACATCGTGCAATCGTGGCTGCCGGCGCTCGATGGGGTGGTGGCGCGACTGGAAGAGGGGATCGATGTCGCCGATGTGGGGTGCGGCGTCGGCTTCTCGACGCTGGTCATGGCCAAGGCCTTTCCCCGTTCACGGTTCTTCGGGTTCGATTTCCATGCGCCTTCCGTTGAGCGCGCCCGCGCGCACGCGGCCGAGCACGGGCTCGAGGACCGGGTGCAGTTCGAAACCGCGGTCGCCAAAGCGTTGCCGGACCGCCGATTCGATCTCGTGACGATGTTCGACTGCCTGCACGATATGGGCGATCCCGAGGGCGCCGCCGTTCATATCCGCGCTCGGTTGGCGCCGGGCGGTCGCTGGATGATCGTGGAGCCGATCGCTTCCGACGATGCCGCGGAGAATGTCGGCAATCCGGTAGGGCGGCTTTATTACAACGCCTCAACGATGGTCTGCGTGCCGACCTCACTCGCGCAAGAGGTGGGCTTGGCGCTCGGAGCGCAGGCAGGCGAGAGCAAGATACGGGATGTTCTGACGCGGGCAGGGTTCGGGCATGTGCGCCGGGCAACGCAGGGGCCTTTCAATATGGTTTTGGAGGCTTGCGCGTAAGAGAGGCCAGATTCTTCTTTTTCTGACAGTCTGTCTGAAAAGCAAATGAGTCAGATCAGCCACTTAGCGACCCGGGGTTGAAGTGACTGAATCTTTTGTGATTCTGTTCTTAGCACCGATTCGCGAGGTGCTGGATGTGGACCGTTGAGAACCGTGGTCGATATGCTCGGGACTGTCTGCATTATCCCAGCGATCTGACCGATGCGGAGTGGGATCTGGTGGCGCCGCTGATCCCGCCGGCGAAGCGTGGTGGGCGGCCGCGGCGTGTCAACATGCGAGAATTCATCAACGGACTTCTCTACATCCTGACCACCGGCTGCCAGTGGCGACAGGTCCCGCGCGATCTGCCGCCACGGGGCACGCTCTATGACTATTTCAAACGTTTCGAGTGGGATGGCACGCTGCGGCGCATTCATCATGAGCTTTATGTGTGCTGTCGCGAGCAGGCGGGCCGCGAGGCGAGCCCGACCGCCGCGGTGATTGACAGCCAGAGCGTCAAAGGCGCCGAAAAAGGGGGGCGCGGATCAGCCCGTCTGGCTTCGATGCAGGTAAGAAAATCAAGGGGCGTAAACGGCATATCCTGGTCGACACCGAGGGGTTGCTGATGGCGGCGACGGTGCATGACGCGGGCCTGGCCGATCGCGACGGGGGCGTCGCGCTGATGGGCGAGCTGTTCGGGCTTTATCCGTTCCTGCGCCGGCTGTTTGCCGATGGCGGCTACAGCGGCAGGATTTTTCATGCCGGAATGCAGGCGCATTGCCCGCGGGTACGGGTGGTGATCGTCAAGCGACCGAAACGGTCGCAAGGCTTCACCGCGCTGCCCAAGCGCTGGGTTGTGGAGCGCAGCTTCGCGTGGTTCGGTCGCTGTCGGCGCCTGGCCAAAGACTGGGAGTGCCTCTCGCCACGGGCCTTGAGCTTTCTGCTCTGGGCCTCGGTCAGAACGATGCTCCGGAAGCTCTGCAATCCGTGAGCACTTTCCAGACAGACTCTGAAGAAAAGGAAGCAAAAAGACTTTGTTTGTTTTGGGGCGTGGGGTCTGCGGGCGCGCGCAGGGAGGTTGGAAAACGAGGCTGCTACGGCGTATGCGGGCCTCGCATTCGAATGACGTGCCAACACCGAGATCAAGAGCGAAAGTTTTTTGGTTCTTTTTTTCAAAAAAGAACATTCTTCGTTCTCACACCATGATCCGGCGCCAGTTTTCAGGCACGGGATTGCGGCGTCGCTGTGCTTCTCGCAACGACGTGTTTCCGGATCGACTCCGCAGATGCGAGGTCGCGGCGGGGTGACGTGGCGGACGTCGCCGGGAGCGGTCGTCAGCGTCTCATATCGGCAATGAGTTCGGAATAGGGGGTGGGCGGCAGGGCGTGGTCGCCGCGGAGGGGTTGGGCGAGGACGATGATGAGGAAGATGACGATGCCGCCTGAGGCGGCGAGGGTGGCGGACATGGCGACGTGCCAGGCGGTGCGGGGGGCGCCGAGGAATGATCCGGAGATGACGGTGAGGGCGCCGCCCACGAAGACGACGAGCCAGACGAGGTCGGCGATGCCGTAGCGTGCGGCTTGCAGGCGGGTGGCGCGGGCGTCCTGGAGGCGTGCGGTGGCGGCCATGAGGGTGGCCTGGCGGTTGGCGCTGCCGGAGGTGGTGGGTTCGAAGCTGGCGGATGCGGTGCTGAGGTCGTCGAGGGTGGGTGCGTAGAGTGGGATGGGCTGGCCGGCGGCTTGGGCGGGCCATTCGTCATCGACGATGGTGTGCAGGTAGGTGGCGATGTCGGTTTGGATGCGGGTGGCGAGGCTGGCGGGGAGGGATTTCGTTGCGGTGAGGACGTCGCGGGCGGCGGTGGCTTCGCTGGCGATGGCGGTGCGCGCGCTGTCGTAGTTTTCGAGGCTGATCATGGTGACGAAGGCGAGCAGGACGGCGAAGGTGACGCCGATGACGGAGAACATGGCGGCGGCGACGTCGTTGTGGGCGCGGCGGTGGTCGATGGGGAAGAGCTGGCGGGCGAGCAGTTCGCAGGCCATGCCGCCGAGCAGTGCGAGGCCGACTGTCACCAGGGCGATGAGCCAGGTGGGCAGGGCGTAGATCATTTCGGGTTTCATCATGGCGTCGGCCTCCGCGCGCGAGGGAAGCAGATTGCGCGGCGAGCGGCTATGGCGCGGAAATGCCGGGAAAGGGTCCGGGCGACGTCGCAAAAGTTTTTTGGTTCTTTTTTTCAACAAAGAACATGTTTCTTTTCCTGCTACGCCCGCTGCGTCCACGCCGAGGCCGCATTCGCGAGCATGGCAACGAAGTCGGTCATGTCGCGGAGCACGCGGTCGAAGCCGTCGGTTTTTTCGATGCGTTGTTCGTCCATGTAGAGGGGGCGGGCGATTTCGAGCTGGAGGACGTGGACGTTTTCGTGGGGGCGGCCGTAGTGGCGGGTGACGTAGCCGCCGGCGTAGGGGTCGTTGCGGGCGGTGCGGTAGTTTCGCTCGCGTAGCCAGAGTTCGGCGGTGCGGACGAGGGCGGGGGCGCAGGCCTGGCCGTGGGCGTCGCCGAGCACGATGTCGGGGGCGGGGGCGCGGGTGCTGACGGCGTGCGAGGGCATGGAGTGGCAGTCGAGCAGGAGGGCGGTGCCGAAGCGGGCGCGGGTTTCGGCGATGAGGGCGGAGAGCGCGTCGTGGTAGGGCTGCCAGCAGGTGCGGATGCGGCGTTCGGCTTCGGCGAAGGGGAGGCGGATGCCGTAGATGGCTTCGCCGTTGGCGGCGACGCGGGCGATGGTGCCGAGGCCGGCGCCGACGCGGGGGCTGGTGGTGTTGACCCAGGATGGGAGCGTGTCCTCGAACATCAGCGGGTCGAGTTCCCAGGGCTCGCGGTTCACGTCGCAGAAGGCGCGGGGGAAGCGGGCGGCGAGGAGCGGGATGCCGAGGGAGGGGCCGGCGGCGAAGAGTTCGTCGACGAAGCTGTCTTCGCTGCGGCGGAGGGTGTCGCGGTCGAGGCGGGCGGTGGCGATGAAGTCGGGCGGGTAGTCGCGGCCGGAATGGGGCGAGGCGAGGAGGAACGGGGCCGCATGATCGGCCGGCGCGTGGAGCGTCCAAGGGGGGCCTGG
>DAIDJM010000054.1 GCA_027451405.1 Acetobacteraceae bacterium | reverse complement strand
TCGGCTTCCGCGAGCAGAACGTTCATATGGCCGGGCATCCGGCCGGCCACCGGATGGATCGCGAACTTCACCTCGATGCCGCGTTTGGTGAGCACGTCGTAGAATTCGCGCACCTTATGCTGCGCTTGCGCGACCGCCATCCCGTACCCCGGCACGATCATCACGTAGTTGGCCGCTTCGAGAATCGCGGCGGCATCCTCGGGCGTCGCGGTGCGGACGACGCCGACCTCGGTTTCGCCGGCGGCGGAGACCTGCACCTGGCCGAAGGCGCCGAAGAGCACGTTGGTGAACGAGCGGTTCATCGCCTTCGACATGATCACCGACAGGATAAAGCCGGAGGAGCCGTCGAGTGCGCCCGCCACGATCAGCAGCTTGCTGCGCAGCACAAAGCCCATCGCGGCAGCGGATAGCCCCGCGTAGGAGTTCAGGAGCGAGATTACAGTCGGCATGTCGGCGCCGCCGATCGGGATGATCAGCGTGAAGCCGAGCACGCCGGCGAGGATCGCGATCATCCAGAAGACCGGGGGCGCGCCGCTGCTGATGAAGAACAGGATCAGCAGCAGGATCAGCAGGCCGATGCCGAGATTGATTTCGTGCTGATAGGAGAAGGTGATCGGCGTGCCCTTCATCAGCCCTTGCAGCTTGGCGAAGGCGATGATGGAGCCGGTGAAGGTGATGGCGCCGATGGCGAGGCCGAGCGACATCTCGACCAGGCTTTGCGTGTGGATGTGATAGCGCGTGCCGATGCCGAAGGCCTCGGGCGCGTTGAGCGCCGCGGCGGCGACGAAGACCGCGGCGAGGCCGACCAGCGAATGGAAGGCGGCGACGAGCTGCGGCAGCGCCGTCATCTGGATGCGCTTGGCGATGTAATTGCCGATCGTGCCGCCGATGCCGATGCCGGCGACGATCAGCACGATGCCGCTGCTCATGCCGGGGCGGAGCAGCGTGGCGGCGACCGCGATCGCCATGCCGATCATGCCGAAGCGGTTGCCCTGCTGCGATGTGACGGGGCTGGAGAGGCCGCGGAGGGCGAGGATGAAGAGGACCGCCGCGACGAGATAGAGCAGCGTGATGAAATCGGGGGACATGGCTGGCGGCGCCTACTTCTTCTTGAACATCGACAGCATGCGCTGGGTCACCAGGAAGCCGCCGAAAATGTTGACGCTGGCGAGCGTGACCGCGAGGAAGCCGAACAGGCGCGGCCAGAAACCGTGACTGAGCCCCGTGGCGAGCATGGCGCCGACGATGATGACGGAGGAGATGCCGTTGGTGACGGCCATCAGCGGGCTATGGAGCGCGGGCGTGACGTTCCAGACCACGTAGTAGCCGACGAAGCAGGCGAGCAGGAAAATCGCGAGCAGGAAAATGAACGGGTCGGAGGCGGCCACGACGGGCTGCAGCAGGACGACGGCGTGGCTCATGTTCCGGCCTCCGATTGGGGCTTTTTCCGGCGGGGTTTCTTGGATTTCGGTCCCGAGGGCTCATCGGGCAGCGGCTGGATTTTTTCCGCCTCCGCTTCCAGCACGGGGCCTGGGCCGTCGGTGATGGGTTCGGGATCGGCATCGCCGGCCGGCGCGGGCTCGGTTTCTGGCGCGGGCGGGGGCGCGGTTTCGGGCGCGGCTTGCGGCGCGGGTGCGGCCGGCGGCGCGGCGGCGGCGAATTTCGGGTGCACGACGGCGCCGCCCCGGGTGAGCATCACGCCGGCGACGATCGGGTCTTCCTCGGGGAGCTTCGGGGCTTTTGCTTCCTTGTCCCAGAACGTGGTGAGGAAGGTGAGGAGGTTGCGGGCGTAGAGCGCGCTGGCGGCGACCGGAATGCGGCCGGGCCAGTTGCGGTAGCCCAGGATTTTCACGCCGTTTTCGGTGGTGGTGAGTTCGCCGGGTTTGGTCGCCTCGCAATTGCCGCCACCGTCGGCGGCGATGTCGACGATCACGCTGCCGGGGCGCATGGCGGCCACCATGGCGTTGGTGACGATCACGGGCGCCTTGCCGCCGGCGACCAAGGCCGTGCAGATGACGAGGTCGTTCTTGGCGACGGTCGCGGCCATGAGCTCGGCCTGCTTACGGCGGAAATCGGCGCTCATTTCCTGGGCGTAGGCGCCGGTTTGTTTCGCGGTCTCCTCGTCCTCGACGCCGACGAATTCGGCGCCGAGCGATCTGATCTCTTCCTTGGCGGCGGGGCGGACGTCGGTCGCGGAGACGCGCGCGCCCAAGCGGCGGGCGGTGGCGATGGCCTGCAGGCCGGCCACGCCCGCGCCGATCACGAAGACGCGGGCGGGGGGGACCGTGCCGGCAGCCGTCATCATCATCGGGAAGCCGCGATCGAAGGCGGCGGCACCCTCGATGACGGCGCGGTAGCCGGCGAGGTTGGCCTGGCTCGAGAGGATGTCCATCGATTGCGCCCGCGTAATGCGCGGGAGCCATTCGAGCGCGGCGAGATCGATGTGTCTGGCGGCGAAGTCGGGGGCGAGCGAGGGGTCGTTGGCGGCGCCGGAAGTGCAGACGAGGAGGGCGCCGGCCGGGATGTGGGCGCGGGTGGCAGGATCGGGGGCCTGGACCGCGAAGACGATCCCGGCGCCGGCGAGGGCCGCCTCGGCGTTGGGGGCCATCGTGGCGCCAGCGGCCGTGTAGTCGGCATCCTGGATGGAGGCACCGGCGCCGGCACCGGCTTCGACCGCGATTTCGAGACCGAGGGAAGCGAGTTTCTTGACGGTTTCGGGGACCGCCGCGACCCGGGTTTCCCCCTCACGACGCTCCTTCAGCACCGCAAGGCGCATAGTATCCTGACCCTTTGGATGAGTGGCGGGGCAGGTAACAGGGGGGTGGGGGGCGGCGCAAGGGCGCGGGGTTTTGGGGTCTTCGGGGGCTTTGGGGTCTTGGGTTGCGCCGGCCTGGGGGAGCGTGGCGCCGTGCGGCGCGGCCATCAAGGTCCAGGGCTCGCCATCCTCGCCATGCTCGCTTCGCGAGCCGCGTGGCTCCGGGTGGCTGCGCGCTTCCGAGGGCGGCCACACCGCACGGCGCCGTGTGGGTTTGCATTTCCACTGCAGCGGCCGAAGCCGCTCTTACCAGCGTTCCGGTTGTGGGCGCGCCCACGATCGTCAATACTATCGTGACATGAAACGCCCCAATAGGCAGCATACATGACTAGCATAAGCGCTCAGATCGTAGACCAAAGAGTTCGGAAAGTTGCCGCTGATCGCGAGAGTGCCCTGCGCACGGAAGCCGGGATAAAAGGCGATGAGGGTCGACTAAATTCGGCAGCCTTTGTTCTCCTCGTTTTGAAAACGCTGCTTGGACTTAGCGATGAAGAAGCAATCGACTGCCTTGTCGATGGGGGGAATGACTTTGGGGTAGATGCAATATATTCCGGTCCGGTGCAGGACAACGAGTTCCATATAACTGTCGTTCAAGGCAAATATAAAGCTAGCCTCGACGGAAATTCAAATTTTCCAGAGACTGGCGTACAAAAGATGATAGCTGCTGTTGGCGCGCTATTCGATCCTGCGCGCCCAGTCACAGTAAATGAGCGGCTACGGTTGAAGGTTGAGGAAGTTAGGTCTTTCGTAGCTGATGGAGCATTACCGACTGTACACGTCATTCTATGCAATAACGGGTTGCGATGGACAGACATCTCCGATCAGCATATTGCAGCAACGAAATTCGGAGATCAGGTAACGTGGCAGCACATTGGTCCAGATAAGCTAGTTTCGTTGCTGAGGACGACCCAACCAGTATCTGACACTCTTCAATTAGCCGGTAAATACACAGTAGAAGACTTTGCGTTTCGTCGTGTCCTAATCGGCCGTATGCCTGTCAGTCAACTTTCTACCCTTTTGGACCGGCATGGCGATGTTCTTCTCGAGCGCAATATCCGACGGTATCTCGGTCTCAGTGGAAACCGCGTGAACGAGGCTGTCGCTGGCACACTAAAGTCTGATGAACAGCGACCTAATTTTTACTTCTACAACAACGGGATTACCATCATCTGCTCAAAGTTTCGGCACAATGCTTTGCTTACGGAAAACACAACTGTCCAGCTTAATGGACTGCAAATTGTAAATGGAGGTCAAACCTCGCGGACAGTTCAGCAAGTTGCGGAAGAGATCGGACCTCTCCTAGCTGACGCTCAAGTCCTAGTTCGAATCTATGAACTACCCTCTGAGGACGCCAGCTTCGTCCAAAACATAACTTATGCAACAAATAGTCAGAATCCTGTTGATCTTCGAGATCTTCGTTCCAACGATGCCAAGCAGCTTGAACTTGCGCAGGCCTTAAGTGAACTTGGATGGACCTACCGGCGCCAACGCACGGATCAGGTCATCCTTGGGCGAGAGTTGACAAGTGCGGCGGCAGCTGAAGCTGTGTTAGCTGTATGGTGTAAGCGGCCCCACCAGGCTCGTTTCAACGTCAGCGAACACTTTGGAAAACTCTACGATGTAATTTTTTATCCCACTCTAAACGGAGCGCAGGTGGTTGTTGCTTCATTAATTTGGCGTTTCACCGAAAATCGTCGGCGTAGGCCGCCTGCCGGTGGACCGGATTTCATCCCCTACGCTACGCGGTTTATTGCTATGATGATGGGGGAGCGCCTTCTGAACGACATGGGTATAGCCCTGGAGCAACTCACGCACCGGAATTTCTCAGATGCTGAACGCCTCATTGAGGAGAGGTCAGAGACATATTTTGTGGAGTCGTTGACCAAGATTGAAGCCTGCCTTGAGAGAATGTTCCCCGACGAGCGTCGGAGTTTACAGAAATTGTCAGCGACTTTCCGCCGCGGAGATCTGGTTGAGGCTCTCACTGGCTCCCCAGTCTCTGTTCCGCTACCGCTCCGTTCAGCTGGGGTCCCAAGCGGTTAGTCGCGGCGAGACAGTGGGTCAAATGACCCGGCACGTAGGCAAGTTTAGTGCAATGCCGCGTACCGGAGCCTAGCCCGAGACGGATCGTGGTTGACGATGCGGATTCAAGAAAGCCGTGTGATGCCGAGCTGACCTCGTTGGGCGAGGAACAACGGTCAGCCTAGTTATGACCGCCGCCGGCACAACGAAGCGGGGTCTGGGGCCTTTCGGCCCCAGCGGAGTGCAGAGGCGGAGCCTCTGCCCGCCGGAGGCACCCCTCACCCAACCCTCTCCCGGAGGGAGAGGGCTTACGCTCCGGCTTAGATCGAGATGGGGACGCCGGCGGTGGTTAGGGCTTCGGCTTGGCGTTGCGCCATGGCGGATTCGTTGAAATCGTCGATCAGGGCGTGGAACATTTGGTGCCAGTTGAGTTCGGCGCGGAGGCGCAGGAATACCGAGCCTAAGCCGATGGCGGAACGGTCCATGAGGACGAATTCGCGCGGGGGGCGGACGCCGCCGGTGCGTTGCAGGCCGGCGTGCACTTTTTGGGCGACTTCGCGGCCGTATTGTGGGTCGGTGGTTTCCTGGATGGGGCGGACGCGGTCCTGCATCAGCGGTTCGTAGAGGAAGCGGGCCCAGCCGTTCAGCACGTCCATCTGGTCGCGGGTGATGCCGGCGAAGCCCCAGCTTTCATAGGCGTGGTGGGCCTTATCCATGTCGTTGTCGCGGATCGCTTCGTAGAGGTCGATCACGCCGCGCAGGAAGCGGGGTTCGAAGACGCGGATCGCGCCGAAATCGAGCAGGTTCACGCCGTGATCGGCGCGCACCTGGTAATTGCCCATGTGCGGATCGCCATGGATGATGCCGTAACGGTATAGCGGCACGTACCAGGCGAAGAAGAGCGCGCGGGCGACTTCGTTGCGGATTTCCTGGCTGGGGTTTTCGTCGAAGAAGGTCTGCAGCTTGCGGCCTTCGAGCCAGGTCATGGTGAGGAGGCGGTTGGTGCAGTAGCCGTCGATCGGTTTCGGCACCGAGACTTCCGGCGTGTTGGCGAGCATCAGCCCGTAGAGGCGCATCTGCGCCGCTTCGCGGCCGTAATCGAGTTCCTCGCGCAGGCGCTCGGAGAGTTCCTTGTAGATTTCGTCGTTGCGGATGGCGTTGTCCATCCGGTGGTAGATGGCGAGCGCCACTTTGAGCTGGCGGAGGTCGGCTTCGACGGCGCTGGCCATGTCGGGATATTGCAGCTTGCAGGCGACATCGGTGCCGTCGGTGGTGGTGGCGCGATGGACCTGGCCCAGGCTGGCGGCGGCGGCGGCTTCGTGGCCGAAGGTCGAGAATCGTTTCTGCCAGTCGGCGCCGAGTTCGGTCGCCATGCGGCGGCGCACGAAATTCCAGCCCATCGGCGGCGCGTTGGCCTGCAGATGCGCGAGTTCGGCGGCGTATTCGTCGGGCAGCGCGTCGGGGACGGTCGAGAGGAACTGGGCCACCTTCATCAGGGGGCCTTTCAGGTTCCCGAGCACCGCCTTGAGGTCTTCGGCGTGGGCGGCGCGGTCGCCGCGGATGCCGAGGACGCGGGCGCCGGCGACGCGCGCGGCGATGCCGCCGACGGCGCCGGAGGTGCGGGCGAAGCGGCGGAGTTCGCCGATGACGGTCGATTGTTCAGCCACGGGGCGTTGCCTCGAGTTCGTCGATGAAGCCGGCGATGACGTCGAGCCCTCGCCGCCAGAAGGCCGGGTCGGCGGCATTCAGGCCGAACGGGGCGAGCAGGTCGCGATGCACCTTGGTGCCGCCGGCGCGGAGCAGGGATTTGTATTTTGTGACGAAATCGGGATGACCGCCCTGGAACTCGGCATAGAGCGCGTTCACCAGGCAGTCGCCGAACGCGTAGGCGTAGACGTAGAAGGGCGAGTGGATGAAATGGGGGATGTAGGCCCAGTAGACCGCGTATTCGGGTGTGAACTCGAAGATCGAGCCGAGGCTTTCGCGCTGCACCGAGAGCCAGAGCTGGCCGATGTCGTCGGGCAGCAATTCGCCGCCTTTGCGGGCGTCGTGCAGGCGGGTTTCGAAATCGTAGAACGCGGTCTGGCGCACGACCGTGTTCAGCATGTCCTCGACCTTGGAGGCGAGCATCAGGCGCCGGCGGGCGGGATCGGTCTCGGCGTCGAGCAGCGCGCGGAAGGTGAGCATTTCGCCGAAGACGCTGGCGGTTTCGGCGAGCGTCAGCGGCGTGCCCGACATCAGATGGCCCTGGGCGCCGGCGAGGACCTGGTGGACGCCGTGGCCGAGTTCGTGCGCGAGCGTCATGACGTCGCGCGTGCGGCCATGATAGTTCAGCAGGATGTAGGGGTGAACGCTCGGCACGGTGGGATGGGCGAAGGCGCCGCCGGCCTTGCCTTCGCGCAGCCGCGCGTCGATCCAGCGCTTTTTGAAGAAGCGGGCGCCGATCTCGCCGATTTCCGGATCGAAGGCGGAATAGGCGGCCAGCACGCGGCGCTCGGCTTCGGGCCAGGCGATGTGGCGGTCGTCATCGCCGGGGAGCGGGGCGTTGCGGTCCCAGTGCTGGAGTTTGTCGAGGCCGAGCCAGCGTGCCTTCAGCGTGTAATAGCGGTGGGAGAGGCGACCGTAATCGGCGCGGACCGCGGCGACGAGCGCGTCCACCACCTCGTCCTCGACCACGTTGGCGAGATTGCGCTCGCTCGCCGGGCGCGGATAGTGGCGCCAGGTGTCGACGATTTCCTTGTCCTTGGCGAGCGTGTTGGTGATCAGCGCGAAGAGCTTGATGCGGTCGGCGAAGGCGGCGCCGACGGCGCGGCCGGCGGCTTCGCGGGTGGCGCGGCTGGCGTCCGAGAGCTTGTTCAGCGCGGCGCTGACGGTGAGCGTCTCGGCCGCGACCGGGACGCGCATGCCGGCGATGGTTTCGTCGAAGAGACGGCTCCAGGCGGCGCGGCCGGTGACTTCGCGCTCATGGATGAAGCGCTCGAGCTCGTCGGAGAGCTGGTGGGGGCGGAAGACGCGCAGGTCGCGCAAGTAGGGGCGCCAGACGGCGAAGGCCGGGTCGGCGAGTTTTTCTTCCAGGGCCGCATCGTCGAGCTTGTTGAGCTCGAGCCGGAAGAAGAGCGTGAGCGCGCTGATTTCGGTGACGCGCTCCATCATCCGCTGGTAGAACTGGCCGGCGGCGGGATCGGCGCTGTCGGCGCTGAAGAGCAGTTGCGCGTAGGAAATGACGCGGCCGAGGCTTTCGTCGATCGCCTCGAACTCGCGCATGGCGGTGGCGAGGGTCGCGCCGGGGAGGGTGGCGAGCCTGCCCTCGTAGGCGCTGGCGAAGGCGCGCGAGCGCGCGGCCGCGGCCGCGAGATCGGCCTCGATCGCGGGGTCGGTAGGGGCGGCGTAGAGGTCGGTGAGGTCCCATTCCGGGAGCGCGTCGGTCTCGCTCGGGGCGGCGAGCGCGCCATCGGGGGAGAGGGCCGCGCGGGGCTCCATCATCTTCACATCCTGTCGTCAGGTCTCGTCCCCATGTAAGGGAGCGCCGTCCGGCGTCAAAGGGAGAGCAGGTTGCCGCACGACCACCATGCCGAGGGGTGCCGTGACCATGGGCATGGTCACGGCCATGCCCACGGCCACGGCCACGGCCACGGCCACGCGCATGGGCCGGCGCGGCACGACCGGGCGTTCGCGATCGGGATCGGGCTCAATTCGGTGCTGGTCGCGGCCCAGCTCGGGTTCGGATTGGCCGCTTCCTCCATGGCGCTGCTGTCGGACGCGGTCCACAATCTCGGCGACGTGCTCGGGCTGGCGCTGGCCTGGGCGGCGGCGGTGCTCGGGCGGCGGGGGCCGCTGCCCCGGCGGACCTACGGGTGGGGACGAACCTCCATCCTGGCGGCGATGGCGAATGCGATGCTGCTTCTGGTGAGTTTGGGGGCGATCGGGCTCGAGGCGGTGCGGCGGCTCGCCCATCCCGTGCCGGTGTCGGCGCATACGGTGGCATGGGTGGCCGGGATCGGGCTCGTCGTGAACGGGGCGACCGCGCTCCTGTTCCTGCGGGGACGGGAGGGCGATCTCAATCTGCGCGGGGCCTTCCAGCACATGGCAGCGGATGCGGCGCTCTCGGCGGGTGTGCTGATGTCGGCGCTGATCGTGGCGGCGACCGGGTTCGTGCGGCTCGACGCGCTGGCGTCGCTGGCGATCGGCGGCGTGATCGCCTGGGGGAGCTGGGGGTTGCTGCGGGAGAGCCTCGATCTGGCGCTGGATGCGGTGCCGGCCGGGGTGAGCGAGGCGAGCGTGGCCGGGTTCCTGGGCGCGATGGAAGGCGTCGCGGAGGTGCACGATCTGCATATCTGGCCGCTGAGCACGACCGAGACCGCGGTGACGGCGCATCTCGTGATCGAGGGGGCAGGGGACGGGCCGGGGCTCGTGCAGAGGGCGGCGTCGGAATTGCGGGCGCGGTTCGGGATCGCGCACAGCACGCTGCAGGTGGAGACGGCGAGCGTCGCCGAGAGCTGCGCGCTGCGGCCGGCGGAAACCGTTTGATGTTGCGGCGCGGGTGGGTCTCGCGTAGCGCGCGCATTCTCATGCGACCCTTCGCGACTGCGCGCGTCTTTTTCCCATGACCAGCTGGCGGCTTTCCGTGCCCCTCGCGATCGCGGGGCTGGCGCTCGCGACCGGGCTTGTCGGGTATTACGGCGTGGGGCTGGTCGCGCGCGAAGTGGTGTCGGTCGGGGTCGGCGGGTTCGCGATCGTCTGCGCGTGGCAGATGGTGCTGTTCCTCGGGCTCGGCCTGGCCTGGGGGGCGCTGCTGCCGAGCGATCCGGGGCGGCCGGCCTGGGTCACGATCTGGGGGCGGATGGTGCGGGATTCGGCCGGCAATCTTCTGCCGTTCTCGCAGATCGGCGGGTTCGTGGCGGGGGCGCGGGCGGTGGTGCTGCGGGGCATCCCATGGCCGGTGGCGGCGGCCTCCACGGCCGCGGACGTGGCGGCCGAGTTCTTGGCCGAGCTCGTGCTGATTTTCGTGGGGCTCGTGATCCTGATCGCGCGGTATCCGCACTCGGCGCTGGTGTGGCCGGTCGCGGGGGGGCTGGCGCTCAGCCTGCCGGCAGCGGCCGGGTTCTTCTGGGCGCAGCGCGGCGGGAACGTGCTGTTCGGGCGCATCGCCGAGCGGATCCTGGGCAGTTTCGGGGTCGAGGCGGGGCGGCAGATCGGCGACGTCCGGGAGGCGTTCGCGGCCATCTACACGGACCGGGGGCGGGTCGCGGCGTGCTTTCTGTTGCACGTGCTGAACTGGTTCGGGACCGGGGTCGCGGCGTGGATCACGTTCCATTTGCTGGGCTCGCGGATCGATCTGCTGGGGGCGCTCGCGATCGACGGGCTGCTGCATGGGGCGCTCTCGGCGGCGGTGGTGGTGCCGGGCAATGCGGGGGTGCAGGAGGCCGCCTATGTGGCGCTCGGCACGCTGTTCGGGCAGCCGCCGGCGATGTCGCTGGCGGTGTCGCTGATCCGGCGGGCGCGGGATCTGGCGCTGGGGGTGCCGATCCTGCTCGGGTGGCAGTGGCAGGAGGTGCAGGCGCGGCGGGAGCGGGCGGCGGTTTTCGCGGGGGAGTAGGAGTTTTTCGTTCTTTTTTTGAAAAAGAGAAACCGAGAAAAACTTTTCTGTCGGCCTTGGCTGTTTGGTCCCGAGATGTGATGGTGCAAGTCCGACCCGACAGGGGAAGGATGGGTTAGGGCAGCACTTCTCCACGGCAGCGCCCAAATGACGTGCGAGTCGCTATCGGCGGGGGACGACAGCGTGCGCCGTTCGGGCGCAAAAGTTTTTGTCCCCGCCATTTAAGAAAGGAAAAAATCTCTCCCACGGGGGATGTTTTCGTGGGGGGATGTTTTCGTGCGCCCTCTCTCTCTGCTGGGGAGAGGGAGGCATCGGACCCACTTTTTATCCGACCTCAGGAGGCATGCAGATTGTAGATCCATTGACGGATGGTGATGCCGCCCACGACGTCGTCGTAGCGGTAAGGAAACACATAGAGCGTGAAGCTATTATTGTAGAGCGTGCCAAGGTTGAATTGCGCGTAAATTCCCAAATAGCCGGCGGAAGCACTTCCTGTCGATGGGGTCCATTGGATGGCGATGTAGGGCTCGAAACTTGCGACGGTGATGCAGGCCGGGGGTGTGGAGGCATCGCATGTGGACGTCCATCCTTCGGTGGAATAGAAGAATTTCTCGGGACTCGGACCTGTCGGCTGCGTCACGCAAGCGCTTGGCGGGTTTTTTCCCGCGCAACTCTGATCGAAATAAATCAGCTGCTGCCCGGAACTGCATCCGCTCGTGCCGTCGCAATTGACGGGACCGTTCGCGTAGCCGGTGGTCTTCGCAAAATATAGCTGACCCCGCGTGAATGTCGGCTTGAGAAACAGGGCCGGCATCTCGCTGGTGCCGCTGCTGACGCCGTTCAATCCGTTGGTGGAGGTAGCGCTGGCTGCCCAGTCGATTGTGTAGGTGATCTTCACGTATGGCGCGCCGGGGATGACGGTTGTGGTCTGGGTCCAGGTGAGACCTGCGAAAGCGATATTTTTGCTAAACTGATATGGGTTCTGGCGCGCGATGGTCAGTGATGTCGAGGTTGGCGGGTTGCCGGAGACCGCGAGTGAAGCCGACAGCTTCACGTTGTCGTTGCTCGTCGAGGACGGATCGTAGGCGCATTGCTGGCTGCCGTCCGCGGCGATCATAGCGCTCTGGGTCTGGACCGGGTTCCAGGGAAAGCCGGTATCCGCGCCGTTACAGGGGAACACGGTTTTGCAGTCGGCGACGGCCGCGCCGACGGCACGGGCGATCCAGGTTTCGGTAACGGTTTTATAGGCGTTGCAGGTGCTTTTGGCGTCGAGCGGCTGGCTCTCCGTGGTGCAGGCGTTGGCGCCCTCGACGTAGCATCGGATTGCCGTGGAGTTAGGGTCGTCGGCATAGATCGAGAGTTGCAACGCGCCGCCACCGGCCTCGAGGATACGGTTGCGCATGTCGGTGCCGTAGAGTTCGAAGATCGTGCCGCCGAAGATCGTGTTTATGCCGACCCGGACGTAATCGTTGAACAGGTAGTAGGTGTCCTGGCGGCGGAGCGCGCCTTAACCCTGCAGGCCGGTCGGCAGGTAGGCGCCGGATTTGACCGGACAGAAGCCCGCGTCCAAGGCGCCGAGGTCGGGGCTGTTGCAATTGGCGGTCTCGATCGTTGAACCGTCGTAGGTGGGTTGGCAGTAGCTTGTCGTGCCAGGGTTGATGAGGTTCGAGCAGGAAAGAACGTTGTTGTTTGCGTCGCGCATGTTCACGCAACCCCAACCGTAGCCTGTCAGGCCTTTGTAGACGCTTTGGTTGATGGCCGTCTGGCTGCAGAGCCAGGAGCCGGTCTGGCCTGGGTAAGGAGTCTGACCGGAAGCGTAAGGAGAGGCGAGCGCGATGGGGGAGCGGATTTCGGAACAGGAAACCACCGAACCCGCGCCGACGGTCGCGTTGCAGTTTCCCCCGAGATCGACCGAACGGCAGCTGTAGGTTGCGTTGCGTGGTGTGCTGAATTTCGAGTCGCACCAGGCCTGCCCGGATTGCATCGGATCTTTGGGCCTTACTTGGTAGAGTTCCGGTGTGCTCATGAAACCCGGATACTGCAAGCCGGTATCGTGAACGACGCTGTATGCGCCGCACGCGACAACCTGGCCCTGACTAACCGTGTTGGAACAGGCGGCCGCCGAGCCGTTCACGTTCAGGCACTGCCAGAAGCTGCCGATATTGAGACCAAGGCCGTCATTGCACCACCATCGGCCGGTCTGGCCGACGGCCGTGTCGCTCGCCGAGATGTTCATGATCTGGGTGAATGGGCTGCAGGAAACGATCTCGTTGGCGGGGACGGTCGCGCCGCAGCTGTTGTCGGTGAGGCCGCTGCCGCCGGTGACGCTGAGGCAGCGCCATGGAGCGGAAGCGGTTCCGTATTTGGTGGCGCACCATTGCGCGCCAGTTTGTGACGGATCCGAGGATTGGACGAGATATTGTCCAACCGTGCCGTAGCCGAACGGAGTTATCGTCGAGCCCGCCTTCGCGGAGGGCGCCAGGAGCCAAGAGAGCGACGCCAGAGTGCCGGCCACAGCGCGAGCGGAACGTATCATACCGGGGACCCTCCGGAATGAACGCTAACGCATGCTCCCACGCAGCCGCAATGTTCTTGAGTGTCATCAAACTGAAATCGCGGGGTCTGGGGCCATCGGCCCCAGCGGAGTGCAGAGGCGGAGCCTCTGCCCGCCGGAGGCGCGGTGGGTGTTCTGGCGCGATCCCGGAGAAGAGCAAGAAAATGCCAGGGAGATAGCTCCCTGGCTTTGTTTGGCGATCGGCCGCGCGGTTGTTACGCGGCGGCGATGGCGGCGTTGGCGCGGCGTTCGGCGACCTGGGCGCGCATCGCTTTTTGCAGTTTTTCGAAGGCGCGGACCTCGATCTGGCGGACGCGTTCGCGGCTGATGTTGTATTGCTGCGAAAGCTCCTCGAGCGTGGTCGGCTGATCCTTGAGGCGCCGCTCGATCAGGATGTGGCGCTCGCGGTCGTTCAGCGTCTTGAGCGCGCCGCCGAGCAGCGCCTTGCGTCCCGAGAGCTCTTCGCGTTCGGCGAGTTCGGTTTCCTGGCTCTCGCTATCGTCGACGAGCCAATCCTGCCATTCGCCTTCGCTGTCGGCGCGCACGGGCGCGTTCAGGCTGTGATCCGGGGCGGCGAGGCGCCGGTTCATGCTGACCACGTCCTGTTCGGGGACGCCGAGGGTGGTCGCGATCTTGGTGACCTGTTCGGGCTTGAGGTCGCCGTCGTCGATCGCCTGCATCTGGCCTTTGAGGCGGCGCAGGTTGAAGAATAGTTTCTTCTGCGCGGCGGTCGTGCCCATTTTCACGAGCGACCAGCTGTGCAGGATGTATTCCTGGATCGCGGCGCGGATCCACCACATCGCGTAGGTGGCGAGGCGGAAGCCGCGGTCGGGGTCGAAGCGTTTGACCGCCTGCATCATCCCGACATTGCCTTCGCTGATCAGCTCACCGACCGGCAGGCCGTAGCCGCGATAGCCCATGGCGATTTTCGCCACGAGGCGAAGATGGGAGGTGACAAGCTTATGCGCCGCCTCCATATCCTCGTTGTCGCGCCAGGCGCGCGAGAGGCGAAGCTCCTCCTCGGGGGAGAGCATCGGGAATTTGCGGATCTCCTGCAGATAGCGGGAGAGGTTGCCCTCGGGGGCGACATTGATCACGGATGCAGCCACTCTTGGCTCCTTGCGTCGGGTTCCGCTCGGTATCCCGCCCATAAGGCACGGGGCAGCGCGGGGTTCGACGTCTCAAGAAACGGAGCGCGGGATAACCCTTCACGAGCCGATGACGCCCCGGTTGTAAGGCAGCGCTCCGACCCATCCTGCCGATGCACGCCCGCGTCGACAGTAAGCGGCGTTATAATGGACCGCTCCGGTCCGGTCAACTTACGGCTACGTTAACATCGTGTTTGATCGGTGAGGCTCTGGCCTGGGCCGAGAGCAGCGAGAAGGTCAGCGAAATCGGGCGGGAGCGGGGCCGAGAAACGCAGGGTCTCGCCGGTAGCCGGGTGGCGAAAGCCGAGCGTCGCGGCGTGCAGCGCCTGTCGGGGGAAGTCGAGCAGCGTGCGGCGGGGCGGATCGGGCAGGGCGCGGGCGGCGGCGGGGATACGTCGGAGATAGACGGGGTCGCCCACGACCGGATGGCCCGAGGCGGCGAGATGAACCCGGATCTGGTGGGTGCGGCCGGTGGCGAGCCGGCACTCGAGCAGGGCAACGGCGCCGTTCCAATGGTCGAGCGTCCGATAATGGGTCAGCGCCGGCTTGCCGCCTGTGCGCACGAGCGCCATGCGCTTGCGGTCGCGCGGGTCGCGGCCGATCGCGCCTTCGATGCTGCCCGCGGACGGGTTGGGCAAGCCCCAGACCAGGGCCTGGTAGCGGCGCTCGATGGAATCGCGCGCGGCGAAGGCAGCGGACAGGGCGGCGAGCGCCGGCTCGGTCTTGGCGACCACGAGCAGGCCGCTGGTGTCGCGGTCGAGCCGGTGGACGATCCCCGGGCGGCGCTCGCCGCCGATGCCGGGCAGCCGGTCGCCGCAATGGGCGAGGAGGGCGTTGACCAGTGTGCCCTGCTCGTTGCCGGGGGCCGGATGGACCACGAGGCCGGCCGGCTTGTCGAGCACGAGCAGCGTGTCGTCCTCGTGCAGGATGTCGAGCGGGATGGCCTCGGGTTCCGGTGTCGCGGGCACGGGCGGCGGGGGCGACAAGACGTAGAGCGCGCCTGGGCGCACCGGCTGGGCCGGTTCGCGGCAGGGCGCGCCGTCGATGGTCGCGTGTCCAGCCTCGATGAGCGCCTTGACGCGGGAGCGGGAGAGCGTGCGGATGGAATCCGCGAGAAAGCGATCGGTGCGCTGGCCGGCGGCGTCGGGCGGGGCGGAAATACGGAAGGTCATGGGCGATGGGTGGGTCGATGCGCGGGCTGGTCGCGCTAGTGGTGGGGCTTGGGATCCTGATTTTGGCCGGTTTTGCGGTGATCGTGGTGACGGTCGTGCACCGGATGAACGGGGCGTCGACGGCGCCGCTCGCGGATGTGGTGCTGGCGGAGCCCGCGGGCACGCATATCGCGTCGGCGTCGCTCGCGGGAGGGCGTGTCGTGGCGGTGCTGCAGGGCGGCGGGGCGGACCGGATCGTGGTGGTGGACCTGGCGAGCGGTCGGCGTGTGGGTCGGGTGGTGCTGGGCGGCCCGTGAGGCGCCGGCGGGTCAGTGGTTGGCGCCGCCGCCTGCCTCCTGGAGATTGCGGAGAACCTCGTCGAGATTGAAGGCGGCGGGCCGCTGCCGGGGCGGGAATTTGGCGAAATTCTCGATCTGCGCCGCGACAATCGCCTGCATCCCGTAGATCAGCGGCACGTGGTCGATCAGCCAGTCGAAATAGGTGTTGGCGTTCTCGTCGGCGCGTTCAAACGGATCGCGGCGCAGATGAAAGATTTTCGGCGCTCTCAGCTTTACGAACGGTTCGATCCAGCACATCAGCTGCTTCGCCCGTTGTTCCATCAGCACGACTTTCCAATCGCCCATGCGGATGGCAAGGATCTCGCCGTCATCGCTGAAATAGAAGTGGAACTGGCGCGGGCTCGTTTTGGCCTCTCCGGTCAGATATGGGAGCAGATCGTAACCATCGATATGCACCTTGAAGGTCTTCGTGCCCGCGCGGTGGCCCTCGAGAAGCCGGGCCTTGATGTCCGGCGCGCCCGCAGCGGCCAGCAGCGTGGGCAACCAGTCCTGGTGCGAGGCGAGATCGTTGAAGACCGAGCCGGGTGCGATCCGGCCCGGCCAGCGCACGAAGATCGGCACCCGCCAGCCGCCCTCCCAGTTGGTGTTTTTCTCGCTGCGGAAAGGGGTGATGCCGGCATCGGGCCAGCTGTTGTAATGCGGGCCGTTGTCGGTTGAGTAAATGACCAGCGTGTCGCCGGCGATGCCGAGTTCGTCGAGCCGGTCGAGCATGCGGCCGATATTCTCGTCATGCGCGACCATGACGTCGTTGTAGAAGCCCTGACCGCTTTTGCCGCTGTGTCTGGCCGCGCAATGCGTGCGGAAATGCATCGCAGTCGTGTTGTACCAGACAAAAAAAGGCTGGCCGCGTGCATGGGCTTCGCCGATGAAGCGCAGGGCATGCGCCGTGATTTCGTCGTCGATCGTTTCCATGCGCTTGCGGCCGAGCGGGCCGGTATCCTCGACGATCTGGCCGCCATGGCCGTCCGTCCGGGCATGGAGCACGCCGCGCGGTCCGAATCGCCGCCTGAATTCGGGGTTTTTTGGGTAGTCCGGTAGCTCGGGCTCCTCCTCGGCGTTCAAATGGTAGAGGTTGCCGAAGAATTCGTCGAAGCCGTGCAGCGTCGGCAGGAATTCGTCCTTGTCGCCGAGATGGTTCTTGCCGAACTGGCCGGTGGCGTAACCGAATGGCTTGAGGAGGTCGGCGATGGTCGGATCCTCGGCGCGCAAGCCGATATCGGCGCCGGGCATGCCGACCTTGGTGAGACCGGTGCGGATCGGATTCTGGCCGGTGATGAAGGCGGCCCGCCCGGCGGTGCAGCTTTGCTGGCCGTAATAATCGGTGAAGGTGGCGCCCTCATGGCCGAGACGATCGATATGGGGCGTGCGATAGCCCATCTGGCCGCGATTATTGTAGCTGATGTTCCACCAGCCGATATCGTCGCCCCACAGAACGAGAATGTTCGGGCGGACGGCGTTTTGCATGATCGTTCCTCCCTGATCGTGGCTCGGCGTGGTGACGCGCGGGGCAGGCGGCCAGAGTACTTCCCGCACCACCGGGCGCGGGTGTCAGGCCTTAGGTGAGGCGGAACAGCACGGCGAAGAAGGCGAACAGGCCGATCGCGGTCAGCAGAATCGCGACGCCGAGAACGGGTTTTGGAAGTCTACCCTCGGCAACCCCAGCGATCGGCGTGAAGGGCTCTCCCGCGAGATAGCGGGTCGCCCAGCGGTATTCGGCGATCGCAACGAGGAGGGCAAGCACGCCACTTGCGATCAGAGCGAGCCCAAGATAACGGGGGGCTGCGGGAAAATAGGGCGCTCGCGTGCCGGGCGTTTGCGACAGGCGATCGAAATACTGCACGATTGCGAAGCCGAAACCGATCAGCGCGGTGGCGGTCCGCACCCAGGACATCAACGTGCGCTCGAGGCTGAGCCGGGTGCGGAGCCAGGCGAAATGGCTCTCCGGCGTCTGGCGCACCTCGAAGCGCCGCGCGGCTTCGAGGGCGATCGTCGATCCCTCTCTATCCATGGCCAGCGCGACCCGGCCAAGCCGGGGCGATCTTGGCCCCGAGGCAGACCGCCGAGGCGCCGCCACGCGTGGTTTCGTGCCAGAGCCCGGCCATGACGGCGTAGGCTGGGGCACGCCTCTGGGCCCGGCTATGCCGAAACGGCATGCAACCCGGCCCCGGAACTCGGGGAGAGCGGCGGCGCGCGGCGGTCGGTTGCGGTGGCCGGGATGCGTGGATTAGAAGGACGCCGCCGGCGCCTCGTCCCGTTCGTCTAGAGGCCTAGGACACCGCCCTCTCACGGCGGTAACAGGGGTTCGAATCCCCTACGGGACGCCAAGCAATTTCAAAAGGTTAGCTCGATCCGGGGCCGCTGCGGGCGGAGCTTCTACCAACGGTTCTCCCATATCGGGTGCCGGAAGGGGGGGCGGGCGGCGGCCATGGCGTCGGCATGGCGGCTTGCGGGCGCGATTTCGTCGGTGCGACCAAGGCCGGTCCGGAGACAGGCTCGATTGAGACCCCCGCCCCCCCCCTAAAACTGCGGCGGTGGTGGCGCGGTAAGCCCCTGTCAAAATCCACCGGCTTGGAAAACGTCGCCGTTTAGAAATCGGCATGACCGGAAAGTTTTCCAGAGCGCAGGAAAAAAAATCTATTTGGCGCGGAAAATGGCTTGCCGATCTCGGGCTCGCGGCGGCATAAAATGGTCGATGCAGAACACCACCAAATCCCCGCGCATCCCACGGGAAGGCTCGTCCGGCGCCAGCTTCATGCGGTTGCCGGCGGCAATTGGCTACAGCGGCTTGTCGCGGACTGCCATTTACGCGCTGCTGAAATCTGGACAACTGCGCGCGCGGAAATCTGGCCGGACGACACTGATAGAGCGCGAATCGATCGACGAGCATCTGACCGCCTTGCCGGTGTACGCACGATGAGCGGCGCCCCGATCGACGCGCGCTTGATGTCGCGGGCCGAATGGCGTGAAGCCCGCGCCCGCCGCGCTTGGCTGGACCCGCAGGCCGCCCCCGCCCCCGCGCCCGCTTCGCCCCCTGCAGCGCCCGCCGCAGCCGAACCGCCGGCATCGACCGCCGTGCCTGCGGGCACCCCAGGCACGCCGCGCTTCGCTATGGAAATGACCCGGGAAGAATGGCGCGAGGCCCGGCGCGCCCGGTCCTATCTTACGGAGAACGAAAAATGAGAGAGACCGAAAACGCCAAGGCAGCGCGCTCCGCCCTGCTGGATCGCGCGGCCCGGGGCGAGGATGTGACGATTCAGCAATTGCGCGACGCGGACGACGCGGTGCGACGCGCCGAGAGCGATGACGCGCTCGCCGCCGCTGTGGCCGCGAGCCGCGTCCGGCAGGGTCATGAGGCCGCCATTGAGGCGCTGCGCCAACGCGCCGTCGATCTCAGCACCGCACTCCGGCACGCGATTGACGGCGCAGCCGAGGCCGCGGCCGCCCTCGATGCTGCGATGACTCCGGCCCGCGAAGCTGCTGATCGTTTCAATGCCGCGATGGCTCTCATTGTGCGGTTGGATCGAGAGGCCAATCATTTCAATGGGTTAGAAATGGAGTTTGCAGCAGCGGCCAACCCGGTGCTGGCCGGTCTGCCGCCAGGCGAGCGCCCGCGCGCTTCAACGTGCATCCACGGCGGGGCGACTGGCTTCGGTGAGCCGGTCCGCGCGGAGCTTGTTCAGCGGCAACGGCATCCCGCGCGCGCGCTTCCTGCGGGCCAGAGCGACAACGTGCTGCACCGCTCGCCGGCCGAAATCCTACGCGCCACCGCCGGGCGTCTCGCGCCCTCGACATAGAATCCCGTGCCGGCGAGGGCGGTCGCCGGTTTGGGTCCGGCCGCGCTCTCGGGGGCTCGGGGCGCGGCCGGTAGTCCCGATTTTCTCCAATGGCATAGGCGAAAAAATGCGTGAACACTTGGAACCCTGCCCGGATGGCGGCGGCCCGCAGGGGCGCGATCCGCGCACTGTCAGTGTGGAAGAACTGACAAACTGGGGCAGGCCCCGCATGCCCGTCCTATCCGCTGTGCGGCTAAAATGTGTCGATTGCGCCGGCGGCAGCGCGACCGAGGCGCGGCGCTGCGGGGACGTATCCTGCCCGCTTTGGCCGTTTCGCATGGGAACCGACCCCTACCGAGAAAAAAGGCGCTGACCGAGGAACAGCGCGCGGCCCTCACCGCCCGCATCGCCCGCGCCCGCGCCGGGGGCGCGACGTGACTTGGCCGTTCAACGTCATCGTCGCGGGAGGCGATTGCTACGACTCCGAAACCGGCGCCCCGGCCGATCTAGCCGATGGCAACGCGCCGCCGCGCCCCCGCCGCAACCGCCGCCGGCCGATCGCTGAGCCCGGCCTGCAATCTGGCCCGGGGCTTTTCGAGCCGGAGCGGATCGCCGAGGCCGATTCTTGAAAGCCGCAGAAGCCGGCGCTCGCGTCCGCGCGCTCAGCGAAAAACTTGACGCGCTTGATCGCCGGCAGATCGCCGACCCGCGTTTGCGCGCGAATTGGGCCGTGCGCTACCTGCTTGACGAAATCGACAAAGCCCGATCCGAAGTATTCCGATCGGCTTTACTTGATCCGGGAGACGTTTCTGCTTTAGCTGCGGCAGTGTTCGAAGCGCTGGACATCATCTGCACCGACGACCGCGCGGTTGCCGGCCGGCATCGGCGTGCCGTGCTGGAAATCCGGGCGGCTCTGGCGCGGCTGGCGCTCGGGGCCGCGCACATCGCCGATGACGCCTCGGGCTCACGGCTCGCTGAACATTGCGGCCTGGATACTGTCTCGCTTCTGCGCTCCGCGACCGGGGTGGGGGCGGGGGCGTGAGTTTCGACCTGATCCGCCGCGCCTGGGATTGCCCTTTGCCCGACGGCGCCGCCCACGAACGCCTAGTCCTGCTCGCACTTGCCGACATCGAAGGTGCCGACGGTCGCGAGTGCTTCGCGGGCAACGCGTTCCTGGCGCAGCGATGCAACCTGAGCCCGCGGTCCCTGAAGCGGGCGCTGAAGAACCTGGCGTCGTGGGGGCTAATCCGCCGCCGCCGGCGGTTCAATTCCAGCTCGATCACGACGCTCAATCTGCCTGACGGTCCTTCGGGCCAAATAGGCCCCTACGATCAACCTTCGGGCCAAACTGGCCCATACGACGATCAACGTTCGGGCCAAATAGGCCCCACGTTGGGGCCAAATAGGCCCACTGAACCTACCAGTATAACCGTTAGCCTAGAGCAAGAAGACTCTCTTCTCTCTGAAACAGAGATTCCTGTACCGTGCGCGCGAGACGAAAACGACGCCGCATCCGATTTCCCGTCGGCCGCGATTTTTGCCGATCCGCACCGCATCGCGCACGAGTTCAAAATCTTCCGCAGGCTCTACGTCGCAGCAAACGGTCCCGACCCCGACCCCGCGACTGACCTCCCGGCCTTCCGCCGCGCGCTCGCCCGCGCCACGCCGCTTGCGATTCAGACTGGCATCCGCGACGCGATCGACTCCGCCGCCGACCTCCCCCCGGCCGCCGCTTGGCTCGATGGCGAGGGCTGGCGATCGCGCTGTGATCCTCAAGGCTGATGCTGCGGCGCAAAACGGGCGCAATGTCAGCATATATCAATGGGTTATGCGGCGTTGTTCGGGCGGAATCTTAACTGACGGCCGCGCCGGGTCGCGCGTGCGCGCGTGGGCAGGAGGGCGAGGCGGCGGAATCATGGCGGGCGGCATGGCGGGTGCTGGCGAGGCTGGGGGCGACGCTGGCGGCGCACTCGGAACCCGAGGTGGCGATGGCCGGGGCGGCGATCTTGGGGCTGGCGCTTTGGATCAGCGGCCCGGAGCCGATGCGCGCCCGGCGGTTCTTGGCGTGTAACGTTCCACGGCGGGCGCGGAATCGCCCCCAGCAGCCCGCTGACGCCCCCAAAGCCCCCGCCGCCCCTGCATCACCAGCGGACCCCGGAACCGGCGCCAGCGGCCACCCTAAGCCGTTCTCTTGGGGTTACGTTCCCGGAGCTTGGCGGAGAGTCATGCCTTCGGCGGCTGCGCAGCTTACCCCTGCGCGAGCAGCGCCGGGCGCGGGTTGAACGGCATCACTTCGGCCCCATCGACCGGCCGCGCCGCGATCCCGAGTGTTCCGAACGCCGCCCGCACCGCATCGGAAACGAATGAAGGCGCGAGGTGCGCGTAATGTTTCTCCGTCATGCGGCCATCGCGGTGCCCGAGCTGAGCGGCGATGACTGGCAAGGGCGCACCGCGCGCGACCAGGCGGCTCGCATAGGTGTGGCGAAGAATGTGAAACGTGACTGCCGGCTCAATTCGCGCCGCGGCGCAGGCTGCATTTATATGCCGGGTCTGATCGTTCTTTGCCCAGCGACCGCGCCGGTATTCGGCCGGCCCGTGCTTGCCCGCCTGGCGCACCAGCACCGGCCGCGTGAAGATCAGCGCGCTGCCGGGCAGCCCAGCGGTCAGGCGCTTGAAGAACTCCACGCCCTCGTTCGTGAGAACGACATGGCGCGGCTTGCCTGACTTTGCGGCGGCGATCGTCAACGCGCCGGCGGTCGCGTCGAAATCGCCGACACGTGCGGCCGCCAGCTCGCCATAACGCGCGCCAGTCATCAGCGCGCCGACCACGAGATCACGGAAATCCGCGTCGCACGCGTTGCAAAGGCGAGTGATTTCCTCATCGAGCAGGTAACGAATCTTCGGCACATCCGCCTCGCGGAATGGCCTCACGGCGGCCCAAGCGTCGTTAGAGCACCGCGCTTTCCCCTCCGACCGCGCGAAGTTTAGTCCGGCCTTCAGGTAAGTCAGAAGGCGATTGGCCGTAGCGCGGCGCTTCCGCAACGCCTCCGGATCGGCCGCGATTGCGCGGGTGCGCACGACCCCCTTTGCCGATCTGATCCGGGCCGGAGCCGCCGCGAGCCCGCGGTGCCAGGCGCGCACGCGCTGCAGCGTCAATTCGCTCACTAGGCCATCCCCCAGCGCGGGCAGAATGTGCGCCTCGATTGCGGTTCTGGTGCCTTGCAAGCTCTTGCCGCCCCGCTCGACGTATTCTTCGAGATAGTCGCGCATGGCGTCCGCCACGGTGTAGGGCGCGGCCGGCTCTGGCTCCGGGTTCGCGGCCCGCGTGGCCCAATCCCGTGCCGCCGATTGCGCTTGCCCGAAGGTCAGAACCTCACGCCCGTCCGCCGATCGGCCGTCATCGGCGAGGCCAAGCCGCAAGGTCGCATACCGGCCAGCGGCCAGGTAGCGGCGGGCGATCCACGATCCGCCACGCTCACCGCGGTAATAGCCGACGTGGAGGCCCGGCTCGATCAACCGGAAGTGAGGCTTCCGCTGCACCGGGAGCCGGGCGCGCGCCGCTGCGGTGTCGAGCCGGGAGTCCTTGGTCGCGCGAGGCATCGAACGTCTCCAAAACTTCTCCCATATTTCTCCCATATACGGTGCCGAACGTCAAGGAACGCGACCGGACACGGAATAAAAAGCCGCTGATCTGGTCAAGAGTTCTCCTTTGTCCATAGACGTTCAAGATTGTTGCGATATAGGCTCTCTCACGGCGGTAACAGGGGTTCGAATCCCCTACGGGACGCCAATCGCCTCTCCTCGGCTCAATCCGAGGTGGCACTCCGTCACCGCTGTGATCGAGCCAGGCCGGGCGTCCAACTGGCAGTTTTCCGGGTTTGGGTTTCAGACCACGGGTTTGCTGGTGCAACGCGGGTCGTTGTGATTCACGCTGTGCAGTGGCGGGAGCATGTCGGTGAGCGCTTTGTTCTGGTGTCAGTGAGGCGCAAATGGCGGATCAGCAGCGTCGTGCATGTCCTGGGCTCCGGTGGGGGTGTGTGGACGCGCCAGCCCCTTATGGGCCACGCACCGTCGCGCCGGTGGCGGAAGCGCGGGATAGGGCGCGGGCCCGTGGGCCGCTCCGGCGGGGGGGGGGCAGCCACAAGACCAGAACAGCGTCAGCCTGACCGTTTCCGGTCAGGCTGACGCTGGCGCTAATTGCTGACCGAAGCGGGGGCCTCCCCGGGTGCGAGTGCGCGCACGGAGGTGTCGCCGAGCGCGTAGGGCGGGCGCTTGGCCCAGTGATAGCCGGCCCGCGCCTTTGCGTAGGCGTAGGCGTAGAGCGCGCGCATGTAGGCGGGGTCGAAGGATTCCTTCGCCTTGAGGGTGAAGTCGGTGCCGATATAGGCGAGATTGTAGTCGATTTTGTCGCGCCTTGCGGTGGCGTAGATGCGGCCGAGATCGTTCAGCCCGCTGAACTGGATCATCGTCGAAATGGCGTCCTCGGCGATGCTCATCGTCGAGCGCTTCACCGTCGCCCAATCCGGGTCGACGCGGCTGTTGCGGATCAACCAGGCGCGCACCACGCGCCGCGGCGCGCCGCGCATCGCCGCGTTTTCGGTGAGCGCCGGCGGGTAGAGGAACATTTGCGCGATGGTGCCGCCATCGACATGCATTTCCTGGTGATGCACGCCGCCGGCCTCGACATCGATCAGCACCGGCGGGAAGAAGGCCGGGACGGCCGCCGAGGCGAGCAGGATCTTGCGGAACAGCGTGACGGCCTGGGGCGAGCCGCTCGCGGCGATCGCGCCGATGTTCCAGAGCACCGGCCGGCGGGCGTCCAGGTCGGTGGTGCCGATCAGCAGCAGCCTGCCATGCGCGTATTCGCGGGCGATGGCAGTGAGCATTGTCTTGTTCGCGTAACGCGAGATCAGCCGGTAGAGCGGCGTGGTGTCGGCCAGCGCGTCGTTCCAGATCGCCGCGGTAAGCAGGCGGGATTCGAAGATGTCGGCGGGCCGGATCGCGGTGTAGACGGCGGTGAGCTGCGGGTCCCAGTCGGAGCCGAGGAAGGCGAACGGAGCGGTGAGCGCGCCGGTGCTGACGCCGGTGACGAGCTTGAACGCGGGCCGCGTTCCGGTGGCGGTCCAGCCGACCAGGAGGCCCGCGCCGAACGCGCCGTCGGCGCCCCCGCCGGAGACAGCGAGCAGGTCGATCGGCGGAAGCGGGCCCCGGTAGCCTTGGCTCGCGAGCCAGGCGGCTTCGCGTTTGCGCGCGGCGACGGTTTCCGCGGCGATGAGGTCGATCTGGGTGTCGGGGAAATAGCGGGCATTGGGGATGCCGGGGATTTCCGCCTCGGTCGTCTCGGCCTGCGGCACGGCGGGAAGGCGCGGGGGCAGGGCGCAGGCGGAGATCGCGAACGCGATGGCGGCCAGGGCCGAGAGAGGGCCCCGCTTGCCGGGGCGTCGCGCCGCGCGCGGCAGGCGGCGGGCGGCGCTTCGATCGGGTGCGGTGAATCGCATCGGCGGATCGCATCCTTCCGCCTCGCACCCTCGCACATATTCCGGTGGCGGTCGATCTTGCCGGGACCGCCGGGGGGGCCGCGGCGCGGGTCTAGGCGCCCGCCAGGAGCATCTGCTTGGCGCGCCGCCGCATCACCGTGGCGTCGAGCGCGGCGATCACGCCTTTTGTCATGCGCGCGTAATGGCGTTCGAACAGCCACCAGAAGCCGATCGAGAGCGCGTTCGCGAGCAGGATGGCCAGGAGCAGCGCCGGCAGTCCGTGCGGCAGCAGCAGCATCGCGGCGACCAGCACCGTGTAATGGATCAGATAAAGCGAGTAGCTGTAGCCGGCGCCGAATTTGGCCCAGGGGACGATGAAGGCGGAGGCGGGGCGGGAACTCAACGCCATCAGCGGGCCGAACAGCAGGCCGGCCACGAAGATGTCGGTCTGGAAGTCGTAGGGGTCGAAGCCGGCATAGGCGATGCGGCCGACCAGCAAGACCGCGCTCCCGATCGTCAGGGCACGGCCGGTGCGGCGCAGCCTGGGCGGGGTCCAGCCGCGCCAGGACAGCATCAGCGCGGTGCCGAGGCCGAGCAGCCAGATCAGGCTCATGCAGCGCCCCGAGCCGCCCATCAGGTGCAGGACCGGAACTATCGCCACGGCGGCGATGGCGGCGACGCCCGCCGGGCGGGGGCGCCAGCGGCGCACGGCGAGGAAGGCGAGCGCGCCGAACAGCAGATAGATCCACCATTCGACGGCCACCGTCCAGAAAGGCCTCGCCGAGCCGTAATCGTCGATGAACCAGGGTTGGTTGGGCAGGCCGAGGCGGTGGAGGATCTGAAAGAGCGGATATTCCTGGAGCATGAAAAGATTGCCGAAGAACTGGGTGGGGCCGTCGGCGTGGGCGAACGGGTAGCCCGGCAGACGGGCCAGCGCCCGGTCGGCGGCGGCGACCAGCGCAAGGGCGGGCAGGTAGGGCGCGTAGATGCGGCAGGTGCGCGCGGCCAGGTAGTGTGAGAGCCGGTAGTCGGCGGATCGCATGTGTACGAGCGTGCTCCCGGTGATGAGCAGGCCTGACAGCAGGAAGAAGACGACCACGCCGCTGCATTCGAGCCAGCCGCTCGCCAGAGGGCGGAACGGGCGGAGCAGGTGGGTGGCGTGGCCGATCACCACGGCTTCGGCGGCGAGGAACCGGACCGCGTCCAGATAGGCGATCTGGGCCGGGGAGAAGCGGGCATCGCGCCGCAACTCCGGAGTGCGGGCCGCCGGGGCAACCCGTCCGATGGTGTTCACGGCACTACTCAAGCGCGTTTCATACCCCACGATCCTCCCGCCAACGAGACGCGCCGCGACCGGTTGCGCATGCAGCCGCATCGGAGCGCGGCGCTTTGGGCGTCGCGCGGCGCGGGAAGCGCGCCTAAATTGCGGTGATTCGGCGCGTGCGCGCGCCCGCAGGGAGCCACGCCATTTCCGCGACCACGCGCAGGCCGAACGGCGCCAAGTTCCTCCAGGGTTCGATCCTGCGGCACGTGGCCGTCATGGCGAGCACCGGCGCGGTCGGGCTGGTCGCCGTGTTCTTCGTCGATCTGCTCAACCTCTTCTACATCGCGCTGCTCGC
The DNA here is from genome assembly GCA_027451405.1 of Acetobacteraceae bacterium. GTDB lineage: Bacteria > Pseudomonadota > Alphaproteobacteria > Acetobacterales > Acetobacteraceae > DAIDJM01. The sequence goes on along the minus strand of DAIDJM010000054.1, from coordinate 95,800 downwards.
GAACCGGGCGCTCACGGCGGCGGTGGGGTTCACCGGGGCGGTCGGGTATTTTCTCATTTCGGTGTCGATCGGGCTCACCATCGGGGTGGGCGCGGTCGTGTCGCGCACGGTGGGGGCGGGGCAGTTCGGGCGGGCGCGGCGGATCGCGACCAACGCGCTCTGCGTGATGGCGGCGCTGATGCTGGGGCTCGGGCTGCTCACGCTCGCCCTGCTGCATCCGATCCTCGATGCGCTGGGGGCATCGGGAGCGGTGCATTTTCAGGCTTGGCGGTTCCTGGCGATCGCGACGCCTTCCGTGCCGCTGATGGCCATGGGGATGGTGAGCGGGGCGCTGTTGCGGTCGGTGGGGGATGCCCGGCGCTCGATGAATATCTCACTGATCGGCGCGCTGGTGACGGCCATGCTCGATCCGGCGCTGATCCTCGGCCTGCATTGGGGTCTGCTGGGGGCGGCGATCAGCGTGGTGCTTTCGCGCGGAGCGATGGCAGGGCTGGGTTTGCGGGCCGTGCGGCGGCACGGGTTGCTCGGGTCGCCGGACGTGCGGCGGATCGTCGCGGACGCGAGGCTCGTGGGCGGCGTCTCGATGCCGGCGGTGATGACCAATCTGGCGACCCCCGTGGGTGGGGCGTGGCTCACCCACGCGCTTGCCACCTTCGGGCCGGGGGCGGTCGCGGGTGAGGCGGTGGTGGACCGGATCGTGCCCGTGGCATTCGGGTTCATCTTCGCGCTGTCGGGGTCGGTCGGGCCGATCATGGCGCAGAATCTCGGGGCGCGGCAGTTCGGGCGGGTGCGCGAGACGCTGCGGGGGAGCCTGCTGCTCGTTTCGGTGTCGGTGATCGCGATGTGGCTCCTGCTGTTCGCGGCGCAGGACCTGATCGTGCGCGTATTCGGCGTGACCGGGCTCGCCGAAAGCCTGGTGCGGCTGTTCTGCACCTGGACCGCGCCCTCGATGCTGTTCCTGGGCGCGTTGTTCGTGGCCAATGCCGGGTTCAACAATCTCGGCCGTCCGGTGTACGCGACCCTGTTCAATTGGGCCCGGGCAACGCTCGGCACGCTGCCCTTCGTTTCCGTGGGCATGCGGTTCGGCGCACGCGGCGCCGTGGTGGGCTATGCGCTGGGCGGCGTGCTGTTCGGGATTTTGGCGGCCGCGGTGGCGTTCTGGGTGACCGGGCGGCTGCGGGCGCCGGGCGCGGGGCGGGGGGTTGCCGTTACGCTGCCGGCGATATCGGGCAAGGCCGCGCTGGCGGAACTCGCGCAGGCGGAGCCGGAATAGATCAGGGCCGCCGCGGGTGGGCGTGTCGCTTCATAGGCGGATCGTTACCGAACAAGGATCGTGGTTGGGGTGGCTTCGAGCCGGTTCTCGAGGTCGCGATCGGCTCGCTGCGCATTCGCCCGGCCGATGCTCCCTCGGCCGGCCCTCGGGCGTCGGTCGGCTTGGCGGGAACGGGAGTAACGTTTCCTCACGCTTCGTTTGCCCGCGCCATCCGCAGACCGGCCAAGTTCGGGGCGCCGTAGCGATGGAGATCCTGCCTTGGGGATGAAGACAGCCCTTGCTGGCCTCGCTTTTGCCGAGCTCGTTTCCGTGGCCACGCCGAAAGTCGCGCCGCCTCTGATCCGGGAGGTTCATGCCGTGAAGCAGGCGGTGCAAGCGATCGCGGCCAGGATCGTGGCGCACACCCAAGCTGAGGGCGCGGGGGCTGAGAGTGGAGGGCGTTTGGGCTGAGGCGCGCCTCTGGGGGCGAGGACTCTGAGCCAGTACTGAGTTGTGGCTGAAAGGCCCCAACTCCCATGACGTCGAGCAGGCCTTGCTGGCTTGAGGGGACAGGCGCTTCGCGCTCTGGCGGGCGGGTCGGCGGTTGTCCGGCGGCTGGGCCCGGCGCCGCGCGGATTTGCCCCGTGGCTCAGCCCCGGGCTATGCGCAAGCGATGCTCACCAGCCGCGCGAAATACGCACTCCGTGCCAGCGTCCGGCTCGCGGAGCATTACGAGAGCGGCGCCTGGGTCAGCGCCGCCCAGATCGCGGCGAGTGCCGAGGTGCCGCGCAAATTCCTCGAAGCCATTCTGACGCAGTTGCGCGACCAGGGGCTGGTTGAAAGCCGGCGGGGTCCGGCAGGCGGCCATCGGCTCGCGGTGGCGCCGAGCCGGGCTACGGTCGCCGACGTGATCCGCTCGATCGACGGGCCGCTGGCGATGACGCCCTGCGCGAGTGCCACCGCGTTCCGGGCCTGCGAGGATTGTTCCAATATCGAGACCTGCCGGCTGCGCTGGGTGATGCGGGCCGCGCGCGATGCGGCGGCGGGCGTGCTGGAGAATTGTTCTCTGGCCGATATTGTCGCGCGAGCTGTGACGGAAGAGACGGAGGATGCGGCATGAGCGCGTTGCGGCCACAATTCGCGGCGGCACTTGCGGAGGCGATGCGCGCGCGGGATTCGGCGCGCACCAGCACGGTGCGATTGATACTGGCGCGGCTCAAGGATGTGGATATCGCATCGCGGCCAAAAGGGATCGCGCAGGTGCCGGACGAAGAAATCGTTTCCATGCTGCGCGGGATGGTGAAACAGCGGCGCGAGAGTGTCGCGATGTATGCCCAGGGCGGGCGGCAGGATCTCGTCGACAAGGAAACGGCGGAGATCGCGGTGATCGAGGGATTTCTGCCCGCTGGCGTCGAGGTGGGGCCGGCGGTGGAGGCGGCGATCGCGGAGACCGGGGCCGTTTCGGTCAAGGATCTGGGGCGGGTGATGGCGGCGTTGAAAGCGAAGCATGGCGCGTTGATCGACATGGCGGAAGCGGGAGCGGCCGCGAGGGCGCGCTTGAACCCATGAATCGGGGCGAGCTCACCGAAAAAATCCTCGACATCAAACGCGCGCGCGGCTGGAGCTGGCGGCGGATCGTGGAAGAGATCGGCGGCGGGTCGGCGGTGCCGGTGGTAGGGGCGCTGCTGGGGCAGATGCGGCTCGATACGGAGCAGTGCGCGCGGGCGGCTTCGCTGTTCGGGCTGTCGGAGACGGAAGCGCGGCTGCTGGGTGAGGTCCCGCTACGCGGCAGTGCGATGCCGCCCAGCGATCCGTTGCTCTACCGGTTTTACGAGCTCGTGATGGTGAACGGGCCGGCCTGGAAGGCGCTGATCGAGGAGGAATTCGGCGACGGCATCATGTCGGCGATCGATTTTGACATGGCGATTGAGCGGCAGCCCGATCCGAAGGGGGATCGGGTGCGGATCACGATGTCCGGAAAGTTCCTGCCCTATAAATATTACTAGGTAACGGGGTCTGGGGCCTTTCGGCCCCAGCGGGTCCCGGGCAGAGCCCGGGCCGCCGGAGGCACGCCTTAACTCAGACACGCGCCCCCTTGGGCTTGCCGACACCACCATGCATCAGTAAGTTCCCGGTTCGGACCAAGAACGGTCCGGTGCGGGATCGGGTGGCATGAAGACTTGGCAGGCGCTGGCCGCTGCAGCGATTTCGGTTCCGGCCTTCGGCTGGGCGCAGGGCCTGCCGGGGCCTTATGTGAGCCTCGGCGCGGGAACCAACCTGCAGCAGAACGAAATCGTCACGCCGGCGCCGACGCTCGGGTTTCCGCGCGACATCATCTACACGTTCCATCCGGGTTTCGCGGGCCAGGCGAGCGCCGGCATCACGCTGCCGTTCCATATGCGGGTGGAGATCGAGGGCGATTATCTGAGCAACGTGGTGCGTGGGGCGCAGTCCATTCCGCCGGCGGGGTTCACGGCGCCGTCCCGGCGCGGCGGCGGGCTCGAGCAGAAATATGGCGGGTTCGTGAACGCGCTCTACGATCTCGATCTCGGATTGCCCGTTGCGCCGTATGTCGGCGTGGGTGTCGGCGGGCAGGAGGTGGACCGGTCGAATTTCAATCAGAACATCCAGGGCCGGCGAATCACGCCCGTCACCGGACCGGTCGAGCTCGGCTACGGCAGTCAGACGGTGGGGGCGTTTGCGTACCAGGCGATTGCCGGATTTGCGGTGCCGATCGCCGCGGTGCCCGGGCTGTCGTTCACGGTGGACTACCGGTTCATTGGGTTGCTCGATCCCATGCCGGCGCTCACATTGACGCAGGGCCGGTCGTTTCATTTCATCCGCTCTCCGTCCGGCGCCGTGACCGCGCAGGTGACCGAGGTGGTCCGGGGCAACCGTCATTTCACCAACGATCTGAACCACACGATCCTGCTCGGGTTCCGGTATGCGTTGTTCCAGCCGCCGCCCCCGCCGCCGCCGGCACCGGTTCCCCCGCCGCCGCCTGCGCCGCAGGAAGCACGGACCTATCTCGTGTTCTTCGATTGGGACCGGGCCGATCTGACCGAGCGGGCGCGGCAGATCGTGGCCGAGGCGGCGGATGCGAGCCGGCATGTGCAGACGACGCGGATCGAGGTGAACGGGTACACCGACCTCTCGGGGACTGCGGCCTATAATCTGAAACTCTCAGTGCGAAGGGCGCGGAGCGTGGAGGCCGAACTGGTGCGCGACGGCGTGCCGGCCGGCGAGATCGAGATTCACGGCTATGGCGAGGCGGACCCGCTTGTCTCGACCGCCAAGGGCGTCCGAGAACCCCAAAACCGCCGCGTCCAGATCATCCTCCAGTAACGGGGTCGGGGGCCTTACGGCCCCAGCGATGGGTGCAGGGAGGCGGCGCCTCCCTGCTGGGGGTCTGGGGGCAAAGCCCCCAGCTAGTTTATGATCTCCGGCCCGTGAAGCTGCCCGATTCCTTCCTGGAAGAGCTGCGTGCCCGCGCGAGCCTGGCCTCGCTGGTCGGGCGCAAGGCGAGGCTCGTGCGCAGCGGGCGGAATTGGAAGGCGTGCTGTCCTTTCCATGGCGAGAAGTCGCCGAGCTTCTACGTCTATGACGACCATTTCCATTGTTTCGGTTGTGGCGCGCATGGCGATGCGATCGGGTTCGTCATGCAGGCGCAGGGTGTCTCGTTCATGGAGGCGGTCGAGGCGCTCGCGGCCGAGGCCGGGCTCGATGTGCCGAAGCCCAGCGCGCGGGAAGCGGCGGCCGAGCAGGCGAAGCTCGAACTGCGGGAGATCGTTGCCGAGACGGCCGGGATTTTTCAGGAGTGGCTTTGGGCGCCCGGGGGCGCGGCGGCGCTGACTTATCTTCGGGGACGGGGGCTTTCGGACGACACGATCCAGCGGTTCGGGCTCGGTTGGTCGGGGTCAGGGCGGGGCGCCGTGCGGCGGCGGTTTGCCGGGCGGGCCTCGCCCGAGGCGTTGCTGGCGGCCGGGTTGCTGCGGCCGGGGGAGGATGGGGCGCCGGGGGACGAGCTGTTCTTCGAGCGGGTGATGTTTCCGATCCGCGACGGGCGGGGGCGGGTGATCGCTTTCGGGGGCCGCACGTTGGCCGACCGGCAGCCGAAATATGTGAACAGTCCGGAGACGCCGCTCTTTGCCAAGCGGCGGACGCTTTACGGGCTCGATCTGGCGCGGGGGGCGGCGCGGGGCGGGGCGCCGGTGGTGGCGGTCGAGGGGTATATGGATGTGATCGCGCTGCACCAGGCGGGGTTTGCGGGGGCGGTGGCACCGCTCGGGACGGCGCTCGGGGCGGAGCAGATCGAAGCGCTTTGGGGGCAGGTGCCGGCGCCGGTGCTGTGTTTCGACGGGGATGCGGCGGGGGCCAGGGCGGCGGCGCGGGCGGTAGAGGTGGCGCTGCCGCTGGTGACGGCGGAGCGGACGCTGCGGTTTGCGTCACTGCCGGCGGGGGAGGATCCGGACACGCTGGTGCGGGCGCAGGGGGCGGGGGCGTTCCGGGCGGTGCTGGAGGCGGCGCAGCCTTTCTCGGCGGTGCTGTTCGAGGCGAAGCGGGGGATGGCGGGGGACCGGACTCCGGAACAGCGGGCGCGGTTGCGGGCGTTGCTGGATGCGTCGCTCGCGAGCCTGCGGGACCCGGCGCTGCGGCGCGAATACCGGCGGGATTTCGAAGGGCGGCTGTTCGCGGCCGGGCGAGCGCGGCCGCGCCCGCGTCAGGGCTTGGCGCCGCCCCGGACGCCGCCGGCGGCGGAGGCGGCGGCGCGGCATCGGGGGGAAATTTTGCTGGCGCTCATACTCGCGCATCCCGTGTTGCTCGACGCCGTGGGGGAGGCGCTGGCCGGCCTCGCCCTGCCGGAGCGGCTGGCGGGTCTCCGAGATGCCACATTCGCCTGGGCCGAACGGGCCGAGCGGCTTGACTCGGCTTCGCTGAACGACCACCTCGCGAACCTTGGCATGACTTCCGAAACCGTGCGGTTGCGCGCTGTGCTTCCGGCGCAGGCGACGGCCGAACGGGCACAGGCGTTCTGGTGGCATTTCTACGGTTTGTCGAATGCCGATGTACTGGAGCGGCAGGTGGCGGCGGCGCGGACGGCCTGCGTCGCGGCACCGAGCCAGGCGGCGTTCGACCGATTGGCCGCGCTCAGCGCGGAGCTTGGGCGGGTGCGCCGGGGCGAGGGAACGGGCGAAAGCCTCGATGATTGACACTGCGCGGGGCGTCGGGCCCGCTCGCAGCGGCGGAGCATTGTAATGGCAACGAAACAAGCAACCGTGGAGACCCCGGCCGCCGAACAGGACGCGGACGCTTCGCTGCTCGACGTGCAATCGGCCGCGGTCAAGCGGCTGATGGCGCGCGGCAAGGAGCGCGGCTACATCACGTTCGACGAGCTCAATGCGGTGCTGCCGCAAGACCAGATGTCCTCCGAGCAGATCGAGGACATCATGTCCCATTTCAATGAAATGGGCATTCAGGTTGTCGAGAACGAGGAAAGCGAGGAAGGCGAGGCGGCGCCGAAGGCGGAGCGCGCGGAGACGGAGGGTGAGCCCGAGCCTGAGGGCGAGGCGGCCGGCAACGTCGATTCCGAGAGTGTCGGGCGTACCGACGATCCGGTGCGCATGTATCTGCGCGAGATGGGGGCGGTCGAGCTGCTGTCGCGCGAGGGCGAGATCGCCATCGCCAAGCGCATCGAGGCTGGGCGCGACATGATGATCGGCGGGCTCTGCGAGAGTCCGCTGACCTTCCGGGCGATCATCGCGTGGCACGATGCGCTGAAGGCCGGGCGCATGTTGTTGCGCGACATTATCGATCTCGAGGCGACGCAGGGGGCCGGCGCGAACGCCGAAGCCGCGGCTGTCGAGGCGGGGGACGGGCAGGCGTTCCCCGAGCCGCCCGAGGAGGAGGATGTCGAGGAGGGCGAGGGCGCGGGGCTGTCCCTCTCGGCGCTTGAAGAGAAGCTCAAGCCCGACGTGCTGGCCAATTTCGAGGAGATCGAGGGGCTCTACAAGAAGCTCTCGAAGATGCAGACCAAGCGTCTCGAGCAGCTGACGGCGGGCGAGGAGATCAGTTCCCGATCCGAAAAGACATACGAGAAGCTGCGCGAGGAGCTCGTGCAGAAGGTGGAGACGGTGCGGCTCCATAACAACCGCATCGAAGAGCTGGTGCAGCAACTCAAGCAGCTCAATCAGCGGCTGAACGGTCTCGAAGGGCAGCTTCTCCGGCTGGCCGAGAGCTGCAAGATCAGCCGCGAGGATTTCCTGCTGAAATACCGTGACCACGAACTCGATCCGAACTGGCTCGAGACCGTGGCGGCGTTGCCGGGACGCGGCTGGAAGCTGTTTGCGACGAAATACACGTCGCAGATCGGCGAGGTGCGGGCGCAAGTGGCGGCGATCGCCAACGACGCGGGGTTGCCGATCGGCGAGTTCAAGCGGGTCTATTCGACGGTGAGCCGTGGCGAGCGGGATTCGGCGCGCGCCAAGAAGGAGATGATCGAGGCCAATCTGCGTCTGGTGATTTCGATTGCCAAGAAATACACCAATCGCGGGCTGCAATTCCTCGATCTGATTCAGGAAGGAAATATCGGCCTGATGAAGGCCGTCGATAAGTTCGAGTACCGCCGCGGCTACAAATTCTCGACCTATGCGACCTGGTGGATCCGTCAGGCGATCACGCGCTCGATCGCCGATCAGGCGCGGACGATCCGCATTCCGGTGCATATGATCGAGACCATCAACAAGCTGGTGCGCACGAGCCGGCAGATGCTGCATGAGATCGGCCGCGAGCCGGCGCCCGAGGAACTGGCCGAGAAGCTCGGCATGCCGCTCGAGAAAGTGCGCAAGGTCCTGAAGATCGCGAAGGAACCGATCAGCCTCGAGACGCCGATCGGTGACGAGGAGGACAGCCATCTCGGCGACTTCATCGAGGACAAGGCGGCGATCATTCCGCTCGACGCAGCGATCCAGGCCAATTTGCGCGAGGCGACGACGCGGGTTCTCTCGAGCCTGACCCCGCGCGAGGAGCGTGTGTTGCGGATGCGCTTTGGAATCGGCATGAATACCGATCACACGCTGGAAGAAGTCGGGCAGCAATTCAACGTGACGCGCGAACGTATCCGGCAGATCGAGGCCAAGGCGCTGCGCAAGCTCAAGCATCCGAGCCGGAGCCGCAAGCTGCGCAGCTTTCTCGACGATTGAGACGTGGCGCCGGTGAGCGGCCCGACCACCCGGATTGCGGTGACCGTTACGTTCCTGCGGCAGGACGCGCCGCCGGCCGAGCTCGGCCCCATCCTACCCGCGGACACAGTGCTCGTGCGACTGCCGCGTCCGACGGCGCGCTTCTATCGATATCTCTACGACACCGTGGGCGCGCCCTATGTGTGGTGGCTCCGCCGGACCATGCCGCTTTCGCAAATATCCGAGCTGCTCGGCCATCCCGGCGTTTCCATTCACGTGCTCTACAGGGACTATGAGCCGGCAGGATTTTTCGAACTCGATGCGCGGGCCGGGGGAACGGTCAATCTCAGCTATTTCGGGCTGATGCCGCATGCAGTGGGGCAGGGGCTCGGGCGCGCCTTTCTGCGCGCGGCGATCGACCAGGCCTGGGGATTGGGACCGCGGGCCGTCACGGTGAATACCTGCACGGCGGATCACCCCCGCGCGCTGCCAACCTATTTGCGCGCGGGTTTCGAGAAGGTGCGCGCCGTCCGCGAGATCTGGGACGTGCCGAACCATCTCGGTCTCGAAATACCCACACATCTGCGGGTCGCGTGAGCGTCGCGGTGCATTCCGAGGTTCCGGGGCGGCCCGTCGTGCGGCTGGCGGCGGCCGCGGATGCGGCTGCGCTTTCGTTGGTGGGAGCGGCCACATTTCTCGAGGCTTATGCACATATGATCCCGGGCCCGGATCTGGTGCGGCATTGCGCGGTGGAGCACGCGGCGGCCCGCTATGCGGCATGGCTCGCAGATGCTCGCGTGAAGGTTTGGATCGCGGAGACGCCGGTTGCGGCGCCGGCGGGATATCTTGTGATGGTTCCGGCAACCTTGCCGATCGAGGCGCCGCGGCTGGGAGATCTCGAGGTGCTGCGGATTTACGTGCTCGAGCGGTATCAGCGGAGCGGGCTTGGGCGGGCGCTGATGGCGGAGGCAGTTGCCGCCGCGAGGGGAGCGGGGGCGCGGCGGCTGGTTCTCGGCGTGAACGGCGAGAATGCGCGTGCGCTTTCGTTCTACGCGCGGGAGGGGTTTTCGCGGATCTCGGACCGGCGGTTTCGGGTGGGCGAGAGTTGTTTTTGTGATGCAGTGATGGGACGGGATTTGTGAGGGTTGCCTTCGGTGGGCGAGGGAGGCTCTGATGGGGTGAGCCACAGAGGATCTGTCCACCGGAGGTAAGATGGACATTCATCCGCCCACGCACCCGATCCGTTCGGTGCGCGATTTCCTGCTGCACATATTCACGATCACCTGCGGCATCCTGATCGCGCTCGGGCTCGATCAGGTGGTGGAAAAGCGGCGGGACGAGGCGCTTGCGGCTCAGGCCCGCCAGGAGTTTCGGACCGAAATCGACACCAATCGCGAGAAGCTCCGCGAGGCTTTTCAGGACGAGGCGGCCCTCGAGAAAGGCTTGCAGGCCTGGATCGATTACGGGGAGGCGCGGCGCCGGCACGACACGCCAACCGCGCCGACGGCCATCGGCGGGCTCGCCACTCGGCGGTTCGCCAGATTGTCGTCGAGCGCCTGGCAAAGCGCGGTCGCAACGCAGGCCGTGGCGAAGCTCGATTTTAACCAAGTTCAGGCGGTCTCGGCCGCCTACACGCGCCAGCAGGCGTTGCAGGTCATCACTGACCATGCCGTCGAGCAATGGATCGAGATCTCGGGGTTTGGCGATCCACAGACAATGTCCGATCCCGAGTGGGGGAATGGCGTGCGGGTGCTGCGCATCGCCCTGGCCTATGCCCACACGATCGCGACGAATGCCGCGCTGCTCGAGAAGGATTACGATCGCGCGGAGGCTGTTCTGCGCTGAAAGGAAGACTTGGGGTTTGGGGCCTTTCGGCCCCAGCGGCGTGCAAAGACAAAGCCTCCGCCCGCGGGAGGCAAGGCTGCCCCGTCATTCTTGAACAACGCCCGGCACGGCTCAGATGCGCTCCATGCGAAGCTTTGCTTTTCTCTTCGGCGTCCTTGCCGGAATGCGCACCATGACCGCCTCGACCGTAATGGCACGCGGCACGGCAAGACCGATTTTTGCGGCTTTGGCCCTGGGGGAGATGGCAGGGGATAAAATGCGCCTCGCGCCCGACCGGCGCATTTTGCCATCGTTTTTGTTTCGGCTGGGGTTGGGTGCCGCCGGCGGCGCGATGCTGGAAGGTGCGCCGCTCACGGGAATGATTGGCGCGCTGGTCGGCACGCTGGGCGGCCGAGCGGCGCGTGGGGGCACGACGCGAACCGCCACGGCGTGGGCGCGGGGGTGTCGGAGAGGATGTGGCGGCGGCGAGTCTCGCGGCCTGGTTGATTACGACCGTGGACGGTTCGACAGCATACCGGCGACTTCCGAATCCCCCGGGACGCGGCCGTTCGGTGTGAGGCGGTCGATGATGCCGGGGAGCACCCGGGAGAGTTCGGAGAGCAATTGCTGCTCGCTCATGCCGGCGTGTTGTGCGAGCTCGGCCACCGTGGTTTGACCAAGCGCCGAATGGAGCGCCTGCGGCTCGATCGGTTGGTTGGAACCGTTGCCGAGCCAGGATTGCACGGTCTGTTCGTGACCGGCGCCGGCGATCTTGTCGAGCAGGCCGGAGAGGTTCGAGCCGCCATGGCCATATTGGACTTCCGGCGTGCCGGAGGCGTTTTGCGCAGGCTGGCGGCCGGAGCCGAGGCCGCCCATCATCTTGCCGACCAACAGCGCGCCGATCGCGACCGCCAAGGGTTTGCCGACGCCGCCCGGCACGGCTTCTTCGAAAAGGCCCATGGAATGCCTCCGCTCGAGGAACACAGGCCGTTTACGCGGGGCGCGGCATCGGGTTTTGGTGCGGCTCGGCAGGACGCCAGAGATCGGCGAGCTTGAGGGCGAGCGCGCCGGCTGCCATGAGGCCAGCCATCGGCACCGGCGTGCCGTCGGTGAGCCATGCGATGAGAAAGCCGCTGCTGGAGCCGATCAAAAATTGCAATGTGCCGAGCATGGCGGAGGCGCTGCCGGCGTGCGCGGCGTGCCGGGTGAGCGCGCCGACCGTGGCGGTGGGGCCGATGCAGCCGGTGGTGGCCTGAGCCGCGGCGAGCACGAGCGCGATCGCGATCGGGCCGCCGATGCCGAACCAGGCGAGTGCCAGGAAGAGCAGCAGCAGACTCAGATAGACCGTGCTCGTGAGAGTGAGCGTGCCCGAGAGGCCAAGGCGGGAAACAAGCCGCATATTCAGTTGCGATACAAGAATGTAGCCGGCCGCTATGCCGCCGAATACCAGCGCGAAAGCGCGGGGTGTCAGGTGGAAATGCACGATGAAGGTGGTGGGCATGCCGCCGAGATAGGCGAAGAGTGCGAAGGCGAGGAACGCGAGCATCAGCGCGTGGCTCAGGAAACCGCGATCGGTGAGGATGATGCGGTAGCGGTCGAGCTGCGTCGGGAGATGGAGGCGCACCCGGTGGTGGCGATGCAGCGTGTCGGGGAGGAAGAGGCCCGCGAGGGTCGCGCCGAGCGCGCCGTAGGCCGTCGTGATCCAGAAAATGTCGCGCCAGGTGGCGAAGCTCAGGATCATTCCGCCGAGTGACGGCGCGAGAATCGGGGCGGCGCCGAGGATCAGAATGAGGCGCGTCATCAGACGCGCGGCTTCGTGACCTTCTGCCACGTCGCGCACGATCGCGCGTGGCACGATCATGCTCGCCGAGGCGCCGATCGCGGCGACGAAGCGGCAGACGGCGAGCACGGGGATGCTGGGTGAAAGCGCGCAGCCCGCCGAGGCAAACGCGTAGAGCGTGGTGCCCAGCAGCAAGGGCAGGCGGCGGCCGAAACGGTCGGCGATCGCACCAATCAGCAACTGGCCGATCGACAGGCCAAGGATCCAGGTGGCCAGGGTGATTTGCGCGGCGCCGGGAGCCGCGTGGAACTCGCGTTCGATCGCTGGGAAGGCCGGCAGATACATGTCGATCGAAAGCGGGCCGACCGCGGAGAGGAAGCCGAGCAGGAGCGGGAGGCGTCCGCGCAGCCGGGGAGCGGCGACGGCCCGGGCCGCTTCGCTCAATAGAGTCTCCCGCCGTCCGGGACTTTGAAGTCGGGGCGGATCAGGACGACTTCGCCGTTTTCGCAAGGCAGTCCAAGCGTCAGAACCTCGCTGACAAACGGGCCGATTTTCCGGGGCGGGAAGTTTACGACGGCGCAGATCTGGCGGCCGATGAGCTGGTCGCATTTATAGTGGGTGGTGATCTGGGCGGACGACGTCTTGGTGCCGAGCGTTCCGCCGAAATCGATCCATAGCCGGAATGCGGGCTTTTTGGCTTCGGGGAAGGGCTGGGCGTCGACGATGGTGCCAACGCGGATGTCGAGGGCTTGGAATTCTTCCGGGGTCATGGTTCCGCGCTCGTTGTTCTTCTTCTGGAAAACCAAAAAGCCTTAGCCGTATAGGACAAAGTGACTGGCAGGCAAAGTCCAACACGAAAAAGTCTTTTTGCTTCTTTTTCTTCAGAAAAAGAAGAATCTCAAGCCATTTTCAAGTCATTTACCGCCCGCCATGCCTGGTCGATCGCCGAGTCCGTATAGGCTGCAGCACCCGAGTCGGAATTCGCGATGGCGATGCGACCGAAACGCGCCCGCCCGATTTCGTGCGGCGCTTGTCCGGGTGGCCAGACTGGATCGAAAAGATAATTATATTCGTAGGCGTAGCCGTGCGGCCAGCGATTGACAGTGATGGCGGTGATGTCGCGCGCGGGGTCGAAGCCGCCGGGCCCAAGCGCCCGCCCGAGCTGGTCGCGGATGTTGCGCTCGAAGGTTTCGAAGCTGGTGGCGAGGATATTGGCGCGGCCGATGCGATGTTGCGAGCGTTCGTCGAGGCCGGGGGAACAGGGATTGCGCACCATCCAGACGAGCACGGGTTCGTCTGGCGAGCCGACGCTCGTGTAGCCGCCGATTTTGGTCCATGGGTTGAGGCGGAACATCACGTGGTAGCCGCCGGGGCTGTAGACCCAGGAAGTCTTCAGCTTATCGAATGCGCGCCAATTGCGGATGGCGACGCTGGAATAGACGAGCGGAATCTTCACGAGGTAGTGGAGCGCTTCCTTCTGTGCCGCCGGCATGTCGGGGCAGAGATAGGGAATCATCATATTGTAGCAGGCCAGGATGCAATCGCGGGCCTGCACACGACGAAGGGTGCCCTGGCGGGTATAGACGATGTCAACACCGTTCGACACGTTGCGCGCGCCGACGACGATGCTGGAGAGGCGGATCCGGACATTGCCGGACGGTTGATCGAGGCGCGCATAATCGAGCTGTGCGAGGACGGCGTCGTCTGCGCTGTGACCCGGAAGAGCTGAGGGAAGCAGGGCACGCACCAGAAGCCGGGCGATCGTGGCATTGCCGTCCGGGAAGTGAAACGTATAGGAGCTGCCGTCGGCATAGCCGGCCGGCGTGTTGCCCATGCGTGGCGCCGAGCCGGGTTTGAGGCCCATGCCGGTGAAACCGGGCTGATTTTCGCCCCACGCGCCGAAGCCCCAGACATCGAGGGCGGAAACCGCATCCGCGCCGACGCCCCATTCCTCCTGCGTGATCGCGCGGAAGAAGGGCACCACCTCCGGATCGCATTTCGCGATTTTCACCAGGAAGTCGGTGTAGCTGATGCGCGACAGCGCATCCTTCTTGGCGCTCGAAGAAAGCCCGGGAAGGTAGTCGATCTTCGCTTCCCAGATACGCGCGATGTCGGCTTTGGCGCGGGCGCTGAGCGGCGCGCCGGCGAGCAATTCGGGCCAGGGGCGGTTGCCATACCCGACCGCGAGGTGGTCGGCGCCAAAGGTCTCGCGGTCGAAGAAGATGCTGCGGCGGAGCCCCTGCTTTTCATAGAAGGCCTGGTTTGCACAGCGTTCTTCGAGTGCGGGCGGGTCGATGCCGAGGCGGCGGATTAACCCGTCGGCGACGTGGCTGTAAGGGCGCGGGCTGTCGATTTCCAGCGTGCCGCCGTTCATCAGTTCGAGCCGGCCATCCTCGCGAAATTCGTTGCGCTTCGCGTGACCGCCGACATCGTCGTGATTTTCGAGGATCAGGATGCGCGCGCCTGGATGAGAGTCGCGATAGAACAGGGCAGCGGCCAGCCCGCTGATGCCGCCGCCGACCACGACGAGGTCGTAGGGACCGTCGCCGCGCTCCGGTGCGGGGGCGGATTTCCAGAACGTGCCGTCGCGCAGGGCGTGCGCGGCTTCGAAACTGCCAGGATGACTGCCGCGCAGGCCGGTGAGCGCCGGCGGATAATAGCCGGGGCGATCCTGCGGCGCGGGCATGGCGCCGGGGTCGGGCAACATCGCGGCGGCGCCGGCGAAAGCAGCGCCCTGAAGAAAGTCGCGCCGGTGGATCGGGCGGTCCATCCCCAGGCGCTTGTCGGTATCGGACCAGGTCATCGGCGAATTAGAGCAGGGTTTGCCCGCGGCGGGTAGCGAGGGCGGCTGCCTCGGCCTGTGGCGCGGCGCGCGCGTGGTTGAGATGGCGGCCTCCCCCGGTCCGGCTCCGCCCACGAGACGCAGGGACTGAAAGGCTCTGGACCGCATGACTTTGAGGGATCCGCGCGGGGCAGGGCGGGTCGCGCCGTGGGGGGAGTCCGGGGCCCTAGAGGCGGAGCTTGCCCCGGGCAGAGGCCGGGCCGCCGGGGGGAACAGTCATGGGCCGGTTCACACGAAACCCGGGAGCCGCCCGGCGCAGGGTGGTGATCAGCGACAGGAGGATAGCGGCCGCGGAGAGGCTGGCGAAGGGCAGATAGAAAATCAGGCCCTTGGCATTACGGAATGGATCGGTCGCGCTGAAATCGACAAGGAACGCAAACGCGATGTAATTCGCGCCGATCCGCCGGGCGCTCCACCAGAGCCAGCCGGAGAGGGGAAGCGTGGTGAAGGAAAGAGCGGCCAGCCAGGCGACCCAGGCGGCGGCGACGCCGAAAACCACGAAGGTGGCCAGCGGCGGCGTATGGCCGATCCAGCAGAGCCAGGCGACCAGCAGCAGGTGGATTGTTTCGGCCGCGGCGAATGCAAGCCCGAAGGTGCGGGCCTGGCGCCGGAGCGGATGCAGGCGCGGTCCGAGCCAGATTGCCAGCGGACCGGCGATGTAGGCCGGGAGGAAACAGAGGAAGGCGGCGCGCGCGGTCAATTGCAGGGCGATCACGGTACCGCGATGGCCGGCGCCGAACCCGGCGAATACAGCGCCCGCCAGTCCGGCATTAAGCGCGAGAGCGGCGGCGATAGCGGGCAGGGCCGGTTCGCGACGCATGGGCCTTGCTAGGCGCATGGGCCTTGCTAAACTTGTGGCCGCTACTTGAACACCGCCGATTTGCCTGGTCGGGTTAGGGCAGTCGCCTGGGGTGCCGCGCGGCGGATCGGCGGACGAACCGGCATCAGCGCACGCGCCATGGCAAACCACGCCAACAGCAGCAGCGTGCTTTCCGAGGCGAGCGCGCCCAGCAAGGCCCAATCCGGGCCCGAGACCGCCAGCACCGCCGTCGTCACGGCCATGCCGATTGTTGCGGAGACGAGACTGATCGCAGCGAAGCGCCGGAAACGGCCGAGCGCCTCGAGACCGATGCGCGGCATGACCGAGGCGGTGGCGACGGTCGTGACGAGGGCGGCGAGTTCGAGAACACGGTGCGCCGATGGGGTGCGGAGGATTTCGCCGCCGAGCCAGGGAGAGGCGAGCAGGATAACGCTCGCGTAGAGGAGGCTGCCGATCACCGCGAGCGCGCACCAGAGAACGCTCTCACGCAGGATGGTGGTGGTCTGTCCGCGCGCGAGAGCGGCCGCGATCTGGGGTTGCGTGAGGTTCGCGAGCGCGACGCCGAGGAGGCGGATCGGAACGAACAGCACGAGCGACGCGGCGATCGGCGCGTAGGCCGTGGGGCCCGCAAAGGCCGCGACCAGAATGGCCATGCCCTGGCCTTGCAGGTTCGTGGCGGTCACGGAGAGCGCGGACCAGGAAAGGAGGCCGCCGAGGCGGCGGTAGCGGCGGCGCAGGCGCAGGCCCAGTATCAGGCGCGGGCGCACGCGCCGGGCCGCGAGGATCGCGGCGCTGCCCAGCCAATTGGCGAACATCAGTGCGGTGAAACTGGCCTCGAGCGCGTGGGCCGGAAAGCGCAGGAGCAACCCCGCACTCAGCAGCGCGCCGGTCGTCGCGAAAGTGATGTCGCCGACCAGGGACGCGTCGATCCGTCCTTGTGCCAGCGTGGATGCGCGCAAATAGCTGCGCACGCACCAGGCCGCGAGGAAGCCGGCCGGGGGAATGCCGTCCACGCCAAGCCAGTAATAGGCGGCCGGAACGGTGGCGCCGGCGATCAGGAGGGCGAGCAGGCAGGCGGCCGAGCCGAACAGGATTTCGTGCAAGGCGGCAGCAGAGCGCGAGCGGCTTCGGCCGATGGCCAGGCTGGCAGGCATCGCCGCCACCGCGCGGATGTAGGTCAGTGCGATGCCGCCGATCAGCATGACGATCGCGAAGGCGCCGTAGCTCACCGGCGGCAGACGGCGGAGCAGAGCGATATTGAGGGCGAAATGAAGCAGGCTCTGTGTGGCCTCGCCGGCAAAGGTGAGAGCCAGCGAGAAGCCGCGGCGGGAAAGGGCGGTAAAGGTCATGCGCGGGCGGAAGCCACTGTTTCGGCCACGAAGGACGCGATTGCCTGGCGCGCAGCGTGCGCGCTGAACAGCGCTTCGTAGCGGGCGCGCGCCGCCTGCGGGAAGCATCGCCAGGCGTCCGGCGCCAGCAGGATGGTTTCGATTTCGTGTGCCAAAGCCACGGCATCGCCGGGCGGAACGAGCCAGCCGCTCACACCGGGTTCCACGGTTTCGGCGAGGCCGCCGATCCGCGAGGCGAGTGCCGGACGGCCATGCGCCATGGCTTCAATGGCGACGCGGCCAAGCGATTCCGGCAGGCGCGAGGGTACGGCCACGATGTCCGCCCACTGGTAGAGCGGGGTCGGATCGGGCGCGAAGGGTTCGAGCGTGACATGGGCTGCGAGCCCGGCCTGCTCGATGGCGGCGGCGAGGGCCGCTTCGCGCGCCGGGTTTTCGAAGGCGCCGCCTGCCATGCGGACGCGGACGCGATCACGAAGCGCGGCGGGCAGGCGCGCCAGGGCCTCGAGCAGCACTTCCTGTCCCTTCACGCGGTTGATGCGGCCTAGCAACAGGATCCGGAGCGGACGGTTGCCGTCGTAGGTAAGAGGCGCGGGCGAAGGCGGCCCATCGATGCCGTTATAAATGACGGCGCCGTTCCAGAGACCGGCCGGATCGAAAGCCTGCCGTGTCGCGCGGGAGTTGAAAATGGTACGGGCGCGGCTGAATTGCGCCAGCATGCGCAGCACGATGCGCGTGGCGCCTTCGGGTATTTCATGGATGTGCAGGATGGCGCGGCCGGGAAAGCGGTGTGCGGCGAGCAGATAGTCCGCGACCACACTCGTGTTGATGAAGACGAGGTCGCTCGCCGCGAAGCGGCGCGCGGCGCGCGCGACCGAGGGAGCCAGCATGGCGAGGCCGGTTGTGGCCAGCCGCGCGAGTTCGCGCCGACGGAGTACCCAGAGTGGCTCGAACGCGAACCGAACATCGCACCCGGCGAACGCATCGAGTATGGGCCCGGAACGCGGCAGCACCACGGTGATGCACGCATCGGGAAAGGCTGAGCGCATGGCAGCGACGCTTTCCGCGAAGCACCGGTCAGAGCCGTAGAGCTCGAACCCCTGATGAACACAGGTGACGCGCAAGGAGGACACCGGATACCCTACAGGAAGTTGAAAGGTTGCACATCAACTGCCGTATCGCGTCTACACCTAACTGTTATTTTTACAGAATAAAGAATCGGTGACCGGAACGCATCGGTGCCGGGTGCTGCCTTATGGTCCGCCTCATCGGAGGTGCGGTTTCATGGGCGCCGGACATCGGGGTACTCTTTTCATTCTCGGTACGCGTGGCATTCCGGCCTCGCACGGGGGTTTCGAAACCTTCGCACAACATCTGGCGCTGTATATGACGGCGCGCGGCTGGCATGTCGTGGTCTATTGCCAGGACGAGGTGGAGCACGTGAGCCGCCGCTATGCGAGCGAAACCTGGCGCGGGGTGGAACTGCGCCGTGTGCAAGTCACGTCGCGTGGCGCCAAAGCCACGATGGAATTCGACTGGCATGCGGTCCGCGACGCGGCACCGCGCGGCGGAATTTGCCTCGTGCTTGGGTACAACACGGGCATTTTCAGCGCCTGGTTGCGGCTACGGGGCTGCGCGGTGATCACGAACATGGACGGACTTGAGTGGAAACGTCCGAAATGGAATGCCGGCGAGCGCGCCTGGCTATGGGCCAACGAGTGGGCCGCCGCTTGGCTGTCGCACTGTCTCGTCGCCGACCATCCCGCGATCGCCGATCATCTGGCGACCCGCCGCCGGCGCGACGACATTGTGATGATCCCCTATGGCGCCGCGCCGGTCGAGCGTGCCTCCGAGGCACCGGTTCGGGCTCTCGGGCTATTGCCAGGGCGGTATGGCATCGTGGTCGCACGGATCGAGCCCGACAACGGCACGCTCCTCATGGTGGAGGCATTCTCGCGTTCAAGGCGAGACGCGCAGCTCGTGGTGCTCGGCCGTCTCGATGCGAGCAACGATTATCACCGGCGCGTGCGCGAGGCGGCTGGGCCGGAGGTGATCTTCCCCGGTTGCGTCTATGACCCCGGGGCGCTGTCCTCGTTGCGCTTTCATGCCAAAGTCTATCTCCACGGCCACCGTGTCGGGGGCACCAACCCGTCACTCGTCGAAGCCCTCTGGGCAGGCAATCCGGTAATCGCGCACGACAACCCGTTCAATCGCTGGACGGCCGGGGAGGCGGGTCTATATTTCCGAGACGCCGATCAATGCGCGGCCCACATCGCGCTTTTGCTGTCCGACAGCCGATTGGCAGCACAGATGCGTGCAGTGGCTCGCGCGCAAGCGGCACGGAATTTCCGGTGGGACGTGATTCTAGGCGCTTATGAAAGAGAAATCTCGCGCCTCGCTCCGGCGAAACTACCCGAGAAAACTCTGGCCCTGGTTCGGTAGAGCCCTCCCGACGGGATGGATCCTCCGGTTGGGTGGGTGCTTACCCGCTCGGTGCGATTGGGTCGATTTATCCGGATCGCCTCCGGCGCTGGGGCCGGACAGACCTCATCCTCCATGAGTTGAGTGGGCGTTCCGCCAGCATGATCCATTCAGCCTAGCAGGGTCTGGCGCCTTTCGGAGCCAGCTTGTTCCGGGTAGAGCCGTGCCGGCCGGCGGCGACTTTCGAAGGAAAGGCGCCAGACGCAACAGAGGTGGATCTCTGCCTGGCGGCGCGGTCGATCAACGGCGTTTGCGACGTTCGAGCGCGATCGCCGCGGAAATGGGGGCGCCCATCGCGGCCATGGCGTCCGCGGCAGCTTCGGCCTCGTGCTGGCGCGTGCGCCCGAGCTCGGCGACGAACACCACGCAGTCGGCCGCGCCGGCGACCGGGGAGAGGCAAATGTTCTCGGTCGCCGTTCCGCCATCTATGATGACGAGATCAAAACGGGACTGGGCGTCCGCCAAAAGCTTTGCCGCGTTCTGGCGTGCTCCGGCACGCGGCAGTGCGGTACGGCTACGGCCGCGGCCGATTTCGGCCATGACGGCATGACCATCACTGCCGAGGACGGAATCGAGCGAGGCCTGGCCATCCAGAATCTCCTGCAGTCCAGACTGGCCTTCCGCAGTGCCGCCGGAGAAATCGGCGCGGATCAGCAGAGCCCGCTCTCCGCGCAGTGCGGCGACCGCGCCGGTGAGCCGGCACAGCTGTGCCCGCGCGCTGCGCCCGCGTGGCCCCGAGACGAAAAGGAAGCTGCGCGCGCCGGGATTGCGATCGAACAGGCGGGCGAGCACGAGTGACAATGGACCGAGTTCCGACGGTTGACGCTCGCCATTTCGATGGAGTGCCGATATGGGTATCGCACCCACCACAGGGGCGCGTGTGGCTCGCTCCAGTTGCGTGCGGCTGAGCAAAGTCGGGCGCAGATGCTCGAGGATCAGCGCGAGTGCGCCGCCGAGGCCGAGGCCGCCGCCGATGGCGCCGAGCAGCAGCAACAGACGCGGCGGCCAGCTTTTCGCGGCAGGGGGAATAGCGCGCGTGATTACCCGCGCGTTGGTTGAATCGATGCCGGCTTGCTCGCGGGTCTCCTGGGCGCGCAACAGGAAGAGCGCGTAGACTGATTTCCGCGCATCCAGTTCGCGTTCGAGTTCGCGCAACTTGACGCTCGCGGCTTCAGAAGCTTCCACTGCGGTCGATTGCTGCGCGAAGCGGGCTTCCAGCTGGCGTTCGGTATCGAGTGCGCGGGTATACTCACCCCGGACCGCGGACTCGACGCGATGCAACTCCGTTCCGATCATGCTGCGCAATTTGGCGAGCTGCGCCTGCGCGGATTCGACACCCGGATAGTCGGGTCCAAACCGGATCTCCATGTCGCTGACATGCTGCTCGAGTGTCGCTTCCGTTTCGCGGAGCTTGGAGACCGTGGGTGCGGCGAGTGCCTCGGTCGTGGCCGCGATGGTGCCGCTCGCCCGGGCAGCCTCGATCTGGTCGAGTTGCGCGCGCAGCGCCGCCGTGCGGGTGCGAGCCTGGGCCAGCTCGGCTTCCGACTCGCCCAGCCGATGCTCCTCGATGGGCCGGCCGCCGATGGTCATCAGACCGTGGCTGACCTTGTAGTTTTCGACGGCCCGTTCGGCCTGCTCGACCAGTGCACGCTGCTCGTCGAGGCGGCCGGTGAGGCCGTCGGAGGCTTTTTGGATCGCTTCGGCACGGGCGCCGAACTGGTCGGCGAGATAGGCATCGGCCACAGCATTCGCCAGCCTCGCGGCTTTGGCGGGGTCGCGGCTGGTGGCGACCACTTCCGCGACGAAAACGCGATCGGCGCGCTCGACCACAATGGCCTTTTCGAGCGATCGCAGCGTGTCATCCAGGATTTCCGTCTTGGTGCGCGGCCGCGGCTTCGGACCTTCAAGCCATTCGAGCAGCGTGGAGGCACGCGGATGATTGAATTCGGGGTCCGCGGTCAGGTTGGTGGCGGCGATGGCCCGCAGCAGAACCGCCGAGGAGGTGATCACCCGGGTCTGTGTCTCGACCTGGGTGACGCCACCATCGGGGGCGACGCTCGTCGGATTGACGTCATTCGCAATTACGATGCGGTCGCGCGGATCGATCTCGATCTCAGCCGCCGCCTTATAGCGTGGAGTTGCCACACTGCAATAGAAGAGGGTCGCAACCATCAGAATGAAAACTATGGTCAGGATGAGGCGGCGACGATGCCAGAGGATCGCCCAAAGGTCGGCGAAACTCGCATTTTCGGGAACTGCGAGTAATATGTCGCTTTCAAAACGCGGAAGTTGTACGTTCCGGGAGAATTGGCCGGTTTCGATTAGCCCCGTCATGACTTGGCTCCTGGTCGAACGGCGTTGATGCCAAACAGGGTGGTCCCGAGACAGTGCTGGTTTTTAGCGGATCGATCCGGAGCTAACGCGGCCTTGATTCGATCTCGCCGCATCGTGAAGGTAACGACCTTCTTTTCGAGGAAGATACGGCCATGCGCGTGACTGTTCGGCTTGCATCCGGTTCCGCGCGGCGTTGGCACGTGGATTTGCTTCGTCGTATCGAAGCGCGGTTTGGATACGTTCCGGCGGTGCAGTTCGTGGCGGGCGAGGGACGTGATCGGGCCGCCGAGGCCCGGTTGTCGCTGGAGGCGCGTCTCTTCGGCGTGCGCCGCTCCCTCAGTCTTGCCGTGGACGACGAGTCTCTGGCGGCTGTGGCCGGTCCACCGCAGGAAACGGACATCGTGCTGAACCTTGCGCCTCCCGAGGCCCGGTCGGTGGGGTGGCGCCTGGCATTCGGACGCGACGGCAGAGACTTCGAGACGGGTGAAGCGGCGCTGCTTCATCTGTTGCGTTGCCGATTGGCCCCCGTTGCGGCTGTGATGGCCGGGTCGCGGATTTTGGCGATCGGCCGCCTCGGCGCCGACCAACCGGGCTTTACCGGTGCGTTCGAGGATGCGCTCGCGCGCCTCGGCACGTTGATCGAAGCCGCGCTGGGCGAGGCCGGATGTCGCGATCTTGTTTCGCTTTCCGATGAGGATGCGCCCGATCGTGAGCTGGGCAGACTCGGGGCAGCGCGGGCGGTCGCCCGGGCTGCCGCCGAGCGTGTCTATCGCATGTTCTTCCGCTCGCCGCACTGGCGTGTCGGATGGCGGCAATTGTCGGGCGGAGGCTCCCTGATCGAACGAATTAACGAGACGGGCGTGTGGCATGTCCTCGAAGATGACGGGGATCATTTTTATGCCGACCCGTTCCCGATACAGACGCGTGCGGGACTTTTCCTCTTTGTCGAGGATTACCCGCATGCCGAAGGCCGAGCTGTCATCTCTGCCCTGCAGATGGGGCCGGATGGGCCGCTCGGCCGGCCGCAGCCCGTGCTGACCAAGCCATGGCACCTTTCCTACCCCTTTGTGTTCTCCCAGGGCGGGAGCCTCTGGATGGTGCCTGAAAGCAGTGGCGCCGGAACGATTGACCTCTACCGTGCGAACGATTTTCCGGCCAACTGGGTGCGCGTGGCAACTTTGGTCGAGGGTGTGGAAGCAAGCGACGCGACATTGCTCCACGATGGCGGCCGATGGTGGATGTTTGCGACCGTGCGCGACGGTGGGGGATCGTGGAGCGATACGCTCCATCTCTGGCAAGCGCCGGACTTCACCGGTCCGTGGACGCCGCATGCCGCCAACCCTGTGTTGATCGACGCGGGTTCCGCTCGCCCCGCGGGCCGTATCGTGCGGGAAGGCGGCGTGCTGTGGCGGCCGGTTCAGGATTGCCGTTTCGGCTATGGCCGCGCGCTCGGGATCGCGCGTATAGACCGCCTCGACGAGACCGGCTTTTCGCAGAGCATCCACGCCATCCTGCGGACCGGTCCGGCGTGGCCTGGACGGCGCTTGCACACCTGGAATGAAGCGGGTGGATTCGCGTTCATTGACGGCTCGGCGCTCACCCCACGTTTCCACTGGCGATCTCGGCCGGAGGAACCGCGCCACTCGGTTTTTCCCGCGCCGCTGATTCATGAGCCGAACATCACTCGCTCGGAATAGGCAAGGTCTCCGGGCGGGGGTGGGTGCGCTCCACGGCAGAAGGCGGGACGATCGCCGCGAAACAGGCCGGGTAGATTCGGGATGGGTCCGTCGGTGTGAATGCCGATCACCAGGCAACCACGCCGGGCGAGGTAAACTCCGATCGGTCTTGCGCACTGGACGAAGGAATCGAGACTGCGGCAATAGGCAAGAAGCGCGTGGATCGAGACTCCGCCTCGCCGCCGCGGCGCTACCACGAACGGGTAGACAGCCCGCTGTGTCTCACAAATCAGGGCGTGGCAGCCCCAGCCGACATGATCGGCGAGCAATTGCCGTTCTGAAATCGAAAGTCCGGGCTCGGCGATCTCCGGCCGATAAGGGCGGAGCGCGACTTCATCGCGACCACGGGCGAGGGCGGGCAGGGCGTGGAAGAGGCCGGCGGCGAAACGGCAATAGCCTTGCGCGTGCAGAATGGGACGGCTAGCCGCGATCGAAGTCAGGTTCGTGTAAGTGACGTCTGAACGACGGAGTGCCCGCGCTACCAGCAGGGGACCATACATTCGATATTCGGGCATGACATACCAACTCGAGACGTTGCAGCGCATGGGGCGCGTTTCCGGCGGATCGCCCAGTTTCTGCGGCGCAAGGGAAAAGATTGTCAGCAGGACGCCGACCGGCCGGCCATCGCACTCCAGCAGCATACCGAAGCGTGGGGCGCCGGCGGGGGGCGCATGGCGGCTTAGGCGGGCGAGAGCTTGCTCCCAGAAAGATCGATCCCGGCGCGGAAAGCCCGCAGTCAGAAGATCCACCACGGCGGCGATGTCCGGCGTTCCGATTTCGCGACAGATCACCGCGCCGCATCCGGAATGGCGGTCCCTGGAGTCCGTCTCCCCGTTCACAGGCAGGCGATCGAGAAGACTTTGCGTTTGTCGAGACATTTGCCTTCTTGATAGCATAGGGATCGCGAGCCAAAGAGGCGTCGACGATTTTGCTCCGTAACATATGCGCGACGGGTGGGACCGAGGGCGGGCGGCGTGCTCTTGTGGATCAAGGCACGCCGGCATGAACGTTGCCCAGCGCGCCTGGCCGGAGGATTGGTCGGCACGCAGCGTACCGTCTATTCAGCGGCAAAGGCGCCGTCACGGGCCGCGGGCGCTACCTATCATCGGAATCGTCGTCGTCATGTTCGGCGTTTCGGGCGGCCTGCTCTGGCTTGTCGGTTACAATTACGATGGGCTTACCGGGAGTGCCGCGACCAAAATCCATCCTGCAACCTACATGATATTCGCGGTTGTGCTTTGGCGGGCGGCGTCCTCGGGGAACCCGGCTCGCTGGATAGCAACCGCCGCCCGGCGCATGCCGGAGGCCATGCTGCTTATCTCGGCCACGGCGATCCTGTTTGCTGATGTGATTTGGAGAAGCGCGCCGGGCATGGCCGGCACGATCGACAGCTTCATACCGGCCTGCCTGCTGGCGCTGCTCCTGACTGAAATGGACGCGATTGCACTTTCGCGCGTCCGAATCACCGTTCATCTCATGATGTTGGCCAACGCGCTGATGGGGATTGCAGAGTTCCTCCTAAACCACAGGTTCTTCCCTTTCCGGTTCGACGGCGAGACCTTCCCGTTCGACAACCGCTCATCGGCTCTGCAGGGTCATCCGCTCGAAAATGCGGCGGTGACCGCCTGCTATGCGCTGTGTCTGCTCGTCGGATGCCGGGATATGAGCGTGGCGATGAAGCTGCCGCTTCTAATGTTGCAACTCGCAGCACTGGTCACGTTCGGCGGCCGCACGGCCCTCATCGTCACGCTGTCGCTGGCCTTCCTATATGCGGTCGGACGGTTCTTCCGGTCACGCCCAGGTGCCGGCGTACCAGTGGTCGGCGCGATCAGTCTGTTGGCGATCCTGGGTATGCTCCCAGCCGTTGGGGCAGCGCTGGCCGAGGCGGGATTTTTTGACCATATCATGGCGCGCTTTTCCGATGACGGCGGCAGCACAGCGGCACGCATCGATATGTTCGCGTTGTTCCATTATCTCACTTGGCGTGATCTGATCGCCGGACCTGATCTCGGACTGATCGAAAGTCTGAGGCGGATTTATGGGCTCGAATGGGGAATTGAGAATCCAATCGTGAAAATCGCGCTCTACGATGGCGTTCTTGTGGCGGCTCTCATGACGGTTGCTGTGGTATTTTTCCTGCGTGCCCTGGCACGCCGCGCGGGATCGGGCGTGTGGTTGCCCATGACGGCTTTGGCCATCCTGTTACTGAGCAGTGAAAGTGTCGCGGGGAAGACGATGTTTCTGGCCAAGGCAACTGCCATTGTGCTTTGCTTGGTCCCCCCCTTGTGGCGTCGCTCGTCGGGCGCAAAGCACGTCATCGCAGCTCAGTAGGCACGGCGGTCGAAAAAGACGATGGCTACGGTTCTTGCCATGATCCAGAGATCGAGAGCGAGCGACCAGCGGTCGATGTAATCGCAATCGAGAGCCAGTCGTTCTTGCAGCTTGGCGTCGCAGTCAACCTCGCCACGACAACCATTCACCTGAGCCCATCCGGTGACGCCGGGTCTGACGCGATGCCGGACCTGATAGACGTCGATCACCTCCTCGAGTCTCCGGCCACGGACGGTCATGCCGAGCGCGTGGGGGCGGGGGCCGACGATTGACATGTCGCCGCGGAGTACGTTCAAGAGCTGAGGCAACTCGTCGATGCTGAGCCGGCGAAGCACGCGGCCCAGTCTGGTCACACGAGGATCATTCCGTTCCGTTTGCTGGCGGGCTTCGTGGTCCGCCAGGTGGCAATACATTGTCCGGAACTTGATGACTTCGAACGTATTGCCCCGAAATCCGATCCGCCTCTGGCGAAACAGCACGGGTCCGGGACTCTCCAGCGCGACGCAGGCGGCGATCGCGAGCAGCAGCGGCGCGGTAAGGAGCAGGGCTAGGCTGGCGATCGTGATATCGGCGGCGCGCTTGGTACGGCATTGCCAGGGGGTCAGCGGTGGTGCAGCGATTTGAACAGCAGGCAGCGGCCCGATTCGCGACTGCACGAAGCGGTGCGGCTTCATTCCGGTGGTTGCGCCGAGCATGGTGACGTCGACATCGAGCGGAGCGAGCTGAGGCAGGATCCGCTCTAATGTTGCCGAAAAATGCTCGAATCCTCCGATCAGAATACGATCGGCGATCCCCTCCGCCACGGCATCTTCGACCCACGCCATGGAGGGGGCGCCGGCGGTGCCCGGCAAGGCACTGGTGGCAACGGCGCGGGTGCGGCCTCCGGTCGCGGCTTCCACCTGCCTGGCGGCGTCCCGAGCTTCGTCCTCCGTGGCAGCCAGGACGATGGCTCGTTCGAGGCAGGAACCTCGCTCGAGGGCTTTTCGCATGGCGATGCGCCATATTGAGCGAAGGGCGAAAAGCGAAAGCGCGGTGGCAATTCCTGTAGCTGTGCTCTTGAGCCTCGGGAGATCGGGGTAAGCTGCGAACAGCAACGCTTGAAGGCCAGTCAGCCAGATCAAGCAGGAGGTTGCCGACGCAAGACTAAAGCCGAGATAGCCGGGTAGGCTCGCGGCGAGGGCGAGCTTCTGGCTTTCGACGCTGAAAATCCATAGAAGCAGCGAGCCGGCTGCGGCGGCAGCAATTCGGATCTGGGGGTGAGGCATCGCCGATTGGGCGAGCAGCCAAACGGGAAATGCCGTGACGAGACACGCTTCCGCGGTAGCGATCGGCAAAAGCCATTCCCAAAACTTCAGCTTCGGACAAAGAATGAACGCGGCGCGTGGTCGAGCAAAGGAGACCAGAGAGCTATCCAGCGATTCTGCGGGAAGGCGGTGCAGCAACACGATGCGCCTCCGATACCGTCACGGCTTGCTCCGAAAGAATGCCGTAACTCGATCGCGGAAGGCCAGAAGCAGCGATACTAGGTCAACTGATGAGGCTGCGCCTCGCTGAATCAAGATATCGACGCGCCATTTCGCATCGGTGATGCATGCTCGTAGAGGCTCACGAACTCGCCGATGGTCAAGGGAAAGGCCGCATCACTTTCGATCTGAAAGGGATCGACGCCAAGCTCGTCTTCGAGCCGCGCTACGATGACGGCAAGCGCCAGTGAGTCCAGACCAGAGTCGAGAAGCGAGAGATCGTCATTGAGGTTGGGGACGGTCTTGCCCTGTTCGCTGGCGACTGCCGCGATAGTACGTTGGACCGTGTCGCGGACGCTCACGAGTGGCTCGCGCTGGGCTGCGACCGCCCGCTGAAGACGGAGGCGGGAAAGAGAATGTTGAGAGCGCGCTCACGTGCCCAAACGATCGCGCTGCTGCGGTTGTGCACACCAATCTTGCTGTAGAGTCCGGCGACATGATTGCGAACGGTCGAGCGCGTCAAGCCGAGGCGCACGGCAATCTCAGCGTCGGTCCAGCCATGACTGATCATTGCTAGTACCTCGCGTTCGCGCTTCGTGAGCTCGTCAAGTTCAGCAGAACGAAGCGGCTTCGAGGCGGGCGCACGAATCGTCGCGAGCTTTTCGATGACCGATCGGCTGAACCAATCAGAATCCCGCATTACCGCCTGGATCGCCTCAAACAATTGCCGCTCATCGCGTCGTCGTTCGGTGACGTCCTGAAAAATGAGCAGCACGCAGGACTGCTGAAAGGCGTGAAGTGTTGTGGCCCAGAGGAGGCAATGGGCAAACCCATCCGACATTTTCAGACTGGTCTCGAGCCGTTCGACCACCTGGCCCGAGCTCAGCTCGGCATCCAGTCGCACGCGCTGGGCGGGGTCGGCGATGGCCACGATCTCGTCGAGCGCTCGACCAACGACATCGGCCTCAACACGACCTATTAGGCCGAGAAAGGCCGGGTTGGCGGCCAGGATGCGGCCATCGTATGCGCGCCGTATCAGCATGGGCAGGGGCGTGAGGCGAAACAGCGCCATCAACGCATCCTCCCCACGGTGATTTTGACGATTGGCGTCGTGGCCTGGCGAAGCGCCGCTTTCCATGCTGGTCTTGACCCCGCTTGCGCCAGATCTCCCGGTGGAATT
The DNA here is from genome assembly GCA_027451405.1 of Acetobacteraceae bacterium. Lineage (GTDB taxonomy): Bacteria > Pseudomonadota > Alphaproteobacteria > Acetobacterales > Acetobacteraceae > DAIDJM01. Next base: position 67,233 of record DAIDJM010000054.1, on the reverse strand, counting down.
GTCCCCGTCGGATAGCGACGATCGCGCGAAATCATCGCCTTTGTCGTTCCGATAACAGCTAGGTTGGTTGTTGTCTAACAACAAAAGCTTGAGCGAAGCGCATGACGGTATCAAGCGTACGACCGAATGCGACAGTGCGGCTTGGGTGAAAGACGGAAGGCCAAGACCTAACAGGGGGGTGGCAGATCCTTGCCGGCCATACGCGCTCAGCGCGTAACAGTTCTCCTATTACTCGCTGAAATAGTGCTGCGCTACGGGATGTTATGCATCCAGGTTTGAGCTGCGGTTCGGCGGTGGCAGATACAGGGCCAGCGGAGGCCATGTCTTCCGTTATGCGGTGTTTGGAAAGGCCTTCGATGGTCCTGTTCGAGAGCGCAGTTACTCGGGTTGAAAAGCCGGCCCGCCGAGGGCGTCTTGGATGAGGCCGTCCAAGGCCGATCGCCGCGTTGTGATCGCCGCGGCTGAAGGTTTGGTTCTGCTTCTGGCAGTTCAGCCAGGCTCTCGCCGGGCCGGAGGGCAGAGCGCAGGCCTGGGAACTTACCTGTCGGTTGTGTGTTGCTTTGCGATCATCGAGCGGCGGCACGTGTGGGAACGGTCAGAATAGCGATAGCAGGAGTTGGGAATTGCGCGTCCGCTCTCATTCAGGGGCTGCGGTTCTACGCTTCCGCCAATGGGCGTGAGTTACCCGGACTGATGCATGAGGCGATCGGAGGCTATCGCGCGCGCGACATCGAACTTGTGGCAGCATTCGATGTGGCTCGCAATAAAGTGGGTGTCGATGTCACGGAAGCCCTGGTAGCCCTTCCCAACAACACCATCCGCTTTGCCGATGTGCCGCGACTGGGGGTGTCAGTGCAGCGTGGCCCGACACTCGATGGGCTTGGACGTTATTTGCGGCAAATGGTACGCGAGAGCGAGGCTGAGGCAGTCCCGGTCGCACGCGTCTTGCGCGAACGCGGCGCCGAGATTCTGATTTCTTATTTGCCGGTTGGCGCTGAGAAGGCGACTCGCTGGTATGCAGAGCAATGTCTCGAGGCCGGTTGTGCTTTCATCAACTGTATTCCGGTCTTCATTGCGTCCGATCCGCTTTGGGCGCGGCGATTTGAGTCCGAGGGTCTTCCCGTCCTTGGCGACGACATCAAGTCGCAGCTCGGCGCGACGATCCTGCATCGCACGTTGGTCACGTTATTTGAAAGCCGGGGCATCAGGGTCGAACGAACCTATCAGTTGAACTTCGGAGGGAACGCTGATTTCGCCAATATGCTCGAGCGAGAGCGGCTTGAGTCCAAGAAGCTCTCGAAAACGCGAGCCGTCACTAGCCAGCTCGAAGGTGCTTTGCCGGAGGACTGCGTGCATGTTGGTCCGTCCGATCATGTGCCCTGGTTGGCCGACCGGAAATTGGCGCATATTCGGGTTGAAGGGACGGGCTTCGGTGGCGTGCCGCTAACTTGCGAGTTGAAGCTCGAAGTCTGGGATTCCCCCAATTCAGCAGGTGTTGTGATTGACGCGGTCCGATGCGCCAAACTCGCGCTGGATCGGGGCATTGGGGGAGCCATCGCCGGACCATCGGCCTACTTTATGAAGAGCCCGCCGGTGCAGTATTCCGACGAGGAAGCGCGTCACCGCACGGAGGCCTTTATCCGTGCGGAGCGTGAGGGAGACGAGGGGATGGGATTCAATCGCCCTTGTCGCGCTTCACGAATTTGAAGAAACGGCTCTCGCGGCCATCCGAGGTCCTGTCCTGGTAGAGGAACGCGAGTTGGCGGTCTTCAAAAGTTTCGAAGAAGCTGTCCCAGTCGGTATCTTCGAGTTTGTCGGCATGCCGGAACTCGATGCGGAGAATACCTTCACCGTCACCCTCCTCGGTACCTTTGACAACGGCCGGGCGGCCGCCGCGGCTTTCGGTCCAGCGGCGGATAGTCGCATGGTCAGTCGTGGTCTCGGCGCTGCTCATGCTTTGTGCTCTGGACTTGCCGTAGGACGCGATTTCGTTTTTGCCGGAGTTTCCGGATCGAGTTGCTTTGCGGCATTCGTTAGGAATTCGGCCTCGTCGCGATCGCCGGCCTTCCGCGCTTCCTCAGCCTCTCTCAAGAGGTCACTGGCCTCTTCCGATTTCGATTTTTCGGTCATGTTCGGCTCCGTGTTCTGCTTAAGCCAAGCGGGAGGGCGGGCAGCCGGTTGCGAGGGATCGCGCGCGCGTGAAGGCGTCGGTGGCTTGCGGGCGACATAGGCGGTGGCGTCCCAATGACGAAATCGGGCCGGTGGTTGGGTCAGACTGAGCCCGCTTGCGAGGCACCATCGAGCTGCATCCGCCCGGTCGGCGGCTGCATCGTTGCGGTACGAAAAATTCAAAATCGCGAGAGCACCGCGAGGACGAAGCAGGCGGGCGGCTTCGGAAAAGTGGCGCGCGGCCGCGCTGTCTTGAGCCAGCATGAGATAGGGAAACGTGTCGACCGCCAGAATGAGGTCAAACGTCTCCGATCGCAGGCAGGCAAGATCTTGCCCGCTGGTCTGCAGGAAGGCGCTGCCGGGCACGCCGCGGGCGCGCGCGGCGCGCAGCATGCCTCGGGAGATATCGGTTCCGACGACGAGATGGCAACAACCGGCGAGGGCTGCAGAAAGGCGCCCCGAGCCGCAACCAAGGTCGAGCACGCGACTGCCCGGCCCAATCAGGGATTGCCCGGTCAACCAATCGATTATCTCGGTGCTCGCCGCCGTCAAGGCCGCTTCTTCACCGAGTGTGTAGAGTGCTGCCGCGGCATCGGGTGCGATCGCGGACGCCCGATCGAAAGCCGCGGCGATCAGCGGCTGCGGTTGGCGAACGGAATGATTCAGGGAAGCCGCTTGAAGCATCGCGGCGGATTGCGCGATGGGGCCTGCATTCAGGCGCGCGATGTGCGCGAGCTCTCGGCCGGCGTCGCTGACGGCCTCATATTCGGTTGCGCGGCGCTCAATGGCGGCCGGGTTCTCGCCGGCGAGGAGCAGGCGGGCGAGGGCCGCACGTGGAGGGAGGTGGCCCGCCAGGCAGTCGGCGATCGGGTCGCTGCCGCTCATGTCCGGCTAAATGACAGGCCGAGATTGTGGCGATCGCGCGCGCCCCAAGCATATTTGTAGCGCTCGCCACCCCTCAGGAAATGGGCCTCGATGCGGCTTTCGCATGCGGCTTCCTCGATCATGTGGGCCATCAGCAGCAGGGAGGGGCTATGGAAGGACTTTTCCGGATCAAATCCGCCGAGATAAAAATAGAGTGCCTGGCGGTGCACCAGAGCGAAAATCGCGGCGGCAGGGACGTCGGCGATCAGCAAGGTTTCCAATCGGAGCAGTCCGCTTCGCTGCAGCGCGACGGCTGCGCGACGAAGGAATTGTTGCGTGCGCGCGTCGGAGAGGACGCCCGGTGTGCCGCGGGCCCGCCACCGCGCCGTGTGGAAGCGGATGAGCGTGTCGAGAGTGGCTTCGCAAGTGGCAGACGTCGCGCGCCTGACGGAAAAGCCGCCGGCGCGCTTGGCGCGATGCCTGGCTTGGCGGATGTCGCGGCGCATGCTGCTCGGGATCGCGGGTTCCGGTTGGAGGCTCAGGACAGGGCAAGGCGGTCCGGGCCAAGTCTCGCGGATCCAGCCCCGTGGTGATCGCGCGGAGCGGAGTAGTGCCCCTTCGGGAAGATCGGGAATATCGCAGCGTATGACATCCGAGTCACGCAAGGCGGTGCCAAGAAGCGAGTCCTGCGCCGATCGATCACCGTCGCAGAGCGCATCGATATAGTCCGTCGTCCCGATACCGATTGGGAGGAGTTTGCGTTCGAACCGGTAGAGCGGCAGCGCCGCGCGAAGAGCATTGCCTCCGTGCAACAGAACAATCCGGGGCTCGTCCGTGCCGAAGCTCAGCCACCAGGGGCGCAGCCAGGCCGGGCTTTGGAATGGCGTTGTCGCTTGTTGGCGGCGCCAGAGCGCATCCCAGTCGGGCCAAAATTCGTCGAGCTGCGCGGCGGAAGTGAGACACTCGATGCTCATGCCGCGAGTGCTGCAAAGCGACCGAGATACTCGGCGGCCATGCGGCGTCCACAGAACCGTTCCCGAGCGGCGCGCCGGCAGCGTGCAGGGTCGATGGAGCCGGCCAGGGCGATCGCGTTGGCCATTTCGTCTGTGCCGTCAACAAGAAATCCCGTCTCGCCATGTTCCACGATTTCCGGCAAGGCGCCGGTTCCGAAGGCGATCACTGGCGTGCCGCTGGCGAGCGCTTCCATCGCGGCAAGCGAACTCGTTTCGGGCACAAGGCTTGGGATCAGCAGGCAACGCGCCGCCGCGAGCCAGCGTCGCTTGCGGGTCAGCGAGAGCGGCCCCATGAAGCGGCGATTGGTATCGAGGCGTGGTAGGACTTCCCGAGCGAAATAAGTTTCATGCGCGGGGTAGGGGAAAACGGCGCCGCCGAGCAAAAGCGGAATCCCGGCTTTCTTGGCGGCGTCGATGGCGAGATGCTGACCCTTCTCCGGACAGATGCGGCCGAGCATGAGGGCGAAATGGCGCCGCGCGTGGCTTCCGCCGCCGAAATCCTCGGTGGCGACGCCGTTTGCGATGGGGGGCAGCAGCGGTGCTCCGGAGGGGCATTGGGCATGTTGTGACATCGAGACGGTCTGCAGCCAGGTTCCCGGACGTGCAGGATGAAGTGCGGCGCTCGGATACCAGGCGGGCGGTAGGTGGAGGGTTGCCAGGAGAGGTTTGCCCGGCGGAGGGAGATAGGCATGGAAATCGATCCCGTGACAATGAACGATGTCGGCGTGCGGGAGCAACTCGGCGATGGACACGGCGGTGAGGGCGTGCAGTGCTGCGCGGTTTCGTCCACTTGGGTCGGCGCAGATCGGAAGCGGGTGCAATTCGCCGGCGATTTCGGAATCCTCGCGCGCAATCACCACGGAGCGGTGGCCGGCCGCGACGAGCGCGCGATCCAGGGCCGCGGCGATCTGTTCGGCGCCGCCGACGGCGTCAGGGCCGACCGCGGCGAACGGGAACGCAACCGTGAGGATGGTCAGAGGGCGCGGCAGGGGCTGTCCGGTAACAAAACCGCCGCCTTGTAGCGCCTTACCATCGCGGCACAGAAGTCAGCGAAGCGCTCGGGGTAAAGCGGGGGAGCCGTGTGGTGTTCCCAAATTCCCTCCGAGTCGGGAGTGAAACAGAAAGTGACGGTTACGTCGAAGGGATCGAGCGCATCCATGAGCCGATCGAACCAGCGCGGGCCACCGGGGCGGAGATAATCGGCCCAGGAGAGGCCTGTGCGGATGTAGGTGAGGCCGAGCTCGCGCATCCGGCGGATGGCAGCCTCGAGCCGATGATCCTCGAAATGGAACCATTGGCAGATGCCGAGTTCGGGGGTGAATTCGGGGAAAATGCGTGCCGCGCGTTTCGGGCGGTTGTGCTCGTCGTAGAGACCCATGTGGAAATGACGATAGTAGGACGAGCCTTCGGCTTCCTTGTGGCGTGTGGTGGCGGGCCAGGCGGCGGGGAGATCGAACAGGCTGTACCAATGGAGGCGGGGGGCCAGGCCGCGCAGCAGCTCGAAGCTGCGGCGCAGGCCCCATTCCTGGACTTCCTCGGCGCCGAAGCTGGAAATACCGAGTTCGGAGACCCAGACGGGCAAATGTGTCTCGGCGGCGATGCTCGCGAGCTTCGCCGGCCATTCATCGATGCGCCAGTGATTCCAGTCGAGCGGGAAGCCGTGCACCGCGACGGCATCGATATGATCGAGAGCACCCTGTGCGGCGAGCCCATGGAGAAAATCGGGGTCGATCGGCGACATGCCGCCCAGCACGCGTGGCAGGCCTGGCGCTTCCGCGCGGATCGCCTCGCCGGCGAGGGACGCCATGCGGGCGAATTTTGTCCAGCCGGGATCGGCTTCGAGGTCCCAATGGGATTTGTTGTTGGGCTCATTCCAGATCATCGCGGCTTCGATCATGTGGGATTCCCCCGAGACGGATAGACCGCGCCGTATTCCGGGTAGGGCCGTTCGGCACGGCGGCAGAGATAGGTTTCCTCTTCGGGATGGGCGAAGAGCGCGAAGCCGGCGCTGCGCAGCATCGCTTCGGTGCAGGCCGGGTTCGGGAACCACCAGTTCGTGTGGTCAGCGGAATAGCGGTGCTCGATAAAATGCAGGCGTGGGAAGCTGGGATCGTCGAATATCGCGCACTCGGCGAAGGGATAATCGGGGGCCAATGTCATGCGCTCGGGGCTGCCGCGCTGGAGCGTCTGGAACACGAGGATGTCGCCCGCGACATGCTCGTGGATCAGGTCGAGCGCCAGCAGCGGGTGACGGAGATGGTAGAGCACACCGAGAAAGAAGACGAGGTCGAAGCGCTCGCCCAGGCGCGCAACATCGTAGACCGAGAGTTGGCGGAATTCGATGTCGAGGCTCAGCGTTGCCGCGGCGAATCGGGCTTGCGCGAGATAATCCTCGTCGTGGTCGATGCCCAGCACGCGCGCTGCCCCGCGGCGTTTCATCTCCAGGCTGAAGAAGCCGCCATTGCAGCCGATATCGAGGACCGTGCGGCCGGAGAGATCGGCGGGCAGCGCGTCGGCGTAGCGGGCGAATTTGACCGCGGGATAGTCGCCGAGGAAATGGTCGGGGGCCGTCCAGATGCCGTCGAGGCAAAGATTGTGAAACCATGGGCCGAGTTCGCGGATGCGGGCGCGGGTGCGCGCGCTCCGGTCAGAGGCTTGGGCGCGCATGGGGTTTTCCGGTGGGGCGGAGCGAGGGTTTCCGTGCCGCGTGGCTGCCGAGCAGGCGCATGGCTTCGCGATAGCCGCCCAGGGTTCCGACATCGACATAACGCTCGCCGGCGCGCACGCCCTGGGCGATGCCCCCGGCCGCGATCCAAGCATCGATCAGCGTGCCGAGATACTCGTCTCGCCGGGAGCGCGCGCGCCACAGATCGTGCAGTTCGTGCAGCACATGGCCCGGGGCGCGCCAGGCGCCCCAGATCCAGCGCGAGGTCGGGCAATCGGATTTGACCTCGATGCGGCGGACACGGCCTGCGCCGTCGAGGGCGACGGCGTCGAAGAGCTGGGGGCGGTCGACTTCGAACAGCAGACAGGCGAGGCGGTCGCCGGGGAGTTCGGCGAGCGCGTCTTCGGGGAACCAGATCGTGTCGGGCAGGCCGATGAAGGCGCTTTCGCCTGCGCCGATGAAGGGCAGCGCCGAGAAGATCGCGTCGCACAGGCCGGCGGCCTGGTTCTGGATGGCGTAGGCGATCGGCAGATGGCCGATCGCGCCGCCGTAATATTGCAGGATGTCGGACTTCCAGGGGGAGATCACGAAACAGAGTTTTTGCGCGCCGGCGTGGGCCATGCGGTCGATGAGATATTCGCTGACGGCTTTGGGGCGCTCGATGCCATGCTCGTCGATGCGGGAGCCGACCGGGAGCAATTCCTTCGAGAAGGCGAGCGGCTGCAGGCGCATCGCGTGGCCGGCGGCGGGGATGATGCCCCAGATCATGCGGGTTGCCTCCGGCGGGCAGGAGAGGCGCTGCCTGCCCTGCACCCCGCCGCCGGGACCCCGTGCCGTTCCAGAATCGTTATGAGTTCATTGGCGCGGTGGCGGGCGGTGTGGCAGTCCAGGACGCGCTCTCGGGCGCGGCGGGCCTGGGCGCCGAGGTTTGTGGCGTTGAGCGTTTCTAGCACATCCTTGGCGGACTGGGCGAGCCGGATTTCTTTGTCCGGCTCGAAGAAATGCTCGATACCTGGCCAGATGTCGCTGACGATCGGAACACCGCAGAGCGCGGCCTCGAACAGGCGGCCGGAGGGACACCAGCCCATGGAAGCCATCGCGGCGCGGGTGACGTTCAGCGTGAGGCGCGAGGAGGCGTAGAAATCGGGATGTTCCGCGAGTGGAAGATGCTGCAAGAAATAGAGGTTGTCGAGCCAGGGAAAGTCGGGCGGATATTGCGCGCCGGCAATGGCGAAACGGCGATTGGGGCAGCGGCGCGCGGGCTCGAGCAGGAGGGTGTCGAGGGCCGGCTGGCGGTCGGGGGCGTAGGTGCCGATGTAGGAGAGGGCGGCTTCGTAGCGGGGCCTAGCCTGGCCGGGGCGATGGGTGGCGGGGTCGGCGGAGCCGTAGAGGGGCAGGGCGCGCGCGGCGGCGAGGCGGTCTTCGAGCGCGGCGAGCGCCGGGCCGCCGGTGTAGCTGAGCACGAGATCGAATGGGGCGAGGCGGTCGGGGCCGAGATAGGGGACGGGCTCGCCGCGCTCGAGGGCGGCCAGCGTGACCGGCGTGTCGAGGTCGTAGAAGGCGCGCACCGGGATCCGGCTGTCCTCGAGGAGGGCGGTCGCCGCGATCGCGTCGGGGCAATAGGAGGTGACGATCGCGGCGTCGGCGTTCGCGAGCGCGGAGCGGGCGCGGGCGGGGTCCCAATCGCGGTAGAGGGCGAGGGTGCCGCCGCCGGGCAGGGCTGCGAGGTCGCGATGGGCGGCGTAGTAGGGGACGTCGCGCTCGAAGAACGTGACGTGGTGGCCGGCGTCGTGGAGGGCGCGGATCAGGCCGCGCCAGAGCGCGGCGTGGCCGTTGCCCCAGGAGGAGGTGACGGACAGGCCGAAAATCACGAGCCTCATGCGGGGTGCATCGCGGGTCCGGCCCTCCCGCTCGGGTCAACGATTGAAGGTTGGGCGGGTTTTCGACATGAAGCGCCGATTTCACGCCACCGAGGAGGATCGCGCATGGCCACCGCTTCGCTCACCGCCGAACTGGGGCTCGCGGCGCCGCCCTTCCGGTTGCCGGGGGTGGATGGGCGGCATCATTCGCTGACCGAATTGGCGGGGGCCAACGGGACGGTGATCGTGTTCATCTGCAACCACTGCCCTTATGTGAAGGCGATCATCGACCGGCTGGTGGCGGATGCGACGCTGCTGATGGCCGAGGGGATCGGGTTCGCGGCGATCTCGTCGAACGACGTGGTGACCTACCCGGAGGATTCCTTCGAGAATATGAAACGGTTTGCCGAGCTGCACCGGCTGCCGTTCCCCTATCTCTATGACGAGGATCAGTCGGTGGCGCGGGCTTATGGGGCGGTGTGCACGCCGGATTTCTTTGGTTACGATGCGGGATTGAAGCTGGCCTATCGGGGGCGGCTCGATGAGGGGCGGCGCGATCCGCCGCCGGCCGGGGCGCGGCGGGAGCTGGTGGAGGCGATGCGGGCGGTGGCGCGCGGGGAGCCGGTCCGCGAGCAGACGCCGTCGATCGGATGCTCGATCAAGTGGAAGGCTGAGTAGTTACGACAACGTAACGAAATGGGCGTGCCTGGGCGCGGTGGGCGCTCAGGCGAATTTCGGCACGGGGAGAAGTCCTGGCGGGGCATCGCCGGCGGGGCCGGACGCGGCCGGGAAGCCGGGCTCCCGGAAGGCGGGAGCCGGCATCACCGGCGCTTCGCGGGGATCTTCCGGGAGATCGAGCGCCAGGGCGCGGCAGAGCGGGTCGAGCGCGCTTCGGAAGCGGCTCGCTTCGCGGGCGAGCCGGGACCGGAAGGCGGGAAGGACCAGCAGGTCGGCGATCGCATCGGCGAGCGGGCCGGCCTCGGGCAGATAGTCGGTGAGCCAGCCGCGGGTGCGGGGCGGGCGGAAATCGCGGCCGCGCGCGTCGCTGGGGCGCGAGTCGCGCGCGGCGTCGGGGTCGGTGGCGCGGAGCGGGCGGAGCAGGCCCTTTTCCAGCCGGATGATGAGCATGACGAGGCGGGAGACGGCGAGACAGAGCCAGGTGGCGGCGGCGAGGCGCCGGGGGTGATCCTCGGGGCGGGCGCTCGCCACCGCAGCCTTGAGCTGGGCGATGATGCGGCCGATCCGGTCGTCGATCGCGGTGGCGTCGTTCACCGGGCGGGTATCGAACAAAACAGGAACAATGTCAACAGGTATGATCGACCGGCCGACCGCGCCGGGTTCAGGCCTGGGACAGCTGGCTCTCGCGCACCATACGCTCGTGGCCGTCGCGGAGATCCTTGATCCGGTATTGGCGGTCACGGTCCTCGCTCGGCATGAGGCGCACCACCGTGTAGAGGCCACGCCGTGCGCTGCCGTCGAGCGGAGCGGGGGTGAACGCGACACGGTCGCCGATCGCAAATCGATGGATGGGGAATACCTCTCGGGGTCGGGATTGCGGCGTTGGGCCTGGGCGGAAAAGCGAAACGCCCGGGCCGGGGCCCGGGCGCACTATCCTGACGAATGGGATCAGCCAGACCGATGCCGGTCTGGCTGAGGTCATTCTCGGGCACTGCCCGAGCCATTTGGCGCGGAGTGGTGCTCTATGCCGCTGTTTCTAGAGCCTCACGCCCGACCGGATGGTTCCATCCGGTCGGAAGCGGCTCTAGGCGTTCTGCAGATTGACGGCCGAGGTTTTGCCCTGGCGGCTCTGCTCGACATCGTAGCTGAGCTTCTGGCCTTCGTTGAGGGTGCGCATGCCGGCGCCCTCGACGGCCGAGATGTGGACGAACACGTCGCCGCCGCCCTGGTCAGGCTGGATGAAGCCGTAGCCTTTTTGGCCGTTGAACCATTTCACCGTACCGGTGGTCATTTCGCATGTCTCCCATGCATGGCGACCCGCGGGATGCGGGCAGAAAAACTTTGCGATGCAGGAAGCAAGCGGTCGGGGGTCCGAGAACCCCACGGCAGAATGGTCGTGCGAGCGAAAAGCGCCGCCACTCACATGGGCGCTTTCGGGCGCAATGTAAACCTCGGGTGCTTTTTGGCCGGGGACGGGGGTCTGGGCGCCGGGCTTCGCGGTGTGACCGGGATCACATTCGTCCTTCGGCAATGGGTTAAAACGAGCTGTAAAGTTGGTTCCCTGCGGAAAAGGAGTGTGACGTGCCGACATCGCAGATTGGTCGCAGCCGGTTTTCGTGGTGGCGCGGGATGGGGCGCGTCGTGGGCGCCGGGATGGTTTTCTGGGGGGCGGCCGGCAGCGGCGTGGCTGGAGCGGCGCCGCGTCTGCTTCCGCTGAGCGGTTCGGGGAGTTCGTTCGCCGCGGCCCCGAGCGCGGCGGCGGCTGCGCCGAGCGCCACGACGACGATCACCCCCACGCTGAGTTTCCCCTACGGTGTCACGGTGGATGTGGCGGGGCGGATTTATGTGGCGAACACCGGCAACAATACGGTGACGGTCTATTCACCGACGCGGGCGCTGGAGGGGACGATCAGCGCGGGGCTGAGCGGACCGGCGGCGGTGGGGGTTTCGTCGCATGGATTCATTTACGTCGCGAACAATAGCACCAATAATGTGACGATCTACAACAGCGCGCTCGCCCAGACGGGGAGCCTGACGTCTTCGACTTTCAATTTCCCGTTCGGGCTGCTGGTGGATGCGGCCGACGATGTCTGGGTGCTGGACGCCAATTCGCTGCATGTGTTTCTGGACACCGGGACGGAAGCGAGTTCGGTGGGGGCGAGCGGGGCTTCGGCGCTTGGGATTTGGTATGGGCTCGTCGGGGTGTTCGGAAGCACCGGCACTCCCTACGGTAAATTCGTGGATTTGTTCCAGAATTTCGGGGAGGCTTTGCATAACGGCCTCGGCTTCAACCTGGGCGGGCAGGATTCGTTCCAGCCCGGTGGTATCGCGGTGGATCCGCTGAACGAGATTTATAAGACCGATCCGGCAAACAACACCGTGTTGATTTACGGCAGCGACGGGGTCACGGTGCTCGCTACCATCAGCACGGCATCGCCGCCGTATGGGATCGCGGTCGACCCGTTCCATAAGCGGTTTTATGTGGCGGAACCGGCGGTAAACAAGGTGGCGGTTTATTCCACCGTGGCGCCTTATAAGTTGCTTGCCTATATTCATTGAGGCCGGTTTCGCGCGGCATCGTCCTGGCCTGATTCCGGGCCGGGTGATCCGCGTTTGCGGCTTCGGGTGTTTCGGTTGGCCGGGGCGGGGGCAGTCCCGGCTTGCACCCGGGCCGCGGGCGCGCCTGGCTGGCTTGGGGAAGCGGGGATGCGGCGGCGTGGCTTGGTGCGCGCGGCGCACGCCAGGGGGGGGCTCCGCAGGCGAAGGTTTGGGGAGTGTAGGGCTGAGACGTGGGTTTGGGCGCGGTTTTGGTTGGTTTGGGGGTGCGATGCCGATCCGACCTCGGCGCCGGAGCTTGGGCTTGGTTTGAACCATTTGCGTGAGTTCCGCATTTTCATCTCGTTTTCAGACCGGCAGATCCATTTCATCGATCCTGGCTGATTGCCGTGGTCTTGCGGCGTGTGAGGCGTTCGTTTGGTTGCGGCAGGGGTGTTTCGTGCCCACGGTTGCAGTCCGGGCGCGGGGCGGCTCGGATGGGCGGGGTCGCGCCGTGGGGACGTTTGTACGGACCCGGGTTTCACCCGGGCTACGGTGGCGGGGCCGGGATGTAGGTCAGGCGGATGATGTCGCCGGCGATGCGGTCGGTGGCGGTGAGGCGGAGCGGGGGCGGGGGGGCGGCGAAGAAGGGTTTGCCTTGGCCTAGCACGACGGGGTGGAGGTAGATCCGGTATTCGTCGATGAGGCCGAGGTCGGTGAGGGTGCGGGCGAGGGTTGGGCCGCCGGTTTCGATGGTGCCCTCGTGGGTGCGTTTCAGGTGGCGGATGGCGGTTTCGAGGCCGGTCTGGATGAGGGTGGCGTTGGGGCCGACGGAGGTGAGGGTTTGGGAGACGACCCATTTCGGGTTGTTTCGCCAGGCGGCGGCGAAATCCCGTTCGGGTTCGGTCCAATCGGGGCGGTCTTCGTCCCAGTAGCGCATGGTTTCGTAGAGGTGGCGGCCGTAGAGGCTGCCGGCGAGGGTGCGGGTTTCGTCGATGAAGTGGCGGAAGAGGGCGGGGGGTGGGGCGAAGCCCTGGTGGTCGATGTAGCCGTCGAGGGATTGGTTCATGGCGAAGATGAGTTTGGCCATGGGGTCTCCGGCCGATGGCGTTTGCCTGTTTATAGCGTGTTGGCGCGGTTGATTGGCCCATGAGCAGGGACGTCGGATGGTGGCGTCGAATGATCGGTTGCGCCAGTGCAACCCATCCCGATCGGCGCCTCTCCGGCCAGCGCGCGCGGCGGCGTGCAAGGACGGCCGGAGGCCGCCGCCAAACGGCGCGAAGCGCGTCCTTGCCGAAAGCGAGCACGATGGCAGAGCGGAGGTCAGAGGAAGTGCGATAACGGCTGACTACGGGATGAGGGGGGCGGGTGATCATGGGGTTAGCCGGACAAACCGGGTTTCACCCGGGCCGCGGTTGCTTGCTCACTAGTTGACGGCAGTCAGTGGGGCAGCCATGGTAACTTCGGGGTGTTAAGCCATCGTGTCGGTGTTCAGTCAAAAACGGGGAAACAAGTTTGGGCCTCAAGCTGATCTCGAAACATCCCTGAGCGATGGGTCCGCAAGCGAATGATTCTGCAACATGCGAATATTAGACGGTTTCGCGAGGTTTTCGAGGTCTCGGCCGAGTTTCACAATGGTATCAGTTACGTCATTGGTAGGAATGGAACAGGAAAAACGACCTTTGTAAGGCTTCTCGTCGCGGCGTTGACCGCAGAAGTAAAGTATCTTCTACACGCACCTTTCGATCTGATTGAGCTCACGCTTCGAAAGCCTGATGGAGCCCAATGGGTTCTAACCTATGCGAGACAAAGCAACCAGTCCGCCGGCTCGGAGCAAAGTCGTGGTTTCAGCGTAAGCCTTTCTGGGGCCACTCCTGATACGCTGCACTCTGAAAGTGCTGTATTAGAGCCTTCCGGCCGTGATACGGGGGCGGATGAATTGATCTCACAAATCAACATGTGGGCGAGCCTAAGTCGCACTTCAAACAGGCGTCTCTACGTAGGTGGCGATCGCGGCAAATTAGACGTAAAGAAAATCGTTGCGGACGGGAGAACAATCCAAAAAGTGCTCTCTGAAGGTCTCCGCGTTAGATGGCTGCCAATTGAACGGACGTTGAAAAGCCAGGCATCTGACGATCTAAAGCAAGCTGCTGCACCATCGACGTCAATCAATAGGAAGGTTCAGGAGGTTCAAAACCAGCTCGTCCGGTATTTCGCTGAATTAGAAAAAGAAAAATCGGCTCAGCTGGAGTTATTTAGAAACAACTCGCTTTTGGCGCTTTTCGACGTTGAGGTTCCGCAGAGGGGAGCGATTTCTAGAACCCGAGTTGACGCGATTGAGAGTGAAATCAACGAACTGATCCCCGAGCTTCACTTGGATGAGACGCTTGAAACAAAATTTCGCACGAATTCTCAGCACCTTGTGGAATGGCTTCGGACACGCAAAGGGCGGCCTATAGAGGTTCGTCGTCAATCCCTGGCAAGACTTGAGCAGGTTTTGTCTTATTGGAGTGACACTCAGGGGGAAATTCGCGGAATTTTTGCCAAGCGCGATGCGTTCATCGAAGCGCTTGAGAGTGCCTTCGCTATGTCGGATCTGACCATCGCGCAGCGAACTGCCTTCGCGAAGAAGCCTGAGCTTCGCAGTAACAACGAAATCGGTTTTAAGCGCGATGGTATAAGTGGAGAGCAAAGCGTCGGACTTCTCGACCTTTCCTCAGGCGAAAAGCAATTTTTGATCCTTCTTTCTGAAGCTCTTTTAGAGCGCGATGCTGAAACCATCCTCATTATTGATGAGCCTGAATTATCGCTTCATATTACATGGCAAAGACGTCTCGTGCACGATTTGCGTAGGCTAAATCCGAACGTGCAACTAATACTCGCGACTCACTCGCCTGACGTGGTCTCCACTTCGGAGCACGCATTGCTGCAGATGGAAAACATCGTCGTAGTCTAGCATGGCAGATTTTCCACCGAAGTCCAACCAAGCATTCACACGCACTCCCGCTGGCTTGGCTAACTACCATTTGTTCCTTAATACGGACAAAGTGGTTTTTTGCGAGGGTGAGGATTCGTCACTGGGGTACTCAGATCCTTGCAGCACACTTGACCAGGCTTGGTGGTCGGTGGTGCTTGAGAAGCGACTAGGTTTTGACAATTTTACGATTTTTCCGTGTGGTAGCAAAACTCAGGTTCTCGCAAATCTAAGATTGGCAATGCAAGGAGAAAGGGAAACCGGCCAGAGTGCCCGGACATTTGGCTGCGTCGATCGTGACTACGATGACTTCGCCTCTGATGAATTTGAGCCAGAGGTCCGAGGGCGGCTTTACGTCACAGAGGGCTATGAAGTCGAGAACGATCTGCTGATGGTGATCGGCGCCGAACAGATTTTGAAGTTTCTTGCACCACGTTTGTCGAAACATGATCAGAAGCTTGGGCAAAGCTGTTTGCAGAAGCTATCGAGGTCGCTCGGCTATCTTAGAATGATAGACACCGAATTTCGGGCTAGAGAGTTAGCCTTTCTGCCCACTCATAGTATTCCGCCCTTTATCGAGAGAGTAAAAGGCCTCGACCCAAGCTGTCGAATTCCTATTGCGGAGGGCTTCAGAGACTTCAAGCGCGCAACGCTCGCTAAGAACAAATTGAGTGGTTTTGCCGATCTAAAGGCGCGTGGGAGAGTAAAGAATTTGTTTCGTGACCCTAGGATAGATGGATTTCTGCTCTGCCCTGGCGGTATGGTTGTCAAATCGATCGCGCATGTATTAAATTTATTTGGGAGACGAATTACTCACTGGGTGAAGCTGAATGACTGCAAGCTAACCGAGAGCCTATTAGGCATTTTATGCCATGATCCGGGGGCTCATTTAGCCAAGTTTCGCACTCGCTCGAGTTGTTCGTGGGCGGCGGATCGAAGAGGCAGCCCTTAAATTGATTGGGGTCTGGGGCCTTTCGGCCCCAGTGGGGTGCAGGGGCAAAGCCCCTGCCCGCCGGAGGCGCGGTTCAAACGGCGCGGTTTTCGACGAGTTGAGTGACGACGCCGGGATCAGCCAGGGTGGATGTGTCGCCGAGCGAATCCACTTCGTTCGCGGCGATCTTGCGCAAAATCCTTCTCATGATTTTGCCGCTTCGCGTTTTTGGCAGGCCGGGGGCCCATTGGATGATGTCCGGGGTGGCGATGGGGCCGATTTCTCGGCGGACCCAGGCGACGAGGTCTTTGCGGAGGGCTTCGGTGGGTTCTATGCCGTCCTTTAGCGTTACGTAGGCGTAGATGCCTTGGCCTTTGATGTCGTGGGGGTAGCCGACGACGGCGGCTTCGGCGACTTTGGGGTTGGCGACTAGGGCGCTTTCGACTTCGGCGGTGCCCATGCGGTGGCCGCTGACGTTGATGACGTCGTCCACGCGGCCGGTGATCCAGTAGTAGCCGTCGGCGTCGCGGCGGGCGCCGTCGCCGGTGAAGTATTTGCCGGGGTAGGTGGAAAAATACGTTTGCTTGAAGCGGTCGTGGTCGTTGAAGACGGTGCGCATTTGGCCGGGCCAACTGTCGGTGAGGCAGAGATTGCCTTCGGTCGCACCTTCGAGTTCGCGGCCTTCGTTGTCGACCAGGACGGGTTTGATGCCGGGCAGCGGGAGGGTGGCGGAGCCGGGTTTTTGGGCGACGGCGCCGGGCAGCGGGCTGATGAGGATGCCGCCGGTTTCGGTTTGCCACCAGGTGTCGACGATGGGGCAGCGTTCGTCGCCGACCACGCGGTAATACCAGAGCCAGGCTTCGGGGTTGATCGGTTCGCCGACGCTGCCGAGGACGCGCAGGGATTGGCGGCTGGTGCGGCGGACGGGGTCCTCGCCTTCGCGCATGAGGGCGCGGATGGCGGTGGGGGCGGTGTAGAAGATGTTGACCCGGTGTTTGTCGATGACTTCCCAGAAGCGGCTGCTGGTGGGCCAGGTGGGGACGCCTTCGAACATCAGCGTGGTGGCGCCGTTCGCGAGCGGGCCGTAGACGATGTAGGTGTGGCCGGTGACCCAGCCGACATCGGCGGTGCACCAGTAGATTTCGCCGGGTTTGTAATCGAAGACGTAATGGTGGGTGAAGGACGCCCAGACCATGTAGCCGCCGGTGGTGTGGAGCGCGCCCTTGGGTTTGCCGGTGCTGCCTGAGGTGTAGAGGATGAAGAGCGGGTCTTCGGCGTTCATCGGCTCGGGCGGGCAGGTGGGGTGTTCGCGGGAGACGAGGGTTTCCCAATCGTGGTCGCGGCCGTCCTGTAGGGGCACGTCGGCGCCGGTGACGCGCAGGACGATGACGTCCTGCACGGTGGGGCATTGTTGCAGGGCGGCATCGGCGTTGGTTTTGAGCGGGACGGTGCGGCCGGCGCGGCGGCCTTCGTCGGCGCAGATCAGCAGCGTGGAGGCGCAATCCTGGATGCGGTTGGCGAGGCTGTCGGGGGAGAAGCCGGCGAAGACGACGGAGTGGATGGCGCCGATGCGGGCGCAGGCGAGCATGGCGACCGCGGCTTCGGGGACCATGGGGAGGTAGAGCGTGACGCGGTCGCCGCGCTGGACGCCCAGGCGCTTCATGGCGTTGGCGAGGCGGCAGACCTGGTCGTGGAGGTCCTGGTAGGTGAGGCGGCGGGTTTGGCCCGGGTTGTCGCCTTCCCAGAGGATGGCGGTCTGGTTGGCGCGGGCGGGGAGGTGGGCGTCGAGGCAGACGGCGGAGGCGTTTAATGTTCCGTCCTCGAACCAGCGGATCTGCACGTCGCCGTCGAAGCTGGTGTTCTTGATGATGCTGGGGGGACGGATCCAGGGGATGCGCTGCGCGTGCTCGGCCCAGAAGGCGTCGGGGTTTTGCGCCGCGTGGTTGTGCATCACGCGGTATTTGTCGGCGGTGATGTGGGCGTCGGCGGCGAGGGCGGGTTTTACGTGGATGATGGGTTCTTCTTGCATTGGTTTTCTCCCGGAAGGAAGATGTTCTTTTTTTGAAAAAAAAGAACCAAAAAAACTTTTGTCTTGTTGAGACCCGGGCGGTGGATACATCCCGGGACCAAAACAGATAAAGTCTTTTTGCTTCTTTTTCTTCAGAAAAAGAAGAATCCTTCCCTTACTTCGTCTTCGGCTTAGTTTCCGACTTTGCCAGCGCCGCGTCCAGATCGGCGAGCGTTTCGCGGATGCCGGCGCGCAGATCGGGGCTGGGGGCGGCGTCGGCGCCGTTGAGGGCTGCCGCGAGATGTTCGAGGCGGCGCGCGATGGCGGGCAGCGGCGTGGGCGAAGCGGCGCAGCGGAGGCGGGCGGCTTCGACGGCACGGGCGGCGGTGAATTCGGCGTCGAGCGCGCCGGGGGCGAGGTGGAGGCGCGGGTCGGGGCGGATGTCGAAGGGCTCTGTGTAGCGCTGGCCGTCGATGGTGAGGGTGGCTTCGTAGTGGCCGGGCGGGGCCCAGATGGCGCCGGGGTCGTTGTCGCCGATGGGGGTGAGGCCGGGGTCGGGGAGTTGCAGGTTCCAGACGAAGCGGTGGGCGCCCTGGGTGGTGGCGAGGTGCGAGGGGATCGGGACCCAGGCGGGGGCGAATTTCAGTTTTTCGGGGTTGAGGTCGGGGCCGGGGTCGGTGCTGGCGAAATGGCGGATCGTTTCGCCGTCGCGGGTGATGTCGAGGGTCGCGTGCTGGGCGGGGGCGGCGAGGAAGTAATCGAGGATGGCGCCGGCGGGCGGGTTGGGGGCGGCGGGTTCCTCGGCGGGGAGCGGGGTGCCGGCGAAGGCGGGGGGGTGGATGCGGATCGCTTGGGCGATGGGGAAGAGGCGGGTGGCGAGGGTGGGGTCGGCGGCGAGCGCGCGGAGGGCGCGCGAGTCGTCGAGGACGTAGAAGCCGCGGCCGTGGGTGGCGATGACGATGTCGTCGCCGTGGATCGTGATGTCGCGGACCGAGGTGACGGGGAGGCCGGATTGCAGCTTCTGCCAGTGATCGCCGCGGTCGAAGGAGACATAGAAGCCGCGTTCGGTGCCGGCGTAGAGCAGGCGGGGCTCGGCCGGGTCCTCGCGGATGACGTTGACGCTGCGGGGGCCGTCGCCGGTGGGGAGGCCGGTGGTGATCAGGGTCCAGTGCGCGCCGCCGTCGGTGGTGCGGTAGAGATAGGGGTTCTGGTCGTCCAGCCGGTGGCGGTCGACGGCGAGGTAGGTGGTTTCGGGGTCGGAATGAGAGGCTTCGATCACGCCGATTTTGGACCAGGGGGTGAGGCCGGCGGGTGTCGTATCCTGCCAGTGGGTGCCGGCATCTTTTGTCAGCCACACCTTGCCGTCGTCGGTTCCGGCCCAGATCATATCAGGCAGGCGTGGTGAGGGTGCCAGCGCGTACACCACCCCCCGCCGGGTGCCCTGGCCGGCCACGTCCTGCGCCGCCGGCGCGTCGAGCGTCGGCGGCACGGGCGGGTTTTCGCGCGTGAGGTCGGGGCTGATGGGTGTCCAGGTCTGGCCCGCGTCGCGGGTGCGGAAGATGCGCTGGTTGGCGAAATAGAGCGCGTGGTCGGCGCCCCAGGCGAGGGGGAGCGTCCAGGCGCCGCGCCAGTCGCCGGGATGGGCGAGGGTGGGGTCGAGGCTCTGGAGCTGGCCGGAGCGGAGGTCGAGCCGGTCGACGCGGCCGCCATAGACGAGGTCGGGGTCGTCGGGGTCGGGCGCGATCTCGTCGGACTCGCCGCCGGCGGCGACCTCGTGGAACTGCATCATCGAGATGCCGTCGAAGGCGCTGCCGCTGCGGCTCGGGATGGCGGCGGCGCCGCTGTCCTGCTGGGCACCGTAGATGCGGTAGGGGAACGCATTGTCGGTGCTGACATGGTAGAACTGGCCGGTCGGCTGGTTGAACCAGCTGCTCCAGCTGGCGCCGCCGTTGAGGGTCACGAGCGCGCCCTGGTCGACGCCGAGGATCTGGCGGTCGGGGTTCGTGGGATCGATCGCGAGCGTGTGGAAATCGTCGCCGGTGGGGTCGCCGAGGATGGGCGCGAAATGGGCGCCGCCGTCGGTGGAGCGGAGCAGGATCGTGTTGCAGACCGTGATGCGGTCTGGGTCGCGCGGGTCGGCGGTGAGGCCGGAGAAATACCAGGCGCGCTCGGTGAGGCGGGGGTCGGCGCTGACGCGGCGCCAGGTGCCGCCGCGATCGTCGCTGCGGTAGAGGCCGGCGCCCTGCCCGTCGCGGACGCTGATGAGGGCGAGGACGCGGTTGGGGGCGGCCGGGGTGGTGGCGAGACCGATGCGGGCCGGGGCGGCGGGGAGGCCGTGGCCGGTGAGGGGCACCCAGGTGCGGCCGCCGTCGGTGGATTTGTAGAGGCCGCTGCCGGGACCGCTCGAGGGCGGGTAGACGCTCCAGGGGGTGCGGCGGGTCTGCCAGAGCGCGGCATAGACGGTTTGCGGGTCGCCGGGGGCGGTGGCGAGGTCGATGGCGCCGGTGTTGGCGTCGTGGAAGAGCGTGCGGGTCCAGTGTTGGCCGCCATCCTCGGTGCGGAAGACGCCGCGCTGGTCGTTTGGGCCGTAGGGGTGGCCGAGGGCGGCGACGAGGACGGTGTCGGGGTCTTTGGGGTCGACCAGGATCTTGGCGATCTGCTGCGTGTCGGCGAGGCCGAGCGCGGTCCAGTGGGCGCCGTCGTCGGTGGTGCGGAAGATGCCGACGCCTTGGGCGATGTCGGAGCGCATGTCGGCCTCGCCGGTGCCGACATAGAGCGTGGCGGGGGCGGAGGGGGCGATGGCGAGCGCGCCGATCGAGCCGGCGGGGAGCGCGTCGGCGATCGGTTGCCAGGTGCGGCCGGCATCGTCGGTGCGCCAGACGCCGCCATTCACGGCGCCGAAATAGAAGCGGCGCGGGTTGGCGGGGCTGGCGGCGACCGCGAGCACGCGGCCGCCGCGGAACGGGCCGGCCGAGCGCCAGTGGAGCTGGGCGTAGAGCGCCGGGGTGGGGGTGGCGGCGGTGGCGAGCAGGGCGGCCAGGGCTGTGGCGAGGCGACGACGGCGCGCGCCCGTGTCACGAGATGGCAAAGGTTCGGTTCCCAAGGGGGCGCGTTCCGTCTAACGATGCCTCTCCGACCCGCGTAGGCGGAGTCGGCATCACCGGGCGAGGAACACTCATGGCGACCAAGAAAGCAGAAAGCGCCGGAGCGGCAAAGAAGGCGCCGGCCAAGAAGGCGGCGGCACCGAAGGCCGGCGGGAAACCCAATGCGCTGCAGCAGCCGATGACGCCGAGCAAGGAGCTGGCGGGCATCGTGGGGGCGGGTCAGCTCTCGCGCGGCGAGGTGGTCAGCAAGGTCTGGGAATATATCAAGCAGCACAATCTGCAGAATCCCGAGAACAAGCGGGAAATCATCGCGGACGATAAGTTGCGCGTGATCTTCGGCAAGGATCGCGTGACGATGTTCGAGATGAACAAGCATCTGGCGGCGCATCTGAGCTGAGCGGCGGCTTGGCGCGCGGGACGGCGCGCATGCGGCTCTACGAATATTTCCGCTCGTCGGCGTCGTGGCGGGTGCGGATCGTGCTGGCGCTGAAAGGTGTTTCGGCCGAGCACGTGCCGGTGCATTTGTTGCGCGACGGTGGCGAGCAGCACGGGGCGGCGTTCGTGGCGCGTCATCCGGCGCGGCTGGTGCCGGTGCTGGAACTCGAGGACGGGACCGCGATCGCGCAATCGACCGCGATCGCGGAATATCTCGAGGAGACGGTGCCGGAGCCGCCGCTCCTGCCGCGCGCGCCGGCGATCCGGGCCTATGTGCGCGAGATCATGGCGGCGATCGCCTGCGACATCCATCCGCTGAACAATCTCCGGGTTCTGCGGCACCTGACCGGGACGCTCGGGCAGAGTGAGGCGGCGCGGGATGCCTGGTACCGGCATTGGGTGGAGACCGGGCTCGCGGCTCTCGAGGCGCGGGTGGTGCAGCGCGGGCTCGCGGGCGCGTTTTTGTGCGGCGACACGGTGACGCTGGCGGATGCGTTCCTGGTGCCGCAGCTCGGCAATGCGCGGCGGTATCATTGCGATATCGGGGTGTGCCCGACCTTGGTTGCGATCGACGAAAGATGCGCGGCGCTGCCGGAATTCGCGGTGGCCAGGCCGCAGGAATGAGGGATAGGCCTTTTTTCTTAAAGCATGTTTCGCATCTGAAGGCCGGCTGAACCACCCCGGCCAAACCGACAAAGTCTTTTTGCTTCTTTTTCTTCAGAAAAAGAAGACTTGCTTTTTTACAGTCGCGCTCCGCTCACGGGCTCGGTCTCGTCTCACCTCCTGCCGGGCGGAAAAAGCGGGCCGATCCTGCCGCCTCTCGGCGCGGGGTTTCGGCTGGGAGGGGGCAAAATCCCGGGCCGCCGGATGCTATACGCGGACCATGTCCGCCCTGATCGATCTGGCTCTCATCCTTCTGCTCATCCTGGTGAACGGCCTGTTCGCCATGACCGAACTGGCGCTCATCTCGGCGCGCCGGGCGCGGCTTGCGGTGCTCGAGCGCAAGCGCACGCCGGGCGCGCGGACGGCGCGCATTCTGGCCGACAATCCGCAACTCTACCTGCCGACCGTGCAGGTGGGCGTCACGCTGGTGAGCATCCTGGTGGGCACGGTGGGCGGGGCGCGCATCGCGGCGCGGCTGACGCCGTGGGTCGCGGCGTTTCCCGAGGTGGGGCGGGCCGCCTCGGGTGTCGCGCTCGTGATCGTCGTCGTGGGCATCACGTATCTCACGCTGGTGCTGGGCGAGTTGGTGCCGAAACAATTGGCGCTGCGGGCGCCGGAGGCGGTGTCGGTGGTGGTGGCGACCCCGATCCGGGCGCTCGCGCGGGTGATGGCGCCGGCGGTCTGGGTGCTGGGACGGTCGTCGGATCTCGTCTTGCGCCTGGTGGGGCATCATCGGCGGGCGCGGGAGGCGGTGACCGAGGAGGAGCTGCGGGCGCTGCTGGCGGAGGGGACGGCGGCGGGCGTGCTGGAGAACGAGGAGCGCGACATGATCGAGCGCGTGCTGCGGCTGGCGGACAAGCCGGTGCGCGCGATCATGACGCCGCGGACCGAGCTCGCCTGGATCGACCGGACCGATCCGCGGCGCGACATCGTCATGGCGCTGAAGGCGGCGCCACATAGCCGGTTCGTCGTGGGGGACGGGTCGGTCGATAATGTGGTGGGCGTGGTGCAGGCGAAGGATTTGCTCGATCGGATTCTCGACGGCAACGACCTCTCGGTGGGTGCCGCGCTGCGGCAGCCGATGGTGGTGCCCGACACGGTGAGCGCGCTCGATGCGCTGGAGCGGCTCAAGGCCGATCCGCTGGGGCTGGCGCTGGTGATCGACGAATATGGTAGTTTCGAGGGCGTAGTTACCGCGGCGGATGTGCTCGAGGCGATCGTGGGCGAGGCGGAGCCGGCGCGGGCCTCGGGCGGGGATGAGACGGCCATCGAGACGGGCCCGCTGCTGCTCGAGGGCGGCACGCCGGTGGATGAGCTGAAAGCGCGGCTGATGCTGCCTGATCTGCCGGCCGAGGGAAGTTACCATACGCTGGGCGGGCTTTTGCTGGCGCTGTTGCGGCGGGTGCCGGTGGCGGGGGACCGAATCGTGTTCGGCGGGTGGTTGTTCGAGGTTCTGGGGGTGGAGGATCGGCGGGTGACGCGGGTTCGGGCGAGCCGGGAGGCGCTCGCGCAATCCTGAGGAACGTAGGCGAGGTTAGTTTGCCTTCAGGCAATTCGCCCATAGGTTGAATACAACCTAGGCGCGCCCGCGCTGGTCTTTTTTCTTGTATTACGGGTAAGCATTTATTAAGCTCTCCAATGAGTTGGGGGGTGTTCCATGAAATACGCGTGGGCTTGGGTTTTGCTGGTCGGGGGCACGGCCCACGCCCAGACGATTGTCACCGTCACGGGGGGTGTGGAGGATTTTTTCGAGCCGGTGGCGGCCTTGCAGTTCAAACAGGTCTATCCCGGCCAGGTGTTCCCCTCGGTGGGTGTGCCGAGTGCGGCGGCGGCGGTCGGGTTCCTCAACAACGATTGCACGTTCGGTGTTTTGCCGAATTGCAGCTGGTCGCCGCTCGGCGCCGGCTCTCCGGTCGATTTCGCGATGAGCGTCATTCCACTGACGAAATCGCAGGTGACGGCCTACGATCAGGCCAACGCGGCGCGCGAGGGCCCGCCGATCCAGTTTCCGGCCTATGGCGTGGCGCTGGCGATTCCCGTCGTCAATGCCGGGGTGACGGGCAACGGCAAGCTGGTGCTCGGCGACGGTCAGCTTTGCGGGATTTTCTCCGGTGTCCTGACCGACTGGTCGCAATTCGATCCGTTCGCGGTGCCGGGCGGATTTCAGATCGTGTATGATACGAATCCCGGAAGCGGTGCGACCTGGCTGCTGACGCAGCATCTGAATGCGGTCTGCGATTCGACGAATTCCGCGTTCACCACGCTGCCGGTGCCGGTGACGGGCGATTTTTCGACTCTGCCGGTGCCGGGCGGCGTGGCGTCCAATCCGCGCTTCGTGGGGGCGGTGGGCAATGCCGGGATGCGCGCGGCCTTGCTGGGATCGACCTCGGCGATCGGCTATATCACGCCGAATTACACCAGCGTCTATTCAAAATCTCCGGTGACGTCGACTTTGAAGGTTGCCGGCTTGTTCAATCAGGTGAACCGCACGACGTATA
Organism: Acetobacteraceae bacterium; assembly: GCA_027451405.1. GTDB lineage: Bacteria > Pseudomonadota > Alphaproteobacteria > Acetobacterales > Acetobacteraceae > DAIDJM01. The sequence continues at coordinate 42,837 of DAIDJM010000054.1, read as the reverse complement.
CGCCGTCCGCCGCGAACACGCTGCTGGCCCTCGCGCATCCGGGCGCCGGCGCGGTGAATGCGGCGCCGCCGGCGAACGCCACGTCGGCGGCCGATCCGACCGCCTGGGTCCCGCAACTGCCGATGCCGGCGCAGGGCTATCCGATCGTAGGTTATGTCAACTGGATCTTTTCCACCTGCTATCTGAACGACGCGAATGCGATCCTCGACTTCCTGACGATGCCGTATCATCCGGGAACCATCGCCGGCGATGCTTCGGCCGAAGGTTTCGTGCCGCTTTCGCAGGCGAACCTCAATTACAGTACCGCGGTCGCGAATGTGCTGACATCGGATGCCGCTGGCTACAATCTCAACATTCAGAATCCGGCCGTGTGCGGTGGCCGGGTCGTGAAGCCGATCCAGACGGAATAGGATGATGTTGTCCCTTCGGTTCGGTTCGCGCCTTGGCCTGGCTGTTGCGGCCGGCGCTGCCCTTTTGCCACTCGTGGGAGCGCGCGCCGACATCTACGTCAATGGCGCGGCCGATACGACCGTGCAATCGACGCTGGCTGCGGAAATGCAGGTCGTTTACGCCGGGCAGCATTTCACGCCCGTTGCGGTCGGCAGCCCCGCGGCGCAGGAGGGATTTCTCGCCAATGACTGCACCATGGGTATTCTTCCCGGGTGTGGATGGGAGCTCGGGCCGTCGAGCACGGTGGATTTCGCCGTCAGCCTGATCCCTCTGACGGCATCGCAGGTGAGTGCCTACAATGCCGGGCTCGGGACCAGTTCGGGGCCGCTGATCCAGTTTCCGCTTTATGGCGTGCCTGTCACGATCGCGACGCACGCGCCAGGCATCACGGCGAATGGACAGCTCGTTCTCGATGACGGCGCTTTGTGCGGCATTTTTTCCGGTCAGCTGACGGACTGGTCGCTGTTCAGCCTGACGGTGCCGCCCGGCGGGTTCTCCATTGTCTACGATGCCGATCCGAGGAGCGGCGCGACCTGGTTGCTGACGCAGCATTTGCATGCCGTCTGCACGGCGACGAATTCGGCCTTCACCCGGATCCCCGTGCCGGTGACGAGCAACTTCGCGTCCCTGCCGGTTCCCGGCGGCGTTGCGGGCAACAGCCGGTTCATTCCCGCGAGCGGCAGTCCGGCGGTGCAGCAGGCCCTGCTCGCCAGCGGATCGGCGCTCGGCTATATCGGTCCGTCCTACACGGCGATCGCGCCGCAATCGCCGGTGACGGCGGCCTTGCCGGTGGCTGCGCTCATCAACGCGCAGAACCGGGTGAAGTACCAGCCGACGGTGGCGGCCACGACGAGCGGGCTGACCCATTTCGGACCCGGTGCGACCCACACCGCCGTGCCGACCACGCTGGCGACGGCATCGGACCCGACGGCCTGGGTGCCGGTCAATCCGACACCGTCCGCCGGCTATCCGATCGTGGGCTATGCGAGCTGGATCCTGAGCACCTGCTACGCAAGCGTCGGCCTGACGGTGCGCGAATATCTCGTCTCGCCGTTCTCGCCGACGACGCACCTCAGCATCATCGCCAATGCCGGGTTTTCACGCATCGCGTCCTCGACCCTGCAGAGTGCGGTTTCGTCGACCTTTCTGCACAACACGTCGCTGTTCAATCTCGATCTGCAGGACTCGAGCACCTGCCTGGCTTACCCGGGGCGGTAAATCCATGCTGATACGACAATATCTTTGCGGCGGTGCGCCATGGCGGATCTGACCGGCAATCAAACGGTCGCCCAGGCCTTCACGCGATTTGGGCTGGGCGGTCGGCCCGACGATGCCTTGCCCAGCGACGCCCAAAGCTGGCTGCTGCAGCAGCTTTCGGGACCGGACCCGATGCCGACGACCGGTCTGCCCACGCTGTCATCGTGCCTGACTGAGATCCTGAATTATCAGAATGCCACGGCCGGCTCCCTCGCGAAGAAGCAAGCAGAGGCGGCGATCAAGACGACGTTTGCGAAGGAAGTCCAGGCGTTTCTCGCCTACGCGATCACCACAGCGGTCCCGTTCCGGGAGCGGCTGGTATGGTTCTGGACCAATCATTTTGCTCTCCTCACCGCATCCTTTCCGGCGACCGCGTTGGCCGGTGTCTTCATCCGGGATTGCATCCGGCCCAATGTGAACGGCACCTTCCAGGATATGCTGCTGTCGGTGATGCAGCATCCGGCGATGATCTATTCGCTCGACAACGAGAATTCGATTGGGCCGGATAGCCCTTACGCGGTGGCTCATTTTAAGAAAACGGGACAGCAGCTGGGGTTCAACGAGAATCTCGGGCGCGAATGCCTCGAGCTCTACACAGTCGGCGTCGATGAGGGCTACACGCAGGCCGATGTCGATGCGATGGCCAATATCCTGACGGGGTGGACGGTCGATCTTTCGTCATCCACCGGTTTTACCTTCGTCTCGAACAATCATGAGCCTACGGCCCAGACGCTGCTCGGGCAGAGCTTTGCGGGGACCTATGACGGGGGCATCGCGGCGTTGCAAATGCTGGCCACGCACCCGAGCACGTACAATCATCTCGCGACCAAGCTCGTCACCCATTTTGTCTCGGACACGCCCGATCCGACCGACATCGCGACCGTGGCCGCAGCCTTGTCAAACAGCGGCGGAAACCTGGCGCAGGCCGCCTCCGCGATCGTGGGCCTGACGAGTGCCTGGACGCCGCAGAGCAAGTTTCGTACGCCGGTGGATTACGTGGTGGCCGTGCTGCGGGCGGCAGGCATAACCGCCGCCACGATGCCGGCCGCGATCGGCAATATTCTTTCCCACCTGGGTCAGCCGACTTGGGCTTCACCCTTTCCGAACGGCTGGTCCGATCTCGCGTCGACCTGGCTCGTGGGGTCGCAGCTCCTTTTGCGTTCGGACTGGGTGGGAACCCTGACCGCAAATCTCGGCACGCTCGATCCGGTTGCGACGGCCAATTGCTCGCTGGGGCCGTTCGAATCGGCCTTGACAGCGTCGCTGATGTCGCAACTCAGCACCGTGCGGGATCAGCTCCACCTGCTTTTTTGCTCTCCCGAGTTTCAGAGGCGCTGAGATGAAAGAGCGAAATTCCTCGGGCCCGTCATCGGAACTGTCGCGGCGGCAGGTCCTGGCCGGGCTTGCGGCGGGGTCGCTTGCCTTTGGTCCGGCAAGGCTTGCGCTCGCGAGCACCGGGAGCCCGGCCCGGCTCGTGATCATCAATGTGAAGGGCGGGCTCGATGGGCTCGCGGCCGTGATTCCGTATGGTGATCCCTATCTGTCGGGGCTGCGCGCCGGGTTGTTGCCGAGCAGTATGATCGCGGTCAACAATTTCTTTGCGCTCGATCCGCACCTAAAGAATTTGGGCGCGCTTTTCGGCGCTGGCCAAGCCCTTGCGGTGCATGCGGTGGCGCCGATCGTGGAAACGCGCAGCCATTTTCTCGGGCAGGATTTCCTGCAAGGGGGAGCGACCACACTCGGTGCGAGCGGGTGGGTGAACCGGACCGTCGGACTGCTCGGCGCGTCGAGCGCGGTGCAGGCGGGGCTGGCACTCGGCGCCTCCCTGCCGATCACCATGGCCGGTAGTTCGCCGGTCGCGAGCTGGGCGCCGGACGTGTGGACGGCGACGCCGAGCAGCTTTGCCAATGTTTTGCAGACCGATTGCTCGAATGACCCGGAAATCGGGCCCGTTTTCAACACCGCTCTCTCGGACCGGAATTTCTTCTCGGCGGTGCTGTCCGGCAAGTCGCTCAGCAAATCGTCCGCTCTGGTGAGTGCGGCGCAAGTGGCCGGATATTGCCTCGCCTCGCCCTACGGGCCGAGCGTGGCGGTGATCGAGACCGAGAGTTTTGATACGCACGCGCAGCAGAATCAAGGGCTGCCCCCGCTGCTTGCAGACCTCGATGCGGCGATCGGCGCGCTTCAGACGACGCTCGGCGCGGCGTGGAGCTCGACGGTGGTGATGACCATGACGGAGTTCGGGCGGACGGCGTATGAGAACGGCACGTCCGGCACCGATCATGGCACCGGGTTCGTGGTGTTCCTCGCGGGTGGGCCGGTGATCGGGGGGCAGGTGATCGTCGAGGGTGGATGGATTCCCCTCAATAATCTGTTCCAGGGCCGCGACGTCTGGGGCACTTGCGATTTCCGCCAGATCGCGATGAGCGTGCTGTTCGATCATCTCGGGATCTCGTCCTCGAACCAGGAGACGATCTTCCCGGGGAGCACTGCCGCGGGGCTCGTGCCGCTCAGCGGACTGGTCTCGGGCTAATCCCGCCGGCCCCGGGCGGGCCGGCTTGGTGGGAAACGCCGCCCGTGCTAGCAGCCCCCGCCCGAGGGGGGACTGTGGCACATGGCGGGGACGGAGCGGGATCAGCACAAGGCGGCGCTGAGCGATGCGGCGATCGCACAGGCGGCCGAGCTTCGCCCGATCGTGGAGATCGCGGAGGCGCGTCTCGGCATTCCGGCCCGGTTCGTGCAGCCTTACGGGCACACCAAAGCGAAGATCGATCTTGATTATTTGAGCGGATTGAATGCGCGCCCGGGCGCGCGGCTCGTTCTGGTGACCGCGATCAATCCGACGCCGGCCGGCGAGGGGAAGACCACGACCACGGTCGGGCTCAACGATGCGCTGAACCGGATCGGCAAGCGGTCGGTCGCGTGTCTGCGGGAGCCCTCGCTCGGGCCTTGCTTCGGGGTGAAGGGCGGCGCGGCGGGCGGCGGGTATGCGCAGGTGGTGCCGATGGAGGACATCAACCTTCATTTCACCGGCGATTTTCATGCGATCGGATCGGCGAACAATCTGCTCGCGGCGATGATCGACAACCATATCTATTGGGGCAACGAGCTCGGGCTCGATACGCGGCGGATCTCCTGGCAGCGCGCGCTGGATATGAACGACCGGGCGCTGCGGTCGGTGGTGTCGTCGCTGGGCGGGTCGAAGAACGGGTTTCCGCGGGAGAGCGGGTTCGACATCACGGTGGCATCCGAGGTGATGGCGATTTTCTGCCTGGCGGAGGATCGGGCGGATCTCGAGGCGCGGCTGTCGCGCGTGGTGATCGGGCAGCGGCTGGACCGGCGGGCGGTGACGGCGGCCGAGATCGGGGCGGTGGGGGCCATGTGCGTTTTGTTGCGCGACGCGCTGGCGCCGAACCTGGTGCAGAGCCTCGAGCACAATCCGGTCTTCGTGCATGGCGGGCCGTTCGCGAATATCGCGCATGGCTGCAACAGCGTCATTGCGACCAAGAGCGCGCTGAAGCTGGCGGATTACGTGGTGACCGAGGCCGGTTTCGGCGCCGATCTCGGGGCGGAGAAATTCCTCGATATCAAATGCCGGCAGGCGGGGCTCGCGCCGGATGCGGCGGTGGTGGTGGCGACGATCCGCGCGCTGAAGATGCATGGCGGGGTGGCGAAGGCCGATCTCGGGGCGGAGAATCTCGACGCGCTGCGCGCGGGTTTTGCCAATCTCGAGCGGCATGTGCGGAATTTGCGGAAATTCGGGCTGCCGGTCGTGGTGGCGGTGAACCGGTTCAGCGCCGATACGGCGGCCGAGATCGCGTTGTTGCAGGAAATGTGCGGGGCGATCGGGGCGCCTTGTGCCATGGCGGACCATTGGGCGCGGGGCGGGGCCGGAGCGGCCGAGCTCGCCGAGCTGGTGGTCGCGACCATCGAGCGGGAGCCGGCGCGGTTTGCGCCACTTTATCCGAGCGAAATGAAGCTGTGGGAGAAGCTCGAGACCATCGCGCGGGAGATTTACGGCGCGGCCGGCGTGCAGGCGGATTCGTCGGTGCGGCGGCGGTTCGATGAGCTCGAGCGGGCGGGGTATGGGCATTTTCCCGTGTGCGTCGCCAAGACGCAGTATAGTTTCTCGACAGACCCGAAATCGCTTGGGGCGCCCTCGGGGCATGGGCTGCCGGTGCGGGAGGTGCGGCTCTCGGCGGGGGCCGGTTTTGTGGTGGCGATCTGCGGGGATATCATGACCATGCCGGGCTTGCCGCGCGTGCCGGCTGCGGTCGGGATGCGGCTCGATGGCGGGCGCATCGTCGGTCTCTCATAAGAAAACTGGAGGTTAGCTCATGGCCGGTCGCCATTTCCTGCATGTGCCGGGACCGACGAATATTCCCGACCGCGTTCTGGCCGCGATGCACCGGCCGAGCGAGGATCATCGCAGCCCGATTTTTCCCGAGCTGACGAAGCCGATTTTCGCGGCGGCGAAGAAGCTGTTCAAGACCGAAGCGGGGCAGGTTTTCCTGTTTCCGGCGACCGGGACCGGGTCGTGGGAGGCGGTGCTGACCAATACGCTGGCCGCCGGGGACCGGGTGCTGGCGCCGCGTTATGGGCAGTTCAGCCATCTCTGGATCGAGCTCGCGCGCAAGCATGGGCTCGATGTGGTGGTGCAGGAGGAGCCGTGGGGAACCGGCGCCTCGCCCGAGCATATTCATGACGCGCTGCGCGCCGATACGGGGCATGCGATCCGGGCGGTGCTCGTGGTGCATAACGAAACCGCGACCGGAGTGACGAGCGATGTCGCCGCCGTGCGGCGGGCGATCGATGCGGCGGGGCACCCGGCGCTGCTGTTCGTCGATGGCGTGAGCGCGATCGGCTCGATCGATTTCCGGATGGATGAGTGGGGCGTCGACGGGGCGATCACCGGCTCGCAGAAAGGGCTGATGATGCCAGCAGGTTTAGGCATCTGCTGCCTCTCGCCGAAGGCGCTGGAAGCGGGGCAGGCGGCGAAGTCGCGCAACCCGCTGCGGCGCGCCTTCTTCGATATCGAGGATATGCAGCGCTCGAACAAGGATGGGTATTTTCCCTACACGCCGTCGCTGCCGATGCTCTACGGGATGCGCGAGGCGCTGGCGATCCTGTTCGAGGAGGGGCTCGAGAACGTCTTCGCGCGGCATCGCTATCTCGCGGGCGGCGTGCGCGCCGCGGTGCTCGAGGGGTGGAAGCTGCCGCTCTGCGCGAAGGAGCCGAAATGGTATAGCGATACGGTGAGCGCTGTGATGGTGCCGGCGGGAACCAATGGGGCCGCGGTTATTTCGCGGGCGTTTTCGCGGTATAATCTGTCGCTCGGGTCGGGGCTCGGTGAGGTCGCGGGGAAATTGTTCCGCATCGGCCATCTCGGCGATTTAAACGAGCTGATGTGCCTGGCCGCGGTCGCGGGGGCGGAGATGGCGATGCTGGATGTGGGCATTCGCGTGGAGCCGGGGAGCGGCGTGCGGGCAGCGGAGTCGTTCTATCGAGCGCAGGGCGAGGCGGCCGCGAAGCTGGTGGCGGAGTGAGCAGGGGGCTTTGCCCCCTGCACCCCCACTGGGGCCGAAAGGCCCCAGACCCCATGACTTTGGGGGCGGCTCAGGCGATTTTCGCATACGACGAGCGTTTCCCCGCCCCCAAGGTGAAGGGGTCTGGGGCCTTTCGGCCCCAGCGGGGATGCAAGGGGCAGAGCCCCTTGCCCGCCGGAGGCATAATCTGAAGTGTCGGAAAAACTCGTCTTCCTCGATCGGGAAACCCTCCCGATCCCTTTGAAACCGCTTTCCTTCTCGCACGAGTATCGCGAATACGAGCGCACCGCGGTGAGCGAGATCGTCGCGCGGCTCAGGGATGCGACGATCTGTATCACGAACAAGGTGCCGCTGCGGGAGGCCACGCTCGCTTCATTGCCGGCGCTGCGGATGATTGCGGTCGCGGCGACGGGGACGGATATCCTCGACAAGGAGGCGGCGGCCGCGCGCGGAATCGTGATCAGCAATATCCGGGATTACGCGGAGAATACCGTGCCCGAGCATGTGCTGGCGATGCTGTTCGCGCTGCGGCGGAATCTCATTCCCTACGCGCGGGATGTGGCCGAGGGCGTCTGGGCGCGGTCGGCGCAGTTTTGTTTCCATACCCATGCCATTCACGATGTGGCGGGATCCACGCTCGGCATCGTCGGGTTCGGGGCGCTCGGGCGGGCGGTGGCGCGGCGGGCGGAGGCGCTGGGCATGCGCGTGCTCGCGCATGATGTTTTTCCGGGTGCGGGGCTCGTCGATTTCGAGACATTGCTGACCGAGAGCGATGCGATCACGCTGCATGTGCCGCTGACGCCGGCGACGCGGGGGATGATCGGGGCCGCGGAGATCGGGCGCATGAAGCCGCATGCGGTGCTGATCAACACGGCGCGGGGTGGGCTCATCGATGAGGTGGCGCTCAGGGACGCGCTGCGGGCGGGGCGGATCGCGGGGGCGGGGATCGACGTGTTGAGCGCCGAGCCGCCGGTTGCGGGAAATCCGCTGCTGGAGCCGGGGATTCCCAATCTGATCGTGACACCGCACGTGGCCTGGGCGAGCCGGGAGGCGATGCGGTTTCTCGCCGATCAGCTGATCGACAATATCGAGGCGTTCGTGGCCGGCGCGCCGCGGAACGTGGTGGCATGACCGCGAAGCTTTTGTTTCAGCTCGATACGGACGCGATGCCGAGCGTGTTCGACCGGGTGGTGGCGATCGATGGCGGGGCCGATCACGTGTTCGCGCAAGGCGGCGTGCGGGCCGAGCAGGTGGGGAAGCTGGTCGAGGGGGCGATTTATACGCGCGGGCCGAAGGAGAAGCGGTTCACGGCGTTCTTCGTGGGGGGCAGCGATCTGGCCGCGGCGGAGGCGGTGTTTGCTGCGATCGGCGAACGGTATTTCGGCGGGTTCCGGGTCTCGGCGATGCTCGATGCGAACGGGTGCAACTCGACGGCGGCGGCCGCGGTCGCGCTGATCGGTCGCGCGGTGCCGCTCGCGGGGGCGCGGGCGGTGGTGCTGGCGGGGACCGGGCCGGTGGGCCGGCGGGCGGCGGCGATGCTGGCGCTCGAGGGGGCCGCGGTCGCCATCACCGGGCGGCAGGCGGCGCGGACCGAGGCGGCGGCGGCGGCGATCGAGGCACGGTTCGGCGTGCGGGTTGCGGCGATCGAGGCTGCGGATGGGGCGGCGCGGGCACGGGCTGTTTCGGGCGCGGACGTGATTTTCGCGGCCGGGGCGGCGGGGCAGGGATTGATTGCCGAGGCGGATTGGCGTGGGGCTCGCGGATTGCGGGTGGTGGCCGATTGCAATCCGGAGCCGCCGCTCGGGGTGGGCGGGATCGCGGCGTCGGATAAGGGCAAGGATTACGGGGGCGTTCTGACGTTCGGGGCGCTCGGGATCGGCGGGCTCAAGCTGAAGCTGCATCGGGCCTGTGTCGGGCAATTGTTTGAGCGTAATGACCGGATGCTGGATGCGGCCGAGATCCTGGCGTTGGCGAAGGAGATCGCTTGAGCGGGCTTGACGAGTATCTGAACGCGCTGGCGGGCCGCGAGGCGACGCCGGGGGGCGGGAGCGCGGCGGCGCTGATGGGGGCGCTCGGGGCCGCGCTGACCTCGATGGTGTGCCGGCTGACGCTGGGGAAGAAGAAATACGCGCACGTCGAGGCGGACATGGCGGCGCTGCTCGAGCAGGCCGAGGCGGCGCGGGCGGGGCTCGCCGCGGCCATGGAAGAGGATGCGGCGGCCTTCGCGCAGGTGATGGCGGCCTATGGGCTGCCGAAGGAAAGTGCGGCGCGGGGGCCGGCTATTCAGGCGGCGCTGCGCGTGGCGGCGGCGGCGCCGATGGCGTGCGCGCGGCTGTGCGCGGAGGTGATCGCGCTGTCGGCGGTGGCGGCCGAGAAGGGGAACGCAAGCGTGGTCAGCGATGCGGGGGTGGCGGCGCTGGCCGGGGCGGCGGCGCTGCGGAGTTCGGCGCTGAACGTGCTCGTGAATGCGGCGTCGATGGAGGATCGCGCGGCGGCGCAGGCGCTCGTGGCCGAGATCGCGGCGCTGGAGGCGCGGGGCCAGGCGGCGGCGGAGGGGGTTTATGCTTCGGTGCGGGCGAGGCTAGTCTAGCCGTCGACCCTCGATTGCTAGGATGGATCGGCCATGAACGAGCAGAGTTCGACCTTCAGCGCGCACCGGTTTTTTGGGGCGCCGCTCGGAGACGCCGATCCGGAACTGGCGGAAGCGATCGGGCATGAGCTGCGGCGGCAGCAGGACGGGATCGAGCTGATCGCCAGCGAGAACATCGTTTCGCGGGCGGTGTTGGAAGCGCAGGGCTCGGTGCTGACGAACAAATACGCCGAAGGATATCCGGGGCGGCGCTATTATGGCGGCTGCCTGTATGTCGATGTCGCCGAGCAGCTCGCGATCGACCGGGCCAAGCAGCTGTTTGGGTGTGACTATGCCAACGTGCAGCCACATTCGGGGGCGCAGGCCAACCAGGCGGTGTTTCTCGCGCTGATCAAGCCGGGGGATACGATCCTCGGCATGTCGCTCGCGGCGGGCGGGCATCTGACGCATGGTGCGGCACCGAATCTGTCGGGCAAATGGTTCCGGCCGGTGCAATATGGCGTGCGGCGCGAGGATGGGTTGCTCGATTACGAGGAACTCGAGGCGCTGGCGCGGGCGGAGAAGCCGGCACTGATCATCGCCGGCGGGTCGGCCTATCCGCGGATCATCGATTTCGCGCGCATCCGGCGCGTGGCGGATGAGGTGGGCGCTTATTTCCTGGTCGATATGGCGCATTTCGCGGGGCTGGTGGCGGCGGGCGTCTATCCGTCGCCGTTGCCGCATGCGCATGTGGTGACGACGACGACGCACAAGACGCTGCGCGGGCCGCGCGGGGGGATGATCCTCTCGAACGATCCTGAGCTCGGCAAGAAATTCAATTCGGCGGTGTTTCCGGGCTTGCAGGGCGGGCCGCTGATGCATGTGATCGCCGGCAAGGCGGCGGCGTTCGGCGAGGCGCTGCGGCCGGAATTCCGCGCCTATCAGCGGGCGGTGGTGGAGAATGCGCGGGCGCTGGCGGCGACGCTGGTGGAGCGCGGGCTCGCGATCGTGACGGGCGGGACCGACAGCCATCTGATGCTGGTTGATCTGCGGCCGAAACGGGTGACCGGCAAGGCGGCGGAGGCGTCGCTGGAGCGGGCGCATATCACGGCGAACAAGAATGCGATTCCGTTCGATCCGGAGAAGCCGGCGGTGACGTCGGGGATCCGGCTCGGGACGCCGGCTGGCACGACGCGCGGGTTTGGGGTCGCGGAGTTCCGCGAGGTGGGCGGGATGATCGACGAGGTTTTGGAAGGGCTGGCGTCGGGGAGCGCCGGGGAGGCGGAGGCGCGGGTGGGGGCTCGGGTGCGGGCTCTTTGTGAGCGGTTTCCGATTTATTGAGTTTTGCCTCCGGCGGGGAGGGGAGGCTCTGCCTCCGCTCCACCGCTCGGCTGGGGCCCGAAGGCCCCAGACCCCATGACTTTGATTAAGTCGTTCAGGCGCTGAGGCGATTTCCTGAGGTTCAGCGGGCTGGGCCTGTCGGCCGCGTGAGGCTCATGCTTGCGCGCCACCTCATCTTGGCCTAACACTGAACCGGATGGTTCAGTTTGAGACGGCTTGCTTGGACGATTCCTTTGCCGCGCTGGCGGATCCGACACGGCGGGGGGTTTTGGAGCAGCTGGGGCGCGAGGCGGCTTCGATCACGAGCCTGGCCGAGAGGTTCGGGATGACGCTCACGGGCATGAAGAAGCACGTGGGCGTGCTGGAGAAGGCAGGGCTCGTCAGCACGGAGAAGATCGGACGGGTGCGGACCTGCAGGCTCGGCGTTCGCAGCTTGCAGGCGGAGTCCGTGTGGATCGAGCGTTACCGCCAGTTATGGGCCGCGCGGTTCGACGAGCTCGACAAGGTTGTTGATGAACTCCAACGGAAGGAAAAGAATGATGAGCGCAGCACCGGATAGTGAGAAGGACGGCGGGTCGAACCAAACGCGGGTGGAGCGGGCATCCGAGCGTGAGCTTGTGGTTACGCGGAGTTTCAAGGCGCCGGTGCGGCTCGTGTGGGCGGCGTGGACCACGCCCGATCTGTTCAGGCGGTGGTGGACGCCGAAATCCTTCGGCATCACCCTTGTGTCCTGCGAGATGGACGTTCGCACGGGCGGCTCGTACCGGCTCGTGATGAAGCATCCTTCTTCCGGTCAGCCGATGGCGTTCTTTGGCCGCTATATTGAAGCGACGCCGCACGAACGCATCGTCTGGACGAATGAGGAAGCGGGCGAAGGCGGCGCCGTGACGACTGTGACGTTCGAGGAAAGAGACGGCGTGACGCGGGTCGTCATGCAGGACCTTTATCCTTCGAAGGAAGCGCTCGACGAAGCGATGGTGTCGGGCAGCACGAGCGGGTTCGGTGAGTCGTTCGGCCAGCTCGACGAGGTTCTTGCCACGCTGGAATGAGGCGGGCTCAGTTGAACCAGCGATACTGCAACGTTACGCCGAACGTATCGTAGGTGCCGCCGTTTCGGCTGGCGAGCCAGGTGGACCAGCGGCCCTTGATCGAGAAGCCGTCGCCGAGCGGGACCGAGAGGGTGAGGCCGTAGCGGGTGACGGATTGCGGGTCGTTCGGCGGGCCGGCGTCGATGCTGGTGGTGCCGCCGAAATAGGTGGTGGCGTCGGCGGCGAGCCATAGGCCGGGGCGGAATGTGTAGCCGGCATGGAGCTGGAAGCTGTAGATCGGCGCCTGGCTGCGCCGATGGCCGCCGTAGAAATTCGGGTTGTCGGTGTATATCCAGGCGCCGGCATAGGCTTCCGCGAACCAGTTGCCGATCGGTTGCGACAGGCCGATCTCCGGTTTGAACGCCCAGCGATTGTTGCCGATATTGATCAAGCGCGCGGGATCGTATTGGCCGGTGGGTGCGACGATCTGCAGGCTGACGCCGAGCGTGGTCTCCGGTAGGCGTTCCATGAACAGGCGGGGGGGCAGGGCCGGGCCGCCGAGCAGGTTGAGGGCGAGGCGGATGCGCGTGTCGGCGAGGCCCGAGCGGGAGGCGGCGCGGCCACGGCCGAGGACCTCGCCGCTGAGCGAGCCTTCGACTTCGGGAATCAGGATGGCGACGCTCGCGGAGCGGCCGAGAAAGCCGAATTCGCGGTCGTAACCGATCGTGTTCAGGAAGATGTCGGCTTGCAGTCCGCGGATCGGCAGCGAGGGATCGAGCGAGATGGCGCCGTTGAAGTTGGTGAAGCCGGCGAGGAGGAAGTTGGTGCCGGTGGGGGAGGCGGCATAGGCGCGGGGTTCGAGGTCCTGGGCGCGCGCGGTTTGGGCGAGGAGCAGGTCGGCGGCGGCCGGGAGCAGACAGAGGCACAGCGCAGGGGCGCGCGCGCGGCACGCGGCGGGCGGGGGCACGGTTTTATCGGGCGGTTCCATTTCCGGGCGGGAACAGGATGGCGATCTCCCCTGCGCGGCTTGCCCTGTTGCGGACCGCGTGGGGCGCCGCAGCGGGCCTTGGCGGATCGGCTCAGGCTATGGGGCGGGGATCGGGGGCGGCTATGCGATTCTGACCAAGGGTCGTTGGGCGGGGAGGCGCCTTCGGCGGGCAGGGCTCTGCCCCTGCACCCAGCTGGGGCCGTCGGGCCGGTTATGTTTCGGGCTCGCGCGGCGATGGGGGAGGGGTGTTGGGCGGGGATTGCGGTTTTATGGTGATGGGTTCGCGGCCAGAGGGGCGGCGGGGAGGTCGCTGGATTTCGCGTCGCAGGTCAGGCCTGGGCTTGGGTTCGGGGTGGCCAGGAAGTGCACTTTGTCTTCGGGGCCGGCGCCTGGCTTGTAGGGGGGCACGGACAGGTATTCGAGATCGTTGTCTTTCAGGAAGAAAGGGTTTGCCCAGGTGCGGTCGGCGAGCCGGAAGCCGAAGCCGGCCTTGGTGAGCTGGGGCGCGGCGGGGCGCACGCGGTTGTCGATCGCATAAGGGGCGTTGCCGGGGATGGGCCGGCCGGTTTTCGCCAGCGCGCGGATCGCGACGCCGTTGCGCCGGCCGGTGATGCGGAGGATGCGGTAGAAGCCGTCGCGATCCGGTTTCATTGTGGTGGTGAATCTGCCGCAGGCGTGAATGCCGGGGGCGTCGTAGCGCCATAGCCGGGGGCGTGATTGGGCAGCGGATGGGAGGGCGAGGGCGAGGAGCAGGAGGGCGGTGCGGGTCATGGGGGTGTTTCGTGGAGGGAGGGGATTGGTTTCGTGGTTGGGAGCGTTTTCTCTGTTTGTAGCGTGGATTGCGGAGGCGCAACCCACGCTACGCTTGCTGTTGGGGGTGGATCGTTCCGCGTGAGCGGCGTCAGGTATCCCGTGTCGGACGGCCCGCGGATTTTGGAGCGCCGGGATCAGAACCAGCGCATTGCGCGCGCAGCGGCGCGGGCTCGGGCTGTGTTTGGGCGGGGCGCGCGGTTGGGTGCCTCCGGCGGGCAGGGGCTCTGCCCCTGCACCCCGCTGGGGCCAGAAGGCCCCAGACCCCGTTTCGTTTGAGGTTTGGATGGGTCCGGTTCGCTACCTTGACCTTTAGGCTTGCGTCGGCGGGTTTCACCTGCCCTACTTAACGGACGAGTTTGATGACACTAGCTAGTTAGAGCCATGTATTGCGACTACCTCGATAAATTTCGAGCCGAAATGCTGAGAGTGCTGCCGATGCGCAGCAAGCGCGTTAAGGAGGCTTTCGCTACCTTGGACGTGCATGAGCAGGCTTGGCGTTTTATGAACTGGCAGTCGCGGCTGGTGCATCCGCATCCGCGCCAAGTTAACGTAGCCCGCGGGTTCGATGATCTAAAAAATGTTCAAGAAAAGTTGCCCGAGATTGTTGCATTATTGGGAAAGATCGAGCGCGGCGAGGATTTGGCAGCCCACCTTAGCAACGGCTGTAAGCAAGGATATTGCCTTCGACCGGCAGGACACAAGCATGGACCAGACTTCGACCTTCTCCTGAATGAATGGGGCATTCATCATCTGCACCTCAATGCAGCGAGGAGTAAGGACCTGCTTTACGCCATTTTCGGACGTCGCGTCGCCTTTGTGCTGGCGGTTGCACCTCATGGCGCATGGACTAGCAGACGCCTTATTGAGGTAGCCGTGAGCTCCTGGCCAGACCAGAAGCTATTTGTGCCTTTCCCATTTAGCGTAGCCGAAGATTGTGCGGAGGATGAACACATCCGCTTGCGCAAAGCAGGTGTGGCAACCCTCTCCACAGTTAACGAGCGGATCTGGTTCCCCGGAGTGACTTGCGGGTTAACAACGGCGCTTGTTTCAGTCCGAGTCAGCAAGGAAGCGGGCCAGCTGGTTCGTTTCATGCATTACGCACGCGACAACCCCGAGCTTATAGTAACCGAACTTATGAAGGACGCCGCTCTCAAAGGGATTTCCTGGCCTACAAGGCCGATCATAAATTTGCACTGGATTCAAGGTCCTGACCGATATTGCTTCAGCTTCGTCGAGGAGAGCTGTCGGGCGACGGTTCTAATCGAAACAGCTTTATTAAAGCACCATTAGAGCGGTTCCATGGAGGTGTAATTGGGGATGGGGATTCCGACGCGGTCGTGATCTGTGTCTCATAGTCTCCGACAGCGCCGGAGATTGCTATGAACTGGCGCCGCAAGCAGACCTATTCGCAGGATTTGCGGAATTGCGTGATGACGACGGAGAGCCGCGCCCGCCAGGTCGCGGCACGCGTCTGCCATGTGCTCAAGGCGCGCAGCGGCTGAGGCCGATGGGGGCAATCATTCGTCCACCAGTGACTTGTCCAACTCCGTAATCCACGCCGATCCGAGCTCAACGGCGGCCACTTTCTCTGAAAAATTTCTCACTGCAGCTTCTCTCGCGATCTCATCTTGTCCGGCATCAGAAATGGCCGAGAGAAGCTCTGTCACCAAGTCATTTACCCGTCCGGCTTGTGCCTCCTCAGACCATGCCTTTAATGCAAACTGAACTGCCTCCTCTACTCCTTTCGTGATCGTGGCATGCTCCGCCAGGAAGCTACCAGCGTTCCTGGGAGAAAAAGTTGACGCCGCAACGACATTTAGGTTGAATCGTTCTGGCTTCAAAGAGCGAGGGTTCAAAGCAAGACCTCGCGGCAGCAAGTCCGTTGCTTCGCCGAGTCGTATTGAGAAGCGGAATTTCCTGAATAGGCTGATATACCCAACGGAATACCCATTCACGTCGGTTACAATGAGCGAGTGCTCAAATCCAGAGCTGGTCGCGTCCGGTGTTTTGTCGTGAGGCTGAACCGAGACGACTGTCGGCCACGGATTTACGAAGTCCCATCCGGCGAACTCGGCTATGTCCGGACGACCGCACTTTATCGATGTCCGTAAATCCGCTCCGACGAACTTCCTTGCATTCTCATTCCCAAACATCACCACAAAGCCAATAGCAGCCATTTTGGCGACAGATCGCCACAGCTTCGGCCCGTCAAACACAATTCGCTGATTTATACTCGGAACTTTTCGTTCAACGGAAAAGACGCTGTCGATCGAGACTGGGGAGCCGCGTCTTTCAAAGACATTGATAATTCGTCTTGCTTCGCTCATATCAGGAACGATAAGCTGGTGCTGCGAACCTGCCTCGATGTTCGCTGGGAACGGCCCTGTACGCGTTTTTGGCACGTACCCAGGAGCTAGGTCGAATTCTGTCCCATTCTCCATTTTCCCCGCTCTAGGGATAGTCGGCGGAGGAGCATTTCTCCCGGACCAAATTTTCAGGGCGTTGCGAATAAGCGCAAAACTTCTAGCGAGTTCATCCTCCAACCTGCCCGTGCTGTCGTTGGAAAACGCGTTGTTGCAGTTTGTACAGGTCGCCTTCCGCGTCACTAGTCGGCCCCCAAGAGCAGCGGGAAACACGTGTTCCTCGCTTCCTGGGTCCAGGTCGCTGCCGCAAAACAGGCACTTATTCATCCTGCCTCCTCTGCATGCATGTGTGCAGGGCGCCTCCCCAAGA
The DNA here is from genome assembly GCA_027451405.1 of Acetobacteraceae bacterium. Lineage (GTDB taxonomy): Bacteria > Pseudomonadota > Alphaproteobacteria > Acetobacterales > Acetobacteraceae > DAIDJM01. The sequence continues at coordinate 26,112 of DAIDJM010000054.1, read as the reverse complement.
ACAAAACGTCATTTCGGACTGTGGAACTTGTCTTGCGGCGATACCGCTGAACGAAAATGCTGCCTGAGACCGCATTGGACCTTGTATTGACGGTTCCAGTTGAGGGGTCTGGGGCCTTTCGGCCCCAGTGGGGTGCAGGGGCAAAGCCCCTGCCCGCCGGAGGCGCGGTTATTCCACGTACACCGCGTCCGCGTAGCCGGCGCCGGGGGGTTCGCAGATTTGGTGGGCGGGGATCAGGACGAGGGCGTCTGGGTAGCCTAGCGAGGCGAGTTGGTGGGGGACGCCGTTGCGGTCCTCTAGGTGGCCGGCGCCCATGATGGCGACGACCGTGCGGGTGGGGTCGCGGGTGAGTTGGTGGGCGATGGCTTCGGCCATCGCGCGGTCCCAGGTGAGTTGGGCGTCGATGAAGTGGTTCAGGGTTTCGGGGGACATTTTGGGGCCGTCGTGGCCGCTCATGACGTCGGCGAGGAGTTTGCGGTAGGCGGGGGTCGCGGGGGCGGGGGTGGTGAGGCCTTCGCGTTCGTTGGCGGGGACGTTCGCGAAGCCTTGTTTCGCGACCAGGTGGACGGTGCGGTCGGAGACGTTGAGGGCGACCATGGGGATGTGGTGGTCGCGGGCGAAGCGGAAGATGGGCCAGTAGAAATTCGGGTCGAAGCCCCAGACTTCATCCCATTTCGATTGTTTGAGGAACTCGGCCTCGGTGAGTTTGCCGGCGACCCAGGCGTCGAGCACGGGCTGGTCGCTGCGGGGGAGCATTTCGAAGCCGAGCGCCACGGGCTGGGTCGCGGCGATGCGTTCGATGGTGTCGAGCTCAAAATGGTGGTCCTGCATGCGGTCGTGCTGTTCGCCGAGCAGGACGATGCGGTGGGTGGCGGCTTGCGCGACCGGGTCGGGCACCGGGTTGAGCGTGGCGGGGGAGACCCAGCTGTTGGAGGCGGGGCAGATGGGGCGGAGCGTGCAGGCGCTCAGCGCGAGCGCGGCGAGGAGGGGGGGGAGCAGCTTCATTGGGGCTTTAGCTTGGGATGGTCGGGGAAGGGGGAAGGTTTCGGTTCTTCTTTTTTGAAAAAAAGAAGCAAAAAACTTTCGTCTGTTGGGGATTTTCGCGCTCCGGCAGAGGTGTCCCCCGATCAGACGGACAAAAGTTCTTTGGTTCTTTCTTTCAAGAAAGAACCCTTTCTTGCGGCGCCTCAACAACACCGGCGCATTCACCGAACCCGATCGTGGCAAAGCCCGCGCGCTCCGCAAAGGCCAGGAGAGCGATTTCGTCGCCGTCTTCGAGGAAGCGGCGGGTTTCGCCGTTCGGGAGCGAGAGGGGATTTTTGCCGCCCTGGGTGAGTTCCAGGAGGCTGCCGGCCTGGTTGGGGGCGGGGCCGGAGATGGTGCCGGTGCCGAGCAGGTCGCCGGGGCGGAGGTTGCAGCCGTTGCTGGTGTGGTGGGCGATCAGCTGGGCGGGTGTCCAGTAGAGGTCGGTGGCGTGGCTTTCGGCGAGTTGGAGCGGGTTTTCGAGGGTTTTCGTGCGGAGCCAGGTTTGCAGGCGGAGGGCGAGGGCGCCGGTTTGCTGGTCGGAATCGTTCCAGAGATAGGGGAGCGGGTGTGGGTCGCTCGCGGGGCGGGGCGGCTGGGGGGCGTGGAAGGGGGCCAGGGCTTCGGGCGTGATGATCCAGGGGCTGAGGGCGGTTGCGAAGCTTTTGGCGAGGAACGGGCCGAGCGGCTGGTATTCCCAGGCTTGCAGGTCGCGGGCGGACCAGTCGTTGAGCAGGGCGTAGCCGGCGATGTGGGCGGCGGCTTCCTCGATCGGGATCGGGTGGCCGAGTTCGTTGCCGGGGCCGATCCAGATCGCCAGTTCGAGCTCGTAATCGAGCCGTTGCGAGGGGGCGAAATCGGGGGCGGGGCTGTCGGGGCGTTTCTGCTGGCCGGCGGGGCGGCGGACCGGGGTTCCGGAGACGACGACGCTCGAGGCACGGCCGTGATAGCCGATCGGGATGTGTTTGTAGTTGGGGAGCAGAGGGTTATCTGGGCGGAACAATTTGCCGACGGCGGTGGCGTGGTGGAGGCCGGCGTAGAAATCCGTGTAGTCGCCGATGGTGGCGGGGAGATGGAGCGTGCAGCCGGCGGCGGGGTGGAGGATCTGCGCGGCGTGGTGTTCGGCGGGGTTGCCGCGCGTGAGGAGGGTGGCGACCGCGTGGCGGACCGCGCGGCGGGCGGCGGCGCCTTGGGCCAGAAAATCGTTGAGGCCTTCGCCGGTGGCGGGGGCGAGGGCGCGTTCGGCTTGCGGGCCGAGCGCGTGGCGGACGGCGCGCAGATCGAGGATGTGGTCGCCGATCGCGATGCCGGGGCGGGGGATGCCGCCCGGGGGCGCGAAGATGCCGAAGGGGAGGTTCTGGATCGGGAAATGCGGGTGCGCGTCGGCGCCCGGGACCCAGCTTTTCCGGTCCGGGTCGTGGGTTTCGTCGAGGGGGGTCATATCATGGGCGGGTGGGGTCGAAGCTGCGGGGCAGGGCCGACCAGCAATCGACATAGTTGCGCTGGCGCTCGGGGAGGTCGGCGGCCCAGGCGGTCACGTTCTGGGGCAGGAAGGTTTCGAACATGAAGGCCATGGTGCCGGCGAGCTTGACCGGCGCGAGCTCGGCCTCGCTGGCTGCCTGGAAGGCGTCGGCATCGGGGCCGTGGGGGAGCATGGCGTTGTGGAGCGAGAAGCCGCCGGGGACGAAACCTTCCGGCTTTGCATCATAGCGGCCATAGATGAGGCCCATGAACTCGCTCATGATGTTGCGGTGGTACCAAGGCGGGCGGAAGGTGTTTTCGGCGACCATCCAGCGTTCCGGGAAGATCACGAAATCGACGTTGGCCGTGCCGGGTTCGGCGGAGGGAGCGGTCAGCGTCGTGAAGATCGAGGGGTCGGCGTGGTCGAACAGGATGGGGCCGACCGGCGAGAAGCGGCGCAGATCGTAGACATAGGGCGCGTAGTTGCCATGCCAGGCGACGACGTCGAGCGGGGAGTGGTCGAGCTCGGCGAGGTGGAGCGCGCCGCCCCATTTGAGGGTGAGGGTGCAGGGGGCTTTGCGGTCTTCGTAGGCGGCGACGGGGGTGCGGAAATCGCGCGGGTTGGCGAGGCAGTTGGCGCCGATCGGGCCGCGCTCGGGGAGCGTGAAGCGGGCGCCGTAATTCTCGCAGACATAGCCGCGGGCGGGGCCGGCCACGAGGTCGGCGGCGAAGGTCACGCCGCGCGGGATGACGACGATTTCGCCGGGAGCGGCCTCGATCACGCCGAATTCGGTGCGGAAGCGGAGCGCGCCCTGCTCGGGCACGAACAGCATCTCGCCGTCGGCGTTGCCGAAATAGGCGTCGCCCATGCTTTCGGTCGCGAGATAGATGTGCGCCGCCATGCCGGCGCGGGCGCTCGCGTCGCCGGCGGCGGTGATGGTGTGCATGCCCTCGATCAGGGTCAGCGGTGCGGCGGGGATGGGGAGCGGGCTCCAGCGGAGCGGCTCGATCGGGGTGTGGGCGGCGGGGATCGGGGCGGTGTGCCAGTGGCGCGATTCGAGGCGGCGGAAGCGGCCGATGTGACGGACCGTGGGCTGGATCCGGTAGAGCCAGCTCCGCTCGTTGGAGAGGCGCGGGGCGGTGAAGGGGGAGCCGCTCAATTGTTCCGCGTAGAGACCATAGGCGCAGCGCTGCGGCGAATTGCGGCCTTGCGGCAGCGCGCCGGGCAGCGCCTCGGATTCGAAACTGTTGCCGAAGCCGGTCTGGTAGGCGAGCGCGCTGTTGACGGGCGGGGTTGGACGGAACGGGGCGTTCATCGCACCTCTCTCCCATCGCGGTCAGGGGTGGCGGACCCGAGACGATTCGAACGTCCGACCTTTGCCTTCGGAGGGCAACGCTCTATCCAGCTGAGCTACGGGTCCCGCTTGGGCATGGGATAGCCGAGCGCGGGCGGGGCGGCAAGGAAGGCGAAGCCGAGGCCGAGGCCGAGGAAAATCCAGCCGCCGTTCGGCATCGCGGTGAAGGCGCTGGTCGAGGCGATGGGCCAGAAGGCGATGATGGCGCCGAGGAAGAGGCCGGCGCCTTGCGGGGTGCGGCGGAGGCCGGGGGCGAGCCTGACGAGCGCGGCGGCGGCCATGGCGGCGAAGAGGAGCAGGGCGGGGAAGCCGCCGTTGGTGGCCGCTTCGAGATAGAAATTGTGCGGGTGGAGGTTGCAGGCGAGGTCGGCCTTGGGCGCGGCTGCGCAGGCGCGGCGGAACGCGTTGAAACCCTGGCCGGCCCAGGGGTGGGCGAGCGCCATGCGGGCGGCGTGCTGCCAGATCTGGCCGTAGGCGCTGGCGGCGAAATGGGCGAGCTGGTCGCGCGTGTGGGTGACGAGCTTGCCGTATTCGGCCGGCGCGATGCGGGGCATCAGCGCGAGCAGCAGGGCGCCGGAGGCGAGCGGGGCCAGGAGCCAGCGCCGCAGGCGGGGCAGCCCGAGCGCGGTCAGGCCGAGGCCGAGCAGGAGCAGCAGGCTCGGCATGCGCTGGCCGACGATCAGGATGGTGGCGGCGCCGGCGGCGAGCAGGGCGGCGGCGGCGGGCGGCCGGAGACGCAGCGCGGCGGGGATCAGCACCGGGAAGAAGAGCAGGATCAGCGCCGGGCCGGCGCGCGGCTTGTAGAACGGGCCGGTCAGCGCGCCGTCGCCCCAGCGCGGGTAGCCGAGCAGGTTCCGGCCGGTGAGATATTGGTGCCAGCATTCGAGCGCGATCCAGGCGAAGGCGGCGGCGAGCGTCGCCCAGGCGGCGCGGGCGCGATGCGGCGGGCGGAGGGCCCAGTCGCCGAGCGCGATGGCGAGGAGCGGCAGGCGGAAGGCGACGAGCGCCTGGGCGAGGCCGCCGGTGCCGAGGGCCGAGGCGAGGATGAGCCAGAGCCACCACGCGGCCGCGGCGAGCGCGAAGGGCGTGCGGAGCCAGGCGCGGCCGCCGGTGAGCCCGGCATGGAGCAGGAAGAGCGCGTCGATTGCGGCGATGCCGATTTCGGCGCCGGCGCGGCTGTGGAGCAACGCGAGCGGCAGGGCGAGGGTCAGCGCGAAGGCGAGACGGGAGGCGGCGCCGTCGAGCTTTATGGCCTGATGCGTCAGGTTCTGGCGCATCGCGTCAGATGGTCTGGGCGGGGTTTGCGGGGAGGAAGGGGTTGAGATCGTAAGTCACTGAAACATAAGTCATTTTACGGCCAGATCAGGTTGGCACGGTGGCTGCTAAAGCGAGGAGGGAAACAGCCGGCCGGGCCGCATGTCACGAAACCACCCCTCGCCTTGCTGCCATGCGCCGGACGATTGGGCGTGGCGCGGCGTCCGACATACAGAGGCGTCCGTTTTTTCGCCAAGCGAGGATACCCCCATTTCCGAACGTCTGACCCTGGCGCCGGCTGGGCTCCTGCTCCTGCTGGCGGGATGCGCGGTCGGGCCCGATTATCGCCGTCCCGCGACGCCGGCGCCGGACCGGTTCACCGCGACCGCGCTGCCGCTCAGCGTGGATGCCGGGCCGGGGACGGCGCAGCATTTCCTCGCCGGCGCCGATGTGCCGGGCGATTGGTGGGTGTTGTTCCGGTCGCCGAAGCTCGACGCGCTGATCGCCGAGGCGCTGCGGCACAATCCGTCGCTGGAGGCGGCGCAGCAGACGCTGCGGCAGGCGCGGGAGACGGCGCTGGCGCAGGCCGGGGCCTGGTTCCCGGCGATTTCGGGTCAGGTGAACCGGACGCGGCAGGAATTCAGCTCGGCGCAGTTCGGCGCGCCGAACGTCCCGTCGGGGCAGACATTCTCGGTGTACGACGCGCAGGTGAATGTCAGTTACACTTTCGATGTGTGGGGGCTGACCGCGCGCAATGTCGAGGCGGCGCGGGCGCAGGCGGAATACCAGCGGTTCCAGCTCGAAGGGGTGGTGAACATTCTGGCGGCCAATACGGCGAACGCGGCGATCAATGCGGCGTCGCTGGAGGCGCAGATCGCGGCCGAGCGGGTGCTGATCGATGCTGAATCGGAATTGCTGAAGACGGTGCGGCGGCAGTTCGCGCTCGGGGCGGCGACCGGCACCGACGTGGCGACGCAGGAGGCGCAGCTCGCCAACACGCAGGCGCTGGTGGTGCCGCTCGAGACGCAGCTGGCGCAGGCGCAGGATCAGCTCGCCGCCTATCTCGGGCGGGTGCCGAGCGAGGCAGAACTGCCGGATATTACGCTCAAGGAATTGACGCTGCCGGCCGATCTGCCGGTGAGCGTGCCGGCGCGGCTGGTGGAGCAGCGGCCGGATATCCGGGCCTCCGAAGCGCAGCTCCATGCGGCGACGGCGCAGGTGGGGGTGGCGATCGCCAACCGGCTGCCGCAATTGACGCTGACCGGCTTCATCGGCAGCGCGCCGGCCGATCCGAGCCGGTTCTTCTTTCCCGGCACCGGCACGTTCTCGCTGCTGAACCAGGTGCTGCAGCCGATCTTCCAGGGCGGCCAGTTGCTGCATCAGCAGCGCGCGGCGGTGGCGGCGATGAAGTCGGCGGCGGCGAGCTATGAAAACACCGTGATCGGCGGGTTTCAGAATGTGGCCGACGCGCTGACGGCGGTGGCCAATGACGGGCGGGCGCTGGCGGCGAACGCGGCGGCCGAGGCGGCGGCGCGGCGGAGCCTTTCGCTCGCGCAACTGCAATATGGGGCGGGCGGTGTCGCGTATCTCACGGTGCTGACGTCACAAACGCAATATCAGAATGCGGTGATCGGCAAGGTGCGGGCCGAGGCGGCGCGCTTCACCGATACGGTGGCTCTCTACACGGCGTTGGGAGGTGGATGGTGGAACCGGAACGATGCGGCGCCGCCGCCGCCGGGCGTGCTGAGGTCGCTGCTGCCATGAAGCGGAGTCTTCTCGCGCTGTCGCTGCTGGCGGCACTTCCGGCGATGGCGCAGGAGCCGCCCGCGACGGTCAGCACGATCGTGGCGAAGCCGAGCCCGTGGCGGGACACGATCCAGGCGGTGGGCAGCCTGCGCGCGGCGCGCGGGTCGGATCTCGCGGCCGAAGTGCCGGGCATCGTCGATTGGATCGGGTTCGAATCGGGTGCCGATGTGACGGCGGGCACCGTGCTGGTGCGGCTGCGGCCGAACGACGACGAGGCGAAGCTCGCGGAACTGCAGGCGGCGGCCGATCTCGCGGCGAGCAATCTGGCACGCGACACCAAGCAGTTTCGCGCGCAGGCGGTGAGCCAGGCGACGATCGATGCGGATCAGAGTCATTTGCGGGCGGCGCGCGCGCAGGTCGCCGAGCAGCAGGCGCTGATGCAGGAGAAGATCGTGCGGGCGCCGTTCGCCGGAAGGCTGGGCTTGAGGCAGGTCGATCTCGGGCAATATCTGCCGGCCGGGACCACGGTGGTGACGCTGCAGGCGCTCGATCCGCTCTATGTCGATTTCTATGTGCCGCAGCCGGCGCTGGCGGGAATCCGGATCGGCGAGACCGCGTCGGTGCGTGTGGACACGTATCCGGGGCAGGTGTTTGCCGCGAGCGTGTTCGCGATCAGCCCGAAGCTCGATCCGGCGAGCCGGATGGCGCAGGTGCGGGCGACGATCGCCAACCCCGAGCATAAATTGCTGCCGGGCATGTTCGCGACCGTCGAACTGCCCACCGGGGTCACGCATCACTACCTGACATTGCCGCAATCGGCGCTCGTCTATAATCCTTACGGCAGCACGGTTTATGTGCTCAATCCCGGCAATCCGCCGACCGTGCGCAACGCGATCGTGAAGACGGGGCCCGCGCGGGGCGATCAGGTAGCCGTGCTCGCCGGGCTGAAGGCCGGCGACGTCGTGGTCACGGCCGGGCAGATCAAGCTGCATCCGGGCTCCACCGTCGCGGTGAACAATGCCGTGACCCCGCCGGACAGTCCGGCGCCCACGCCGGCCGAGGAGTAGTCCCGATGCGCCGCACCGACCTGTTCATCCAGCGGCCCGTGCTCGCGATCGTGGTCAGCGTGTTCATCCTGCTGGCCGGGATCCGCGCCGAGATGGCGCTGCCGGTGCGGCAGTTCCCGAAGACCGTGAACGCGCTCATCGAGGTCGATACATCCTATTACGGGGCCGATGCGAGCGTGGTCGCGGGCTTCATCACGACGCCGCTCGAGAACGCGATCGCGCAGGTGGATGGCGTCGATTACATGACGAGCCAGAGCCAGAACGGCGCGAGCACGATCAACGTGTTCCTGCGGCTCAACCAGGATCCGGACCGGGCGCTCACCGAGATCCAGACCCAGATCAGCTCGGTGCACGATCAGTTGCCGCCGCAATCGCAGACGCCGGTGGTGCATGTGCGGACCGGGCAGAACGGCAACACGCTGATCTATGCATTCAGCAGCGCGGTGATGTCGCCCGAGCAGATCACCGATTATCTGACGCGCGTGGTGGCGCCGCAGATCCAGTCGATCCCGGGCGTGCAGCAGGCGAATGTGTGGGGGGCGCAGAATTTCGCGCTCCGCGCCTGGCTCGATCCCGTCAAGATGGCGGCGCGCGGGCTCACCGGCGCGGATGTGGCCAATGCGCTCACCGCCAACAACTTCACGAGCGGCGCCGGCACGACGAGCGGGGAGGCGACCCAGATTCCGCTCGGCATCACCACCAATGTGCGTTCGCCGGCGGCGTTCCGCGATCTGGTCATCCGCAACGACAACGGCGCGATCACGCGGCTCGGCGATGTCGCGACCGTGCAGCTCGGATCGGACAATTACCAGCAATCGACCAAGTTCGACGGGCGTGACGCGGTCTTCATCGATGTGGAGACCGTGCCGACCGCGAACGTGCTCGACGTGGTGGCGGCGGTGCAGAAGCGGTTCAGGGCGATTCGCGCCGATCTGCCGCAGGGGCTGGATGCGAACGTCGCATTCAACATCACGGAGAGCGTGAATCAGTCGATCACCGAAGTGGTCAAGACGCTGCTCGAGAGTCTGGCGATCGTGACGCTGGTGGTGTTCGCCTTCCTGCGCTCGGCGCGCGCCTCGGTGATCCCGGTGGTGACGATCCCGCTCTCGCTGATCGGCACGTTCGCGATCCTCTGGGCGCTCGGCTTCACGATCAATCTGCTGACGCTGCTCGCCCTCGTGCTCGCGACCGGGCTCGTGGTGGATGACGCGATCATCGTGGTCGAGAATGTGAGCCGCGAACTCTCCGAAGGGGCGAGCCCGCTCGACGCGGCGCTGCGATCGGCGCGGCAGCTCGCCTCGCCGATCGTGGCGATGACCGTGGTGCTGGTGGCGGTCTATCTGCCGATCGCGCTGCGCAGCGGCCTGACCGGGGCGCTGTTCACCGAGTTCGCGATGACGGTGGTGGGGAGCGTCACCGTGTCCGCCGTGCTCGCCTTGACGCTGTCGCCGATGATGTGCCGGTTTTTCCTCAGGCCGGTGGCGCACCGGCCGGACCGGCCGAGCCTGATCCATCGTGTCTACCGTCCGCTGCTGCGCGGGGCCTTGTCCGCGCGTCCGCTCGTGGTGGCGTTCGGCGTGCTCGTGCTGGTGGGAAGCGTGTTCTTCTATCGCGGGGCGACCAGCGAACTGGCGCCGCAGGAAGATACCGGCTTCATCATGGGGCAGGGCAGCGTGCCGGCGACGGCTTCGATGGATCTGCTGCGGCTCTATGAGCCGGAGATCTTTGCCATGACGCATGCGTTGCCGGAAACCGAGCGCGTCTATCAGTTCGATCAGCCCGGGCAGGTCGGGTTCGGCGTCGGGCTGAAACCCTGGGGGCAGCGGCACCGGACCACGACCGAGGTGCTGGCCGATCTGCAGGCGAAACTGTCGCAGGTCGCCGGCGAGCAGCTGGCGCTGATCCAGCCGCCGGCGCTGCCGGGCGCGTTCGGACTGCCGGTGCAGTACGTGATCAAGACGACCCGGCCGTTCGCGGAACTGAACGACGTGGCGGCGCGCATGGTGCGGCTGGCGCAGGCGAGCGGGCTCTTCGCCTATGCCGACACCGACCTCAAGATCGACCTGCCGCAATCCGATATCGTGATCGATCGCGACAAGGTCGCCGCACTCGGGCTCGACATGGCCAAGATCGGCGCGGTGGTGAATTCGCTGCTCTCGGGCGGCTACGTGAATTATTTCGACCTCGCGGGACGGTCGTACAAGGTGATCCCCGAGGTCGAGCGGCAGGACCGGCTCAATGCGTCGCAGGCGCTCGATTACACGATCGCCGATGTGGGCGGCGTGCCGGTGCCGCTCAGGGCGGTGGCGAAAATCGTGACCAAGACGGTGCCCGAGCAGATCAGCCATTTCCAGCAGATGAACGCGGCGACGATCAATGCGGTGCCGCTGCCGGGTGTGTCCGAGGCCGAGGCGCTGGCGGCGATGAACCGGATCGCGGCGCGCGTGCTGCCGCCGGAATACGCGGTCGATGCGAGCGGGCCGCTCCGGCAGTTCATCCAGGAATCGTCGGGGTTCGTGTCCACCTTCGGCATGGCGCTGGTGGTGGTCTATCTGGCGCTGGCGGCGCTGTTCGGCAGTTTCCGCGACCCGCTGATCATTCTCGTCTCGGTGCCGATGTCGCTCGCCGGCGCGCTGGTGTTCATCTATTTCGGCGTGCATGGCGCGACGCTGAACATCTACACGCAGGTGGGGCTGGTGACGCTCATGGGGCTCATCAGCAAGCACGGCATCCTCATGGTGGAGGTGGCGAACGAGCAGCAGATGCTCGGGCGCACCAAGCGGGCCGCGATCGAACATGCGGCCTTGTTGCGGCTGCGGCCCATTCTGATGACGACGGCGGCGATGGTGCTGGGCGTGCTGCCGCTGGTGCTGGCGACCGGCGCGGGGGCGGCGGCGCGCTTCGCGATGGGGCTCGTGATCGCGTCGGGGCTCTCGATCGGGACGCTGTTCACGCTGTTCGTGGTGCCGGCGTTCTATCTCGTGCTGGCGCGGCGGCATGTGCGCGACGCGGTGGTGGAGGCGCGGGCGGCGGCGTTGCACCCGCGGGAAGCGGCGGCGGAGTGAGGCGCCCTGGCGCTACGGGCCGCCGTTGGTGTGGGTGTAGTGGCTCGGCGCGGTGAAGATCGTGGGGTCCTGGGGCGCCTCGCTGACGCTGATCGCCTCGATCAGCACCCGGTCATTGGTGCGGGCGCGCAATAGAAGCCCGTCCGTCGTGTAGCAGGTGATCGTGACCTGGCCATTGGTGTCGCGGGTCTGCCATTCGGTGCAAAGCCGGCCGGCGACGGTCGCGGTGCCGAGGCGGCGGTAGCCGGCGCCGGCGGCGGCGGGGGGCTCGGCCGGGACCGGCGCGTCGATCACCTCGCGGCTTTCGTCGCGCACCGCCTGCATGCGGTGGGTCACGTAGTCGAGCACCATCCAGTTGCCGGAGGTGGGCAGGTCGACGCGCTGGCGGCGGAGCGAGGCGGAATAGCGGAAACGTTGCAGAATCGCCATGTCATGGCCGCCGGCGACGGGGACTTTGTAGGTGATGTCGACATCGTGCGTGGGCTGGAGCGCGGGCGGGGCGTCGGCGAGGGTCGCGAGCAGGACGATGGGGAGAAAGAGATGCCTCCGGCGGCCAGGGAGGCGCTGCCTCCCTGGACCCTCCGCTGGGGCCGACAGGCCCCAGACCCCATCCGTTTGGGGTCTGGGGCCTTTCGGCCCCAGCGGGTCCAGGGCGGAGCCCTGGCCGCCGGAGGCGCGCCTCATTCCGGCATCCCGTTCGGGCTGAGCTTCACCGGCGCCTCCTGAAAATCCGGCGGTATCGCGAATTCTCCCGGATCGAGCGGACCATAGACCACGCGCCGTGCCTCGATCGTGCCGAGCGCGCCGCGGCGGTTCGACACGGCCGAGCCGGCGAGCAGCACGCCGTCCGGGGTGAGGCAGCCGTCGGCGTTACCCTGGGGCGAGGTGGCGTGCCAGCGGCGGCAGCGCAGGCCGGCCAGCCGGGCGGGGCCTTCGGGCGTGAAGGCGGCGCCGCGCAGAATGGTGCGTTCCGGGTCCAATTCGCCGACCCGGACCTCGGAATAGAGGCGGAGCAGCGGCAGCAGGATCGTGGCCGTGCCGGCCGGGCGGTCGATCAGGAACGTGGTGGGCAGGTCGGGGCTGGTCACGCGCAGGCGGGTGCCGCCGGCTTCGACGGCGACCGTGATGTCGCGGGCGGGCTGGCCGGCGGGCTCCAGCGTGTAGTCGATGGTGACGTCGCGGGCCGGGAACAGAAGCGGATGGGGGCCGGGGGCGAGGCCGGCGGTGAGGAGGGCGAGGGAGAGAAGGGCGCGGCGCAAACGGTTCAGCTCCTGGTGCGGGAGGCGGCGGCGAGGTGGTCGATCTCGGCGCGCAGCATGACGGGATCCGGGGTGGCGATCCACCTGGCGGGGGCGATGGCGGCCTGTTCGAGCATCGCGCGATATTGGCCGCGGGGAATTTCGCGCGCGCCGAATTGCGCGAGATGGGCGGTCACGAACTGGGTATCGAGCAGCGTGAAGCCGCCGAGGCGCAGCCGGGCGACCAGGTGGACGAGGGCCACCTTGGAGGCGTCGCGGGCGCGGCTGAACATGCTTTCGCCGAAATAGGCGCCGCCGAGCACGACGCCGTAGAGCCCGCCCACCAGCGCGCCGCCGGCGTAGGTTTCGATGCTGTGGGCGTGGCCCTGGCGGTGCAGCGTGAGGAAGAGCCGCTCGATGTCGGCGTTGATCCAGGTGTCCTCGCGGCCGGGCCGGGATTCGGCGCAGGCGGCGATGACGCCGGCGAAGTCGCGGTCGGCGGTGACCTCGTAGGTGGCGTCGGTGACGGTGCGGTGCAGGCGGCGGGGCAGGTGGAACCCGTCGAGCGGCAGGACGCCGCGCTGCTCGGGGTCGAGCCAGTAGAGCCGGTCGCCCTGGCGGGTTTCGGCCATAGGGAACAGGCCGGCCCGGTAGGCACGCAGCATCAGCTCCGGCGTGACCTCGACATGACGGCGGGACATGGCGTCGAATGTGGCGGCTGCGGCGGACGAAAACCAGCGGGGTCGATTTCAGCCCAAGCTGGTATGGGATGGCCGCACAGGGATCAGGGAGGTCGCCGATGGATGGTCACGCGCAAGCGCCGGTGTTCGACAAGCCGCTGCGGGGGCGGATTTATGACAGCATCCTCGAGACCATCGGCAATACGCCGCTGGTGCGCATTCCGCGGATCGTGGCCGAGGAAGGGATCCAGGCGGATGTCTGCCTGAAGCTCGAATTCTTCAATCCGATCGCGTCCGTGAAGGACCGGATCGGGGTCAATATGATTCTCTCGCTCGAGCGCGAGGGCAAGCTCGGGCCGAATGCGGTGATCGTCGAGCCGACCTCGGGCAATACCGGGATCGGGCTGGCGTTCGTGTGCGCGAGCCGGGGCTACCGGCTGATCCTGACGATGCCGGAGAGCGTGTCGATCGAGCGGCGCAAGATGCTGGCGTTCCTGGGGGCGGAGCTCGCGCTCACGCCGCGCGAGCGCGGCATGAGCGGCGCGATTGAGAAGGCGAAGGAGATTCTGGCGAGCACGCCCGGTTCGGTGATGCCCAATCAGTTCGGCAATCCGCACAACCCGGAAATCCACCGGCAGACCACGGCCGAGGAGATCTGGCACGATACGCAGGGCGATGTGGACGTGATCGTGTCGGGCGTCGGCACCGGCGGGACGATCACCGGCATCGCGCAGGTGCTGAAGCCCCGGCGGCCGGGGCTGCGCATGGTGGCGGTGGAGCCGGCGGCGAGCCCGGTGCTCTCGGGCGGCAAGCCGGGGCCGCATCCGCTGCAGGGGCTCGGGGCCGGGTTCGTGCCCGAGGTGCTGGCGACCGGCGAGATCGACGAGATCGTGCAGGTGAGCAACGAGGAGAGTTTCGCGCAGTCGCGGCGGCTGGCGCGCACCGAGGGCATTCCGGGCGGCATCTCGTCCGGCACCGCGCTCGCGGCGACGCTGAAGGTGGCGAAGCGGCCGGAGATGGCCGGCAAGCGCATCGTGACGATCATTCCGAGCTTCGCCGAGCGCTATATCACGACGGCGCTGTTCGAGGGTCTTTGAGCGGGACGGCCGCGTCGCGCGACACGCCTGCCGTCGTGAAGGACCGTCAGTTCGCCCTGCGCATGATCCCCTATGGGGTTTTTGTTGCAACGGCGGTCCATCCGGGCCGGCGCGAGGCGGCGGGCGTCACCGTGCATTGGGTGACGCAGACCGCGTTCGAGCCCTGCATGCTCGCGGTTTCGATGCCGGCCTCGCACCCGGCACTCGGGCTGATCCGCGAGACGCAGCGCTTCGCGCTGCATATGCTGGGCAAGGAGGATAAGAGCGTGGCGTTGTCCTTCGGGCGCGATCCGTCGCTCGTGCGGGTGCCGTTCGAGGGCGCGATGGAGGCGGGAACGGCGCGGCTCGGCGGGTATCCGTGCAGCTGGGGGCGGCATGGGACGCTGCTGCTGTCGCACGGGGTCGCGGTGGTGGAATGCGCGATGCGGGCGGTGCTCGAGGCGGGCGACCATTTTCCAGTGATCGGCGAGGTGCTGGCGACGCATGTTAGGCTTCCGAAACAGAAGCGGCCGGAGGACATGCAGCTGCATCTGCGCGAGCTTGGGGAGACGATTTTCCATGGTGGCTAGGGTCGGTCTCGTTCTTCTCGCGCTCGCCGGTTCCGTGCCGGCGGCGCTCGCGATGCCGCCGCCGGGGCGCTGGGCGCCGGGTCCGAGCATCACCGTCCGGGGCAGCTGCACCGCGACCGCGGAGCCGGACCGCGCGCAGCTCGCGGCGACCGTGCTGCGGCAGGGGGCCGATCCGGCGAGCGCGGCGGCGGATACGACCACGACCTACAACCGCTTCCGCGCCGATGTTGCGGCGCTGAAACTGCCGGATCTGGTGCTGCGCAGCGACGGCGTGCAGACCGCGCGGCTGACCGAGACCGACGCGCAGGGGCATGAGCGCATCACCGGCTATCAGGGGAGTGCGACGCTGACCGTGGAGAGTTCCGCGGTGGCGCGGCTCGCCGAGGTGATGCGGGTGGCGGCGCAGGATGGGGTGGATGAGATGAGTCCGATGAGCGTCTTTGTGTCGGAAGCGACACGGGAGCGGCTGATCGGGGATTGCCTGCCGCAGGCGGCGGCCGATGCGCGGGCCAAGGCGCAGGCCTTGCTGCGCGGGCTCGGGCTCGCGCCGGGGCCGGTGTTGCGGGTCGATGGGTTCGAGGCGCAGGGGGCGGAACGGCCGGGCGGCGGTCCGCCGATGCCGGTCGGCTTCGCGGCGAAAATGGCGGCGCCGGTGGCGGATATCGCGACCGGGCCGGCGCTGATCACGGTGACCACCACGGTCACGTTCGGGTTGCCGGGGGAGCGGGCACCGGCGCCTTGAGGGCGCGCGTGTGATGGCGGACTCCGAATGGACGATCGAGGCGGCGGCCGCTGCGCTCGAGGCGGGCCGGGTGTCGAGCCGCGCGCTGGTGGAGGCGTGCCTGGCGCGCATCGGGGCGCCGGACGGGCAGGGGCCGGTCGCGTTCCTGCGCGTTTTTGGCGAGAGCGCGCGGGCGGCGGCGGACGCGGCGGACGGGTTGCGGCGGGCCGGACGCGCGGCCTCGCGCTTCGCGGGCATTCCCGTCAGTATCAAGGACCTTTTCGATGTGGCGGGCGAGCCGACGCCGGCCGGGTCGCGGCTTCTGGCCGGCGCGCCGGCGGCCGCCGCGACCGCGCCCGCGATCGGGCGGCTGCTGGGGGCCGGGTTCGTGCTGATCGGGCGGACGAACATGACCGAATTCGCGTTCAGCGGGCTCGGGCTCAATCCGCATTACGGCACGCCGCTGTCGCCATGGCGGCGCGAGGAGGCGCGGATCGCCGGGGGCAGTTCGTCGGGGGCGGCGGTTTCGGTCGCGGAGCGGATGGCGTTCGCCGGCATCGGCACCGACACCGGGGGATCCTGCCGGATCCCGGCGGCGCTGTGCGGCGTCGTGGGTTTCAAGCCGACGGCGCGGCGCGTGCCGCTCGAGGGCGTGCTGCCGCTGGCGCCCTCGCTCGATTCGGTGGGGCCGCTGGCATCGACCGCCGCCTGTTGCGCGGCGGTCGATGCGGTGCTGGCCGGCGAGCCCGGGCGGCGCCTGCCCGAGATCGGCCTGGCGGGGGCGCGGCTGCTGTGGCCGGAAAACCTGGCGGCGCGCGATCTCGATGCGAGCACGGAACAGGCGGTCGATCGCGCGCTCGCGCGGCTCGGCCGCGCCGGCGCGATCGTCGAGCGGCGGCCGGTCCGCGCGATCGAGGCGATGAACGAGGCGCATGCGCGGGGCGGGCTCGCGGCGGCGGAGGCCTATGCCTGGCACGAGAGCTGGCTCGGCTCGCACTATGCGGCTTACGATCCGCGGGTGGCGAGCCGGATCGCCGGGGGTGCCACGATGACGGCCGCGGAATATTTCCGGCTGGCCCGGGCCCGCGCCGCGATCGCGGCGCAGTTCGCGCACGAGATGGAGGGTTTCGCGGCGCTGGTGTTGCCGACCGTGCCGCTCGCGCCGCCCCGGCTGGCCGAGTTCGCCGATGACTCCGAATACCGGCGGCTCAATTTCCTGCTGTTGCGCAATCCGGCGATGATCAATTTCTTCGATGGTTGCGCGATCAGCCTGCCGTGCCACGCGCCGGGTGACGCTCCGGCGGGGCTGATGCTGGCGGCGCCGGCGATGCGGGACGCGGCGCTGCTGGGGCTGGCCGCTGCGGTGGAGGCGGTGCTGCGCGGCGCATGACGGTGCTGATCGTGATGGGGGTGTCGGGTGCCGGGAAATCGACGCTCGGCGCGGCCCTCGCGTCCCGGCTGGGATGGGATTTTCAGGAGGGGGATGCGCTGCACCCGGCGGCGAACATCGCCAAGATGCAAGCCGGGGAGGCGCTCGACGATGCCGATCGCGCGCCCTGGCTCGCGCGGGTCAAAGCCTGGATCGATCGGGAAATCGCCTGCGGGCGGTCCGGGGTCGTTACGTGCTCGGCGCTCAAGCGCGCTTATCGCCGCTTGCTGATTTCGCAGCGCGCGGCGGTGCGGCTGGTCTATCTTGCGGTGCCGCGCGCCGAGCTGGAGGGGCGGCTGCGGGCACGGCATGGCCATTTCATGCCGCCAGGGTTGCTGGAGAGCCAGCTCGCGGCGCTGGAGCCGCCGGACGCGAGCGAGGCGCCGATTGTGGTCGGGCCGGAAGATACGGTAGAAGCGGTGGCGGAACGAGTTCTGGCGCTCGGCGCGGAGGCGAGGAGAACGGGACCATGGGTGTGACGATCGGCCGCGAGGCGCGAAGTGCGGCGCTGGCGCGCAACTGGTGGGCGGTTTCGCTGCGCGGCGTGCTCGGCATCGTCTTCGGGCTGATCGCGCTGTGGCGTCCGGGCGCGGCGCTGCTGTCGCTGGCGATCATTTTCGCGGCGTATCTGCTGGCGGACGGCGTATTCGCGATCGTGATGGCGGTGCGGGCGGCGGAGCGGCACGAGCGCTGGGGGCTCCTGCTGCTGGAAGGCGTGCTGACGATCCTGATGGGGCTGCTCGCCGCGGCATTTCCGGCAGGCGCGGTGCTGGCCTTCGTTTTGATCACGGCCGCGTGGGCGCTGATGACCGGTGCGCTGCTGCTGGTCGCCGCGTTCAGCCTGCATGCGAGTCACGGACGTTTGTGGCTGGGGCTCGGGGGTTTGGCCTCGCTGATCCTGGGAGCGCTGCTGGCCGCCTCGCCGTTCGATGGGGCGGTGGTGCTGACCTGGTGGCTCGGCGCCTATGCGCTGGCGTTCGGCATCGCCCTGCTGATCCTGGGCTTCCGCCTGCGCGAGCGGCACGTCGCGTAATCGGGTCTGGGGCCTCTCGGCCCCGCGGAGGCACGCCTCAATCCCCCGAGAGCGGCGCGGCGATGCTCTCCAGGGATTTGCCCTCCGCATCGATGCCGATGCGTGCTTCGACCAGGGCCGCGCCGAGCATGAGGGCGGCCGCCGCGCCATAGCCCCAGGCGACGGCGCCGATCCCGGCGCCGATCAGGCGCCCGAACAAAGCGGGGGCCGCGACGCCGCCGATCAGCGTGCCGAGCGCGTAGAACAGGGCGATCGCGAGGGCGCGTGTTTCCAGCGGGAAGATTTCGCTCGCGGTGAGATAGGCCGAGCTGGCGGCGGCCGAGGCGACGAAGAAGATGGCGATCCAGGCGGCGGTCTGGGTCCAGGCGGTGAAGAGGCCGGCGGCGAAGGCGATGGCGGTCGCCACCAGGAAGACGCCGGCGAGCGCGTAGGTGCCGGCGATCATGCGGCGGCGGCCGATCGTGTCGAAAAGCGGGCCGAGCACGAGCGGGCCCGCGAGATTGCCGAGCGCGAGCGGCAGGATGAACAGGCCGATATCGGCGGCGGGGACGCGGTAGGCGCGGGTGAGGACCAGGCCGTAGGTGAAGAAGACCGCGTTGAACAGGAACGCCTGCGCAATCATCAGGCTGAGCGCCAGGACGGCGCGCTGGCGGTGGGTGCCGAGCATGGCGCGCAGGATCATGCCGAAGCCGAAGATCCGTTTGGGGTGGATTTTCAGGCGGCCGTGCGCGGGGGGCAGGGCGCCGCCGCCGCTCTGCTCGACGCGGCGCTCGACCTCGCCGACCGTGGCTTCGGCTTCCTCGAGGCGTCCGTGGGTGACGAGCCAGCGCGGGCTCTCGGGCACGAAGCGGCGCAGCACGAGGATGAACAGTCCGAGGACGCCGCCGATCGCGAAGCCCAGGCGCCAGCCGAGCTCGGGGCGGACCAGCCGGCCGCCGAGCAGCAGCAGCGCGCCGGCCGCCCCGAGCGCGGCGCCGCCCCAGTAGCTGCCGTTCACGAGCAAATCGATGCGGCCGCGCAACCGTGCCGGGATGAGTTCGTCGATGGCCGAATTGATGGCGGCGTATTCGCCGCCGATGCCGAGCCCGGTCGCCACGCGGAAGGCGGCGAGGGAGGCGAAACTCCAGGCGCAGGCGGAGGCGATGACGCCGATGACGTAGATGCCGAGGGTGATGTTGAAGATCAGGCGGCGGCCGAAACGGTCGGTGAGCCAGCCGAAGAGCAGCGCGCCGCAGACGGCACCGGCGACATAGAGCGAGGCCATGTCGGCGATTTCCGCGGCGGTGAGGCCGAGCGCCTTGGGGCTCTCGAGCGCGGGGCCGATCGAGCCGACGATGGTGACTTCGAGCCCGTCGAGCACCCAGGTGATGCCCAGCGCCACGACGATGAGCAGGTGGAACCGGCTCCAGGGGAGGCGGTCGAGGCGGGCGGGGATGTCGGTTTCGATGGCGGCTTGGGGCGCTTCCGGCACGGGCGGGTTTCCGATGGTGGCGGCGGAATGAACCGGAAAGCCCGAGCTTGGTTGCGCGCCCCAACCCAGAGTTGCATAATGCGGGCGCGGCGTTGGACAGGCCCGGTGCCAGGAATCAAAAGTTTTTGGGTTCTTTTTTTCAAAAAAGAACATCTTGCTTTCTGGCTTGTATTCTCCACCGCTTCCGCGCGCGAGATCAAGCTGGCCACCTGGAACCTCGACTGGCTGACGGCGCGCCAAGATGCCGATCTGCCGGCCGACGTGTCGCTCCGCGCGCCGGAGGATTTCGCCAGGCTGCATGCCTACGCGCAGCGACTGGCCGCGGATGTGGTGGCGTTCCAGGAAGTGGACGGCGTTGCCTCGGCGGCGCGGGTTTTCGATCCTGGCCGCTATGCGCTGGTGACGATCGATGAACCGGTGGTGCAACAGGTTGGCGTGGCGGTCAGGCGCGATATCGGCGTGGTGCGGCATCCGGATGTGGCGGCGCTCGATGTGGAGCCGTTCGCGAAATACCGGTTACGGAACGGCCTCGATGTGACGTTGCGGTTCGCGGATGGCACGCGGCTTCGCCTGCTCGTCGTGCATCTCAAGACCGGGTGCCAGTTCGATCCGCTGGACGATGGGCGGCGTGAGGCATGTTCGCTGCTGGCCGAGCAGGTGGGGCCGCTCGTGGATTGGGTCGCGGCGCGGCAGCGCGAGGGCGGGGCGTTCGCGGTGCTGGGCGATTTCAACCGCGTGATGGACGCGCCGGAGGCGGTGAGCGAGGCGTTGCTGGGCGCGGCGCCGCTGGTGCGGGTGACGGAGGGGCGCTCCGATCCGTGCTGGGACGGGGGACCGTTCATCGATCACATTTTTTTGGGCGGGGCGGCGCGCGATTGGCTCGTGGCGGGGAGCTTGCGGGTGCTGCGCTATCGCGAAACGGACCCTGGGATGAAGGACCGGATTTCGGATCACTGCCCTGTTTCGGTGCGCCTCGACATCCCGTGACGGCCCGGCCATGGTGCGGCGCGCTCACCAGAGGAGACGAGGATGGCCTATACCGCGATCGCCACCACCACCGCCGGCCGGAACGGTCATGTGGATAGCAGCGACGGGGTTCTGCATCTCGATCTGGGGATGCCGGGTTCGGGAAAGACGGGTGCCACGAATCCGGAACAACTTTTCGCGGCGGGCTATTCGGGCTGTTTCGGGCAGGCGATCCTGGCGGTCGCCGGGCCGGGAAAGCTCAAGCCGGATGCGGTGCATGTGACGGCCGAGGTGACGCTCGTGATCGAGGGGCATGATTACAGCCTGGCGGTGAAGCTCAAGGCGAAGGTGGACGGGCTCGACAAAGCGGAGACGCAGAAGCTGATGCAGCAGGCGCATCAGGTCTGCCCCTATTCGAAAGCGACGCGGAACAATATCCCGGTGGAACTCGAGGCGCTCTGAGCGGCGTCCGATGCTGGCCCTCGTGACCGGCGCGAGCGCCGGGTTCGGCAGCGCGATCGCGCGGCGGCTCGTCGCCGACGGGCTCCGCGTCATCCTGGCGGGGCGGCGCGCCGACCGGCTCGAGGCGCTAGCGGCCGAGATCGGCGACGCGGCGCTGCCGGTGCGGCTCGACGTGACGGACACGGAGGCGGTCGCGGCGCTGCCCGCAGCCTTGCCGGAAGGGTGGCGCGAGATCGATGTGCTCGTGAACAATGCGGGCCTGGCGCTCGGGCTCGATCCGGC
Source organism: Acetobacteraceae bacterium (assembly GCA_027451405.1). Lineage (GTDB taxonomy): Bacteria > Pseudomonadota > Alphaproteobacteria > Acetobacterales > Acetobacteraceae > DAIDJM01. The sequence continues at coordinate 5,193 of DAIDJM010000054.1, read as the reverse complement.
CTGGAAGGCCGATCTCGCCCATTGGGACCGCATGGTGGCGACGAATGTCGTCGGGCTGATGCATGTGACGCGGGCGCTGTTGCCGGGGATGGTGGCGCGCGATCGCGGGCATGTGGTGAATCTCGGCAGCATCGCCGGCGCCTATTCCTATGCCGGCGGGCATGTGTATGGCGCGAGCAAGGCTTTCGTGGAGCAGTTTTCCCTCAATCTGCGAGCGGATCTGATCGGCACGAACGTGCGGGTGACGAATATCGAGCCGGGGCTTTGCGGCGGCACCGAGTTTTCCGAGGTGCGGTTCGGCGGCGACAGGGCGCGGGCGGCGTCGGTCTATCAGGGAACGATGCCGATCCAGCCTGACGATATCGCGGAGACCGTATCCTGGGTGATCCGGCTGCCCGCGCACGTCAACATCAACCGGATCGAGATGATGCCGACCTGTCAGGCGCCGCAGGCGCCCGCGGTGCGGCGCGCGCCATGACGCTCGACGATATCGGGAAGATGCTCGATCGCTACCGCGTCGCGCAGGGCGACGGGTTCTCGCTGCATCCGTATCGCACCGACGACAGCGCGCATCATCGGGTGACGGCGGAGGAGGCGAAGCAGCTGCTGGCCTCGGGGGTCGAGCGGCTTTCCGGCCTGCAGGAACGGCTCTACGCGCAGGATCAATGGGCGCTGCTGGTCTCGTTTCAGGCGATGGATGCGGCGGGCAAGGACGGGACGATCCGGCACGTGATGACGGGCGTCAATCCGCAGGGCGTGCATGTCGTCTCGTTCAAGCAGCCGGGGCCCGAGGATCTGGCGCACGATTATTTGTGGCGCGTGCACAAGGCGATGCCGGAGCGCGGGCATATCGGCATTTTCAACCGGAGCCATTACGAGGAAGTGCTGGTCTGCCGCGTGCATCCCGAGCTGATCGACCGGCAGCGGCTGCCGGAGGCGTGCCGGGGCGAGAAATTCTGGAAGCACCGGCTGAAGGATATCGCGTCGTTCGAGAAATACCTGGCGCGGCAGGGGATCGTTCAGCTCAAATTTTTCCTCCATCTGTCGAAGGAAGAACAACGGCGGCGGTTTCTCGCGCGGATCGACGAGCCGGAGAAGAATTGGAAGTTTTCGAGCACGGACATCGCCGAGCGGGCGCATTGGGATGCGTATCAGAGCGCTTATGAGGCGGCGATCGGCGGGACCGCGGCGAAGCACGCGCCTTGGTTCGTGGTGCCGGCGGACCATAAATGGTTCGCGCATCTGATCGTGGTGGAGGCGATGATCGAGGCGCTGGAGAAGCTCGATCTGCGGGTGCCGGAACCCTCGGCGGAGGAGCGGGCTCGGCTGCTGGCGGCGAAGACGACGCTCCAGGCGTCGTGAACGGCTGGGCTTCGGCGCGCCGTCAGTCCGCTTGAGCGGTGCGGCGGCCGGCGATCTCGGAGGCGGAACGGTGCGCGCGGCCCGGGGCGCTGCCGTAGCAGAAATGGGCTTCGAGCACGAGCATCGCGAGGTCGGGAGGCAGGGTCTCGCCGGTTTCGGTCTTGAGGGCGGGTGGCATCGCTGTTTCTCTCCTTCTGTCTGGGGAGAGAATTAGGCGGGTCGGTGCCCGGAAAACATGCAGAAGTGTTTATGGGGCCATCAGCACCTTTGCGGGGGTGGGGGAGGTCCGGATGAGGACCCATGATGATGGCCTCGGGCGGGCAGGGGCTTTGCCCCCTCGCCATCGGTGCTTGAACCGATGGCGCACGCGATGGCGAGCCCGCTGGGGCCGAAAGGCCCCAGACCCCGTTACTGAGCACTCTGCCAAAGTAATGGGGTCTGGGGCCCTATGGCCCCAGCGGAGGGGTGCAGGGGAGGCAGAGCCTCCCCTGCTTCTTTGTTACGGCCCGTAAATCGGCGAGAACGGCTGGTTCGTCACCGGCGCGCCCGGCTTGCAGGTGAAACTGCTCGCCTGGTTGGGGTCGCCGCCGACATAGGCGCTGTGACCCGGGTAGAGGCAGAGCGGGCGCTGGAAGCCGATGCCTTGGGTGGGATCGTCGTTGACGTATTTGGTGGCGGTGATCCGCGTCGGCGCGATGCCATATTCCCGCCACGCAATCAAAGCGCCGAGCGCATCGTCGGCGGGGTTGAGCGGCTGCGGGGAGAGTTGCCCGACGCCGCCGAACACGTTGGGGCCGGGGCCGCCGGCGCAGTGCCAGGTTCCCGGTGCCATGAACAGGCGGAAATAGTTGCCGACCTGCGGATCGCCGGCCGCGACAGCGTTGTAATAATCGGGCGACGTGGCGCTCGGGATTAGCGGATCGGCGTAGCCGTGATACATCAGCAGCTTGCCGCCGCGGTCGGCGAAGGCCGAGAGATCGATGCTGTTCGCGTTCAGCACCTGCGCGAAAGTGCTGGTGCCGACGCGGGTGTTGTCGATCCGGCTGATTTCCTGGCTGCTCTCGGGCGCGAATTTGGTGGTCGTCGAGAACATGTCCTGCCAGGTCCAGCTCGGGCCGAGCGCCCAGAACATCAGACTGTCGAAGGCGGGTTCGGTCAGGGCTTGCTGGAAGCCGAGGCCGAGACTGCCGTCCTCCGTGCCGCGCTCGGCGCCGGGGTAGAGTGTGCGGCCTTCGTCATCGACGGCGCCACGCCAGTCGCGGTCCATCGCCCTGGCCTGTTTCGGGGTGAGGCAGGAGCAGCTGGTCGCGTTCGGATCGGTGCAGGGCACTTCGCCGGCGGCGCCGGTGCATAGCAGCTCGGTCGCCTGGGTGTGGCAAAGATTGGGCTGGGTCAGGAACGCGTCGGTCGCGAGGCCGCCATCGGTTCCGGCGCATTGCTGCAGGACTTTCGCGTGCACGAGCGCCAGCGCGGCGTTTGTGAGGTAGGCGCCCGCCACGTGTGTCGACTCATAGACGGCGGGGCCGGCCATGTGCAGGTGGGTTCGGTTATGGGCGGGGGCGCCGGCGAGGATGCCGTCGTAATCGTCGGGGAAGCGCTGGCTTTCCATCAGCGCCTGTTGGCCGCCGGTGGAGCAGCCCTCGAAATAGCTGTGGGCGGGCCGCTTGGCGTAGAAGGCCTTGGTGATCTGCTTGCCGGCGAGCGTCATCAGATGCGTCGCCTGGTAGCCGAAATCGCGGATGGCGGCGTTGTCGGCATAGAGCGATTTGCCCTGGCCCGTATCGTTGCCGCAATTGAGGCTGTTGCAGCCGAAGATCAGGCCGGTGCCCAGATCGGTGTTGGCGGTGGCGAAGCCCTCGATCAGGCCGATCTCGAGCTCGCCCGTGGAGATCGTGCCGGCGAAGCCGCCATTGCCGGTGCCGAGGAAACGGCCGTTCCAGTTGCTTTCCGGCAACCAGACCGTGATGCCGATCTGGGATTGTGCCGGGTTGGCGTTGCTGCTGACGTCGAGATTGACGGCGCAGAAGGCCGGGAGCGGCGGGCTGGCGGCAACGTCCGTCGCGGCAATCGCAACGACGCTGGCGCCGCCGAGTTTCAATTGCAGGTTGTTGAGGTCCGTGCAGGTGGATGCATAAGCGGGTGCTGCGGCCAGCATCGCGGCGCCGGCCAGCGCGGATCGTGTTTTCATGGGCGTTTTTTCTCCCTCGCGGGGACGAGAGTAGACTGCCGTTTAGGGAAAGGGGAAGAGGTTCTTTTTAGAGGAAAAGAACCAAAAACTGTCCCGCATCGGGACGCGGTTGTTGCGGCAGCGATCCGATACGGCGAGGGCGGGCTTTCGCTGCTTTTCCGTCAGTGAAAGCCGATCCTCAAAGCACGTGATCGATGGCTTTCGCGAGTTGCACATCGCGCTCGGAGAGGCCGCCGGCGTCGTGGGTCGAGAGCAGGATCTCGACCCGGTTGTAGACGTTGGACCATTCCGGGTGGTGATCGTGTTTTTCGGCGAGCAGGGCGACGCGGGTCATGAAGGCCCAGGCGGCGGAGAAGTCCGCGAAGCGGAAGACGCGGCGGATCGCGTCGCGCTCCTCGGCGAGCGACCATTGGGGCAGGGTTTCGGAGAGCGATCGGCGCTGGGCATCGCTCAGGCGTTGCACCATGGTGGCGGCTCCTGGACAGGGGATGGGTTGCCGTGAGCGATTATAGAGCGCCGCCGAGCGAGGACGATATCCATGCGCTGGCCGAGCGCGCGCTGGCTTCGATCCCGGCGCGGCTCGCGCGGCATGTGCAAGGTGTTGCGATCCTGGTGGAAAACCTGCCGGACGAGGCGACGCTGCGCGAGCTCGGCATCGAGCATCCCTGGGAATTGACCGGGCTTTATCGCGGCGTGCCGCTGACCGAGCGCAGTGTCAGCGACGTGATCCCGCATCCCGAGACCGTGCATCTCTACCGGGAGCCGATTCTCATCGAGTGGGTGGAAACCGGAGAGGATCTGGAGCGGCTCGTGGCGAGCGTGCTGGTGCATGAGATCGCGCATCATTTCGGGTTTTCCGATGCCGAGATCGAGGCGATCGAGGCGGAGATGGGGTGAGCGGAACGGGGGCGGGGTTTGCGGGTTGAGGGCGGATCGAAGCCAGTCGGAGAGGATCATGGCGGACCCGCAAGGCGAATATGAGGAAACCATCGGCGTCGACGCGCCGGCCAAGAAGGTTTTCGACTTCGTGGCGGAAGTCGGGAACATGCCGAAATATCTGCCGACCACGAAACAGGCCGCGAGCCAAGGGAAGGATCGCGTGCATGTGGAGGGCAAGGCGCATGGGCACGACTACAAGGCGGATGGTTTCCTGCGCGCCGACCGGCACCGGAACCGGCTCGAATGGGGCTCGGACGAGCACGATTATTCGGGCTGGATGACCGTCGGCGAAGACGGGAACCGGGCGAGCGTCACGGTGCACATCTCGATGCACAAGAAGCCGGGCGGCGAACATGCGCCCTCGCCCGAGGAGGTGCGGGAGGGCATCCGCAAAGGCCTCGAATCGATCCGCAACGAGGTCGAAGGAAGCGGCGGCAAGCAGGAACCGCGGGCGGCCGGCTAGAGCGGGTTCACTCTGACCGTGGTCAGAGTGAACCCGCTCTAGCTTCTTTGATTTGGCGAGCAACGTTATCACCCAGACCGATTCCGGTCTGGGTGACGTTGCTCTAGGTCCTGTGGACATTTATCGGAGCCATAGCACGGTCGCAGCAATGGTGACGACGGCGCCGTAGTTCCGGGCGGTCTTCTCGTATCGCGTCGCCACGCGCCGAAACTGTTTCAGCTTCGAGAAGCAGCATTCGATC